>NZ_JASJUI010000038.1:0-384 GCF_047467925.1 Citrobacter sp. ANG330 | reverse complement strand
ACGAGCAGTAAAACCTCTACAGGCTTGTAGCTCAGGTGGTTAGAGCGCACCCCTGATAAGGGTGAGGTCGGTGGTTCAAGTCCACTCAGGCCTACCAAATTCGCTCCCGTGCTTTGTTGTGGCAAAGCTCACATACTTCAGTATGCTTCGCTTCACCACGCCGCGCCCGGAAACGAATTGGGGATGAGGTTTTAACTACACTGTATGGGGCTATAGCTCAGCTGGGAGAGCGCCTGCTTTGCACGCAGGAGGTCTGCGGTTCGATCCCGCATAGCTCCACCATACTGTAGAACGTAATCAAGAAAACTTCAGAGTGTACCTGAAAGGGTTCACTGCGAAGTTTTGCTCTTTAAAAATCTGGATCAAGCTGAAAATTGAAACGAC
>NZ_JASJUI010000037.1:0-600 GCF_047467925.1 Citrobacter sp. ANG330 | reverse complement strand
GTCACTGTAATCGTGCCGGGTTTCGTGTTGCCAGAGCAGTTCATTCGTTTCAGGATGGTGCACCGTCTGGCGTTCGCTGATAAGGCGGCCCTGTTTATCGTACTCATACTGTACGGCGACGCGGTGGCCGTCGCTGAGATGGCTGACTTCGGTCAGCCAGCCGCGCTCGTTGTAGGTCCGCTGTTCCGCCGGCTCATCATTGACGGTGCGGTGCGTCAGGCGGTCGGATGCATTGTAATGCCAGAGGGTGACGAGGCTTTCATCCTCGCTGCGGATAAGCTGTCCGGTAATACAGTACTGATAACGCTGCGTCCTGCCGTCAAAACCCGTTTCCTGTACCAGCCGGTCCAGCAGGTCATAAGCGAAGATGGTGTGGCTGCCGTTCTCGTTGGTCAGTTGCGTCACACGACCTGCGGCATCGTATGCCATCTGCCGGGTCAGGCCGCCAGTGGTGGTGCTCACCGGGTGTCCTGCGTCGTCGTACTCTGTGGTCTGTCTGCTGCCGTCCGGATGAATGACGGCCATCAGGTCACCCGCGATGCTGTACTCATAGCGGGTCTCACGGCCTTGTGCGTCTTTCTGGCTGACCTGTCTGCTGCG
>NZ_JASJUI010000036.1:0-600 GCF_047467925.1 Citrobacter sp. ANG330 | reverse complement strand
ATCGCTGTAATCGTGCCGGGTTTCGTGTTGCCAGAGCAGGTCATTCGTTTCCGGGTGATGCACCGTCTGGCGTTCGTTGGTAAGTCTGCCCTGTTTATCGTACTCATACTGTACGGCGACGCGGTGACCGTCGCTGAGTTGGCTGACTTCGGTCAGCCAGCCGCGCTCGTTGTAGGTCCACTGTTCCGCCGGCTCATCATTGACGGTACGGTGGGTCAGCCGGTCTGACGCATCGTAATGCCAGAGGGTGACGAGGCTTTCGTCTTCACTGCAGATAAGCTGCCCGGTAATACCGTACTGATAACGCTGCGTTCTGCCGTCAAAACCCGTTTCCTGCACCAGCCGGTCCAGCACATCATAAGTGAATAGCGTGTGGCTGCCGTTTTCGTTGGTCAGTTGGGTAAGGCGACCTGCAGCGTCGTATGCCATCTGCCGGGTCAGGCCGCCAGTGGTGGTGCTCACCGGGTGTCCTGCGTCGTCGTACTCTGTGGTCTGCCTGCTGCCGTCCGGGGAGATGACTGCTGCCAGGTCGCCTGCCAGGCTGTATTCGTAGCGCGTTTCCCGGCCCTGTGCGTCCTGCTGGCTGACCTGTCTGCCGCA
>NZ_JASJUI010000035.1:0-602 GCF_047467925.1 Citrobacter sp. ANG330 | reverse complement strand
CCGCCAGTGGCACAAAACCCCTTCCCTTCCCGGATGCTCTGCCCGCCACCGCGTACGGCACGGACAACGGCCTTCGTCTGGCAGAAGTATGGCTGACCCACGACCCGGAATACCCGGAAAATCTTCCCGTGCGGCCCCTGGCCCGCTATGCGTACACCCCGCGCGGCGAGCTGGCGGCGGTGTATGACCGCAGCGATACGCCGGTGCGGGGCTTCACTTATGATGATAAACACCCGGGACGCATGACGGCGCACCAGTACGCCGGACGTCCCCGGACCACCTACCGCTATGATGCGGCCGGCCGTGTGGTGGAGCAGCATAACCCGGCCGGGCTGAGCTACACGTATGAGTATGAGAAAAATGCCGTCGCCATCACCGACAGCCTGAACCGCCGGGAGGTGCTGCACACCGAAGGTGAAGGCGGACTGAAACGGGTGATTAAGGAAGAAAAAGCTGACGGCAGTGTGGTTACGCGGGAATTTGATAACGCGGGCCGCATGGTGGCGATGACGGATGCTGCCGGGCGTAAAACCGAATACCGGCTGAATATCGGCTCCGGGAATGTCACGGAAATTGTCACGCCTGATGGCAGGTCCGTCCGT
>NZ_JASJUI010000034.1:0-639 GCF_047467925.1 Citrobacter sp. ANG330 | reverse complement strand
TTCCCATCTTACACCTCCTTCGGATTCGCCAGATAACCGGTGGTATCCCCGGTCGGGCGGCTGTTGGCATTCGGTTTGATCACAATACTCGGCTTCGTGAAGTGCGCGCCCGGCAGTGGGGCAACGGCAGCCAGATCGCCGTGTTTTTTGCGCAGTTCGTCAATCGGGCCGAAGTCCAGCGCCCGCAGCGGGCAGGACTCCACACAGATCGGTTTCTTGCCATCCGCCACGCGGTCATGACAGCCGTCGCACTTGGTCATGTGGCCTTTGGCGGCGTTGTACTGCGGCGCGCCGTACGGGCAGGCCATATGGCAGTAACGACAGCCGATGCACACATCTTCATCAACGACCACAAAACCGTCTTCCCGTTTGTGCATTGCCCCGCTCGGGCAAACCTTAGTACAGGCCGGATCCTCACAGTGGTTACAGGCAATAGAGAGATAGTAGGCAAACACGTTCTGATGCCAGACGCCGTTGTCCTCCTGCCAGTCACCGCCCGCGTATTCGTAAATGCGGCGGAAGCTGACATCCGGGGTTAAGTCTTTGTAATCTTTACAGGCCAGTTCGCAGGTTTTACAACCGGTGCAACGGCTGGAATCAATAAAAAATCCATACTGGGTTGTCATCGGTTACTCCTTA
>NZ_JASJUI010000033.1:0-667 GCF_047467925.1 Citrobacter sp. ANG330 | reverse complement strand
CCGCCGCTTCCGGCTGGCGCTGACCACGCAGGCGCAGCGGGCGGAGGCGGCGCGTAAACAGGCGGTCTCCTCCGGCGTCAGGGCGCCGGAATACCCGCAGACGATGCCGGTCTCCGGCTATGGCGCAGACCGCGGCATCCGCCTTGAGGCCGTGTGGCTGACCCACGACCCGGCATACCCGGAGAATCTCCCGGCGTTGCCCCTGGCCCGCTATACGTACACCCCGCGTGGCGAGCTGTCGGCGGTGTATGACCGCAGCGATACGCCGGTGCGGGGCTTCACTTATGACGATAAACACCCGGGACGCATGACGGCGCACCAGTACGCCGGACGGCCCCGGACCACCTACCGCTATGATGCGGCCGGCCGTGTGGTGGAGCAGCACAATCCGGCCGGGCTGAGTTACTCGTATGAGTATGAGAAAAATGCCGTCGCCATCACCGACAGCCTGAACCGCCGGGAGGTGCTGCACACTGAAGGTGAAGGCGGACTGAAACGGGTGATTAAGGAAGAAAAAGCTGACGGCAGTGTGGTTACGCGGGAATTTGATAACGCGGGCCGCATGGTGGCGATGACGGATGCTGCCGGGCGAAAAACCGAATACCGGCTGAATATCGGCTCCGGGAATGTCACGGAAATTGTCACGCCTGATGGCAGGTCAGTCAGC
>NZ_JASJUI010000032.1:0-713 GCF_047467925.1 Citrobacter sp. ANG330 | reverse complement strand
TTGTGCACAGAAAACCCCCAGCTAGGCTGGGGGTTCAGTAAAGCTTTCAGCTTTGGCCCCGTTATTAAAACCCCTTTTGATTTGTTAAAACACCTTGCGGTCTGGCAACTGCAAGAGTCAAACAAGAAATCAAAAGGGGGTCCCTATGGGGGACGAAAAGAGCTTAGCGCACACCCGATGGAACTGTAAATATCACATAGTTTTTGCGCCCAAATACCGAAGACAAGCGTTCTACGGAGAGAAACGCAGGGCGGTAGGCAGCATCTTAAGAAAGCTGTGTGAGTGGAAAAACGTACGGATCCTGGAAGCAGAATGCTGTGCAGATCATATCCATATGCTTGTGGAGATCCCGCCGAAAATGAGTGTCTCGGGGTTTATGGGTTATCTAAAGGGAAAAAGTAGTCTGATGCTTTATGAGCAGTTTGGAGACCTGAAGTTCAAATACAGAAACAGGGAGTTCTGGTGCCGGGGTTACTATGTAGATACGGTAGGCAAGAACACGGCAAAGATACAAGAGTACATAAAGCACCAGCTTGAAGAGGATAAAATGGGAGAGCAGTTATCGATCCCTTATCCGGGCAGCCCGTTTACGGGCCGTAAGTAACGAAGTCAGATGCAAATGTCAGATCGTACGCGCCTGTTAGGGCGCAGCTGGAAAGAGAGCCTTACAGGCGCATTTGAAAAACCTCCGGCTATGCCGGAGGATATTTATT
>NZ_JASJUI010000031.1:0-770 GCF_047467925.1 Citrobacter sp. ANG330 | reverse complement strand
GTGAAGCGCTCCTCGCGCATCAGGGTACTGCCGCTGCCCGTCCAGGTGGCATGGCTTATCTGGTCGTTCGCCGTCATGCTGTTGACCATCGTCCCGCGCAGCGAGTCCGATATCATCGACAGGTTATAAGCTTTGTCGTACAGCCACTGACGTTGCAGGTCTTTGTTCCAGGCCTGTGGCTCTGCCTGGCTGCCGGCCCGCTGTGTTGTCAGCATCCCGGTCTGCGTGTAGCCCTGCGTCTGGTAAAACCCGGCTTCGCTTTTTCTGGTGGTCTCCTGGCCGTGCAGGTCGTACTCAAAGGTCAGCGTCGCGTGGTCCGCTATCTGCCACGAAGTGAGTTCGCCCATTAAGCCACGCGTGAAACGTTCCGTAATACCTGCGGTGGTACGTTGTGAAACCGAGTCCTGCTCCGGGTCGTGGCGGTATTCCGTGCGCCTGCCATTAATGGTTTCGGCGGTTATCCGGCCGGCGTCATCGTATTCATACGTGACGGTGGCATCATTGTTCTTTGCCTCCACCAGGCGGCACAGCGTGTCATAGCGGAAGGTGGTGGTGCTGAGAATACGGTCGCTGTCACCCTGCGTGATGTCTTCATCTGTCACCTGGTCGGTGACGTTATAGCGGCGGTGCAGGTGCGTGCCGTCCGGGAAGGTGGTGCGGATACAGCGGCCAGCGGCATCATAGCGGTAGGTTAACGTGCGCCCGGTAAAATCGGTTTCGGCAATAAGCTGCCCGGCCCTGTCATATGTCAGCCGGTAGCTTTCACCCTC
>NZ_JASJUI010000030.1:0-860 GCF_047467925.1 Citrobacter sp. ANG330 | reverse complement strand
ACTTTAGCAACAACGCCCGCACCTACAGTACGGCCGCCTTCACGGATTGCGAAACGCAGACCGTCGTCCATCGCGATCGGGTGGATCAGGGTAACAACCATTTTGATGTTGTCGCCCGGCATTACCATCTCTACGCCTTCCGGCAGTTCGATGGTGCCAGTCACGTCAGTTGTACGGAAGTAGAACTGCGGACGGTAGCCTTTGAAGAACGGAGTATGACGGCCGCCTTCGTCTTTGGACAGAATGTACACTTCAGATTCGAACTTGGTGTGCGGCTTGATGGTGCCCGGCTTAGCCAGTACCTGACCACGTTCGATTTCTTCACGTTTGATACCACGCAGCAGAACACCAACGTTCTCACCCGCACGGCCTTCGTCCAGCAGTTTGCGGAACATTTCAACGCCAGTACAGGTAGACTTCGCAGTCTCTTTGATACCAACGATTTCAACTTCTTCGCCCACTTTGATGATACCGCGCTCTACACGACCGGTAACAACGGTACCACGACCGGAGATGGAGAATACGTCTTCGATCGGCAGCAGGAACGGCTTGTCAATCGCACGCTCTGGTTCCGGAATGTAAGAATCCAGGAAGCCAGCCAGTTCGATGATTTTCGCTTCCCACTCTGCGTCGCCTTCCAGCGCTTTCAGAGCAGAACCACGAACGATCGGAGTGTCGTCGCCCGGGAAATCGTACTGAGACAGAAGTTCACGAACTTCCATTTCTACCAGTTCCAGCAGCTCTTCGTCATCAACCATGTCGCATTTGTTCAGGAACACGATGATGTACGGAACGCCTACCTGACGACCCAGCAGGATGTGCTCACGAGTCTGCGGCATCGGGCCGTCAGTCGCAGCAAC
>NZ_JASJUI010000029.1:0-1098 GCF_047467925.1 Citrobacter sp. ANG330 | reverse complement strand
GGAAACGCAGCGCCGCTTCGGCGAATACGAACTGACCACAGCATACACTCCGGGCGGTCAGCTACAGAGCCACCACCTCAGCATTCACCAGCTTAACCGCGACTACACCTGGAACAGCGGCGGACAGCTGATCCGTATCAGCGGACAGCATGAGCAGCGGGATTATCAGTACGGCGACGCCGGGCGATTACTCGGCACGCACATTACCTCTCCCGGCCATGACCTGGATCCGTGGACATTCACCGACCCGGCGGGCAACCGGATAGCGGAACGGGATAAGTATCCGGTGCTGCCGAAAAGCTTTCCGGATAACCGCATCAGCCAGGATGTGGAGAACTTTTATCATTATGACGAACACGGCAGGCTGACGGAGAAAGACGAGCGCCGGATACGCCCGCACGGCAGCCTGTCGCATCATTATGAGTATGATAACCAGCACCGACTGGCGCACTACCGCCGGATGCAGGCAGGCAACGTGCTGACGGAAAGCCGTTATCTTTACGACCCACTGGGACGACGAATCAGCAAACGGGTGTGGAAAAGCCAGCGGACATACGGAGAAATCACCGGTCACGAATATATTCAGCTGTCCCCCATACCGGAGGTGACATGGTACGGCCAGGACGGCGACAGGCTGACCACCACGCAGACGGACAAAACCCGTATCCAGACGGTGTACCAGCCGGGGAGCTTTACGCCGCTCATCCGTATTGAAACGGCAACCGGAGAGCTGGCAAAAGCAGTACGTCGCACGCTGGCCGAGAAATTTCAGCAGGAAGCAAACGTGACCTTCCCGCCAGAACTGGTGGCAATGGTGGATAATCTGGAAGCGGAGTTACAGCGCGGGGAATTCAGCGAAGCCAGCCGGGCGTGGCTGGCACAGTGCGGCCTGACGCCGGCGCAGATGAAAAATCAGCTGGAGCCGGAATACACGCCGGAACGCAAAATCCACCTGTACCACTGCGACCACCGGGGCCTGCCGCTGGCACTGATTGACATTAAAGGACAGATTGCCTGGCGCGCAGAATTTGATGAATGGGGAAATATGCCGCGGGAAGATAATCCGCATAACCTGGAACAGCTCATCCGCCTGCCGGG
>NZ_JASJUI010000028.1:0-1612 GCF_047467925.1 Citrobacter sp. ANG330 | reverse complement strand
AAAGCTCCCCGGCTGGTACACCGTCTGAATACGTGTTTCGTCCGTCTGCGTGGTGGTCAGCCTGTCGCCATCCTGGCCGTACCACACGGTTTCCTGCAGTGCCGGCTGTGAACACGAGCCATCGTGATATACCGTACATGCCCACACCCGTTTGCCGATTCGCCGTCCCAGCGGGTCGTAAAGATAACGGCTTTCCGTCAGCACGTTGCCTGCCTGCATCAGGCGGTAGTGCACCAGGCGATGCTGGTTATCATAGCGGTAGTGATGTACGAAGCTGCCGTGCGGGCGTATCCGGCGCTCGTCTTTCTCCGTCAGCCTGCCGTGTTCGTCATAATGGTAAAAGTTCTCCACATCCTGGCTGATGCGGTTATCCGGGAAGCTTTCCGGCAGCATCGGATACTTATCCCGCGCGGCTATCCGGTTGCCCGCCGGGTCGGTGAACGTCCACTGCGCCAGGTCGTGGTGGGGCGACTGAATGTGTGTGCCGAGCAACCGCCCGGCGTCGCCGTACTGATAATCCCGCTGCTCATGCTGCCCGCTGATACGTATAAGCTGTCCGCCGCTGTTCCAGGTGTAGTTGCGATTAAGCTGAAGAATGCTGAGGTGGTGGCTCTGTAGCTGACCGCCCGGCGCGTATGCCGTGGTCAGTTCGTACTCGCCAAAGCAACGCTGCGTTTCGCGGTGCAGGCGGTCGCGGGTGAAGTCGATAAGCGGTGTGTCGCCGAGTTTCATTCCTGCCAGATACCCGCTGCCGTAGGTCAGCCACGTTACCGGGGGAAGGCGGTCCGGTATCACGCGGTCCGGCAGTCCCTTAGCGCTGTAAACGTGCCGGGTTTCGTGCTGCCAGAGCAGTTCATTCGTCTCCGTATTGTGCACCGTCTGGCGTTCAAGGTTCATCCGTCCCTGTTTATCGTACTCATACTGCACGGCGACGCGGTGGCCGTCGCTGAGATGGCTGACTTCGGTCAGCCAGCCGCGCTCGTTGTAGGTCCACTGTTCCGCCGGCTCATCATTGACGGTGCGGTGCGTCAGGCGGTCGGATGCATCGTAATGCCAGAGGGTGACGAGGCTTTCATCCTCGCTGCGGATAAGCTGTCCGGTAATACCGTACTGATAACGCTGCGTCCTGCCGTCGAACCCGGTTTCCTGCACCAGCCGGTCCAGCACATCATAAGTGAATAGCGTGTGGCTGCCGTTCTCGTTGGTCAGTTGGGTAAGGCGACCTGCGGCATCGTATGCCATCTGCCGCATCAGGCCGCCAGTGGTGGAGATGAGTACCCGTCCTGCTGCATCATACTGCGTCTCCGTGCGTACGCCGTCCGGGGATATCACCGCCGTCAGGTCACCTGCGATGCTGTACTCATGGCGGGTCTCACGGCCCTGTGCATTTTGCTGGCAGACAAGTCTGCCCCGGTCATCGTAAGTGCGGTACTGACTGAGCCCTTCTTCCTGATGAAGGGCCGTGACCTGCCCGAAGCGGTCATATTCGTAACGGGTCTGGTAGCCTGAACAGTCAGTGAAGGTCAGCAACTGCCCGTAGCGGCTCCACGTCATCTGTTTCCGGCTGCCGGTGGCGTCTTCACTGGCGGAGGGGTATTCGCTGTGCGGGTTG
>NZ_JASJUI010000027.1:0-1623 GCF_047467925.1 Citrobacter sp. ANG330 | reverse complement strand
GGTGAAACTCCCCGGTGTGTAAATCGTCTGCACGCGCTGTGTGGTGGTTTCGGTGGTGGTCAGCCGTTCGCCGTCCCAGCCGTACCAGGTCACTTCCGGGGGAAGAGCTGAATGTATTCGTTACCGGTGATTTCTCCGTATGTCCGCCGGTTTTTCCACACTCGTTTACTGACCCGACGACCCAGCGGGTCATAGAGGTAACGACTTTCCAGCAGTGCAGCGCCCTGTTGTTCACAGCGGTAGTCTTCCTCCTGATGCACGCCACGGATGTGTACAAGCTGTCCGTTGTCGTTAAAACCGTATTCCCGGTTCAGCATCGGGTCACTGAACGTGTGGCTCAGCAACTGCCCGGTGGCACTGTAGAGCGTGTTCTGCTTATAAGCGCCGGAGGTTCGCTGTTTCTCCCGGTGCAAGCAGTCGCGGGTGAAATCGACCAGCGGCATGTCGCCGGGCTTCAGCCCGGTAATATAGTCAGAGCCGTAAGTGAGCCATTCCACCGGGTGAAGCCTGTCTGGCATCATCCGGTCCAGCAGTCCAGTGTCGCTGTAATCGTGCCGGGTTTCGTGCTGCCACAGCCTGTTCTCTCCCGACTTTTATTATTATTGCGTTGCAAAGCTATGCACCATATATATTTACAATGGCAAATCCGATCAAGAAAAATATACTTAACGAAGTAATGACACCGTAAAGAATACTGTAAAAAAAGCCATCATTGTTTATATGAATGAAATAGGCGCTAAATATTCCACCACCAATAACACTTAATATAAAGAATAATCTAACATAGCCAAAATGCATCTCCTTACCCCATAAAGAAATAGATACGACATAAACAATTACAACTACAACACTGATAGTTATACTTGTCAATAAAACCACAAAAAAATTCTTCATAGTTAATAGAAATATCCATACATACCAGGTTTCGGTGGGAATGGAGATGCTCCCCATTTATTACTAGTACAAATAGCCATTGCTTTAAATAATAGCCTATTTGTTTCCTGCTTACAATTTCTCGTAATGAATAAATTAATATGTTCGTTTTCTTTTTTATTTAATTCGGCATACGCTTGCTCTACACAATAACTTGGTGCCAAAGTGGGTTGAGCTAAGCCATTATCCAATGCCTCTCTGGCTGTTTTTAGATCGATAGATTGATCTAAATTCCATCCGTTCAAATTTGCATCATTCCCCCAACTATATGTATGCAATATATTTCCTTGCCCATCAGTTGTTACTGTAAAAGTATGTGTAAGAGGATTCCAGCGAGATCTGGCTTCGTCTCCAAGCACAGCCAGATCTCTACTAACGACATACGACTCCGATGTTTCAGCCAACCCCAGCGGATCTATATTGGTGACCGGATTTAATGGATACATATAAGGGTTTAATCCCCCACGCAACCCTATCGGGTCCTGAGTGACATACCTTCCCTGTAACGGGTCGTAGTAACGGTGCCGGTTATAGTACAACCCCGTCTCTTTATCATACTGCTGCCCCGGCAGACGAATAAGCTGCTCCAGGTTATGCGGGTTATCTTCCCGCGGCATATTTCCCCATTCATCAAATTCTGCGCGCCACGCAACCCGTCCGTTAATGTCAATCAGCGCCAGCGGCAGCCCC
>NZ_JASJUI010000026.1:0-1646 GCF_047467925.1 Citrobacter sp. ANG330 | reverse complement strand
TCGGACAATAAATGAATACCAAGTCTCAAGAGTGAACACGTAATTCATTACGAAGTTTAATTCTTTGAGCATCAAACTTAAATTGAAGAGTTTGATCATGGCTCAGATTGAACGCTGGCGGCAGGCCTAACACATGCAAGTCGAACGGTAACAGGAAGCAGCTTGCTGCTTTGCTGACGAGTGGCGGACGGGTGAGTAATGTCTGGGAAACTGCCCGATGGAGGGGGATAACTACTGGAAACGGTAGCTAATACCGCATAACGTCGCAAGACCAAAGAGGGGGACCTTCGGGCCTCTTGCCATCGGATGTGCCCAGATGGGATTAGCTTGTTGGTGAGGTAACGGCTCACCAAGGCGACGATCCCTAGCTGGTCTGAGAGGATGACCAGCCACACTGGAACTGAGACACGGTCCAGACTCCTACGGGAGGCAGCAGTGGGGAATATTGCACAATGGGCGCAAGCCTGATGCAGCCATGCCGCGTGTATGAAGAAGGCCTTCGGGTTGTAAAGTACTTTCAGCGGGGAGGAAGGGAGAATGGTTAATAACCATTTTCATTGACGTTACCCGCAGAAGAAGCACCGGCTAACTCCGTGCCAGCAGCCGCGGTAATACGGAGGGTGCAAGCGTTAATCGGAATTACTGGGCGTAAAGCGCACGCAGGCGGTCTGTCAAGTCGGATGTGAAATCCCCGGGCTCAACCTGGGAACTGCATTCGAAACTGGCAGGCTTGAGTCTTGTAGAGGGGGGTAGAATTCCAGGTGTAGCGGTGAAATGCGTAGAGATCTGGAGGAATACCGGTGGCGAAGGCGGCCCCCTGGACAAAGACTGACGCTCAGGTGCGAAAGCGTGGGGAGCAAACAGGATTAGATACCCTGGTAGTCCACGCCGTAAACGATGTCTATTTGGAGGTTGTTCCCTTGAGGAGTGGCTTCCGGAGCTAACGCGTTAAATAGACCGCCTGGGGAGTACGGCCGCAAGGTTAAAACTCAAATGAATTGACGGGGGCCCGCACAAGCGGTGGAGCATGTGGTTTAATTCGATGCAACGCGAAGAACCTTACCTGGTCTTGACATCCACAGAATTTTGCAGAGATGCGAAAGTGCCTTCGGGAACTGTGAGACAGGTGCTGCATGGCTGTCGTCAGCTCGTGTTGTGAAATGTTGGGTTAAGTCCCGCAACGAGCGCAACCCTTATCCTTTGTTGCCAGCGGTTAGGCCGGGAACTCAAAGGAGACTGCCAGTGATAAACTGGAGGAAGGTGGGGATGACGTCAAGTCATCATGGCCCTTACGACCAGGGCTACACACGTGCTACAATGGCATATACAAAGAGAAGCGACCTCGCGAGAGCAAGCGGACCTCATAAAGTATGTCGTAGTCCGGATTGGAGTCTGCAACTCGACTCCATGAAGTCGGAATCGCTAGTAATCGTGGATCAGAATGCCACGGTGAATACGTTCCCGGGCCTTGTACACACCGCCCGTCACACCATGGGAGTGGGTTGCAAAAGAAGTAGGTAGCTTAACCTTCGGGAGGGCGCTTACCACTTTGTGATTCATGACTGGGGTGAAGTCGTAACAAGGTAACCGTAGGGGAACCTGCGGTTGGATCACCTCCTTACCTTAAAGAACCTGCCTTTGTAGTG
>NZ_JASJUI010000025.1:0-1793 GCF_047467925.1 Citrobacter sp. ANG330 | reverse complement strand
CAACAGCTTATTCGTCTGCCGGGGCAGCAGTGGGATAAGGAGACAGGACTGTTCTATAACCGACATCGTTATTACGACCCGTTACTGGGCCGGTATATCACGCAGGATCCGATTGGGTTAGCGGGAGGGTGGAATCCGTATAAATACCCGCTTAATCCGATCACAAATATAGACCCCTATGGATTAGACACAATCATTTTATCTGGAGGACCAACAGATGGTAATCCATTAGGACATTCGGCGATGGCGTTTACTGGAAAAGGAGTATATAGCTATGGGACGAATACTCCACGCGGGGGGAACGTTGTATCTTATTTAACTGACCAAGCAAAACGCAGGAGTACGACGATACGTACAATTAAAACCACACCAGAACAAGAACAAAATATGATTGATTATATTAATGCAAATTATAAAACAGATAGAAGTGATTATGAATATCTTACCCATAACTGTGCAACTATGGTTATAGATGCAATGGATCATGCAGGGGTTGCAAGAGATACAATAAACTCCGTTTTAATGCCAGATAGATATGATGAGTTTGCACAAGGAATGCCAGCGTTTCTCCCTTCTACAGTATCGATGATTGGCGCGCTATCATCGAATATGCCTCCAATTGTTTCACCTCAGAATGGTGCTATCCCTTCTAATTTAACGAGCTTTAATCAATGAGTAAAAAACATATGTCAATTGCAATGTTATTAGCAGGAACGCTCACTTTATCAGGAGGTTATATTTACTGGATATTTCATCATGGTGAGCTTGCAAATAAGCCTATATGGGCTTTAATGCAATCATTTTCAGCAAAAGAAGAATATACGCCACCCCATACTCGTGGTATAGAAATTGAACCACTTTTTGTTAAGAATGGAATAACATATAAAAACAAATTTTACGATTTATTGGGTATTCCCACAAAAAATGTAAACTTTCCATATTATTGGATTATCACCAACATCCATATTGATAATGATATATCTTTACCTGCGCGAGTTTTCACAATGGCAGATGGAGATGTCTTTTATTTACCTTGTGACTACTTAGATAATTTATCTTCGAAAGAAGAAATTGATAGTGTAGTCCATGAATTCCTTAGAAAACGATGTATACAAGGTGGGTAATAGCTCTAATTATTAAAATATATATTTTAGTATATGTATCAATAATTCTTACATGAAGTTCAAATGAAAACGGCAAATACAACCCGTCCCCACCCGATAATCTGCCGCCGGCGGAATGGCCCACTTATGGCTACGGCTATATCGCCAGGTTGAAGCTCAGCGACATCCGCGTATCGACTTCACTCGCGACAGCCTGCACAGGGAGAGACAGCGAACCTCCGGCGCTACTCCAGCGACCCGGCGGGCAACCGGACAACGGAACGGGATAAATACCCGATGCTGCCGGAACGCTTCCCGGATAACCGCATCAGCCAGGATGTGGAGAACTTTTATCATTATGACGAACACGGCAGGCTGACGGAGAAAAACGAGCGCCGGATACACCCGCACGGCAGCGTCGTACATCACTACCGCTACGATAACCAGCACCGACTGGTGCACTACCGCCGGATGCAGGCAGGCAACGTGCTGACGGAAAGCCGTTATCTTTACGAC
Source organism: Citrobacter sp. ANG330 (assembly GCF_047467925.1). Lineage (NCBI taxonomy): Bacteria > Pseudomonadati > Pseudomonadota > Gammaproteobacteria > Enterobacterales > Enterobacteriaceae > Citrobacter > Citrobacter sp. ANG330. Next base: position 174 of record NZ_JASJUI010000025.1, on the reverse strand, counting down.
CCATTGGGCCGCCGCGTCAGTAAACGGGTGTGGGCATGTACGGTATATCACGATGGCTCGTGTTCACAGCCGGCGCTGCAGGAAACCGTGCGGTACGCCTGGGATGGCAACCGGCTGACCACCACGCAGACGGACAAAACCCGTATCCAGACGGTGTACCTGCCGGGGAGCTTC
>NZ_JASJUI010000024.1:0-1837 GCF_047467925.1 Citrobacter sp. ANG330 | reverse complement strand
AGAATCAGGGCTGTACTACAACCGGTTCCGGTACTATGATTGTGAGGCGGGGCAGTATCTTTGTGCAGACCCGGTGGGGCTACTTGGGGGGATAAACAGTTACTCCTATGTACCTAATCCGCTTGGCTATATTGATCCGTTGGGATTATGTAAAACGGATGTAAGTAATTCTTATCCCGGCCCTAAATTACCAGATAATATTGCATCAACTTTCGAAAATGGGATATATACAAATAGAAAGTTGACTCAGGATGAGTTTTTCTATAAATATCATGGTGTAGATAATAGAACCGGTAGAAAATATTCATGGTTAACGAATAAATTATATACATCAGAAGATACACTGAGGCAGGATCTTGCTATTCGCCATGATTGGGGTGTCAATATTACTGATGTGTCAAAATTTAGAGTTCCTCAAGGTACATGGGTTAGCGAGGGAACCGCAGCCGCTCAGGGCGCAGGATATCCTGGTGGTGGATATCAAGCTGTGATATCGAATGTTCCTGATGTTTGGGTAACAAATACAACAGGGGTTCCGTGGTAATGAAAACAGAAAATTTACTTAATGTTTTAAATGAAATAATTATTGAATTAAAAAATAATGGAAAAAAACAGTCTGCTGATTTTTTTTCATTAAGGTATAATAATATAAAGAACTTAAATAATCACTTAGAGTCCATTAAGGAATTATCTACATGCAGAGCAATGGCTCAGTATGCTAATTTTTCTATTACAGAGGAAAGAAAACTCGATAAAATAGTAGACTATGCAACAGCTATCTTAGCAGGAGAATAAGCCTTGTGCAGATAACTTTATTTATCAGGGTATGACGGTAGCATATGAACTACAATATGGTGATTTCTGGAATGTACGAACAAAACCTATAGTACGATCCACCGATCGGGTAGATTTGCTGTCCTGACTCGATAGTGCTACTTGGTGGGTTACACTTATACAGTATGTATCAAATCCTCTTAATTATATTGATCCGCTTGGATTATGTAAGGTTGAAAGCGCAAATGTTACAAGATGATGTGGGATATAATATAAGTCCAAAAGTTGGAATCAATATCCTGCAATTGGTCGAGATGGTACATTTGTTACCGACAAAGAAGGTGCGTTGAAATATTTCAATGGTATTGAAAATGGAGAGATTACTATACCTAAATCTCTTGCTTCGACTATTGAAAAAGATATGGGGTTATATCCGGGTTCATTAAGTGATGGATTCAATATTAGAAGAGTTGATGGCATTTCTAATATGCAACCACGAAGTCCATTAGGCGGCAATGATTATTTTTTAGGCCCAGGTCAGCACTTGCCGCGAGGAGCACCAGAAATGATGATAAACTCTGTACCAACATCAACTCCAGTAACTATACGGGTGAATGTAAATTGAATAAGATGCCAAATCATTCCATTATTGTTATTGATATAGCGGGAAATACTGTAAAAATAAGAGTTTTTGGTCAGCATTTGATTAGCAAAATGCAGGTGATAGGTTTTTCATCAATAAATGAATTTATGGTTTTACCTGTAAGTGATGACCAAGATAAAAAAAGAATAATAAGATTGCTAATCAGTGAAGGTGCTCTTTTTTATATGGATATGGTTGGTATCCGTCAGAAGTAATGGAATATTATAAAGAACAAAATATTAATTTCGGGAAATATAAGATTATATACTGGACTGATAAGGACACTTATCATATAGAAGAACGATGATCTATTCTTATTAAATAAAAAGCGGGAAAGATCCTCAAATCATCCCGGCTGTTATTATTTAATACTCGTCAAGTTACGACAGGCTCACCCGCCTGACCGAAATCATCAACGCT
>NZ_JASJUI010000023.1:0-2093 GCF_047467925.1 Citrobacter sp. ANG330 | reverse complement strand
CGTAAAGCTTCCCGACTGGTACAGTGTGTAGCTACAATCTCTTAATAAAAATATTAATTTAATTTAGACAGTAAATACTTCAGAATAATACCTGTAAAAAAGCCAACAAAAATGACACAAAAACTTAAGGCAAAGAAAATCGCTGACAACCATATACTTCCAACAACGTCTGGAAAATCAGATGGTTGATGTAATCTATAGGCGAAGGTGTTATATATGAAAATAAAAATAGATATTATAAAAGCATATACGCAACATAACCACCAGGCACTCAGATCTTTATACCACGAAACTCTCAAGCCACACAGAATAAGAAATCCCCATGATACCCACGAGATGATGGATGCAGGAAGATTTATTCGCTCATATACATATATGGGAATATACTTCTCCATTATTAACAAAAATAAAAATAAAAACACCCATAAAAGTTCGGCAATGAAATATTTTAACATACTTATCTATCTCCCAGACTTGATCCAAATACTGGCTCTCGGATATAGCCGGGTTCTCCGGGTTGTGGCCCAGGATTTATTGGGGCGTTTGGCCATGATGTCTTAGGGATAGATGCGCCACAAGATTTCATCGCCTGTTCTGCACAGTGGCAACAGTTAAACTCAGTAAAGTGATACTTTTCACCTTTACATTGCTTCATCGCTTCTCGAATACACTCATCGAGTGATGGATTTTGAGGCTCAGTACATATTGTACCTGATTTATTGGGGGCAGGATCTGCATGAACTCCCTTATTGTCAAAACTTGATGTAGTACCATCTTCAAACTTCATATAGCAATGCCTTGCATATGGAACGGGCACAGGATCGAATTTTCTATGGCACATCTGATATAAACCTAATGGATCCATGCCTATAATCGGATTTAACGGGTAACTATATAAATTCCATCCCCCTTCCAGCCCTATCGGGTCCTGAGTGATATACCTTCCCTGTAACGGGTCGTAGTAACGGTGCCTGTTATAGTACAGTCCTGTCTCTTTATCATACTGCTGGCCCGGCAGGCGGATGAGCTGTTCCAGGTTATGCGGATTATCTTCCCGCAGCATATTCCCCCATTCATCAGACTCAGCTCGCCACGCAACCCGTCCTTTAATGTCAATCAGCGCCAGCGGCAGCCCCCGGTGGTCGCAGTGGTACAGGTGGATTTTGCGTTCCGGCGTATATTCCGGCTCCAGCTGATTTTTCATCTGCTCCGGCGTCAGGCCGCACTGTGCCAGCCACGCCCGGGTGGCTTCGCTGAGTTCTCCGCGCCGTAGTTCCGCTTCCAGATTATCCACCATTGCCACCAGTTCTGGCGGGAAGGTCACGTTTGCTTCCTGCTGAAATTTCTCGGCCAGCGTGCGACGTGCTGCTTTTGCCAGCTCTGCGGTTGCCGTTTCAATACGGATGAACGGCGTAAAGCTCCCCGGCTGGTACACCGTCTGTATACGGGTTTTGTCCGTCTGCGTGGTGGTCAGCCTGTCGCCGTCCCAGGCGTACCACACGGTTTCCTGCAGCGCCGGCTGTGAACACGAGCCATCGTGAAATACCGTACATGCCCACACCCGTTTGCTGATTCGCCGTCCCAGTGGGTCGTAAAGATAACGGCTTTTCGTCAGCACGTTGCCTGCCTGCATCCGGCGGTAGTGCACCAGTCGGTGCTGGTTATCGTAGCGGTAGTGATGTACGAAGCTGCCGTGCGGGTGTATCCGGCGCTCGTTTTTCTCCGTCAGCCTGCCGTGTTCGTCATAATGATAAAAGTTCTCCACATCCTGGGTGATGCGGTTATCCGGGAAGCTTTCCGGCAGCATCGGATATTTATCCCGTTCCGCTGTCCGGTTGCCCGCCGGGTCGGTGAGCGTCCACTGCACCAGGTCGTGGTGGGACGATTTAATGTGTGTGCCGAGCAACCTCCCGGCGTCGCCGTACTGATAATCCCGCTGCTCATGCTGCCCGCTGATACGGACCAGCTGTCCGCCGCTGTTCCAGGTGTAGTCGCGGTTAAGCTGGAGAATGCTGAGGTGATGGTGCTGTAGCTGACCGCCCGGCGTGTATGCCGTGGTCAGTTCGTACTCGCCGAAGCGGCGCTGCGTTTCG
>NZ_JASJUI010000022.1:0-2165 GCF_047467925.1 Citrobacter sp. ANG330 | reverse complement strand
CGAATCAGGGCTATACTACAACCGTTTCCGGTACTATGATTGTGACGCGGGGCAGTATCTTTGCGCGGATCCGATAGGGCTAAGAGGTGGGTTAAATCCGTATGGATATGTCAAAAATCCACTAAAATACATAGATCCACTTGGGTTATGCAAAGATGATATAATTACTAATGCTTCAAAATGGCAGGGTAAGGGTGATTATCCAGGTGTTGATGACTGGAAAATAGGGACTCTAAAACAAGGTGATATTATTTACGGTGGAGTTCCTGGGCAAACGGAATTTTATTTATCACAATCAACATTAGATGCGGCAGATGGATCAATGTCATTACTCTGGAGAAGTGCTCAAGTTAAGCCTCATGATGTTTTTGGTTATAGATCGCAAGTTCAGGGGTATGAGGTATTAAAAGATACTGATGTAGCCACCTCGATTGTGAATGCCAATCCTCATTTGGGTGAAGGTGGTGCCATACAATATTTTGTGGATGATTATCAGAACGTTCTGCGTGCAACCGGAGAACCCATAGTGTTAAAATGATTATGAAAATAGATGATATTGAAGTTTGTAAACCAATAACAGAATTAGTGTTATTTTTTACCCAACATGGTTTTACAATACTTGATAGTAAAGTTAGTGACTACCATTTTCATGAGGTTTTCATACAGATGAAGAGTAACTCATTCATTAACTATGATGCTATCAAAATTGAAAACATCAGCCAACCCAAACCCGGGCTTTTTTGCTGTAACTGCCATTGGTCTTGTATAAAAATAGAATAAAGGAAAATAAGGTGGGGAAAATTCTTCTCATTTTCACGGTTTTGAGGGTACTGCAATCATTTTTTGTACTATGATTGTGACGCGGGGCAGTATCTTTGTGCAGACCCGGTGGGGCTGGGTGGGGGGATAACCCCCTATAGTTATGTATCAAATCCTCTTAAATATATTGATCCGCTTGGGCTATGTAAGGAGCATATAGAAACGCCTTATGGTTCGGCGTATCAGTCTAATTCTCCAGAAGCTTTAGCTGCGAGAGAAAAAGTTGAAAATGGAGCTACTCTTTATCGTATGGGAACAACAGAGCGTAGTGAAACAACTGGGGCACAATTTTGGGCTTTAGAACCCTCCTCAAGCCCAGGATATGCGGGAAGATATGGCATACCGCAGGAAAACATTGATCGTAGTGATTTCATAATGACTGCGAAATTAAAACCGGGAAGCGATTTTATTACCCGTCCGGCTCCCGGCATAGGGGATAATCTTGGCGGAGGTATTGAAGTTGTTGCTCCTCCAGATGGTGTTGATATTATTACATTTAGTAAACATTAAACATGAATATAGATTTTCATAAAGAGATCAATGAATTAAATTCATCTATCAGGGATCTGGTGAATGCAGATATCTATGACGGTATTGATGATGCGGTGAACTATAGTTCAACCGCTACAGAAATGTTACTTAAATTAAAGTTTTATTTTTCTAAAATAAATACAGAAGTTTTGAATGATGAGAATATTATTATTAGAATTGAAACTATAAAAAATAAAATTGATAATTTATTAAAATAACATTTGATAAAAAGGAAGCTGGGAAGAATACTTAAACCCTCCCGACATTTTATTATTTAATTACCATTAAATTCACTAAACAAGCATGACCTTCATCTCCCTGGCTACCTGTTCAGCCTGATAAAGCTATTCGCGCAGCGCCTGCACCTCATTGGTGCCAGCAATAATATTCAAGCGCCCTCCGTAATCTTCACCATCACGGCACGCCCGGTATCAAACCCCGCGACGACCAGCCAGTCACTTTTAAGATGTAGGTTGGTTATTGTGAGTAAAACAGGACTATGTCGGTTTTGCGGTCTTCGAGGCAGATGCTGACACAGCGATGACTACCGCCCTCTCCTCTGGCGCTACCGCTGGGATGCGCAAAGCCAGTTAACCGGACTGGAAACACCGGAAGGCGAACGCTGGGAATATCAATACGACCCGTTCGGCAGACGCATCAGCAAGCGCTGTACCAACCGGGACAAGCCCGGTATGGATTTTCACTGGAACGGCGACCAGTTAACGGAAGAAATCCCGCTCGGCACGGATGGCACGCCTGACGATGAAAATGCCATCCGCTGGATATACGTACCTGGCAGCTTCACGCCTCTGGCG
>NZ_JASJUI010000021.1:0-3000 GCF_047467925.1 Citrobacter sp. ANG330 | reverse complement strand
AATCCGCCAAAACATCTTCGGCGTTGTAAGGTTAAGCCTCACGGTTCATTAGTACCGGTTAGCTCAACGCATCGCTGCGCTTACACACCCGGCCTATCAACGTCGTCGTCTTCAACGTTCCTTCAGGACCCTTAAAGGGTCAGGGAGAACTCATCTCGGGGCAAGTTTCGTGCTTAGATGCTTTCAGCACTTATCTCTTCCGCATTTAGCTACCGGGCAGTGCCATTGGCATGACAACCCGAACACCAGTGATGCGTCCACTCCGGTCCTCTCGTACTAGGAGCAGCCCCCCTCAATTCTCCAGCGCCCACGGCAGATAGGGACCGAACTGTCTCACGACGTTCTAAACCCAGCTCGCGTACCACTTTAAATGGCGAACAGCCATACCCTTGGGACCTACTTCAGCCCCAGGATGTGATGAGCCGACATCGAGGTGCCAAACACCGCCGTCGATATGAACTCTTGGGCGGTATCAGCCTGTTATCCCCGGAGTACCTTTTATCCGTTGAGCGATGGCCCTTCCATTCAGAACCACCGGATCACTAAGACCTGCTTTCGCACCTGCTCGCGCCGTCACGCTCGCAGTCAAGCTAGCTTATGCCTTTGCACTAACCTCCTGATGTCCGACCAGGATTAGCTAACCTTCGTGCTCCTCCGTTACTCTTTAGGAGGAGACCGCCCCAGTCAAACTACCCACCAGACACTGTCCGCAACCCGGGTAACGGGCCTACGTTAGAACACCAGCCATTAAAGGGTGGTATTTCAAGGGCGGCTCCATGCAGACTGGCGTCCACACTTCAAAGCCTCCCACCTATCCTACACATCAAGGACCAGTGTTCAGTGTCAAGCTATAGTAAAGGTTCACGGGGTCTTTCCGTCTTGCCGCGGGTACACTGCATCTTCACAGCGAGTTCAATTTCACTGAGTCTCGGGTGGAGACAGCCTGGCCATCATTACGCCATTCGTGCAGGTCGGAACTTACCCGACAAGGAATTTCGCTACCTTAGGACCGTTATAGTTACGGCCGCCGTTTACCGGGGCTTCGATCAAGAGCTTCTCCTTACGGATAACCCCATCAATTAACCTTCCGGCACCGGGCAGGCGTCACACCGTATACGTCCACTTTCGTGTTTGCACAGTGCTGTGTTTTTAATAAACAGTTGCAGCCAGCTGGTATCTTCGACTGATTTCAGCTCCATGAGTAAATCACTTCACCTACATATCAGCGTGCCTTCTCCCGAAGTTACGGCACCATTTTGCCTAGTTCCTTCACCCGAGTTCTCTCAAGCGCCTTGGTATTCTCTACCTGACCACCTGTGTCGGTTTGGGGTACGATTTGATGTTACCTGATGCTTAGAGGCTTTTCCTGGAAGCAGGGCATTTGTTGCTTCAGCACCGTAGTGCCTCGTCATCACGCCTCAGTGTTAAAGTGAACCGGATTTACCTGGAACACACACCTACACGCTTAAACCGGGACAACCGTCGCCCGGCCAACATAGCCTTCTCCGTCCCCCCTTCGCAGTAACACCAAGTACAGGAATATTAACCTGTTTCCCATCGACTACGCCTTTCGGCCTCGCCTTAGGGGTCGACTCACCCTGCCCCGATTAACGTTGGACAGGAACCCTTGGTCTTCCGGCGAGCGGGCTTTTCACCCGCTTTATCGTTACTTATGTCAGCATTCGCACTTCTGATACCTCCAGCATGCCTCACAGCACACCTTCACAGGCTTACAGAACGCTCCCCTACCCAACAACACATTGTGTCGCTGCCGCAGCTTCGGTGCATGGTTTAGCCCCGTTACATCTTCCGCGCAGGCCGACTCGACCAGTGAGCTATTACGCTTTCTTTAAATGATGGCTGCTTCTAAGCCAACATCCTGGCTGTCTGAGCCTTCCCACATCGTTTCCCACTTAACCATGACTTTGGGACCTTAGCTGGCGGTCTGGGTTGTTTCCCTCTTCACGACGGACGTTAGCACCCGCCGTGTGTCTCCCGTGATAACATTCTTCGGTATTCGCAGTTTGCATCGGGTTGGTAAGTCGGGATGACCCCCTAGCCGAAACAGTGCTCTACCCCCGAAGATGAATTCACGAGGCGCTACCTAAATAGCTTTCGGGGAGAACCAGCTATCTCCCGGTTTGATTGGCCTTTCACCCCCAGCCACAAGTCATCCGCTAATTTTTCAACATTAGTCGGTTCGGTCCTCCAGTTAGTGTTACCCAACCTTCAACCTGCCCATGGCTAGATCACCGGGTTTCGGGTCTATACCCTGCAACTTAACGCCCAGTTAAGACTCGGTTTCCCTTCGGCTCCCCTATTCGGTTAACCTTGCTACAGAATATAAGTCGCTGACCCATTATACAAAAGGTACGCAGTCACCCCATTAAGAGGCTCCCACTGCTTGTACGTACACGGTTTCAGGTTCTTTTTCACTCCCCTCGCCGGGGTTCTTTTCGCCTTTCCCTCACGGTACTGGTTCACTATCGGTCAGTCAGGAGTATTTAGCCTTGGAGGATGGTCCCCCCATATTCAGACAGGATACCACGTGTCCCGCCCTACTCATCGAGCTCACAACACATGCACTTTTGTGTACGGGGCTGTCACCCTGTATCGCGTGCCTTTCCAGACACTTCCACTAACACACATGCTGATTCAGGCTCTGGGCTGCTCCCCGTTCGCTCGCCGCTACTGGGGGAATCTCGGTTGATTTCTTTTCCTCGGGGTACTTAGATGTTTCAGTTCCCCCGGTTCGCCTCGTTAACCTATGTATTCAGTTAACGATAGTGCAACGAATTGCACTGGGTTTCCCCATTCGGACATCGCCGGCTATAACGGTTCATATCACCTTACCGACGCTTTTCGCAGATTAGCACGTCCTTCATCGCCTCTGACTGCCAGGGCATCCACCGTGTACGCTTAGTCGCTTAACCTCACAACCCGAAGATGTTTCTTTCGATTCATCATCGTTTTGCGAAAATTTGAGAGACTCGAACACAC
>NZ_JASJUI010000020.1:0-4376 GCF_047467925.1 Citrobacter sp. ANG330 | reverse complement strand
AACCAGGATCGCGCCGTCCATCTGCGCAGCACCGGTGATCATGTTTTTAACATAGTCGGCGTGCCCCGGGCAGTCTACGTGCGCGTAGTGGCGAGTCGGGGTGTCATATTCAACGTGAGAGGTGTTGATGGTGATACCACGAGCTTTTTCTTCCGGCGCGTTATCGATCTGATCAAATGCGCGAGCAGCACCGCCGTAGGTTTTAGCCAGTACGGTAGTGATGGCAGCGGTCAGCGTTGTTTTACCATGGTCAACGTGGCCGATAGTACCGACGTTAACGTGCGGTTTTGTACGTTCAAACTTTTCTTTAGACATCGATTGTCCCTCTAAGACACGGATAAATCGGTGATATCACCACATCAACCAGGCAATATGCCTGAACTGTTGATTCATTGAGTCGTTACAGAGAAAACACGGGAAGGAGAAGTGAAGTGGTGCTGATACCCAGAGTCGAACTGGGGACCTCACCCTTACCAAGGGTGCGCTCTACCAACTGAGCCATATCAGCACGTCTGGAGCGGGCAGCGGGAATCGAACCCGCATCATCAGCTTGGAAGGCTGAGGTAATAGCCATTATACGATGCCCGCATCCTGGAACTCGGCTACCCAGTTCTTTCTGTAACAAAAAAAGAGACAAGTCTCTTTTCTCATTCGAGCCGATTATTTTCTTAACCAGCTCAGACAGCAATCGCTGCCAGAAAGTGGTGGTGGGGGAAGGATTCGAACCTTCGAAGTCTGTGACGGCAGATTTACAGTCTGCTCCCTTTGGCCGCTCGGGAACCCCACCGGACTTGATGGTGCCGACTACCGGAATCGAACTGGTGACCTACTGATTACAAGTCAGTTGCTCTACCTACTGAGCTAAGTCGGCATCAAGTAGCGCGCATTCTATGGAGACCTGCGTGCTCATGCAACTAAAAAATTGCATAAAATGTTCTATTGCTCACATTTTGCGCTATACGGCCAAAAAATGGCGTATTTTCAGTCAGCTTAGCATAAAATTTCGACATTACCTGGTAGCACATTTCCTCCCACCTGCGCCAGCGAGCCCTTCAACGCGTCAAATCAGCGTCTGCACATCTGGAATATCTGTCACATAACTTTTCAGGTAATGGCGGCAGGAAGAGATTTTTTCTTATTATTCCCTCCCATCTGGTGTTACCCTCCTGCCCATTGTCCAAATTAACTGAAATGTGACGTGCCATTGCATGCAGGGGATGACGCGCTTTTTATCACTGCCCTGAAGATGTAATGACAGCCAGAAACATGCTTATGCGTATAAAAGAGCAAACGTTAATGACGCCTTACCTACAGTTTGACCGCAACCAGTGGGCTGCGCTTCGTGATTCCGTGCCGATGACCCTCACTGAAGAAGAGATCGCGCGGTTAAAAGGGATTAATGAAGATTTATCGCTGGAAGAAGTTGCAGAGATCTATTTACCCCTGTCGCGTTTGCTTAACTTCTATATCAGCTCGAACCTGCGCCGTCAGGCGGTTCTCGAACAGTTTCTGGGTACGAATGGCGAGCGCATTCCTTATATCATCAGTATTGCGGGCAGCGTGGCGGTAGGGAAAAGTACCACCGCGCGTGTATTGCAGGCGTTACTGAGTCGCTGGCCAGAACATCGTCGCGTCGAGTTAATCACCACCGATGGCTTCCTTCATCCAAACCAGGTATTAAAAGACCGTGGGTTAATGAAGAAAAAAGGGTTTCCTGAATCGTATGACATGCACCGTCTGGTCAAGTTCGTCTCCGACCTGAAGTCTGGCGTGCCAAACGTCACCGCGCCGGTTTATTCGCATCTGATTTATGATGTGATCCCTGACGGAGATAAAACCGTTGCCCAGCCTGATATATTAATTCTCGAAGGACTTAATGTTCTGCAGAGTGGGATGGACTATCCACACGATCCACATCATGTATTTGTTTCGGACTTCGTCGACTTCTCTATTTATGTTGATGCGCCGGAAGATTTACTACAGACATGGTATATCAATCGCTTTCTTAAATTCCGCGAGGGTGCATTTACCGACCCCGACTCTTATTTCCATAACTATGCAAAACTGACGGAAGAGGAAGCAATCAATACAGCCTCCTCATTATGGAAAGAAATTAACTGGCTGAATTTAAAGCAGAACATTTTACCCACGCGTGAGCGCGCAAGTCTGATCATGACCAAGAGCGCGAATCATGCCGTTGAGCAGGTTCGCCTGCGAAAATAATGAAAAAAGGGAGCCTAAGCTCCCTTTCTCTTATTCTGCACTTCTCAGAGAGATTTCTCCCCCAACCCAGGGTTTCACTATCCCATCCTGTTCCAGAAGTAATGCGCCTTGCGTGTCAATACCACGAGAAATACCGAATATTTCTTTATCACCGATAATCAGTTTAACCGGACGATTGATAAAGTTATCCAGTTTTTCCCAGCGGGAAAGATAAGGCTCCAGTCCTTCCTGTTCAAATAACTCCAGCGCAGTACGTAATTCCCGAATGAGTCTCGCGGCCAGCGTGTTACGATCAAGCGTAATCCCGGCTTCCTGCAGCGTAATCCATCCCTGATTCACCACGCCCTCTTCCACACGGCGCATCGCCATGTTAATGCCAGCACCAATGACGATCTGGGCAGCATCGCCCGTCTTACCCGTCAACTCGACCAGGATCCCCGCCAGTTTACGATCCAGCAGGTAGAGATCGTTAGGCCACTTCACTCGAACTTTATCCGCACCCAGATCGCGCAGCACCTCGGCCATAACGATACCGATCACCAGGCTTAAGCCGATCGCGGCGGCAGGTCCCTGCTCCAGACGCCAGAACATCGAAAGATAAAGGTTTGCGCCAAAGGGAGAAAACCACTTACGTCCACGACGTCCACGGCCTGCCTGTTGATATTCCGCCACACAGGCATCGCCAGACTGTAATAGCTCGATACGGTCCAGCAGGTACTGATTGGTAGAATCGATAACTGGCAGCACAGCTACTGTACCGTGATCCAACTGGCTGTATATGCGCTCAGCATCCAGTAACTCGATCGGCTCCGGCAGACTGTATCCTTTGCCTGGGACAGTAAAAACGTCGACTCCCCAGTCACGTAAGGTCTGGATATGTTTATTGATGGCAGCCCGACTCATCCCCAGCTTTTCACCCAGTTGCTCGCCAGAATGAAACTCGCCGTCAGCCAGCAAGGAGATAAGCGTCAGGGGAACGGTATTATCCTTCATGCAATGATCTCCACGGCATTGACTTCACCCGTCTGACCGATGAAACGTACTTCAGGTTCCAGCCAGACGTTAAATTTCTCACCGACTTTTTCACGCACCAGATGCGCGAGATTGACCACATCTTCGCTTGTCGCATTACCCGCATTAATAAGTACAAGTGCCTGTTGACGATGCACGGCTGCCCCTCCGATACTCACGCCTTTCAGCTCACACTGGTCAATGAGCCAGCCAGCCGCCAGTTTTACTGAACCATCAGATTGAGGATAATGAGGGGCATTTGGAAACTGAGACAGCAGTGCCTCAGCCACGTCCTTTGCCACAACGGGATTTTTAAAAAAACTGCCTGCATTCCCGCTAATATTTGGGTCGGGCAGCTTCGTTCTGCGCATATGGCAAACTGAATCGAACACCTGCTGCGGTGTAACCGTGGCGGGATCCAGGCGCGCCAAATCACCATAGGTCAACACCGGCTGCCATTGTTTCATCAGGCGTAAACCCACGGCAACGATCGCATAGCGATCCTGATACTCATGCTTGAAAATGCTGTCACGGTAGCCAAATCGACACTCTGTTGCGCTGACGCGCTGTGTTTTACCCGTTGCCAGTTCTACGCAGTCAACATAAGCACAAACTCGCTGGAGTTCTACACCATAAGCGCCGATATTCTGGATAGGGGAAGACCCCACACAACCAGGGATAAGCGCCAGGTTTTCCAGCCCAGCCATGCCCAGCTGTAGTGTATGTTCGACCAGACGATGCCAGTTTTCACCGGCGCCGATATGCAATTGCCAGGCTTCCGGCTGTTCTGTCACCTCAATACCTTTGATACGGTTGATAATGACCGTCCCGTGGAAGGTATCGAGAAACAAGACGTTACTCCCTTCACCCAGTATTAATACCGGTTGATGTAACGCATTCGCAGATTGCCAGACATTCACTAATTGTTGTTCGTTTTCAACACAAACAATCTCATTAGCGGACTGCTCGAGACCGAATGTATTCCAGGCTTTAAGGGAGTGATTCATAGACGCTTTCCTGATGCAAAATCGCGGCTAGTTTACCGCATATGCCGCAGTATGGCTTGTATTATGGCGGGATCATGTTTCATGACGCTGTGTTGGTCGGATAAGGCAAGGCCACTCTCCGGCAAATCTACAGCA
>NZ_JASJUI010000019.1:0-19427 GCF_047467925.1 Citrobacter sp. ANG330 | reverse complement strand
GAGCCGATACATAAGTACCGGCTCTCATCTGAAATATGGCGGTGAGGGGGGGATTCGAACCCCCGATACGTTGCCGTATACACACTTTCCAGGCGTGCTCCTTCAGCCACTCGGACACCTCACCATATTGTATTGCTGCCTGACCGCTTGGGGGGCAACGGGGCGCTACTATAGGGAGTTGCGTTAAAACGGTCAAGCAGTATTTACGCTTTGCTTCTCGTTTGGTTACGCATTGTACATCTTCCCCAACGGAACCCGTCGGGGAAGCGATTTAGCGTTGTGAATCCAGCAATTCGAGGCTCTTCACGACCTCCTCACGCTCAGATTTGACCAAAGCGGCCCCCATTAAAATCGCGAATGGCTTCTGCGATTTCTTGTCTGGTATTCATGACAAACGGACCGTAGCCGACGACCGGTTCATTCAGCGGCTCTCCCGACAGTAACAATACGCTGGCATCGCGGGTGGCTTCCAGATGCAGCGTGTCCCCTTGCTGGCTTAATACCACCAGTTGCGCCTCGCTTGCTGTTGTCGATCCATTTACCGTGATTGAGCCTTTCAGGATGACCAGCGCGGTACTCCACCCTTCAGGTTGCGAAAGCGTCACCGGGCGCGCCTGTTGTAACCGCATATCCCAGACGTTCAGCGGCGAGAACGTGTGTGCCGGACCGGTCGTCTGCTGATACTGACCGGCAATGATTCGCGCTGTCCCTGCATCGTCCGGCAGCTCAACGGTCGGAATGAAATCCTGGGTGATGCTCTGATAACCCGGCGCCGTCATTTTGTCTTTTGCTGGCAGGTTCACCCACAGTTGCACCATCTCCAGTTCTCCCCCCTTATGGGTGAAAGCTTCAGAGTGAAATTCTTCATGCAGAATGCCAGCACCCGCGGTCATCCATTGCACGTCGCCGGGGCCGATAATGCCGCCGCGACCGGTTGAATCGCGATGCTCAACTTCACCGCGGTACACGATTGTCACCGTTTCAAAGCCACGGTGGGGATGTTCACCCACTCCACGCTTTTCCGCTCCCGGCGCGAAGGTATGGGGGCCGGCATAGTCGAGCAGCAGAAAGGGGCTCAACTGCTCTGCGTGGGACTGGTACGAAAACAGTGAACGAACCGGAAATCCATCGCCAACCCAGTGCGGACGAGGTGCGGTATAGACGCCTGTAACCTGTTTCATCATTCTCTCCTCAATGGCTTGTTACGTTATGAATAAGCTTATATTCATGACAGTGAGGTGAGTAGTGGCTAAAATGAACCTCATCGTTCTGAAATTGGAACAATAAATGATAAAGCCGGATCTCAATGATTTTGCGTGGTTTGTCCATGTCGTGGAGCAGGGCGGGTTTGCCGCAGCCGGTCGCGCACTCGATGAACCGAAGTCAAAGCTCAGCCGGCGCATTGCGCAACTGGAGGAGCAACTGGGAGTGCGACTCATCCAGCGGACGACGCGGCAGTTTAACGTCACGGAAGTGGGGCAAACGTTCTATGAACACTGCAAAGCGATGCTGGTAGAAGCACAGGCGGCGCAGGATGCGATTGCCGCATTGCAGGTTGAACCTCGTGGCGTGGTGAAGCTGACGTGTCCGGTAACGCTGCTTCATGTCCACGTGGGGCCGATGCTGGCGAAATTTATGGCGCGCTACCCCGATGTGACGTTGCAACTCGAAGCCACGAATCGTCGCGTTGATGTGGTAGGGGAAGGCGTTGATATTGCGATCAGAGTGCGTCCGCGACCGATTGAGGACAGCGATCTGGTGATGCGGGTGCTTGCGGACCGCGCACACCGGTTGTTTGCCAGCCCGGCACTGATCGCACGCATGGGCCCCCCTACGGTGCCGTCGGAATTAAGCCGTTGGCCCGGGCTGAGTCTCTCGGCAGGCAAACATATTCATCGCTGGGAACTGTATGGCCCACAAGGAGCCAGAGCGGAAGTGCACTTTACTCCACGATTTATCACGACCGACATGCTGGCATTACGCGAGGCGGCCATTGCCGGCGTCGGTGCCGTGCAACTTCCTGTCTTAATGGCGAAAGAACAGCTTGCGGCCGGGGAACTGGTTGCATTACTGGAAGGTTGGGAACCACGAAGAGAGGTCATTCACGCGGTTTTCCCTTCACGCAGGGGATTGCTGCCATCGGTCAGAGCGCTGGTGGATTTTCTGACGGATGAGTATGCGCGAATGGCGGAGGAGTAGGGATTTTCATGCAACAAAAAAGGCCGGCTTGACCGACCTTTTATTATCTGGGCGCCATTCGGGCGTGAAAACACTCAGCGACTACGGAAGACAATGCGGCCTTTGCTCAGGTCGTACGGGGTCAGCTCAACAGTCACTTTGTCGCCCGTCAGGATGCGGATGTAGTTTTTACGCATTTTACCGGAGATGTGTGCAGTAACCACGTGACCGTTTTCTAACTCTACGCGGAACATGGTATTAGGTAACGTTTCGAGAACGGTACCCTGCATTTCAATATTGTCTTCTTTGGCCATCTAATCCTCTGGGGTATCACTACCGTAATTTGAACCGGCAAGATAATGCCGAAGTTCTTTTAATAAGTAAAGATTTGCACGTTTAAAACGCAGCAAACAAAATTTGGCGCATTACTCCGGATCGCTTCAAAAACACACGACAAAGCCGCACGTGAAGCGCAACGTATAAGGGAGCGATGAGATAAACGATGGCGTTACCTGACGCGAACGGATCCTTAACGGCAGCGGGGTAATGGGCTAAACCAACTCTGCGTCCGCAATTATAACACCCTGACAAAAAATGTGCCGAAAACATTCACCCCTGGGGCAAAAATAACGTGCGAGGGACCCAAAAATCGCGAGGTAAACGTTGCTGGCGCAATGCATCGAGGTGTTCCAGATATACCCGGCGCGGAATTTCGACCGCCCCTAACGATTCGGTATGACTATTGAGCACCTGACAATCCATTAATTTGCCGCCCTGCCGGACAAATTCTGCGCAAAAAACCAGCAGTGCAGTTTTTGACGCATTCTCTTGTCGGCTGAACATCGATTCGCCGCAAAACAGAGCCCCCTGGGAAACGCCATACATCCCGCCAACCAGCGTATTTTCGCGCCAGACCTCAATGGAGTGCGCATGTCCCAGTTCGTGCAGTCGGTGATAGGCCTCCACCACGCCCTGGGTGATCCAGGTGCCTTCATCGCGATCGTTGGCGCACCCTTCGATGACCTGACCAAACGCGTAATTCAGCGTGACGCGATATGGAGAACGCTTATGGAAGCGCTTCATGCTGCGGCTGATATGAAAAGTGTCAGGCCACAGGACGGCACGAGGATCCGGCGACCACCAGAGAATAGGGTCGCCAGGCGAAAACCACGGAAAAATACCCCGTTGATAGGCCATCAGCAGGCGCGCAGGGCTGAGATCGCCCCCAAGCGCCAGCAGGCCGTTTGGCTCGCGTAAAGCGCCCTCCGGCGAAGGGAAGGCGATAGAGTGTCGGGAAAGCTGAACCAGGCGCATGACAGCAGAACTCCAGTACGCGAGTCGGATCGTTCAATAATAGCTTACAGACCTTGCTTAAACTGGTAATAACGACCCTGCTGCGCTAACAGATCTGCGTGATTACCTTGCTCAATAATTTGGCCGTTGTCCATCACTATTATTTGATCAAAACGTGCAAGTCCGCGCAGGCGATGCGTCACCATCAGTAACGTTTTTTCGCGCATCACCTCTGCCAGCAATTCAAGCATTTGGCTTTCGGTCGTCGCATCCAGGCCTTCCGTCGGTTCATCAAGCAGCATCAGCGGCGCATCGTGCAAAAGTGCGCGGGCGATCGCCAGGCGACGCAGTTCGCCACCGGATAACTGACGACCGCCTTCGCCCAGCCAACTGTTGAGGCCAGCATCGTCGAGGAGTTTCTCCAGCCCAACGCGGCGCAACGTGTCTGCCAGCTGTTCGTCACTGGCGTCGGGCGCCGCAAGCAACAGGTTGTCGCGCAGGGTGGCGCTGAACAAGTGCACGCGCTGCGGCACAACGCTGACGGTTTTGCGCAGCGTCGCTTCATTCAATGTTGCAATCGGACGACCATTAAGCAGGATCTCGCCCTGCTGCGGATCCCACGCGCGCGTCAGCAACTTGAGTAATGTCGATTTACCGCACCCGGTGCGTCCAAGAATGGCGATGTGTTCGCCTGGATTCACCTGGAGAGAGAGCGAATCCAGCGCCTTTTGCGCCTGTTCGGGATAGCTGAATGAAACATCACGCAGCGTCAGGGTGACCCGATCCGGGACGTCGGATACGTCAGTCGGGAAAGTGACTTCTGGCTTCTGTTCAGTCAGCTCCGTGATCCGCATGGCGGAGGCGATGACCTGTCCCAGATGCTGGAATGCGCCGGTAACCGGAGCCAGCGCTTCAAATGCCGCCAGCGCGCAAAAGACAAACAGGGCAATCAGCGCGCCAGGCTGAGCGTTACCACCTACGCCGCCTGCCGCCATCCATAGCATCAGTAAGATGGCGACGGCACCGATGAGCAACATCAGCGCCTGTGACAGAGCCGTAAGTTCAGACTGGCGACGCTGCGCTTCGTGCCACTGTAACTCGGTGGTCTCCATCTGCGCGCGGTAGCGGTCGCTGGCGCCGAAAATGGTCAATTCAGCCTGGCCCTGTAGCCATGAGGTCAGTTGCTGGCGATACTGTCCGCGCAGGTGCGTCAGGTTTTGTCCGGTAGTTTTACCGGCGCGATAAAACACCGGCGGCATAATAAACAGCGTCAACAGCATCACGCCGCCGAGGGTGCAGGCGAGGGTAACATCCAGCACGCTCAGACCGATCGTCACGACCATAATCACCACAAAGGCGCCCACCAGGGGAGAGATAACACGCAGGTAGAGGTGATCCAGCGTATCCACATCTGCCACTATGCGGTTCAACAGTTCGCCCTGACGATAACGGGCCAGTCCGGCAGGGGAGAGCGGTAACAGCTTGCTGAAGGTATGAACGCGTAAATGTTGCAGTACGCGGAAGGTCGCATCATGGCTGACCAGTCGCTCAAAATAGCGTCCGGCAGTCCGGGTAATGGCCGCGCCGCGCACACCCGCAGCAGGCAGCATATAATTAAAACTGTAGATACCGGCAAAACCCGCGACGGCTGACGCAGAAAGGAACCAGCCGGACAGCGTCAGCAGGCCAATACTGGCGAGCAGGGTGATGATTGCCAGCACAATACCCAGCGTTAACATCCATTTGTGACGTTTATAGAGCGTCAGATAAGGCAGCAGCGCGCGCATTAGATTTCCTCCTGACGATGGGCCAACAGCGTCGCAAATGCGCCATTGGCGGTACTCAGTTCGGCCCAGGATCCCTGTTCGATAATCTGTCCGTCCTGCATCACCCAAACCGTATCCCAGTCAGCAAGATCTTCAAGCTGGTGCGTGACCATCAGAGTGGTCTGGCGTTTTGAGGCCGCTTTCAGCGCCTGCATGACCCGCTGTTCGCTATGGGCGTCCAGGCTGGCCGCAGGCTCATCCAGCAGCAGCAGCTTGCAGGAATTAAGGAGCGCGCGGGCTACCGCCACGCGTTGCGCCTGACCAACGGACAGACGTCCGGCCTGATCGCCAACGGGCGTATCCACGCCCTGTGGTAACAGCGGCAGGAATTCACTGACCCAGGCGCTATCAAGCGCGGTACGCAACTCTTGCTCACTGGCATTCGGGCGTGCCAGCAGAACGTTTTCCCGTATCGTCGCCGCGGGCAACTGCGGGTTTTGTCCCACCCAGGAGAGCTGCTTACGCCAGGACTCCGGGGATAAATCGCGAAGTTCCACTCCGTTAATACGCAGCGATCCCTGATAAGAGAGGAAGCCGGAAAGCGCATTCAGCAACGAACTCTTACCTGAACCGCTACGCCCCACAAGTACGACCCGCTGCCCGGCAGCTACGGAAAAATTCAACGGTCCTGCCAGCGTTTTACCTTCCGGCGAGGTGATGATGAGATCTTCAGCATCAATGGAAACAGGTTCTTGCGTGGAGAGTTCCATATCGCCTTGTTCAGGATGGGCGAGCGGCGTTTCCATAAAAGTTTTCAGGCTGTCAGCCGCGCCTACCGCCTGTGCTTTAGCGTGATAAAACGTCCCCAAATCGCGCAGCGGCTGGAAAAACTCAGGGGCCAGAATGAGGGCGAGGAAGCCTGCTGCCAGCGTGACGCCCGTGCCGTAGTGGCCAAAATTAAGTTCGCCGAGGTAGGAAAAACCAAAGTAAACCGCGACCAGCGCAATGGAAAGCGAGGTAAAAAACTCCAGTACACCCGATGATAAAAAGGCGAGGCGCAGCACTTCCATTGTGCGCTGGCGGAAATCTTGCGATGCGACGCGAATACTTTCCGTTTCCGCTTCACCACGGCCAAAAATGCGCAGGGTATCCATTCCGCGTAAGCGATCGAGGAAATGTCCGCTCAGACGGGCCAGCGCGAGGAAATTACGCCGGTTAGCATCGGCAGCGCCCATACCGACCATCGCCATGAACAGCGGGATCAGCGGCGCGGTGCCGAGCAGGATAAGCGCAGCGGCCCAGTTTGACGGGAAAATAGCCGCCACGATCAGGATGGGCACACACACTGCCAGCGCCATCTGCGGCAGATAGCGTGCGTAGTAATCGTGCATGTCGTCAATTTGCTCCAGCACCAGCGTGGCCCAACTTCCTGCTGGCCGCCCCTGGATCCACGCTGGACCCGCCTGCTGAAGGCGGTCCAGCACCTGACGGCGGATCTCAAAACGGATGTGCTGGCCTGCGTGAAAACCTACGCGTTCGCGTAGCCATACGACCCAGGCGCGCAGGATAAAAACCAACACCAATACGACAAATGGCAACAGCAACGCCTCACGCGGGATGTTCTCCATGATCATATGTTGCAGAATGCGGGCCATTATCCAGGCCTGAGCGACAATCAGTAAGCCACTCACGAACCCCAGCAGGCGGGAAATCATTAACCAGCGTTGGGAAATGACACTTTGCTGTTTTAACCAGCGGGTTAGCTCTTGTTGACGAGTTTTATTCATTGCGCACTTTGCAGGTGAGTTATCAGAATTTTTAGGCAGCGCAATGTTACAACGGGGCAAAAATAAAGGCGACTTATAGTCGCCTTATTTACTTTTGTTACTGATTTGTAAAAACTATTTGCACGCGTCGGCTAAACCATCAAGGTAGCGTTCGGCATCCAGCGCCGCCATACAACCGGTGCCAGCGGAGGTGATAGCCTGACGGTAAATATGGTCCATCACGTCGCCCGCAGCGAAGACGCCCGGGATGCTGGTCTGGGTCGCGTTACCATGGCTTCCGGACTGCACTTTGATGTAGCCGTTTTCGAGCTCAAGCTGTCCTTCGAAAATTGCCGTGTTCGGGCTGTGACCGATGGCCACAAACAGACCTGCGACGTCCAGCGACTCAATGTTTTCCGCATTCTGCGTATTACGCAGGCGCAGACCCGTGACGCCCATCTGATCGCCAGTCACTTCTTCCAGCGTGCGGTGGGTGTGCAGCACGATGTTGCCGTTCTCCACTTTGTCCATCAGACGTTTAATCAGAATTTTTTCCGCGCGGAAGCTGTCGCGGCGGTGAATCAGGTGAACTTCAGAGGCGATGTTCGCCAGATACAGTGCTTCTTCGACTGCCGTGTTACCGCCGCCGATAACCGCGACTTTCTGGTTACGATAGAAAAAACCGTCGCAGGTCGCGCAGGCAGAAACGCCACGGCCTTTGAATGCCTCTTCTGACGGCAGACCGAGATAGCGAGCGGACGCGCCGGTAGCGATGATCAGCGCATCACAGGTGTATTCCGCGCTGTCGCCAATCAGACGGAACGGACGATGCTGCAGGTCCACTTTATTGATGTGATCGAAGATGATCTCAGTTTCAAACTTAGTCGCATGCTCGTGCATACGTTCCATCAACAGTGGCCCGGTCAGATCGTTCGGATCGCCCGGCCAGTTTTCCACTTCGGTCGTGGTGGTCAGTTGGCCGCCTTTCTCCATACCGGTGATCAGAACCGGCTGCAGGTTTGCGCGCGCAGCATAGACCGCTGCGGTGTATCCCGCCGGGCCGGAACCCAGGATAAGCAGTTTACTGTGTTTGGTCGTGCCCATGAGATCCTCATTGTTGTTGGCAGGCAATGGGCTGGATTGTAGGGAATTTGACGGCGTAAAAAAAGAGTACAGCGATTTTGTTAACAATTTGTGTAATAGAGACAACCAATGAGTGACCCAATCTGCGGCCCGCCATCAAGAATACTACTTAAAATCGCTCAGTTATAAGGTGATAAAATGATGAATCATCTTAACGCTTAATGAATAACTGGCATGTTGTACTAAAAATCGATGTTTTACTTTGACAATCCCCTGCTGTTTTGCGAAAACATTCGAGGAAGAAAAAAACAGTGTTGTGTGTGTGCTGCATAATCATGCATATAAATACCATGTTTACCGGGCTAGCGAAATCTACGCATGGTGTGGACAGACGCCATTCGTGATGTCGATAGCTGCCGTCAGGCAACGGTCTTCTCACTATAGACCAGGCATTGCGCGCCGTTAAATCCTCTGGGTTTCGGTCTATTGTGATGGGCATCGACTCTCGACATGATGTCTGATGAGTCAGGCAGGAGTAGGGAAGGAATACAGAGAGACAATAATAATGGTAGATAGCAAGAAGCGCCCTGGCAAAGATCTCGACCGTATTGATCGTAACATTCTTAATGAGCTGCAAAAGGATGGGCGTATTTCTAACGTCGAGCTTTCTAAACGAGTGGGACTTTCCCCGACGCCCTGCCTTGAGCGTGTGCGTCGTCTGGAAAGACAGGGTTTCATTCAGGGCTATACAGCTTTGTTAAACCCGCATTATCTGGATGCATCACTTCTGGTATTTGTTGAGATTACTCTGAATCGTGGCGCTCCGGATGTGTTTGAACAATTCAATGCCGCCGTACAAAAACTTGAAGAAATTCAAGAGTGTCATTTGGTGTCCGGTGATTTCGACTATCTGTTGAAAACACGTGTGCCGGACATGTCAGCGTACCGTAAGCTGCTGGGGGAAACCCTGCTGCGTTTGCCTGGCGTCAATGACACCCGTACTTACGTGGTCATGGAAGAAGTCAAACAGAGTAATCGTCTGGTTATTAAGACGCGCTAATACGGAACAGGTGCAAAATCGGCGTATTTTGATTACACTCCTGTTAATCCATACAGCAACAGTGCCGGGGTAACCCGGTGCTGTTGTCCGTTTTAGCATCGGGCAGGAAAAGCCTGAAACCTGGAGAGCCTTTTTTGAGCCAGGAATACACTGAAGACAAAGAAGTCACATTGACAAAGTTAAGCAGCGGGCGCCGACTTCTGGAGGCGTTGCTGATTCTTATTGCCCTTTTTGCCGTCTGGCTGATGGCAGCCTTATTGAGCTTTAATCCTTCTGACCCCAGTTGGTCGCAAACGGCCTGGCATGAACCTATCCATAATCTGGGTGGGGCGCCGGGGGCCTGGCTGGCGGATACCCTGTTCTTTATTTTTGGGATTATGGCCTACACCATTCCTGTCATCATTGTGGGTGGCTGTTGGTTTACCTGGCGTCATCAGGCGACCGATGACTATATCGACTATTTTGCTGTCTCGCTGCGCATCATTGGCGTGCTGGCGCTTATCCTCACGTCTTGCGGTCTTGCCGCGATTAACGCAGATGATATCTGGTATTTCGCATCCGGCGGGGTGATTGGCAGTCTGTTGAGTACCACGCTGCAACCTCTGCTGCACAGCAGTGGCGGCACGATTACGCTTCTGTGCGTGTGGGCGGCAGGGCTGACGCTCTTCACTGGCTGGTCGTGGGTCAGTATTGCCGAAAAACTGGGCGGCTGGCTGCTCAATATCCTGACCTTTGCCAGCAACCGTACCCGCCGCGATGACACCTGGGTGGAAGACGACGAATACGAAGACGATGAAGAGTATGAAGACGAAGCCGAGGGCGGGAAACGTGAATCCCGTCGTGCACGTATTCTTCGTGGTGCGCTGGCGCGCCGTAAACGTCTGGCTGAAAAATTTATCAATCCGCATGGTCGTCAGACCGATGCGGCGCTCTTCTCCGGCAGACGCATGGATGATGACGATGAGATCGCGTACAGCGCGCGCGGCGTCGCAGCCGACCCTCAGGATGTCCTGTTCTCGGGCCATCGTGCAACGCAGCCGGAATATGATGAGTACGATCCGCTGTTAAACGGTCATTCGGTGACCGAACCCGTCGCTGCTGCTGCGGCGGCAACGGCTGCGACTCAGGCCTGGGCCGCGCCGGTTGATCCGGTTATGCAAACATCGCCCGTACCGGGGGCCGAAACGGTTCCTGTCCAACCTGCGGTGGAATGGCAACCGGTTCCGGGTCCACAAACCGGCGAGCCGGTGATCGCGCCTGCGCCGGACGCTTATCCGCCGCACACTGAGTATGCACAACCGCACCAGGCGCAGTATGAAACGTGGCAGCAGCCTGTTCCGACTGAGCCGCAATACGCTGCGCCTGCGGCCCCTGAAGCAGGCTATCCGCCGCCAGGCGCACCACAGCAGCCGTGGCCGCAACCACAGCCTGCGCAAGAGCAGTCCTGGCAACCCGAGCCTGTCCCGCAGCCGGTTTATGCTCAACCCACTTATCAGCCTGAGCCTTTGCAGCCGCAGGAGCCTTTTGTTCAACAGTCTTCCGCTGTAGAGCCAGAGCCGGTTGTGGAAGAGACGAAGCCTGCACGTCCGCCGCTGTACTACTTTGAAGAAGTGGAAGAAAAGCGCGCGCGTGAACGTGAGCAACTGGCCGCGTGGTATCAGCCGATTCCTGAACCTGTTAACGCACCAGAACCGGTGGTTCCTGCATCCTCAGCTGCGCCTTCCATACCGCCTGTTGATGCCGCTGCGGCCATTGCGCCGATCGCTGCAGGCGTGAAGGATGCGACATTATCAGCCGGTGCGACTGCAGCAGCCGCAGCGCCAGTCTTCAGCCTCGCAAACGGCGGAGCGCCGCGTCCGCAGGTGAAAGAAGGGATTGGGCCGCAACTGCCTCGTCCCAATCGCGTACGTGTACCGACACGCCGTGAACTGGCATCGTATGGCATTAAATTGCCTTCTCAGCGTATGGCTGAGGAGAGAGCGCGTGAAGCCGGTCAACACGATCCGCAGTATAGCGATGATGAAATCGACGCCATGCAACAGGACGAACTGGCTCGTCAGTTTGCCCAGTCGCAGCAAAGTCGTTATGGCGACGAGTATCAGCATGAGGCGACGCAGGCGGACGATGAAGATATCGCTGCGGAAGCTGAACTGGCGCGCCAGTTTGCCTCTTCACAGCAACAGCGTTACGCCGGTGAGCAACCTGCCGGAGCGAATCCCTTCTCGCTGGATGATTTTGAGTTTTCACCCATGAAAACGCTGGTGGATGAGGGGCCGCATGAGCCGCTGTTTACACCAAGTGTAATGCCGGAGTCTGCGCCTGTTCAGCAACCTCCAGCGCCGCAGTATCAACAGCCGGTAGCGCCGCAACCACAGTATCAGCAGCCGCAACAGCCGGTAGCGCCTCAGCCACAGTATCAGCAGCCGCAACAGCCGGTAGCACCGCAGCCGCACTATCAGCAGCCGCAACAGCCGGTAGCGCCTCAGCCGCAGTATCAGCAGCCGCAACAGCCGGTAGCGCCGCAGCCGCACTATCAGCAGCCGCAACAGCCGGTAGCGCCGCAGCCGCATTATCAACAGCCGCAGCAACCCGCCGCGCCACAGCCGCAGGAAAGCCTGATTCACCCGCTGCTGATGCGCAACGGTGACAGTCGTCCGCTACAAAGACCGACGACGCCACTGCCTTCGCTGGATCTGTTGACGCCGCCGCCGAGTGAAGTGGAACCGGTTGATACATTTGCGCTAGAGCAGATGGCGCGCCTGGTTGAAGCCCGCCTGGCTGACTTCCGCATCAAGGCTGATGTGGTGAATTACTCCCCTGGGCCGGTAATCACCCGTTTTGAGCTGAATCTGGCACCAGGCGTGAAAGCAGCGCGTATTTCCAACCTTTCTCGTGACCTGGCGCGTTCGCTTTCCACTGTTGCGGTGCGCGTGGTTGAAGTGATTCCGGGTAAACCGTACGTCGGCCTGGAATTACCGAACAAAAAACGGCAAACCGTTTACCTGCGTGAAGTGCTGGATAATGCGAAGTTCCGTGAAAACCCGTCGCCGCTGACCGTCGTGTTGGGGAAAGATATTGCCGGCGATCCGGTGGTGGCCGATCTGGCGAAAATGCCGCACCTGCTGGTGGCGGGGACAACCGGTTCGGGTAAATCGGTTGGGGTGAATGCTATGATCCTCAGCATGCTTTACAAGGCCCAGCCGGAAGACGTTCGTTTCATCATGATCGACCCGAAAATGCTGGAGCTGTCGGTATACGAAGGCATTCCGCATCTGCTGACGGAAGTCGTCACCGATATGAAAGACGCTGCCAATGCCCTGCGCTGGAGCGTTAACGAGATGGAACGTCGTTACAAACTGATGTCGGCTCTGGGCGTGCGTAATCTGGCGGGCTACAACGAGAAGATTGCCGAAGCGGCGCGGATGGGGCGTCCGATTCCGGACCCGTACTGGAAACCGGGCGACAGTATGGATGCGCAGCATCCGGTACTGGAAAAACTGCCGTATATCGTTGTGCTGGTGGACGAATTTGCCGACCTGATGATGACGGTCGGTAAGAAAGTTGAAGAGCTGATTGCCCGACTGGCGCAAAAAGCCCGAGCGGCAGGCATTCACCTGGTGCTGGCGACGCAGCGTCCGTCAGTCGACGTCATCACCGGGCTTATCAAAGCCAATATTCCGACCCGAATCGCGTTCACCGTATCCAGTAAGATTGACTCGCGTACCATCCTCGATCAGGGCGGTGCAGAATCGCTGCTGGGAATGGGGGATATGCTTTACTCTGGCCCTAACTCCACTATGCCGGTGCGTGTTCACGGTGCGTTTGTCCGTGACCAGGAAGTGCATGCGGTGGTGCAGGACTGGAAAGCGCGTGGTCGTCCACAGTATGTTGATGGCATCACTTCCGATAGTGAAAGTGAAGGTGGCGGCGGTGGATTTGACGGCGGCGAAGAGCTGGATCCGTTATTTGATCAGGCAGTGAACTTTGTGACGGAAAAACGCAAAGCGTCAATTTCAGGCGTACAGCGTCAGTTCCGTATTGGCTACAACCGCGCGGCGCGCATAATCGAACAGATGGAAGCGCAGGGGATCGTCAGTGAGCAGGGCCATAATGGGAATCGCGAAGTGCTGGCACCTCCGCCGTTTGAGTAAATGCAAAGTTACGTAATTCAGTATTGTCTTCTTTCCTCACGCTGATTTTTGGCCTGGAATGGACAGCAGAGGGATCTCCCGGTCGGGAGTGACGTATTTTGAGGAATAACAATGAAAAAATTCGCAATCACCTGTGCATTACTCTCAGGATTCGTAGTAAGCAGCGTCTGGGCGGATGCCGCCAGCGATCTGAAAAGCCGCCTGGATAAAGTCGGCAGCTTCCACGCCAGCTTCACCCAGAAAGTGACCGATGGCAGCGGTAACGCCGTTCAGGAAGGCCAGGGTGATTTGTGGGTGAAGCGTCCCAACCTGTTTAACTGGCACATGACGCAGCCCGACGAGAGCATTCTGGTTTCTGATGGCAAAACGTTGTGGTTCTTCAACCCGTTTGTTGAACAGGCGACAGCAACCTGGCTGAAAGATGCGACAGGCAATACGCCGTTTATGCTGATTGCGCGTAATCAGTCCAGCGACTGGCAGCAGTACAACATTAAACAAAACGGCGATGACTTCGTGCTGACGCCGAAAACGAGTAACGGTAACCTGAAGCAGTTCACTATCAACGTGGGACGTGACGGGACCATTCATCAGTTCAGCGCCGTGGAACAGGACGACCAGCGCAGCAGTTATCAGCTGAAGTCTCAGCAGAATGGCGCTGTTGACGCATCGAAATTTACCTTTACCCCACCGCAAGGCGTAACGGTAGACGACCAACGTAAGTAGAGGCATGCGTGAGCAACCTGTCGCTCGATTTTTCTGATAATACTTTTCAGCCACTGGCAGCGCGGATGCGGCCAGAAAATTTAGCGCAGTATATTGGTCAACAACATCTGCTGGCTGCGGGTAAACCGTTGCCGCGGGCGATTGAAGCCGGACATCTGCACTCCATGATCCTGTGGGGACCGCCGGGTACCGGTAAAACCACGCTTGCTGAAGTGATTGCCCGCTACGCCGATGCCGACGTTGAGCGGATATCGGCGGTCACCTCTGGCGTGAAAGAGATCCGTGAAGCCATTGAACGCGCCCGACAGAACAGAAATGCCGGGCGTCGCACCATTTTGTTTGTCGACGAAGTCCATCGCTTTAACAAAAGCCAACAGGATGCGTTTCTGCCACACATCGAAGACGGCACAATCACTTTTATCGGGGCAACTACCGAAAACCCATCGTTTGAGCTTAATTCCGCACTGCTGTCGCGGGCGCGCGTCTATTTGCTCAAATCGTTGACCACGGAAGATATCGAACAGGTTCTGCGTCAGGCGATGGAAGACAAGGCGCGGGGGTACGGTGGGCAGGATATCGTTCTGCCGGATGAAACCCGCATAGCCATCGCGGAACTGGTTAACGGCGATGCGCGTCGGGCGCTGAACACGCTGGAAATGATGGCTGATATGGCAGAAGTGGATGACAGCGGTAAGCGTGTCCTTCTGCCCGCCTTGTTGACGGAAATAGCCGGTGAACGCAGCGCACGTTTCGATAATAAAGGCGACCGTTTCTACGATCTTATTTCCGCATTGCATAAATCGGTTCGCGGCAGCGCGCCGGATGCGGCACTTTACTGGTATGCGCGCATCATCACGGCTGGCGGCGATCCGCTGTATGTGGCGCGCCGTTGCCTGGCGATTGCTTCCGAAGATGTGGGCAATGCCGATCCGCGTGCGATGCAGGTGGCGATTTCCGCCTGGGACTGCTTCACGCGCGTGGGGCCTGCTGAAGGCGAACGCGCCATTGCCCAGGCGATCGTTTATCTGGCCTGTGCGCCAAAAAGTAATGCGGTGTATACCGCTTTTAAAGCGGCGATGTCCGATGCCCGTGAACGTCCTGATTATGACGTGCCTGTTCATCTGCGCAATGCACCGACGAAGTTGATGAAAGAGATGGGCTATGGGCAGGAATATCGCTACGCGCATGATGAACCGAATGCCTATGCCGCAGGGGAGGAATATTTCCCCCAGGAGATGGCACAAACGCGCTATTATCACCCCACAAACAGAGGTCTTGAGGGCAAGATTGGCGAAAAGCTCGCCTGGCTCGCCGGACAGGATCAAAATAGCCCTATAAAACGCTACCGTTAGCGCAGACGTTGCGGTAATGTTGGCAAAGTATCCCTGTGACTGCAGGCTGTGGTCACATTTTCCCATTTCAATTCGATAAGCACAGGATAAGCATGCTCGATCCCAATCTGCTGCGTAATGAGCCAGACGCAGTCGCTGAAAAACTGGCACGCCGGGGCTTTAAGCTGGATGTAGATAAGCTGCGCGCTCTTGAAGAGCGTCGTAAAGTTTTGCAGGTTAATACTGAAAACCTGCAGGCAGAGCGTAACTCTCGATCGAAATCCATAGGCCAGGCGAAAGCGCGCGGGGAAGATATCGAGCCTTTACGTCTGGAAGTGAACAAACTGGGCGAAGAGCTGGATGCCGCAAAAGCGGAGCTGGATGTTTTACAGGCTGAGATCCGCGATATCGCGCTGGCCATTCCAAACCTGCCTGCAGACGAAGTGCCGGTCGGTAAAGACGAGAACGACAACGTCGAAGTCAGCCGCTGGGGCACACCGCGCGAATTCGATTTTGAAGTTCGCGATCACGTCACGCTGGGCGAAATGCATGCCGGGCTGGATTTTGCCGCTGCCGTTAAGCTGACCGGCTCCCGTTTTGTGGTGATGAAAGGGCAGATTGCCCGTATGCACCGTGCGCTCTCGCAATTCATGCTGGATCTGCACACAGAGCAGCATGGCTACAGCGAAAACTACGTTCCGTATCTGGTAAACCATGACACCCTGTACGGCACCGGTCAGTTGCCGAAGTTTGCCGGCGATCTGTTCCATACCCGTCCGCTGGAAGAAGAAGCTGACAGCAGCAACTACGCGTTGATCCCAACGGCGGAAGTGCCGCTGACCAACCTGGTGCGCGATGAGATCATCGATGAAGATCAGTTGCCAATTAAAATGACCGCGCACACACCGTGCTTCCGCTCTGAAGCGGGTTCCTACGGTCGTGATACCCGTGGCCTGATCCGTATGCATCAGTTCGACAAAGTTGAAATGGTACAGATCGTTCGCCCGGAAGATTCCATGGCGGCGCTGGAAGAAATGACCGGTCATGCGGAGAAAGTGCTGCAACTGCTGGGTTTGCCCTATCGCAAAATTATTCTTTGCACCGGCGACATGGGTTTTGGCGCATGCAAAACCTACGATCTGGAAGTGTGGGTACCAGCGCAGAATACCTACCGCGAAATCTCTTCCTGCTCGAACGTCTGGGATTTCCAGGCGCGTCGTATGCAGGCTCGCTGCCGCAGCAAGTCCGACAAAAAGACCCGTCTGGTGCATACTCTGAACGGTTCTGGTCTGGCGGTCGGTCGTACCCTGGTGGCTGTGATGGAAAACTACCAGCAGGCTGATGGCCGTATCGAAGTGCCGGAAGTATTGCGTCCGTACATGAACGGACTGGAATTTATCGGCTAATTCTCGTTTCTTCCTTTCTAAAAAGCGCCTTTAGGCGCTTTTTTTATGCCTGTTTGATACCGGACAATAATCATTACCCCCTATGGGGTAATACTACCTTCGAATGAAATTCAGCATTTTACGCTGCTATCCTGTTGAATCGCTATGTATATGACTACATAGCGATACTTAAGTATAAAAAAATAATGTCATTTTTGTTTTTACTGTGAGCAAGCAGAGTGAGCCTTTATGAAAACTAAGATCCCCGATGCCGTGATGGCAGCTGAGGTGAGTCGTCGTGGTTTAGTCAAAACGACGGCGATAGGCGGTCTGGCGATGGCCAGCAGCGCGTTTACCCTGCCATTTACCCGTATCGCTAATGCCGCAGAAGCGCTCAGCCCTGCGCAGGCCAGCGAAAAAGTCATCTGGAGCGCGTGTACCGTAAACTGCGGCAGTCGCTGCCCGCTACGCATGCACGTGGTTGATGGCGAAATCAAATACGTTGAAACCGATAATACTGGCGATGACAACTACGAGGGATTGCACCAGGTGCGTGCCTGTCTGCGTGGTCGCTCAATGCGCCGTCGCGTTTATAACCCGGATCGCCTGAAATACCCCATGAAGCGCGTCGGTAAGCGTGGAGAAGGGAAATTCGAACGCATCACCTGGGATGAGGCTTACGACATCATCGCCAGCAACATGCAGCGTCTGATTAAAGATTACGGTAACGAGTCTATCTACCTGAACTACGGCACCGGTACGCTGGGCGGTACGATGACCCGTTCCTGGCCGCCGGGAAATACCCTGGTAGCGCGTCTGATGAACTGCTGCGGCGGTTATCTGAACCACTATGGCGATTACTCTTCGGCACAGATTGCTGCAGGTCTGAACTATACCTACGGCGGTTGGGCGGATGGTAACAGCCCGTCTGACATTGAAAACAGCAAGCTGGTGGTACTGTTTGGTAATAACCCTGGCGAAACGCGCATGAGCGGCGGCGGGGTGACCTACTATCTGGAACAGGCGCGACAAAAATCGAATGCCCGGATGATTATTATCGATCCGCGCTATACCGATACCGGGGCCGGTCGAGAAGACGAGTGGATCCCGATTCGTCCGGGTACCGATGCGGCGCTGGTGAATGCGCTGGCTTATGTGCTGATTACTGAGAATATGGTCGATCAGCCGTTCCTCGATAAGTACTGCGTGGGCTACGACGAGAAAACGTTGCCAGCCAGCGCGCCGAAGAATGGTCACTATAAGGCCTATATCCTCGGGCAGGGGAATGACGGTACGCCAAAAACGCCTGAGTGGGCGGCGCAAATTACCGGTATTCCGGCCGACCGCATTATCAAACTGGCGCGTGAAATCGGCAGCGCAAAACCGGCCTATATCAGCCAGGGCTGGGGACCGCAGCGCCACGCGAACGGCGAAATTGCCACCCGTGCCATTTCAATGCTGGCTATTTTGACCGGTAACGTCGGGATCAACGGCGGCAACAGCGGCGCACGTGAAGGCTCTTACTCTCTGCCGTTTGTACGGCTGCCTACGCTGGAAAACCCGGTAGAAACCAGTATTTCCATGTTTATGTGGACTGACGCGATTGAACGCGGGCCGGAAATGACTGCGCTGCGTGATGGCGTGCGCGGCAAAGATAAACTCGACGTGCCGATTAAGATGATCTGGAACTACGCCGGTAACTGTCTTATCAACCAGCACTCGGAGATCAACCGCACGCACGACATCCTGCAGGATGACAAGAAGTGCGAAATGATTGTCGTCATCGACTGCCACATGACGTCATCAGCGAAGTATGCCGATATTCTGCTGCCGGATTGCACGGCATCTGAGCAGATGGATTTCGCGCTGGATGCCTCCTGCGGGAATATGTCCTACGTGATTTTCGCCGATCAGGCCATCAAGCCGCGTTTTGAATGCAAAACCATCTATGAAATGACCAGTGAACTGGCGAAGCGCCTGGGCGTCGAGCAGCAGTTTACCGAAGGACGCACTCAGGAAGAGTGGATGCGTCATCTGTACGAACAGTCGCGTAAAGCCATTCCGGAGCTGCCGACCTTTGAGGAATTCCGTAAGCAGGGGCTGTTTAAGCAGCGCGATCCGCAAGGACATCACGTGGCCTATAAGGCGTTCCGTGACGATCCGCAGGCCAATCCCTTAACCACGCCGTCAGGTAAAATCGAAATCTACTCGCAGGAACTGGCTAAGATTGCCGCCACCTGGGAACTGCCGGAAGGCGATGTCATCGATCCGTTGCCGATCTACACGCCAGGTTTTGAGAACTACAACGACCCGTTGACCAAAGATTATCCGTTGCAGCTTACGGGCTTCCACTATAAATCTCGCGTTCACTCCACCTACGGCAACGTGGATGTCCTGAAGGCATCGTGCCGCCAGGAAATGTGGATCAACCCGCTCGATGCGCAAAAGCGCGGAATCAACAACGGCGACAAAGTTCGCATCTACAACGGGCGCGGGGAATTGCATATCGAGGCGAAAGTAACGCCGCGTATGATGCCGGGCGTGGTGGCGTTAGGCGAGGGGGCCTGGTATGACCCGGATGCCAAACGCATTGACCAGGGCGGTTGTATCAACGTTCTGACCACCCAGCGCCCGTCTCCACTGGCGAAGGGGAACCCGTCACATACGAACCTTGTTCAGGTTGAGAAGGTG
>NZ_JASJUI010000018.1:0-26068 GCF_047467925.1 Citrobacter sp. ANG330 | reverse complement strand
AATGAGCTAATAATTACTCATTAGTTCTGCACTAAAAAGGGCGCTTCGGCGCCCTTTTTGCTGCCCGTTATTTGGCTTGTCACATTTTTTCGCAATTTTAACTCCGCACCCGTTACGTAGAGAGAATTGTGCTATTGTAATCATAACTATTCTCATTTACACTTTGCGCAGAAATTGAACGGGAGCGATCATGTACGTTTGTTTGTGTAATGGTGTAAGTGATAAAAAAATTCGCCAGGCGGTACGTCAGTTTCATCCTCAATCCTTCCAGCAGTTACGCAAGTTTATTCCTGTGGGAAATCAATGCGGTAAATGCGTTCGTGCGGCACGCGAAGTCATGCAGGATGAATTAATGCAAATGCCAGAATTTAAAGAGATCGCCTGAGTCACACTCTTTTTTTTGACATCCCTGTAGCCCCATCTATGCTCTGGAGAGTGGAAGCGGAGGGACTATAAAATGAAAGGTGATGTTAAAATCATAAATTATCTCAATAAACTATTGGGAAATGAGCTTGTCGCGATCAACCAGTATTTTCTCCATGCACGTATGTTTAAGAACTGGGGACTCACTCGCCTCAATGATGTCGAGTACCATGAATCCATCGATGAAATGAAACACGCGGATAAATATATTGAGCGTATTTTGTTTCTGGAAGGGATCCCGAACCTACAGGATCTCGGCAAATTGGGGATTGGCGAAGATGTTGAAGAGATGCTGCAGTCCGATCTCCGGTTAGAGCTCGAAGGGGCGAAAAACTTACGTGAAGCTATCGCCTATGCCGATACTGTCCACGATTATGTCAGCCGGGATATGATGATCGAAATCCTTGCAGATGAAGAAGGGCATATTGACTGGCTGGAGACAGAACTGGATCTCATCTCGAAAATTGGATTGCAGAATTACCTGCAATCGCAAATTAAAGTGTCCAGTTAATCGCCCCTGAGGTGAAACGGTAATATCCGGTGATGTAACCCGCAGCTGCCAGAAATGGCCCAAAAGGCAGCGGGTTTTTTAGTGCCGCCTTCCCATGAGTCACCCCGACTACAGCTATACCGCAACATGCCAGCAGTGCCGCCCAAAACACTAAAAAAGGCAAAGACATCCACCCATGCCAGGCACCCAACGCGGCGAGGAATTTTACATCGCCATAGCCGAGTCCCTCTCGCTTACGAACCAGTCGATAACTCCAGTAAATAAAGGCAAAGCCGACGTACCCCACGAATGCCCCCCAAACGGCATCGGACAGTTGCGCAGGGCAAATGCACTGTTGATAAATAAGCCCACCCCAAAGTAAAGGGCAGGTAAACCTGTCCGGCAACAATCCCGTGCAAACATCACAGAAGCCAAGGTAAAACGACAGCGATACATAAAGGATTAGAAAAAGCAGGGTGAGGGCCATCATATTTTTCTCCATCTACGTAACCTCACTTTAGTCAGGGGCAATGAAGGAGCAAGGTGCTTTTATGGAGATTGCCAGGTAGATTCCGGCGAAACCGCAGCATTTCAGTTGTTGCAAAAAAGACCGGAACTCTGCCCGCATTGTGAGTGAAACGATTAAGATCTACGCAACGCTTGCTTCAGCCTGATATTTGCGTATAATGCGCGGGCTTGTCTTAATTGACGGCAGGTTCGATATGAACCTCGGATAGCCGATTTGGCTGTCTAACAATGCCCCCAATCGGGGGGCTACGTAAGAACGGTTACACTCTCCCATCAATCGTAATGGGTCTGAGGAGTAATCATTTTCGTTTATAAAATAATTGGAGCTCTGGTCTCATGCAGAACCAAAGAATCCGTATCCGCCTTAAAGCGTTTGATCATCGTCTGATCGATCAATCAACCGCGGAAATCGTCGAGACTGCCAAGCGCACTGGTGCGCAGGTCCGTGGTCCGATCCCGCTGCCGACCCGCAAAGAGCGCTTCACCGTTCTGATCTCTCCGCACGTTAACAAAGACGCGCGTGATCAGTACGAAATTCGCACTCACAAGCGTCTGGTTGACATCGTTGAGCCAACTGAAAAAACCGTTGATGCTCTGATGCGTCTGGACCTGGCTGCCGGTGTAGACGTGCAGATCAGCCTGGGTTAATCAGGTCATCGAGCGATTGAGAGGTTGATACAATGATTGGTTTAGTCGGTAAAAAAGTGGGTATGACCCGCATCTTCACTGAAGATGGCGTATCTATCCCAGTAACCGTAATCGAAGTTGAAGCAAACCGCGTTACTCAGGTTAAAGATCTGGCTAACGATGGCTACCGCGCTATTCAGGTGACCACTGGTGCTAAAAAAGCTAACCGTGTAACCAAACCGGAAGCGGGTCACTTTGCTAAAGCTGGCGTAGAAGCTGGCCGCGGCCTGTGGGAGTTCCGTCTGGCAGAGGGTGAAGAATTCACTGTTGGTCAGAGCATTAGCGTTGAACTGTTTGCTGACGTTAAAAAAGTTGACGTAACCGGTACCTCTAAAGGTAAAGGTTTCGCTGGTACCGTTAAGCGCTGGAACTTCCGTACCCAGGACGCGACTCACGGTAACTCCTTGTCTCACCGCGTTCCGGGTTCTATCGGTCAGAACCAGACTCCGGGCAAAGTGTTCAAAGGCAAGAAAATGGCAGGTCAGCTGGGTAACGAACGTGTCACTGTTCAGAGCCTGGACGTAGTACGTGTTGACGCTGAGCGCAACCTGCTGCTGGTTAAAGGTGGTGTTCCGGGTGCGACCGGTTGCGACCTGATCGTTAAACCAGCTGTGAAGGCGTAAGGGGATAGCAATGGAATTAGTATTGAAAGACGCGCAGAGCGCGCTGACTGTTTCCGAAACTACCTTCGGTCGTGATTTCAACGAAGCGCTGGTTCACCAGGTTGTTGTTGCTTATGCAGCTGGTGCTCGTCAGGGTACTCGTGCTCAGAAGACTCGTGCTGAAGTAACTGGTTCTGGCAAAAAGCCATGGCGCCAGAAAGGTACCGGCCGTGCGCGTTCAGGTTCTATCAAGAGCCCGATCTGGCGTTCAGGTGGCGTGACCTTCGCTGCGCGTCCGCAGGACCACAGTCAAAAAGTTAACAAAAAGATGTACCGCGGCGCGCTGAAAAGCATTCTGTCCGAACTGGTACGTCAGGATCGTCTGATCGTTGTCGAGAAGTTCTCTGTTGAAGCGCCTAAAACTAAGCTGCTGGCACAGAAACTGAAAGACATGGCTCTGGAAGATGTGCTGATCATCACCGGTGAGCTGGACGAGAACCTGTTCCTGGCTGCGCGCAACCTGCACAAGGTTGACGTACGCGATGCAACTGGTATCGACCCGGTTAGCCTGATCGCCTTCGACAAAGTCGTAATGACTGCTGATGCTGTTAAGCAAGTTGAGGAGATGCTGGCATGATTCGTGAAGAACGTCTGCTGAAGGTGCTGCGTGCACCGCACGTTTCTGAAAAAGCGTCTACTGCGATGGAAAAAACTAACACCATCGTTCTCAAAGTTGCTAAAGACGCGACCAAAGCAGAGATCAAAGCTGCTGTGCAGAAACTGTTTGAAGTCGAAGTCGAAGTCGTTAACACCCTGGTTGTTAAAGGGAAAGTTAAACGTCACGGACAGCGTATCGGTCGTCGTAGCGACTGGAAAAAAGCTTACGTCACCCTGAAAGAAGGCCAGAATCTGGACTTCGTTGGCGGCGCTGAGTAAGTCGGAGGAGTAATACAATGGCAGTTGTTAAATGTAAACCGACATCTCCGGGTCGTCGCCACGTTGTTAAAGTGGTTAACCCTGAGCTGCACAAGGGCAAACCTTTTGCTCCGTTGCTGGAAAAAAACAGCAAATCCGGTGGTCGTAACAACAATGGCCGTATCACCACTCGTCATATCGGTGGTGGCCACAAGCAGGCGTACCGTATTGTTGACTTCAAACGCAACAAAGATGGTATCCCGGCAGTTGTTGAACGTCTTGAGTACGATCCGAACCGTTCCGCGAACATCGCGCTGGTTCTGTACAAAGACGGTGAGCGCCGTTACATCCTGGCCCCTAAAGGCCTGAAAGCTGGCGACCAGATCCAATCTGGCGTTGATGCTGCAATCAAACCAGGCAACACCCTGCCGATGCGCAATATCCCGGTTGGTTCTACCGTTCATAACGTAGAAATGAAACCAGGTAAAGGCGGTCAGCTGGCACGTTCCGCGGGTACTTACGTTCAGATCGTTGCGCGCGATGGTGCTTATGTCACCCTGCGTCTGCGTTCTGGTGAAATGCGTAAAGTCGAAGCAGACTGCCGTGCAACTCTGGGCGAAGTTGGCAATGCTGAGCATATGCTGCGCGTTCTGGGTAAAGCAGGTGCTGCACGTTGGCGTGGTGTTCGTCCTACCGTTCGCGGTACTGCGATGAACCCAGTCGATCACCCACATGGT
The DNA here is from genome assembly GCF_047467925.1 of Citrobacter sp. ANG330. Classification (NCBI taxonomy): domain Bacteria; kingdom Pseudomonadati; phylum Pseudomonadota; class Gammaproteobacteria; order Enterobacterales; family Enterobacteriaceae; genus Citrobacter; species Citrobacter sp. ANG330. The sequence continues at coordinate 21,686 of NZ_JASJUI010000018.1, read as the reverse complement.
GGTGGTGAAGGTCGTAACTTTGGTAAGCACCCGGTAACTCCGTGGGGCGTTCAGACCAAAGGTAAGAAGACCCGCAGCAACAAGCGTACTGATAAATTCATCGTACGTCGCCGTAGCAAATAATTTTAGAGGATAAGCCATGCCACGTTCTCTCAAGAAAGGTCCTTTTATTGACCTGCACTTGCTGAAGAAGGTAGAGAAAGCGGTGGAAAGCGGAGACAAGAAGCCCCTGCGCACTTGGTCCCGTCGTTCAACGATCTTTCCTAACATGATCGGTTTGACCATCGCTGTCCATAATGGTCGTCAGCACGTTCCAGTATTTGTAACCGATGAAATGGTCGGTCACAAACTGGGTGAATTCGCACCGACTCGTACTTATCGCGGCCATGCTGCTGATAAAAAAGCGAAGAAGAAATAAGGTAGGAGGAAGAGATGGAAACTATCGCTAAACATCGCCATGCTCGTTCTTCTGCTCAGAAGGTTCGCCTTGTTGCTGACCTGATTCGCGGTAAGAAAGTGTCGCAGGCTCTGGATATTCTGACCTACACCAACAAGAAAGCGGCTGTACTGGTCAAGAAGGTACTGGAATCTGCCATTGCTAACGCTGAACACAACGATGGCGCTGACATCGACGATCTGAAAGTTACGAAAATTTTCGTAGACGAAGGCCCGAGCATGAAGCGCATTATGCCGCGTGCGAAAGGTCGTGCAGATCGCATCCTGAAGCGCACCAGCCACATCACTGTGGTTGTGTCCGATCGCTGAGACTCTGGAGACTAGCAATGGGTCAGAAAGTACATCCTAATGGTATTCGCTTGGGTATTGTAAAACCATGGAACTCTACTTGGTTTGCGAACACCAAAGAATTCGCTGACAACCTGGACAGCGATTTTAAAGTACGTCAGTACCTGACTAAGGAACTGGCTAAAGCGTCCGTATCTCGTATCGTTATCGAGCGTCCGGCTAAGAGCATCCGTGTGACTATTCACACTGCTCGCCCGGGTATCGTTATCGGTAAGAAAGGTGAAGACGTAGAAAAACTGCGTAAGGTCGTAGCGGATATCGCTGGCGTTCCTGCACAGATCAATATCGCCGAAGTTCGTAAACCTGAACTGGACGCAAAACTGGTTGCTGACAGCATCACTTCTCAGCTGGAACGTCGTGTTATGTTCCGTCGTGCGATGAAGCGTGCTGTACAGAACGCAATGCGTCTTGGCGCTAAAGGGATCAAAGTTGAAGTTAGCGGCCGTCTGGGCGGCGCGGAAATCGCACGTACCGAATGGTACCGCGAAGGTCGCGTACCGCTGCACACTCTGCGTGCTGACATCGACTACAACACCTCTGAAGCGCACACCACTTACGGTGTAATCGGCGTTAAGGTATGGATCTTCAAAGGCGAGATCCTGGGTGGTATGGCTGCTGTTGAACAACCGGAAAAACCGGCTGCTCAACCTAAAAAGCAGCAGCGTAAAGGCCGTAAATAAGGAGCGTCGCTGATGTTACAACCAAAGCGTACAAAATTCCGTAAAATGCACAAAGGCCGTAACCGCGGTCTGGCTGCTGGCGCGGATGTTAGCTTCGGCAGCTTCGGTCTGAAAGCTGTTGGCCGTGGTCGTCTGACTGCCCGTCAGATCGAAGCAGCACGTCGTGCTATGACCCGTGCAGTTAAGCGTCAAGGTAAGATCTGGATCCGTGTATTCCCGGACAAACCGATCACTGAAAAGCCGCTGGCAGTGCGTATGGGTAAAGGTAAAGGTAACGTGGAGTATTGGGTTGCCTTGATTCAGCCGGGTAAAGTCCTGTATGAAATGGACGGCGTACCGGAAGAGCTGGCCCGTGAAGCATTCAAGCTGGCAGCAGCGAAACTGCCGATTAAAACCACCTTTGTAACTAAGACGGTGATGTAATGAAAGCAAAAGAGCTGCGTGAGAAGAGTGTTGAAGAGCTGAACACCGAGCTGCTGAATCTGCTGCGTGAGCAGTTCAACCTGCGTATGCAGGCTGCAAGTGGCCAGCTGCAACAGTCTCACCTGTTGAAGCAAGTGCGTCGTGATGTCGCACGCGTTAAGACTTTACTGACTGAGAAGGCGGGTGCGTAATGACCGATAAAATCCGTACTCTGCAAGGTCGCGTTGTTAGCGACAAAATGGAGAAATCCATTGTTGTTGCTATCGAACGTTTTGTGAAACACCCGATCTACGGTAAATTCATTAAGCGTACGACCAAACTGCACGTACATGACGAGAACAACGAATGCGGTATCGGCGACAAGGTTGAAATCCGTGAATGCCGTCCGCTGTCCAAGACTAAGTCCTGGACGCTGGTTCGCGTTGTAGAGAAAGCGGTTCTGTAATACAGTACGCATTCTCAATGAATAAACGGCTCAGCGATGAGCCGTTTATTTTTTCTACCCATACGCAGGAACCGGTGTTATAATGCCGCGCCCTCGATATGGGGCTTTTTTAACGACCTGATTTCGGGTCTCAGTAGTAGTTGACATTAGCGGAGCACTAAAATGATCCAAGAACAGACTATGCTGAACGTCGCCGACAACTCCGGTGCACGTCGCGTAATGTGTATCAAGGTTCTGGGTGGCTCGCACCGTCGCTACGCAGGCGTAGGCGACATCATCAAGATCACCATCAAAGAAGCAATTCCGCGTGGTAAGGTCAAAAAAGGTGATGTGCTGAAGGCGGTAGTGGTGCGCACCAAGAAGGGTGTTCGTCGCCCGGACGGTTCTGTCATTCGCTTCGATGGTAATGCATGCGTTATTTTAAACAATAACAGTGAGCAGCCTATCGGTACGCGTATTTTTGGGCCGGTAACTCGTGAACTTCGTAACGAGAAGTTCATGAAAATTATCTCTCTGGCACCAGAAGTACTCTAAGGAGCGAATCATGGCAGCTAAAATCCGTCGTGATGACGAAGTTATCGTGTTAACCGGTAAAGATAAAGGTAAGCGCGGTAAAGTTAAGAATGTCCTGTCTTCCGGCAAGGTCATCGTTGAAGGTATCAACCTGGTTAAGAAACACCAGAAGCCGGTTCCGGCTCTGAACCAACCAGGCGGCATTGTAGAGAAAGAAGCAGCTATTCAGATCTCTAACATTGCACTCTTCAATGCGGCAACCGGCAAGGCTGACCGTGTAGGCTTTAGATTCGAAGACGGCAAAAAAGTCCGTTTCTTCAAGTCTAACAGCGAAACTATCAAGTAATTTGGAGTAGTACGATGGCGAAACTGCATGATTACTACAAAGACGAAGTAGTTAATAAACTCATGACTGAGTTTAACTACAATTCTGTCATGCAAGTCCCTCGGGTCGAGAAGATCACCCTGAACATGGGTGTTGGTGAAGCGATCGCTGACAAGAAACTGCTGGATAACGCAGCAGCTGATCTGACAGCAATCTCCGGTCAAAAGCCGTTGATCACCAAAGCACGCAAATCTGTTGCAGGCTTCAAAATCCGTCAGGGCTATCCGATCGGCTGTAAAGTAACTCTGCGTGGCGAACGCATGTGGGAGTTCTTTGAGCGCCTGATCACTATTGCTGTACCGCGTATCCGTGACTTCCGTGGCTTGTCCGCTAAGTCTTTCGACGGTCGTGGTAACTACAGCATGGGTGTCCGTGAGCAGATCATCTTCCCAGAAATCGACTACGATAAAGTCGACCGCGTTCGTGGTTTGGATATTACCATTACCACTACTGCGAAATCTGACGAAGAAGGCCGTGCTCTGCTGGCTGCCTTTGACTTCCCGTTCCGCAAGTAAGGTAGGGTTACTGAATGGCTAAGCAATCAATGAAAGCACGCGAAGTAAAACGCGTAGCTTTAGCTGATAAATACTTCGCGAAACGCGCTGAACTGAAAGCGATCATCTCTGATGTGAACGCTTCCGACGAAGATCGTTGGAATGCTGTTCTTAAGCTGCAGTCTCTGCCGCGTGATTCCAGCCCGTCTCGTCAGCGTAACCGCTGCCGTCAAACAGGTCGTCCACATGGTTATGTGGGCAAGTTCGGGTTGAGCCGTATCAAGTTACGTGAAGCCGCAATGCGCGGTGAAGTACCAGGCTTGAAAAAGGCTAGCTGGTAATTGTCACCAATTGAATCACGGGAGTAAAGACAGATGAGCATGCAAGATCCGATCGCGGATATGCTGACCCGTATCCGTAACGGTCAGGCCGCGAACAAAGCTGCGGTCACCATGCCTTCCTCCAAGCTGAAAGTGGCAATTGCCAACGTGCTGAAGGAAGAAGGTTTTATTGAAGATTTTAAAGTTGAAGGCGACACCAAGCCGGAACTGGAACTGACTCTTAAGTATTTCCAGGGTAAAGCTGTTGTAGAAAGCATTCAGCGTGTCAGTCGCCCAGGTCTGCGCATCTACAAACGTAAAGATGAGCTGCCGAAAGTTATGGCGGGTCTGGGTATCGCGGTTGTTTCTACCTCTAAAGGTGTTATGACTGATCGTGCAGCGCGCCAGGCTGGTCTTGGTGGCGAAATTATCTGCTACGTAGCCTAATCGGAGGAAAAAATGTCTCGTGTTGCTAAAGCACCGGTCGTTGTTCCTGCCGGCGTTGATGTAAAAATCAACGGTCAGGTTATTACGATCAAAGGTAAAAACGGCGAGCTGACTCGTACTCTCAACGATGCTGTTGAAGTTAAACATGCAGATAATGCACTGACCTTCGGTCCGCGTGATGGTTACGTTGACGGTTGGGCCCAGGCTGGTACCGCGCGTGCCCTGCTGAACTCAATGGTTATCGGTGTTACCGAAGGCTTCACTAAGAAGCTGCAGCTGGTTGGTGTAGGTTATCGTGCAGCGGTTAAAGGGAATGTAGTAAACCTGTCTTTAGGTTTCTCACATCCAGTTGACCATCAGCTGCCGGCAGGGATTACTGCAGAATGTCCGACTCAAACTGAAATCGTGCTGAAAGGCGCTGATAAGCAGGTGATTGGCCAGGTTGCAGCGGATCTGCGCGCCTACCGTCGTCCTGAGCCTTATAAAGGCAAGGGTGTTCGTTACGCCGACGAAGTCGTGCGTACCAAAGAGGCTAAGAAGAAGTAAGGTAACACTATGGATAAGAAATCTGCTCGTATCCGTCGTGCGACCCGCGCACGCCGCAAGCTCAAAGAGCTGGGCGCAACTCGCCTGGTGGTACATCGTACCCCGCGTCATATTTACGCACAGGTAATTGCACCGAACGGTTCTGAAGTTCTGGTAGCTGCTTCTACTGTAGAAAAAGCTATCGCTGAACAACTGAAGTACACCGGTAACAAAGACGCGGCTGCAGCTGTGGGTAAAGCTGTCGCTGAACGCGCTCTGGAAAAAGGCATCAAAGATGTGTCCTTTGACCGTTCCGGGTTCCAATATCATGGTCGTGTCCAGGCACTGGCAGATGCTGCCCGTGAAGCTGGCCTTCAGTTCTAAGGTAGAGGTGTAAGATGGCTCACATCGAAAAACAAGCTGGCGAACTGCAGGAAAAGCTGATCGCGGTAAACCGCGTATCTAAAACCGTAAAAGGTGGTCGTATTTTCTCCTTCACAGCTCTGACTGTAGTTGGCGATGGTAACGGTCGCGTTGGTTTTGGTTACGGTAAAGCGCGTGAAGTTCCAGCAGCGATCCAGAAAGCGATGGAAAAAGCCCGTCGCAATATGATTAACGTCGCGCTGAACAACGGTACCCTGCAACACCCGGTTAAAGGTGTTCACACGGGTTCTCGTGTATTCATGCAGCCAGCTTCCGAAGGTACCGGTATCATCGCCGGTGGTGCAATGCGCGCCGTTCTGGAAGTTGCTGGAGTTCATAACGTTCTGGCTAAAGCATATGGTTCCACCAACCCGATCAACGTGGTTCGTGCAACTATTGATGGCCTGGAAAATATGAATTCTCCAGAAATGGTCGCTGCCAAGCGTGGTAAATCCGTTGAAGAAATTCTGGGGAAATAAACCATGGCAAAGACTATTAAAATTACTCAAACCCGCAGTGCAATCGGTCGTCTGCCGAAACACAAGGCAACGCTGCTTGGCCTGGGTCTGCGTCGTATTGGTCACACCGTAGAGCGCGAGGATACTCCTGCAGTTCGTGGTATGGTCAACGCGGTTTCCTTCATGGTTAAAGTTGAGGAGTAAGAGATGCGTTTAAATACTCTGTCTCCGGCCGAAGGCTCCAAAAAGGCGGGTAAACGCCTGGGTCGTGGTATCGGTTCTGGCCTCGGTAAAACCGGTGGTCGTGGTCACAAAGGTCAGAAGTCTCGTTCTGGCGGTGGCGTACGTCGCGGTTTCGAGGGCGGCCAGATGCCTCTGTACCGTCGTCTGCCGAAATTCGGCTTCACTTCTCGCAAAGCAGCGATCACAGCCGAAGTTCGTCTGTCTGACCTGGCGAAAGTGGAAGGCGGTGTTGTAGACCTGAACACGCTGAAAGCGGCAAACATTATCGGTATCCAGATCGAGTTCGCGAAAGTGATCCTGGCTGGTGAAGTCACTACTCCGGTAACTGTTCGTGGTCTGCGTGTTACTAAAGGCGCTCGTGCTGCTATCGAAGCTGCTGGCGGTAAAATCGAGGAATAAGTAGCAGATGGCTAAACAACCGGGATTAGATTTTCAAAGTGCCAAAGGTGGCTTAGGCGAGCTGAAACGCAGACTGCTGTTTGTTATCGGTGCGCTTATTGTGTTCCGTATTGGCTCTTTCATTCCGATCCCTGGTATTGATGCCGCTGTACTTGCCAAACTGCTTGAGCAACAGCGAGGCACCATCATTGAAATGTTTAACATGTTCTCTGGTGGTGCTCTCAGCCGTGCTTCTATCTTTGCCCTGGGTATTATGCCGTACATTTCGGCATCAATTATTATCCAGCTGCTGACAGTGGTTCACCCCACGTTGGCAGAAATTAAGAAAGAAGGGGAGTCTGGTCGTCGTAAGATCAGCCAGTACACCCGCTACGGTACTCTGGTGCTGGCAATATTCCAGTCGATCGGTATTGCTACCGGTCTGCCGAATATGCCTGGTATGCAGGGCCTGGTAATGAATCCGGGCTTTGCATTCTATTTCACCGCTGTTGTCAGTCTGGTCACAGGAACAATGTTCCTGATGTGGTTGGGCGAACAGATAACTGAACGCGGTATCGGTAACGGTATTTCGATCATTATCTTCGCCGGTATTGTTGCGGGACTCCCGCCAGCCATTGCCCATACTATCGAGCAAGCGCGTCAAGGCGACCTGCACTTCCTCGTGTTGCTGTTGGTTGCAGTATTAGTATTTGCAGTGACGTTCTTTGTTGTATTTGTTGAGCGTGGTCAACGCCGCATTGTGGTAAACTACGCCAAACGTCAGCAAGGTCGTCGTGTCTATGCTGCACAGAGCACACATTTACCGCTGAAAGTGAATATGGCGGGGGTAATCCCGGCAATCTTCGCTTCCAGTATTATTCTGTTCCCGGCGACCATCGCGTCATGGTTCGGGGGCGGTACTGGTTGGAACTGGCTGACAACAATTTCGCTGTATTTGCAGCCTGGGCAACCGCTTTATGTGTTACTCTATGCGTCTGCAATCATCTTCTTCTGTTTCTTCTACACGGCGTTGGTCTTCAACCCGCGTGAAACAGCAGATAACCTGAAGAAGTCCGGTGCATTTGTACCAGGAATTCGTCCGGGAGAGCAAACGGCGAAGTATATCGATAAAGTAATGACCCGCCTGACTTTGGTCGGTGCGCTCTACATTACCTTTATCTGCCTGATCCCGGAGTTCATGCGTGATGCAATGAAAGTACCGTTCTACTTCGGTGGGACCTCACTGCTTATCGTTGTTGTCGTGATTATGGACTTTATGGCTCAAGTGCAAACTCTGATGATGTCCAGTCAGTACGAGTCTGCATTGAAGAAGGCGAACCTGAAAGGCTACGGCCGATAACTGGTCGCCCGAGAAGTTACGGAGAGTAAAAATGAAAGTTCGTGCTTCCGTCAAGAAATTATGCCGTAACTGCAAAATCGTTAAGCGTGATGGTGTCATCCGTGTGATTTGCAGTGCCGAGCCGAAGCATAAACAGCGCCAAGGCTGATTTATTCGCATATTTTTCTTGCAAAGTTGGGTTGAGCTGGCTAGATTAGCCAGCCAATCTTTTGTATGTCTGTACGTTTCCATTTGAGTATCCTGAAAACGGGCTTTTCAGCATGGTGCGTACATATTAAATAGTAGGAGTGCATAGTGGCCCGTATAGCAGGCATTAACATTCCTGATCAAAAACATGCTGTGATCGCGTTAACGTCGATCTACGGCATCGGTAAGACCCGTTCTAAAGCCATCCTGGCTGCAGCGGGTATCGCTGAAAATGTTAAGATCAGTGAGCTGTCTGAAGGACAAATCGACACGCTGCGTGACGAAGTTGCCAAATTTGTCGTTGAAGGTGATCTGCGCCGTGAAATCAGCATGAGCATCAAGCGCCTGATGGATCTTGGTTGCTATCGCGGTTTGCGTCATCGTCGTGGTCTGCCAGTGCGCGGTCAGCGTACGAAGACCAACGCACGTACCCGTAAGGGTCCGCGCAAACCGATCAAGAAATAATCGGGGTGATTGAATAATGGCAAAGGCACCAATTCGTGCACGTAAACGTGTAAGAAAACAAGTCTCTGACGGCGTGGCTCATATCCATGCTTCTTTCAACAACACCATCGTGACTATCACTGATCGTCAGGGTAACGCGCTGGGTTGGGCAACAGCCGGTGGTTCCGGTTTCCGTGGTTCTCGCAAATCTACTCCGTTCGCAGCTCAGGTTGCAGCAGAGCGTTGCGCTGACGCCGTAAAAGAATACGGTATCAAGAATCTGGAGGTTATGGTTAAAGGTCCGGGTCCAGGCCGCGAATCTACTATTCGTGCTCTGAACGCCGCTGGTTTCCGCATCACTAATATTACTGATGTGACTCCGATCCCTCATAACGGTTGTCGTCCGCCGAAAAAACGTCGCGTATAACGCTTCGTTTTCCAGGTTAGTTGGAGATAGAAAATGGCAAGATATTTGGGTCCTAAGCTCAAGCTGAGCCGTCGTGAGGGCACTGACTTATTCCTTAAGTCTGGCGTTCGCGCGATCGATACCAAGTGTAAAATTGAACAAGCTCCTGGCCAGCACGGTGCGCGTAAACCGCGTCTGTCTGACTATGGTGTGCAGTTGCGTGAAAAGCAAAAAGTTCGCCGCATCTACGGTGTGCTGGAGCGTCAGTTCCGTAACTACTACAAAGAAGCAGCACGTCTGAAAGGCAACACCGGTGAAAACCTGTTGGCTCTGCTGGAAGGTCGTCTGGACAACGTTGTATACCGTATGGGCTTCGGCGCCACTCGTGCAGAAGCACGTCAGCTGGTTAGCCACAAAGCGATTATGGTAAACGGTCGTGTTGTTAACATCGCTTCTTATCAGGTTAGTCCGAATGACGTTGTTAGCATTCGTGAGAAAGCGAAGAAGCAGTCTCGCGTGAAAGCAGCTCTGGAGCTGGCTGAGCAGCGTGAAAAGCCAACCTGGCTGGAAGTTGATGCTGGCAAGATGGAAGGTACGTACAAGCGTAAGCCTGAGCGTTCTGATCTGTCTGCGGACATTAACGAACACCTGATCGTCGAGCTTTACTCCAAGTAAAGCTTAGTACCAAAGAGAGGACACAATGCAGGGTTCTGTGACAGAGTTTCTAAAACCGCGCCTGGTAGATATCGAGCAAGTGAGTTCGACGCACGCCAAGGTGACCCTTGAGCCTTTAGAGCGTGGCTTTGGCCATACTCTGGGTAACGCACTGCGCCGTATTCTGCTCTCATCGATGCCGGGTTGCGCGGTGACCGAGGTTGAGATTGATGGTGTACTACATGAGTACAGCACCAAAGAAGGCGTTCAGGAAGATATCCTGGAAATCCTGCTCAACCTGAAAGGGCTGGCGGTGAGAGTTCAGGGTAAAGATGAAGTTATTCTTACCTTGAATAAATCTGGCATTGGCCCTGTGACTGCAGCCGACATTACCCATGATGGGGATGTCGAAATCGTCAAGCCGCAGCACGTGATCTGCCACCTGACCGATGAGAACGCGTCTATTAGTATGCGTATCAAAGTTCAGCGCGGTCGTGGTTATGTGCCGGCTTCTACCCGAATTCATTCGGAAGAAGATGAGCGCCCAATCGGCCGTCTGCTGGTCGACGCATGCTACAGCCCTGTAGAGCGTATTGCCTACAATGTTGAAGCAGCGCGTGTAGAACAGCGTACCGACCTGGACAAGCTGGTCATCGAAATGGAAACCAACGGTACAATCGATCCTGAAGAGGCGATTCGTCGTGCGGCAACCATTCTGGCTGAACAACTGGAAGCTTTCGTTGACTTACGTGATGTACGTCAGCCGGAAGTGAAAGAAGAGAAACCAGAATTCGATCCGATCCTGCTGCGCCCTGTTGACGATCTGGAATTGACTGTCCGCTCTGCTAACTGCCTCAAAGCAGAAGCTATCCACTATATCGGTGATCTGGTACAGCGTACTGAGGTTGAGCTTCTTAAGACGCCTAACCTTGGTAAAAAATCTCTTACTGAGATTAAAGACGTGCTGGCTTCCCGTGGACTGTCTCTGGGCATGCGCCTGGAAAACTGGCCACCGGCAAGCATCGCTGACGAGTAACCGGATCACAGGTTAAGGTTTTACTGAGAAGGATAAGGTCATGCGCCATCGTAAGAGTGGTCGTCAACTGAATCGCAACAGCAGCCATCGCCAGGCTATGTTCCGCAACATGGCAGGTTCACTGGTTCGTCATGAAATCATCAAGACGACCCTGCCTAAAGCGAAAGAGCTGCGTCGCGTAGTTGAGCCGCTGATTACTCTTGCCAAGACTGATAGCGTAGCTAATCGTCGTCTGGCATTCGCCCGCACTCGTGATAACGAGATCGTGGCAAAACTGTTTAACGAGCTGGGCCCGCGTTTCGCGAGCCGCGCCGGTGGTTACACTCGCATTCTGAAGTGTGGCTTCCGTGCAGGCGACAACGCGCCGATGGCATACATCGAGCTGGTTGATCGCTCTGAGTCGAAAGCAGAAGCTGCTGCAGAGTAATCTGTAGTAACGTAAAAAAACCCGCCTCGGCGGGTTTTTTTATATCCGTAGCACCCTCACTTATCTACAATATCTGTACTCTTTTTGTTCATCCCCTGGAGTCGTTATGTGGTTACTGGACCAGTGGGCAGAGCGTCATATCATTGATGCACAAAGAAAAGGCGAGTTCGAAGATCTTCGCGGTGCTGGCCAACCGCTGGTACTGGATGACGATTCACATGTGCCTGTTGAGCTACGTGCCGGTTATCGCTTACTGAAGAACGCAGGCTGTCTCCCGCCTGAACTGGAGCAGCGGAAAGAAGCCATCCAGTTGTTGGATCTGCTGGAAGGCTTGCGGCAGGATGATCCGCAGTATCATGAAGTGCGTCGGCATTTGTCACTGCTGGAACTGAAGCTGCGGCAGGCCGGTCTGAGCACGGAATTTTTACGCGGTGAGTATGCCGGTAAGTTGCTGCATAAAATTAACGATAATTGATGGAGTGGACATGTATCGCATTGGCGAGTTAGCAAAGCTGGCGGAAGTGACCCCTGATACGATTCGCTACTATGAAAAGCAGCAGATGATGGGGCATGAGGTGCGCACAGAAGGTGGTTTCCGGTTGTATACGGAAAAGGATCTTCAGCGGCTTAAATTCATCCGCTATGCCAGACAGCTCGGATTTACCCTTGAGTCGATCCGTGAACTGTTGTCGATCCGTGTCGATCCTGAACATCACACCTGCCAGGAATCCAAAGGGATCGTGCAGGACAGGCTGAGAGAAGTTGAAGCACGTATTGCCGAACTGCAAAGCATGCAGCGTTCATTGCAGCGTCTGAACGATGCCTGCTGCGGTACTGCGCACAGCAGTGTTTACTGCTCAATTCTGGAGGCTCTTGAACAAGGTGCCAGTGGAGTGAAGTCGGGCTGTTGATTTATCAGACAGGTGGGACTACACTCCCGCCGTTAAACTACAAACTGGAGTTATTATGAGTCGTTATCAGCATACGAAAGGGCAGATAAAGGACAATGCCATTGAGGCATTATTACATGACCCGCTATTCAGACAGCGTGTTGAAAAGAATAAGAAAGGGAAAGGGAGTTATTTACGTAAAGGCAAACACGGTAACCGGGGTAACTGGGAGGCCAGTGGCAAGAAAGTGAATCACTTTTTTACCACTGGCTTTCTGCTTTCTGCTGTCTGTTAAGAACGATTATTCTGTTCTTTCAGCAGGTCACGGATCTCAGTAAGCAAGACTTCTTCTTTCGTCGGCGCTGGTGCGGCAGCTGGCTCCTCTTTTTTACGATTGAGTTTGTTAATGAGCTTAATTGCCATGAAAATAGCAAATGCCACAATCACAAAGTCGAAGATGTTTTGAATAAACACGCCATAATGCATCACAACGGCTGGGATATCTCCCTGTGCATCACGCAACGTGACGGCAAACTGTTTAAAGTCGATCCCACCAATTAACAAACCCAGCGGTGGCATAATGATATCGGCAACCAGTGACGATACAATTTTACCGAACGCCGCCCCGATAATAACACCCACCGCCAAATCGACAACATTCCCGCGCATCGCGAATTCGCGAAACTCTTTAATAATGCTCATTTTATTCTCCCTATGCAGCTGACGTTAATAAGTTTAACAAATGTTAAGGCATTTTCCATTTAACTATTGCGATTAACAGTACGAATTAAGCCTTGATAAATCAGGGGATTTAAAAGGGTGCTAATAATGCACCCTTCAATGTTAAAGGAAGAAAGGACTGGGCTGGAATAAACGCTCGACGTCGGTAATAAACTTTTTATCTGTCAGGAACATAATCACGTGGTCGCCCTGTTCGATACGTAAATTGTCATTTGCGATCATGACATCGTTACCGCGCACAACGGCACCAATAATCGTACCCGGCGGCAATTTGATCTCATCAATGACCCGCCCGACAACGCGTGAAGTACTTTCATCACCGTGAGCAACGGCTTCAATCGCTTCCGCGACACCGCGACGCAATGAAGAGACACCCACGATATCCGCTTTTCGCACATGGCTGAGAAGAGCAGAGATTGTCGCTTGCTGCGGTGAGATAGCGATATCGATGACGCTCCCCTGCACGAGGTCGACATAAGCGCGACGTTGAATCAGCACCATCACTTTCTTCGCCCCCATACGTTTGGCCAACATCGCTGACATGATGTTAGCTTCGTCGTCGTTGGTAACGGCAATGAACAGATCGACCTGATCGATATGCTCTTCGGCAAGCAACTCCTGATCCGAGGCGTCGCCAAAGAAGACGATCGTATTCTGTAGTTTTTCGGCCAGTTCGGCAGCACGTTGTTGATCGCGTTCGATCAATTTCACGCTGTAATCTTTTTCCAGACGACGCGCCAGGCCAGCCCCGATGTTACCGCCGCCGACCAGCATGATGCGCTTGTAAGGCTTTTCGAGGCGCTGCAGTTCGCTCATCACCGCACGAATGTGTTGGGAAGCGGCAATAAAGAAGACTTCATCGCCTGCTTCAACAATGGTGGAGCCTTGGGGACGGATTGGTCTGTCGTGGCGGAAAATCGCCGCAACGCGGGTATCGATATGCGGCATATGCTCCCGCATCGTGGAGAGTGCGTTCCCTATCAGTGGGCCACCGTAATAGGCTTTTACGACGGCAAGGCTTACTTTGCCTTCTGCGAAATTGACGACCTGTAACGCGCCTGGATATTCGATCAGACGGTAAATGCTGTCGATGACCAGTTGTTCGGGCGCGATCAGGTGATCGATAGGTACGGCTTCTGAGTGGAACAACTTGTCCGCATCACGGACATAATCAGGGGAGCGGATACGGGCAATTCGGTTCGGCGTATTGAACAGCGAATAAGCCACCTGGCAGGCCACCATATTCGTTTCATCAGAACTGGTTACAGCAACCAGCATATCCGCATCATCTGCACCGGCTTCGCGCAACACGCGTGGGTGCGAACCATGACCCTGAACGACACGCAGATCGAACTTATCCTGCAGGCTGCGCAGGCGCTCACCGTTGGTATCCACCACGGTGATGTCGTTGTTCTCGCCGACCAGGTTTTCTGCCAGCGTTCCACCCACCTGACCTGCGCCCAGAATGATTATTTTCATCAGTCGCGACCCGTTATCTCATCACTTTTTGATTAGCTTAGCGTAAAAGAAGCCATCACCATCTTCTTCACCTGGCAGATTTTGCAGACCCGGTGCTTCAGGCGTTCCTGTTTCGTTAAGTGTGGCATCCGCCGTGCGTTGCAAGAAGGCATGAACCTGTTGGCTGTTTTCTTCCGGCAACACGGAGCAGGTGGCATACACCAGCGTGCCGCCCGATTTCAGATGCGGCCAGACGGCGTCAAGGATTTCAGCCTGTAGCTTTGCCAGCTCGGCAATATCACGATCGCGGCGCAGCCATTTGATATCCGGGTGACGACGGATAACTCCGGTTGCGGAGCAGGGCGCATCTAACAGGATGCGATCAAACTGCTGCTCGCCGCACCACTGCGCAGGGAAACGCCCGTCACCCTGCTTAACTGTCGCTTTCATCCCGAGACGTTTCAGGTTGTCATAAACGCGGGAGAGTCGTTGTTCATCCACATCAACTGCCAGCACGTTTGCTTCGGGAGCCGCTTCGAGGATGTGGGTGGTTTTACCGCCTGGTGCTGCACACAGATCTAAAATGTGTTCGCCGTTTTGCGGAGAAAGGAATGCGACGCACCCCTGGGCAGAGGCGTCCTGAACGGTGACCCATCCTTCATCGAACCCCGGAAGCGCATGAACCGGTGCGGGCGTTTCCAGACGTACGGCGTCGGGGTAGTCAGGATGAGGGAACCCTTTCATCCCGGCGTCGTCGAGCAGTGCCAGCCAACTGTCGCGCGAATGGTGCGTGCGATTCACGCGTAACCACATCGGGGGCCGCTGATTGTTGGCGTCGACAATCGCTTCCCATTGAGCAGGATATGCTTTTTGCAGTCGTTTCAGCAGCCAGGTGGGGTGTAGAAAATGCGCCTCGCTATTGGCAAATTCTGCCAACAGTTCTTCCTGCTGACGCTGGAACTGTCGCAAGACGCCGTTAATCAGCCCTTTAAGCTGCGGACGCTTTATCGCTACGGCCCCTTCGACTGTCTCCGCGAGCGCTGCATGGGGAGGAATGCGTGTATGCAGTAACTGATAGAATCCCACCATGATCAGATAGTGCACAGTACGCTGTTTCCCCGTCATCGGACGGGACATCAGTTTATTGATTAGCCAGTCAAGCTGTGACAGCGTGCGCAGAACCCCAAAACAAAGTTCCTGGAGCAGTGCTTTGTCTTTATCGGAGACTTTTTGTTGTAAAGGCGGCAGGACGTTGCTCAGTGAATGCCCTTGCTCGACGACCTGTTCAACGGCCTGCGCCGCCATACTGCGTAAGTTAATTTTCTTATTCATAACCGCAAAAATAAAAAGGCCCGGCAACACCGGGCGTAATCAGAAGTGACCGTCAGACCAGACGGTTGCCAGGAATGAACCATTCCCGACGTGAATTCAGAAGATCCTGGGCGTTCATCGCTTTTTTCCCGGCGGGTTGCAGTGAGAGCAGGTTCAGGACTCCGTTGCCGGTCGCGACCTGAATGCCTTGTTTTGTGGCTTCAAGGATGGTGCCTGGTGCTGCCTGCGTTGTCGTGTCAATCACCGACGCCCGCCAGACTTTTACCGGCTGGCCATCAATTTCCAGCCAGCTCATTGGCCAGGGATTGAAGGCGCGAATGCAGCGTTCGAGTTGCACTGCAGAAAGTGACCAGTCGATGCGCGCTTCTTCTTTACTGAGCTTCTCCGCGTGGGTGACCAGTGCTTCGTCCTGAACTTCCGGCGTCGTACGACCTTCCGCTAACTGCTTCAGCGTTTCAATCAGCCCCTGTGGGCCAAGAACCGCCAGCTTGTCGTACAGCGTTCCGCTAGTATCTTCAGCGGTGATGGGACAGGCAAGCTTATAGAGCATATCGCCTGTATCCAGACCGACGTCCATCTGCATAATGGTAACGCCCGTTTCGGCGTCGCCTGCCCAAAGAGAGCGTTGAATGGGTGCCGCGCCGCGCCAGCGCGGTAGCAGCGAACCGTGGACGTTAATGCAGCCGAGACGGGGCATATCCAGCACCGCTTTCGGAAGAATCAGGCCATACGCCACAACGACCATTACGTCAGCGTTCAGGTCAGCAACCAGATGCTGATTTTCCTGCGGGCGCAGCGAAACAGGCTGGAAAACCGGAATGCCTTTTTCTTCTGCCAACACTTTTACCGGGCCTGGCATCAGTTTTTTACCCCGGCCTGCCGGGCGATCGGGTTGGGTAAATACCCCGACGACGTGATGTCCAGAAGACAACAGCGCGTCAAGATGACGCGCTGCAAAGTCAGGTGTACCCGCAAAAATAATACGTAGTGAGTCTGACACGGTGATTCTTGTCCTTAAGCTCGTGCGTTCAGGCGGTCGAGTTTCTCAACTTTCTGACGAATACGTTGCTGCTTCAGCGGCGACAAATAATCGATAAACAGTTTACCGACCAGGTGATCCATCTCGTGCTGAATACAGATAGCCAGCAGGCCGTCGGCTTCCAGCTCAAAACTTTTACCGTCCCGATCGAGTGCGCGAATTTTCACTTTCTCAGCTCGCGGGACTAGCGCGCGTTGTTCGGGAATCGACAGGCAACCTTCTTCAATACCGGTCTCGCCTTCTTTTTCCAGCAGTTCCGGGTTAATCAACACCAGGCGTTCGTCACGATTTTCCGACACGTCAATGACGATAATCCGCTGATGAATATCAACCTGCGTTGCCGCGAGGCCAATACCTTCTTCTGCGTACATCGTCTCGAACATATCATCGACGATACGCTGAATTTCTGCATTCACTTCTTCTACCGGCTTTGCGACTTTGCGAAGGCGCTCGTCCGGAATATGTAACACTTGCAAAACTGACATAGTTATCCAGAGTTGTGTTCAGGAGTTGGAAAGATTATTACCTCTATTCTAGACAAATCCCCCTCTGATTGACAGCATCAGTGACCAATCGCAAAGATTGCCAAGACTGCTTGTGGCAAGGGGAACAAGGATGACCCGGACCGAAATTTGGTTACGTTTGATGGGGGTGAGTGAATTATATGGCGACAAGATGGTACAAGTCGCCCATGAGCTGATGGCGCAAACGCATATTGATACGGCTGTCCTGCGCAGTGTGGGGCTTTCCTCCTCACAGGCAAAGCGGTTTCTTACCTTTCCGGCAATCGAGGTGGAAAAGACGCTGCGCTGGCTGGAATTGCCACACCATCATGTTGTGCTGGCGGACAGTGATGACTATCCCGCAGCGCTGCGTGCCACTGAAGATTATCCCGGCGCGCTTTTGGTCTGTGGATCTCCGCAATGCCTTCATGATTTTCAACTCGCCGTAGTGGGAAGCAGAACACCATCCTGGTATGGGGAACGGTGGGGAGCATTCTTCTGCGAAAAGCTTGCAGGTTGGGAAGTCACCATTACCAGCGGCCTGGCACGTGGTATTGACGGTATCGCGCATCGGGCGGCAGTCCAGGGGAAGGGGAAAAGCATTGCTGTACTGGGGAACGGTTTACAGGCCATCTATCCGCGTCGACATGCCGGGCTGGCGGATGCGTTGATAGAAAAGGGGGGCGCAATAATCTCCGAATTCCCGCTGACGATGCCCCCTCTTGCGCGCAATTTTCCCCGGCGAAACCGCATTATCAGCGGATTGAGCAAAGGCGTCCTGGTCGTTGAAGCGGCATTACGTAGTGGCTCTTTAGTCACTGCACGCTGTGCGCTGGAACAAGGGCGAGAAGTTTATGCGCTTCCTGGGGCGCTTGGCAGCCCGGGGAGTGAAGGGCCACACTGGCTTATTAAGCAAGGCGCCACACTTGTGACCTCTCCGGAAGAAATACTGGAAAATTTGCAGTACGGCTTGCATTGGCTGCCAGATGAGCCTGAAAAATTACTTTATTCATCAGTTCAGGAGGGCGCGGCATTGCCATTTCCCGAGCTCCTGGCTAACGTAGGAGATGAGGTAACACCTGTTGACGTCGTCGCTGAACGTGCCGGCCAACCTGTGCCAGAGGTAGTGGCTCAGCTACTCGAACTGGAGTTAGCAGGTTGGATCGCAGCTGTACCCGGCGGCTATGTCCGATTGAGGAGGGCATGCCATGTTCGACGTACTAATGTATTTGTTTGAGACATATATCCACAATGAAGCTGAATTACGTGTGGATCAGGACAAACTTGAACGGGATCTTACCGACGCTGGTTTTGATCGTGAAGACATCTACAACGCGCTCCTGTGGCTGGAAAAACTCGCTGACTACCAGGACGGTCTTGCTGAGCCGATGCAGCTCGCCTCCGATCCTCTCTCTGTACGTATCTATACCCCAGAAGAGTGTGATCGACTGGATGCCAGCTGTCGGGGATTCCTGTTATTCCTCGAGCAGATCCAGGTGCTAAACCTCGAAACGCGAGAAATGGTGATTGAACGTGTGCTCGCGCTGGATACAGCAGAATTCGACCTGGAAGACCTGAAGTGGGTTATCCTGATGGTTTTGTTCAACATTCCGGGTTGTGAAAATGCATATCAGCAAATGGAAGAATTACTCTTTGAAGTGAATGAAGGTATGCTGCATTGATCAACCTTAATTCAGCATGAGTTGTTATGGCTAAATCAGCACTGTTTTCGGTGCGTAAAAATGAGCCCTGCCCGCAGTGTGGGGCTGAACTGGTGATTCGCTCCGGGAAACATGGTCCGTTTCTTGGTTGCTCGCACTATCCGGAATGTGACTATATCCGTCCGTTGAAATCGTCAGCGGACGGACATATCGTTAAAGTTCTGGAGGGGAAATATTGCCCTGACTGCGGCGGTGAACTGGTGCTGCGCCAGGGGCGTTTTGGCATGTTTATCGGCTGCAGCAACTATCCCGAATGTGAGCATACAGAGCTCATTGATAAACCTGATGAAACTGCAATTACCTGTCCTCAATGCCAGACGGGCCATCTGGTCCAGCGGCGTTCTCGTTATGGCAAAACCTTCCATTCCTGCGATCGTTATCCGGAGTGCCAGTTTGTCATTAACTTCAAACCGATAGCCGGAGTGTGTCCTGAGTGCCACTATCCGCTACTCATCGAAAAGAAAACCGCGCAGGGTGTAAAACACTTTTGCGCCAGTAAACAATGTGGAAAGCCGGTTTCGGCGGAACAAACAAGTGAATAATAACCTGCCAACAGACCCTATCGCTGATGCAATAGAGGTACTGAATAAAGAAAATGTCATCGCCTATCCAACAGAAGCTGTCTTTGGCGTCGGGTGCGATCCTGATAGCGAAGTGGCCGTTAATCGCCTGTTGGCCTTAAAACAGCGTCCGGTCGAAAAAGGGTTAATTTTGATCGCTGCCAGTTTCGAGCAGCTCAAGCCGTATATTGACGACAGTATGTTGACCGATACCCAACGTGCTGCCGTGTTTGCTCGTTGGCCTGGTCCGGTGACCTTTGTTTTCCCTGCGCCGGCGACGACGCCTCGTTGGTTGACGGGGCGCTTTGATTCACTGGCGGTGCGTGTGACGGATCATCCGCTGGTGGTCGCCTTGTGCCAGGCTTATGGTAAACCATTGGTTTCAACCAGCGCCAACCTGAGTGGGTTGTCGCCTTGTCGTACGGTAGAGGAAGTCCATGCACAGTTTGGTACAGACTTCCCGGTGGTATCAGGTGAAACCGGTGGTCGCTTGAATCCTTCTGAAATCCGTGATGCCCTGACGGGCGAGCTATTTCGACAGGGGTAAGATGATGGAAACCTATGCCGTTTTTGGTAATCCAATCGCGCACAGCAAATCGCCGTTTATTCATCAGCAGTTTGCACAGCAACTGCGTATTGCGCATCAGTATGGTCGTGTTCTGGCGCCTGTTAATGATTTTATTAACGCGCTGAACGCGTTCTTTGCCGAGGGCGGCAAAGGGGTGAACGTGACGGTGCCATTTAAAGAAGAGGCGTTTGCCCGCGTCGATGAACTTACAGAGCGTGCTGCGCTGGCCGGCGCAGTGAATACCATCAAACGGCTTGATGATGGCCGGTTGCTGGGTGACAACACCGACGGCATCGGGCTGCTAAGCGATCTCGAGCGCCTGTCATTTATCCAGCCGGGGCAGCGCATCCTGCTGATTGGCGCAGGTGGGGCTTCACGTGGCGTACTGTTACCTCTGCTTTCTCTGGATTGCGGGGTGACGATTGTTAACCGGACTGCATCCCGAGCGGAAGAACTGGCTCAGGTTTTTGCACATACGGGCAGCGTGCAGGCGTTGGGCCTGGATGAACTGGATGGGCTCGAATTTGATCTGATCATCAATGCCACGTCCAGCGGCATCAGCGGTGAGATCCCGGCGATCCCGGCATCGCTTATCCGTCCGTCTGTCTGTTGCTACGACATGTTCTATCAAAAGGGCAATACGCCGTTTCTCTCCTGGTGCGAACGCCACGGCGCGAAACGTTATGCAGATGGTCTGGGGATGCTGGTGGGGCAAGCGGCTCATGCCGTTCTGCTGTGGCACGGTGTGTTGCCAGAAATCGAACCGGTTATTACGCGTCTCAAACAGGAGTTGGCCGCATGAACCAGGCTATCCATTTTCCTGATCGGGAAGAGTGGGACGCGCAGAAAGAAGCCGTCTGCTTTCCTGTGCTCGTAAATGGTATGCAGTTAATGTGCGCAATTACAGGAGAAACGCTGGCGAATCGCTTTGGTGGCGAGACGGTGGAACAATGGCTGATTGGCTTTTGCGAACATCGCTGGGATCTGGAAGAAGAAGCAGAAACGCTAATCCAGTCCCAGCAAGAAGACGATCACGGTTGGATCTGGTTGTCCTGAGCGAGATACTCGTCTTTCCATTTCACATAGTTTTTGGCGGAGTATTGCAAACCGGCTTTCTCCTCTTCGGTTAGCGGTCTGATCTGCTTAACCGGGCTCCCCAAATAGAGATAGCCGCTTTCCAGGCGTTTGTTTTGCGGCACCAGGCTTCCCGCCCCAATCATTACGTCATCTTCTATTACCGCGCCATCCAGCAGAATTGATCCCATACCGACCAGGACCCGGTTGCCGATGATGCAGCCGTGCAACATGACTTTATGTCCGACTGTCACATCTTCCCCCACAATGAGCGGATTGCCCTCAGGGTTAGAGTTGGATTTGTGCGTGACGTGCAGCACGCTACCATCCTGAATATTCGTACGCGCACCGATCGCAACGTAATTCACGTCGCCACGGATCACAACAAGTGGCCAGATCCCCACATCGTCCGCCAGTCGAACGTCGCCGATGATCACACTGCTGTTGTCGAGCATCACACGTTGGCCAACCTGTGGGAAAAGATCCTTATAAGGACGTAATACATCAGACATGTTTACCTCAATAAAAGAGAACGGTATTGATGACTTTGGTTGCATTTCAGGGCCTGCGCAAGTGCTTTAACTATCAAAAAGCGGCCAAATTGCGCAGGAATGGAGCGAAAGGGACGAAAAACCAGCAAACAGAAAAAAAGATCCAAAAAAGGCTTGTGCAAAAAAATGGGATCCCTATAATGCGCCTCCGTTGAGACAACAAAGTGAAACGCTTCACAAGATGGTTGTCACAACGCG
>NZ_JASJUI010000017.1:0-32494 GCF_047467925.1 Citrobacter sp. ANG330 | reverse complement strand
GACCTTTTCAACCTGAACGAGATTACTGTGAGAAGGATTGCCTTTGGCCAGCGGCGAAGGGCGGTGCGATGTCAGGATGTTAATGGAGCCGCCGTGATCGACCTTATCGCCAAACATATCGGCTTTCAGCCAAGCCCCCTGACCGATAGCGGTGACGCCGGGCAGGATGCGCGGGGTCACTTTGGCAGGGATCAGCATTTGTCCGTTGTTGTTAAACACTCGGACGGTGTCGCCGTGCTGAATTCCACGGGACCTGGCATCGATTGGGTTAATCCAGATCTCCTGTGGGCAAGCCTGTTGCAGAACGTCGATGTTGCCATAGCTGGAGTGGGTACGCGCTTTGTAGTGGAAGCCGGTAAGCTGCAGCGGGTACGTTTTGCGGATTGGATCGTCCCAGCCGTCAAAACCGGGCGCATAGGCGGGAAGAGGATGGATGACCTCATCTTTCTTCAGTTCCCAGGTCTCGGCGATGGCGGCGAGTCGCGCAGAGTAAATTTCAATTTTCCCTGACGGCGTTTTCAGCGGATTAGCACTGGGATCTTCACGGAAGGCGCGGAAGGCGACGTAATGTTCTTCAGGACATTTTTTCTTAAAGATGCCGGTTTGCTTCATCTCTTCGTAATCCGGCATTTCCGGATTGCGCTCTTTGGTTTTCGCATGCAGGTATTTCACCCATTCATGCTGCGAGCGTCCTTCGGTGAAAGTCTGGTAGACGTCCGGGCCGAGTCGGCGGGCGATTTCACTTAACATCCAGTAGATAGGCTTTCTTTCAAACTTCGCGGAGGTGGCGGGCTGACCGAGGATCACATAGCCCATATTGCCAGCGGATTCGTGGGAAATCAGATCCTCCTGCTCGGTCGGCATTAAATCCGGCAGCAGAATGTCACAGTACTTCGCCGATGCCGTCATGAAATGTTCGATGCCGACAATCATTTCGCACTTGCTGTCATCCTGCAGCACGTCATGCGTGTGGGCGATATTGCCATGCTGGTTAATCAGCGTATTACTGGCGTAGCACCACATGAATTTGATCGGAACATCCAGTTTCTCTTTGCCCCGAACACCGTCGCGGGTCGCTGTCATCTCGGTGCCGTGATCGATAGCGTCGGTCCAGGTGAACACGGAAATTTGCGTTTTAACCGGGTTATCGAGCATCGAAAACCACTCTACGCCGAGATCCCAGGTGCCTTCACGCACGCCTGAGTTGCCGCCGTTGATGCCAACGTTGCCGGTGAGCACCGACAGCATGGCGATCGCCCGGGCGGTTTGCTCGCCGTTAGAGTGGCGCTGAGGTCCCCACCCCTGGCAGATATAGGCCGGTTTTGCCGAGCCAATTTCACGGGCCAGCTGGATGATTTTGTCCGCCGGAATACTGGTGATGCGGGATGCCCATTCCGGGGTTTTGGCAATACCATCTGGCCCGTCGCCAAGAATATAGGCTTTATAGTGGGCGTTACGCGGCGCGTCGGCAGGCAGGGTGGTTTCATCGTAGCCGACGCAATATTTATCCAGAAATGGCTTATCGACTAAATCTTCATTAATCAGCACCCAGGCGATACCTGCGGCCAGCGCAGCATCCGTCCCAGGGCGGATGGGCAGCCACTCGTCTTCGCGTCCGGCCGCGGTGTCGTTATAGCGCGGATCGATGACGATCATTCGCGCATTTGAACGTTCTCGCGCCTGCTCGACGTAGTAAGTGACGCCCCCGCCGCTCATGCGGGTTTCCGCGGGGTTATTACCAAACATCACCACCAGTTTACTGTTGGCGATATCGTCCGGGCTGTTGCCGTCGTTGCTGCCAAACATATAGCTCATGGCTGCGCTGATTTGCGCGGTGCTGTAACTGCCGTAACGGCTAAGGTAGCCGCCGCAGGAATTCATCAGCCGATAAGGGACGTTGGAGTTGGTAATATTTCCGCCGTCAACGCCGGTACCGTACAGCACGTGGACCGCTTCGTTACCGTAATCTTTCAGGATCCGCTTCAGGTTGTCGCCAATAGTATCCAGCGCTTCATCCCAGGAGATACGCTCAAATTTCCCTTCGCCGCGTTTGCCGACGCGTTTCATCGGGTATTTCAGACGGTCCGGATGATTCATACGTCGCCGTATTGAGCGACCGCGCAGGCAGGCGCGAACCTGGTGATTGCCGTACTCGTCATTGCCGGTGGTGTCAGATTCAACCCAGTAAACGACGTCATCTTTGACGTGCAAACGCAGCAAACAACGACTGCCGCAGTTGACGGTACAGGAACTCCAGACCGCTTTTTCTTCGACCGGCAAGGGCGCAATGCCTTCTGCAGCGCGGGCGATTCGTGTGAAAGGAAGGGTGAAAGCGCTACTGGCAAGCGCAAGGCTGCCAATAGCGGATGATTTCACCAGACTACGGCGGCTGATACCGGCCGTCATTAACGCCTCAGGCGTGGTGATTTTCATGGTTGCTCACTTTGCTAATGTCAAAAATTGACCAGGTTACGTCCCTGTTTTTAGGAACCGTCATTTATTTTTCTTTATTAATCAGAGTGGTGTGGAAGACACTGCACAGATGCAGTACCTTCGAACAGCGTGCTGTATATGATTGTCTATAGCGATATCAGAGACAGGCGAAACAGGGAGGTATTTTACCCCTTAATGATTAGGGGGTATTAATCCATATCAAAGTGAGGGGACCCCCTCCGTTGCCGGAGGGAGAAAAACAGAGGGAATTATTGCGGCTCGCCAGGGGCGCCATCCTGAGAAGGCGTGGTGCTGGAAGGGGCATTACCACTGCTGGTTCGGGTGTAGAGAATTTTATGTGTGTCGTTGGCGCAGTGTCCAACAACCTGTGAATCCGGTTGGTCTGCCTGATCGTTTGGCACGATACTCAGGGTGAAATTGGCCTCCGGCACGCCGTTATTGATGATGCGCTGTTCAATATCACTCCTGACACGTTCGCAGGAGTCGGGGGCGGCAAAAACCAGCGGGGAGGCGATCAGCAGAACGCCTGCCAGTATTCCTCGGGATAATTTCATCATCAGCTCCATTGTTGAGATGCTCAAAATAAGCATAGCATTGTCAGTGTAAGCTATTGTCATGGCGGGCAACTCGTTGAAGAATCTGAAAGCGTACGCTTGCCCAAACGCAAAAACCCCGACATCATCGGGGTTTGGGTGAAATCCCTGTGTTGCCACGGGAGAGGGATCAGAAGCTGTATTTCAGCCCTAACATACCTTGCGTATCGCTGTAGCCGTTATCACCAACCTGTTGCGCGACGTTACCCCACAGGGTGACGTTTTTCGTCAACTGGCCTTCAACACCGGCTTTCAGTTCGCCAATATTACGGCTGCCTTTCACGTCGTTGTTAATGTCATCCATCTGCACGCTGTAATTCTGCGTATTGTGGATCCAGTTGACTTCCACAAACGGCTGGAAGGTGCGGCCTTTCCCGTCATCCATGGCGTTATGCCCCTGCAGGTAAGCCTTCACGCCAAGACGCGTTTGCAGGTTACCGTCGGTTTTATCGACCACCCGGGTGCCGTTTTTCTCAACGTGCGTATCGGCCTGCACGTCCATCCAGGTCACCTGCGCTTTAGGCTGAATATACAGCGCGTTGCGCTCGCTGAATTCGGCCAGTTTCCAGGTGTAGCCCGTTTCAACAGAAGCGGTGATGCCGTCTGAGTCATATTTCTCAGATGCCAGTCCCTGTCCGGACACGGTGTTGTCAAACCAGTTGTAGAGTACCCAGCCATCGACGTAAGCTCCGGTTTTATCGGCGTCGTTGGCATACCAGGTGCCGTACAGACCAGCGCTGTAGCCGCTGATTTCCCCGCGTGAGCTGTATCCGGTCAGGCTGGAGTGACTGCGGCTCTTGCTGTTGGCGTAACCGGCCATCAGACCCAGATGCCAGCGATCCAGACTGTCGGTGCTCCACTGGGCGAGGTCGCCGCCCAGTTGCATCACGTAGCGGTTGCTCTGGGTGCTGATCTGCCCGGAACCGTCCTTGAAGCGGTTATGTCCGCCGATATGGCGCATCCACAGGCTGGTAACTTTCTGTTCGCCGGTGAACGCATCGGTGTACTGGGTTTCGCCCAGACGATCGTGCAGACGGGTAGTGAACAGCGTGTTGGCGGCAAGGGTGTTCGCCAGATAGCTGCCGGTTTCCGGGCGATACTGATGTTCACCTTCTGGGGCGACAGGCGGTTGTGGAACGGGCTGTTCTGGTGTTTCCGGTGAAGCGGGTGCGGGCTCATCCGGCGGTAATGGTTCCGGGATGGCCTCGCTGGTCAGATGCCAGTTCTGATTGTTTTTCTTGATAATGTTGTAGTCATAGGCGCCCGCGACGATACGACCTTCTTTGACAAAGGTCCCGTCAGAGGCACCTTCGACTTCCACAATAGGTATACCTTCGACCGTCTGCGATCCGCTGCCGCCGGCGTTGGTGACGCTGACACGCGTAGTGCCGCTGGTGTCACCACGAACCACCAGCTTATCGGTCGCCGAAAGGTCATCACCCAGTACGGTACGCAAGGCTAACAGACCGTTATTACCCGCATAATTGCCATTGATGGTCAATGTGGTCGGGGTAAAGACGGCTTTCAGCCGTGACGGGGAGGAGAGCGTCGTTGTACCTGCCAGTTCCAGCGAGTTCAGGGTCTGCGAATGACCATTGAGGTCCAGACTGGCACCGTCGCTGACGAGGTAATCAGACGCGGCACTAAACGTATTTTCTGCGCCTGCGCGCAGCGTCCCTCTGGAGACAAGCGTGTTACCGCTGTAGGTATTGGCGCCGGTCAGTGTGGTTACGCCTGAGCCGACGTGGTTGACTTCACCATTACCGTATATTCGTGATGCCAGCACAAAGTCCTGACTGGAGTGGTTAAAGTTGAGAATGGCAGTGCTGAGACCGCTGTTATTCATCAGATAAATTCGCGACGCCTCAACGTTACCCGCCGCCTGTTCGGCTTCACCCTGCGCGCCGCCGATATTTAAAATACCGGTACTGCCGTTGCCATAGGCGAGACGGATCAACGTACCGGACTTAATGGTTGCCCCATTGCTGACGGTCAGGATCCCTTTCGCGGTGTTATTCTCTGTAGAGTACCCACCCAGGTTGATGGCCGCTGCGACATCCAGAGTGGAACCCGCGCCGTCGACCAGCGTTTCGCCAAAACCGTTTTGGACAGAGTTATCCGTCACGCCGACGTAGCCAATACTGATATGATTCGTCGTTGAGAGCCGGCCACCATGAGTAATAAATAACTTACCGTGTCCCTGGTCACCCACTACGGTCCAGCTGGTGTCAATTGAAGAGTTAGCGCCGTCAATGGTGACCTCTCCTTTGCCGTCCGCGTAAGATTCGCCAATGCGTAAATCATCCAGTCCGGAGATTTTACTGCCATTAAGCACATTCAGCGTACCGGAGCCATTATCTCCTCCGAGCTGAATATGCCAGTTATTACTTTGCCAGGTTGCGCCATTGGTTAAGGTGACAGTACCTGTCCCAGACCTACCAATTGAAGCGCCATCGGTAACGATGATGTCCCGACCATCAATCATCAGTGTGCCGACTCCCGAATTCCCGACGCTTATCGCACGAACCTGATTCCAGTTATCACCTGTATTTTCGGTTGATGAAAGAGTGAGGGAATCATTATCATTGATAATGATGTCGCTCGTTATGTCAGTCGGAGGGGTAATAGCTAACAGATTGATATTATCCGCATTCGCGGCGGCGGTTTGTACTGCCAGTGCCACAGCGATTGCGAGCATGGATTTTGGGTGGTGCAACTTTTTAATATTCATAATTGTCTCTTCCATAAGAGAGTGCCTGGTGTTGAAAACAACATTTCATACTTGAAAAACAATCTCTTAATGCTTTTATAGAATGCGATATAATGTGTGAAAATACACTTTATTTATCTAAAGCGTATTTTATTTGCATCATTAAAAATAACGAAATGGTTTTATCTTCTAATTATTATGACCTTTAATAGGTTTTATCTATTTAATATAATGCCAGTTTTCTTATATAAGGTCTTATATGTTTTTTTTACAAGTAATGTCTCTTATTAAGGCCATTTAAAATATTAGGAATCGTACAAATAATTATCCTTATACAATGAGATAATGGATAGGCAGGATGAGTTATTTTCATTGCCAAGGGAATGGCTCATCGGCTATTCATTTGGCGGGTAATCATTACTTAAATGAAGCGAGGCGTATTTTTTAGGAATACTGCAAAAACCTGAAACACATTAGTTTGATCTTGATCAATTAGCATGAGTGGAAACCGTGATGTATGGTCACGTTCTGCCCATGAATCTGGCGCTTTTGCGCAGGTATACAGTAAACGACCGTCTTTGCTACTATGACTGGATCTCATCCTTTACTTATGGGGAACCTGTGAAAAAACAGACATTTCTTTTCGCGCTTGGCGTTGCGCTGGTGGGATGTGACAACAGCACCGCGCCGCTCTCCTTTACGCCGGAAATGGCCAGTTTTTCTAATGAATTTGACTTTGATCCCTTGCGCGGACCGGTAAAAGACTTCAGTCAGACCTTACTTAATGAAAAGGGTGAAGTGGCGAAACGCGTCAACGGAACATTGTCTGAGGAAGGCTGTTTTGACTCGCTGGAATTGCACGATCTTGAAAACAATACCGCCGTGGCGCTGGTGCTGGATGCGAACTATTATCGCGATGCCGAAACGCTGGAGAAGAAGGTACGGTTACAGGGGAAATGCCAGCTTGCGGAACTGCCTTCGGCGGGCGTCGTCTGGGATACCGATGATAATGGCTTTGTCGTTGCGGCAACGGGTAAAGAGATGAAAGTTCAGTATCGCTATGATGCAGAAGGGTATCCGCTTGGCAAAACCACGATCAGTAAGGACCAGACGTTATCC
The DNA here is from genome assembly GCF_047467925.1 of Citrobacter sp. ANG330. Lineage (NCBI taxonomy): Bacteria > Pseudomonadati > Pseudomonadota > Gammaproteobacteria > Enterobacterales > Enterobacteriaceae > Citrobacter > Citrobacter sp. ANG330. Next base: position 25,618 of record NZ_JASJUI010000017.1, on the reverse strand, counting down.
GTCAGCGCAAAACCCTCAACGGATCCACGTAAGAAACTGGATTATACGGCGGTAAGTTTGCTTAACAATCACCCTTTGGGGAACGTTAAACAGACCTGTGATTATGACCGTCATGCCAATCCCACGGATTGTACGCTGGTGATCGTCGATGAAAGCGTCAAACCCGCGGTCGAGCACAACTACACGATCAAAAATACCATCGATTACTATTGAGAAGACCGCGCAGCGATTACTGCGCGGTAGGTTTTAACATCGCCGAACCGGGCGAGCGATGCTCTGCCAGGTACTGATGCTGGAAGATACACATCCGGATCGTGTTGCGGTATTCCCCGTTAATAAAGAACTCATGAATCAGTTCGCCTTCGACCATAAAGCCCAGCTTACGGTAGATATGGATCGCTTTTTCGTTCTCTTTATCAACGATGAGGTACAGCTTATAGAGGTTAAGTACGGTAAATCCGTAATCCATCGCCAGACGGGCGGCACGTGAGGCGAGACCCTTTCCCTGATATTCCGGGGAAATAATGATCTGAAATTCAGCCCGACGGTGGACATGATTGATTTCAACCAGTTCGACCAGACCGGCTTTTTCACCTTCACATTCCACGACGAAACGACGTTCGCTCTGGTCGTGAATGTGCTTATCGTAGAGATCGGACAACTCGACAAACGCTTCGTAAGGCTCTTCAAACCAGTAGCGCATGACGCTGGCATTGTTATCGAGTTGATGGACAAAACGTAAATCTTCACGCTCCAGCGGACGCAGCTTTACACTGAGGGCGCTTGTCATACCAAATCCTTAAGTCTCTTTAACGCTTTATATCAAGGGGCAATCACGCGACCGGTGCGACGATCCAGACAGCGCAGGGTGTTCGGTTCCCAGTATGCGTTCAGGTTGGCGCTCTGTTCGCAGCTGTCGCGGTTGTCAAAGGCCGCATCGGCTTTATCCCACTCTTTTTCCGCGCGTTTGTTCACTTTCTGGCGCAGACTACGCGTGTCATCCCACTGTTCTTTTTGCATGGCTGCCTGTTGACGGCTCAGGGCGCTGTCACCCGATTCGATCACCAGTCGGCTGGTCTCAGCCTGCGCGGTCGCGGTGTAGACGACAGCACTCAGCAGCAGCAAAGCTGTCTGGCACAGACGTTTGCGAAGCGTAATGTTCATGGCAAGTTCCTTTTATGAGCGACGCAAAAAGCATCATTAACAGGCAAATTCTACACCATTCCTCGTACAGGGCATACCCGCCGGAAGGTTATGGATAAGAACGGGTGATTATGGCGTATTATGCCTGAACCTCAGGTCAATGAATGAATCAGATGATCAAAACCACGTTACTCTTTTTTGCCACCGCGCTGTGCGAAATCATCGGCTGTTTTCTTCCCTGGCTCTGGCTGAAGCGGGGGGCCACCGTCTGGTTGCTGTTACCCGCCGGCGTTGCGCTGGCGCTGTTCGTCTGGCTGCTGACGTTGCATCCTGCCGCCAGTGGTCGGGTGTATGCCGCTTATGGTGGCGTTTATGTTTGTACCGCTCTGATCTGGCTGCGCGTCGTGGATGGCGTAAAACTCAGCCTGTATGACTGGAGCGGGGCGCTCATCGCACTTTGCGGAATGCTGATTATTGTGGCGGGATGGGGGCGCGGGTAAGCGTTTTGCGTAACGGAAGGTTCCCGGTGGCGCATTGCGTGGTTTTACTCGCATAGCGCTTCCTTTATTCTTTTTTAAATCAATAAAATAGTTCACTTTAGCTTTTATTCGCTGGCTTCTCTTCGTCTTTTCCCCTGAAACGTCTTCCTGTTATAACCCGCAATTTTTTGTGATCAAGATTGAAAAACAGTCTGTTTATACTTGTATGGTAGTATGTGAATTGCGTAGATTCTCATCATCACCACACGGAACCAGGAAGAAAAAATGAAGATTGTAGGGGCTGAGGTTTTTGTCACCTGTCCGGGGCGTAACTTTGTCACACTGAAGATTACGACCGAAGACGGCATCACCGGTCTGGGAGACGCCACGCTTAATGGACGTGAACTGTCCGTTGTGTCGTACCTGAAAGATCATCTTTGCCCACAGTTGATCGGTCGCGATGCGCACCGCATCGAAGATATCTGGCAGTTCTTTTATAAAGGCGCGTACTGGCGTCGCGGCCCGGTAACCATGTCCGCTATCTCCGCGGTCGATATGGCGCTGTGGGATATCAAGGCCAAAGCCGCCAATATGCCGCTTTATCAGTTGCTGGGTGGCGCATCGCGTGAAGGGGTGATGGTTTACTGTCACACCACCGGTCACACCGTGGATGATGTGCTGGAAGACTATGCGCGCCATAAAGAGATGGGCTTCAAAGCCATCCGCGTTCAGTGCGGCGTACCGGGGATGAAAACCACTTACGGGATGGCGAAGGGAAAAGGGCAGGCTTATGAACCCGCCACCAAAGGACTGTGGCCGGAAGAGCAACTGTGGTCCACAGAGAAATATCTTGATTTCACTCCGACGCTTTTCGAAGCGGTGCGCAATACGTTCGGCTTTAACGAACATCTGCTGCACGACATGCACCACCGGCTGACGCCCATTGAAGCGGCACGCTTTGGTAAAAGCGTTGAAGATTATCGTCTTTTCTGGATGGAGGACCCGACGCCTGCCGAGAATCAGGAGTGCTTCCGTCTGATTCGCCAGCATACGGTGACCCCGATTGCCGTCGGTGAAGTCTTCAACAGCATCTGGGACTGCAAGCAGCTGATTGAAGAACAGCTCATCGATTATATCCGCACCACGATCACCCACGCGGGTGGGATCACTGGCATGCGTCGCATCGCCGATTTCGCCTCCCTTTACCAGGTGCGTACAGGGTCACACGGTCCGTCCGACCTCTCGCCGGTGTGTATGGCCGCTGCGCTGCATTTTGACCTGTGGGTACCGAACTTTGGCGTTCAGGAATACATGGGCTATTCCGAACAGATGCTGGAAGTATTCCCGCACAACTGGACCTTTGACAACGGCTATATGCATCCGGGCGAGAAGCCGGGACTGGGTATTGAGTTCGATGAAAAACTGGCGGCGAAATATCCCTATGACCCCGCCTGTTTGCCGGTTGCCCGGCTTGAAGATGGCACCTTGTGGAACTGGTAAGTTAACATTTATACGACACGGATGTTGTTCACCTCTGAACCAACGAAGGTAATTATTTATGGTTAGTTCCGTTGATATTAAAAATGATGTTGATAGCAAACCTGTAGTGCGTCGTGTTGCTTCTGCTTCAGCGATTGGTACTGCAGCCGAATACTATGACTTTTTTGCCTATGGCACTGCGGCGGTGCTGTTTTTTGGACACTTATTCTTCCCCAGCGACGATCCGCTAATCAGTACGCTGGCGGCATTTGCCACCTATGCCGTGGGCTTCCTGGCAAGGCCACTGGGCGGCATTGTCTTTGGACATATCGGCGATAAAGTGGGGCGTAAAAAAGCGCTGGTTATCACGATACTGATCGTCGGGCTCGGGACATTCTGCATTGGCTTGTTGCCGACGTACGAAAAAATCGGAGTCTGGGCACCTGTCCTGTTGATTTTTATTCGTGTCCTCCAGGGGTTTGGTGTCGGGGGTGAACAGGCCGGGGCGGTATTGATGACGGCCGAATATGCAGAACCGAAACGTCGGGGATTCTTTGCCAGTTGGGTGCAAATTGGTGCGCCGGTTGGCTTCCTGCTACCGATGGCGCTGTTTGCGCTGCTCAATGCCACATTATCGCCGGAAGCGATGATGGATTACGGCTGGCGTATTCCGTTCCTGCTCAGTCTGCTGCTGGTGATTGTTGGCCTGTTTATTCGCCTGAGAATCGATGAGTCTCCGGTTTTTGCTCAGATTCGCGAGACAAAAGCGGAAGAATCCCGCCCATTGATTGAAGTTGTCCGCGACTTCCCGGGCATCGTGGTGAAAGGCGTCTGCGCGAAATTGATTGAAGCCTGTACCTTCGCGATGTTCACGGTGATCGTCCTGGCGTATGGCAAAGCTAATAATCTGGATGCCAATATCTTAATGGAAACCATGATTATTGCGGTGGTAATCGAAGTTCTCGCGATACCGATGATGGGCGCGCTCTGCGACAAAATTGGTCGTAAGCCGGTGTATATCATGGGCGCGATGATCCAGGTCATTATGATCATTCCGTTCTTCCTTGCCATTAATCAGGATAGTTTCTGGTTAACGCAACTGGTGATGATTATCGTCATTAGCTTTGGTCACAGCATGTGCTATGCGCCACAGGCGTCGTTCTTCCCGGAACTGTTCCCGACGCACATTCGTTGTAGCGGCATCGCTTTAATCTGGCAATTAGGCTCTCTGATTGGTAGCGGCGTGCTGGGGCTGGTAGCGGTGAAGATTCTGCAGGTCACCGGTGGACATTACTATGGGTTAGCAAGCTATGTGATTGTCCTGGGAGTCGTTTCCATTATTGGTCTGCTCATGATGCCGGAAACCGCGCCTGTGCGACTCAAGCGTGAATATCAGGAGTGGCATAAGCACGATTAAGAGAACAATACCCTAATGGCTGCAGGGAGGCAGCCAGCGCTCAGCCCAGGGCTCGATCCCTGGGCGTCAGGCTCAGAAATCGCATCCTGTCACATAACTTTTAAATGATGTTATACCAATTAGCGAAACATTAATTCAAATCAAAACATACAACCATACAGGCGTTACTCTGGGACCGTCCTGATTCCATTCAAAGTAGGTCATACAATGCAAAACAAGCTCTTAACGGCAAACGCGACGCTTCCTGACTACGATCGCAGCCGACTGATCCCGCGTATTGTTCATCTTGGTTTTGGTGCTTTCCACCGGGCGCACCAGGGCGTGTATACCGATATTCTGGCGGCAGAGCACAACAGCGACTGGGGATACTGCGAAGTGAACCTGATCGGCGGCGAACAGCAGATAGCCGATCTCAAACAGCAGGATAATCTCTATACCGTGGCGGAAATGTCCGCGGATGCCTGGACGGCAAGGGTCGTGGGCGTGGTGAAAAAAGCGCTGCATGCTCAGGTCGACGGGCTGGAGAGTGTGCTGGCAGCGATGTGTGAACCGCAGGTTGCCATTGTTTCCCTGACGATTACGGAGAAAGGGTATTGCCATTCCCCGGCGACCGGACAACTGATGCTGGATCACCCGATGATCGCAGCCGATCTGCAAAACCCGCATCAGCCGAAATCTGCGCCTGGCGTAGTGGTGGAAGCGCTGGCGCGTCGTAAGGCGGCGGGCTTAGCGGCTTTCACGGTGATGTCCTGCGACAACATGCCGGAGAACGGTCACGTGATGCGTAACGTGGTCACCGCCTATGCGCGCGCTGTGGATGCTGAACTGGCCGCCTGGATCGAACAGAATGTGACGTTCCCGTCGACGATGGTTGACCGTATCGTTCCGGCCGTTACCGCCGACACGCTGGATAAAATTGAAAAACTGACCGGTGTACGCGATCCGGCGGGAGTGGCGTGTGAGCCGTTCCGTCAGTGGGTGATTGAAGATAACTTTGTTGCCGGTCGCCCTGAGTGGGAAAAAGCGGGGGCAGAACTGGTCTCTGACGTGATCCCCTTTGAAGAGATGAAATTGCGGATGCTCAACGGCAGCCACTCATTTCTCGCGTATCTGGGCTATCTTGCGGGTTATCAGCACATCAATGACTGTATGGGCGATGAGAACTATCGCGTTGCAGCCCGGGCGCTGATGCTCAACGAGCAGGCGCCAACGCTGAAAGTGCAGGGTGTGGATCTGACGCGTTATGCCGATCTGCTGATCGAACGCTACAGCAACCCGGCGCTGCGTCACCGCACCTGGCAGATTGCGATGGACGGGAGCCAGAAATTGCCTCAGCGGATGCTGGATTCAGTGCGCTGGCATCTGACCCACAACAGCCGTTTCGATTTGCTGGCGCTGGGCGTGGCGGGCTGGATGCGCTATGTCGGCGGCATGGACGAGCAGGGGAGTGCCATTGAAGTGAACGATCCGCTGTTGCCGGTTATCCAACAGGCGGTGCAAAACAGTGCGGAAGGTGAAAGCCGCGTTGAAGCATTGCTGGGTATTGATGCGATCTTTGGGAGCGAACTGCCGAAGGTGGCATTGTTCACGCAGGCGGTGAAAGAGGCGTATCAGACATTGCTGGCGGAAGGGGCGAAAGCTACCGTGGCTAAATATGCGGCGAAAGTGAAGTAACGCGTTCAGGACTGCCGGATAATCAGGCATTATCCGGCACTCACACCATTAGTTCATGCCGAGACGAATCAATTCTACCGGGGCAAATTTGCCTTCACAGCCTTCCACTTCAACTGTTTTTTCACGACGAATTTGCGCTGCATCCAGGCCTTCAGTCTCAATGGCTTTGATGCGACCGGTATGGCCGGTGCCACTGATCATCACGCGGCTGCCTGTGGTGATTGCGTTACGGTTACGATCGTATGTCATCATGGTATTTTCTCCTTTCTAACTTACCGTCAAAGCCCGTGGGCTCTGGTCCCACGTAACGGGCGCTATATAAATACGCTTATCAGTCAGGATTTTTTTTGTTTTTGATCAATCTCACATCTTTTTTGATGCAGGCATGCAGGGGAGAACTCGGGGAAGCCTCATCTCTCGAAAAATGAGGCAGAGGAATTACTCTTCGCTGAACCAGTCGCTGTTTTCCTGGCGGATCAGCAGGACCGACTCGCCGATCTCTTGCAGATGCTGAGTCATCGCTTTCTCAACGGCATCAGCGTCGTGCTTTTCCAGGGCGGCAAAAATATCCAGGTGCTGACGGAGCAACATTTCAGGCGGAGAGACGTGATCGAGGCTCATGTAGCGCACACGGTCGATGGTGGCCTTGATATTTTCGATGGTGTCCCAGGCCAGCTGACAGTCCGCAATGGTTGCCAGCTTCTGGTGAAAATTGTCATCCAGCTCGAAAAAATCATTCAGTTGTTTGCGCTCAATGGCAATCCGCTGCTGATTAAGATTCTGCTCAAGCTGATAACACTGGCTGTCGGTGATTTGGGCTGCGGCCCGCCGCGCCACCGCGCATTCGATAGCCTGACGGACAAAACAGCCGTTTCGCACCTGCGAGAGGGAGATCTTGTTGACGTAGCTGCCGCGCTGGGGACGGATCTGGATCAAGCCGTTTTCCGCAAGCTTAATAAACGCTTCGCGCACCGGTTGACGAGAGACATCGAAGCGAACAGACACCTCTTTTTCGGACAGCGGCGTACCCGGCGCAATAAGGCAGTGCACGATGTCACGGCGAAGAATGCGATAAATCTGTTGATTTACCGGTTGTGTTGGGTTGAGTTGCGTTTCGACGGTCATTCGCTCTTACTTTTTAGAAAGTTAACCCACAAATTCTACCACTTTTTTGGCGTGAGCTATACCCGGCCCGCAGGCCGGGAGGCAAAATTAACCGCGATGAACGCTCAGTCCGGCAAAAGATTGCGTCACTGGCATCATTTCTACCGTATTGATGTTGACATGGGCAGGCAGGGTGGCGACCCACCAGACCGCTTCGGTCACATCTTCCGGCGTCAGCGCCGTGGTGTTCTCATAGGTTTTGCCCGCTTTATTGTCATCGCCTTTAAAGCGCACGTTGGAAAACTCCGTACCGCCGACCAGACCAGGCTCGATATCCGTGACGCGAACGGCCGTGCCGTGCAGGTCGGTACGCAGGTTCAGACTGAACTGACGTACAAACGCCTTGGTCGCGCCATACACGTTGCCGCCAGCATAAGGCCAACTGCCTGCGGTAGAGCCGATGTTGATGATATGCCCACGGTTACGCTCAACCATGCCTGGCAGGACGGCGCGGGTCATGTAAATCAGCCCTTTGTTGTTGGTATCGATCATGGTTTCCCAGTCTTCCACGCTGGCTTTATGCGCCGGTTCCAGACCCAGCGCCAATCCGGCGTTGTTGACCAGCAGGTCGATGTCACGCCATTCGGCAGGCAGTGATGCCAGCATCTCTTCGATGGCTGCGCGGTTGCGGACATCCAGTTGTGCGATCAGCACGTTATCGCCCAACGACTCTTTTAACTCTTGCAGGCGTTCCTGGCGACGGCCAGTGGCAATGACTTTATGCCCGTTCTCAACAAAACGACGTGTAATGCATTCACCAAAACCTGCGGTTGCTCCGGTTACTAAAACGATCATCTCACTGTTCCTCAACGCTTTTTACGTTTAACTACCATAGCATGTGATCCGCTCTCACGGGTAACCCTGGTTTTACAGGATTGCGGTCTTTTACCCTGAAGCCTACTCTATTGAACAAATCGTTTTCAGGAGTGAAAGATGTCGTTAACGAATCCGTTATTGAGTCACAGTCTGTTACCGTATCAGGCCCCCCGTTTTGATCTGATTCAGACTGAACATTATCGTCCCGCTTTTGACGAAGGGATGAAGCAAAAGCGCGCGGAGATCGCCGCCATTACTGGCAATAGCGATACTCCTGATTTTGCCAATACCGTTCTGGCGCTGGAGAAAAGTGGTGAAGTGCTGACCCGCGTCACCAGTGTCTTCTTCGCCATGACCTCGGCACATACCAATGATGAACTTCAACGTCTTGATGAGGCGTTTTCAGCCGAACTCGCGGAACTGGCAAATGATATCTGGCTGAACAGCTCGCTGTTTTCGCGCGTCGACCATGTCTGGCAGCAACGCGATGCGTTGGGGCTTGACGATGAATCCGTGCGTCTGATTGAGGTAACACATCAGCGTTTTGTCCTTGCCGGGGCACAACTGAGCGACGCCGACAAAGCGCAGCTCCGGGCGCTTAATACCGAAGCCGCGACGCTCACCAGCCAGTTTAACCAGCGCCTGCTGGCGGCAAATAAATCTGGCGGACTGGTAGTCGATTATGCCCATCAACTGGAAGGACTCAGCGCAGAAGAGATCGCCCTCGCACGACAGGCGGCGAGCGAAAAAGGGCTCACCGAGGGATGGCTGATACCGCTACTGAATACCACGCAGCAACCGGCATTAAGTGCGCTGCGCGATCGCCAGACCCGGAAGAATCTCTTTAACGCCAGCTGGCATCGCGCTGAAAAAGGGGACGGCAATGATACTCGCGAGCTAATCCAGCGACTGGTCGCGATCCGCGCCACCCAGGCGCAACTGTTGGGTTTCCCGGATTATGCATCATGGAAAATCGCCGATCAGATGGCGAAAACGCCGGAGGCCGCGCTGGCCTTTATGCGCGCCATCGTTCCCGCCGCGCGACAGCGGGCCCAGCATGAACTGGCTGATATTCAGCAGGTGATTGATGATGAACAGGGCGGATTTACCGCACAGGCGTGGGACTGGTCGTTTTATGCCGGGCAGGTTCGTCGCGCAAAATACGCGTTAGATGAATCACAGCTCAAACCGTATTTCGAACTGAATACCGTCCTGCACGAAGGGGTGTTCTGGACGGCCAACCAACTGTTTGGCATCACATTTATCGAGCGCTTTGATATTCCGGTCTATCATCCGGATGTGCGCGTCTGGGAAATTTTCGATCATAACGGCGTCGGGCTGGCGCTTTTTTACGGCGATTTCTTTGCCCGGGATTCGAAAAGCGGCGGCGCCTGGATGGGGAATTTTGTTGAGCAGTCGACGCTTAACGAAACCCGGCCGGTCATCTACAACGTCTGTAATTATCAGAAGCCCGCAGCGGGACAACCTGCGTTATTACTCTGGGATGATGTCATTACGCTGTTTCATGAGTTTGGTCATACCCTGCACGGACTGTTTGCCTCGCAACGCTATGCCACGCTCTCCGGTACCAATACACCGCGTGATTTCGTCGAGTTTCCGTCGCAAATCAACGAGCACTGGGCAAGTCATCCGGCGGTATTTGCCCGCTATGCCCGTCACTATACGACCGGCGAGACAATGCCAGAGGCGCTACAGGAGAAAATGCGCAAGGCAAGCCTGTTCAATAAGGGCTATGACATGAGCGAACTGCTCAGCGCCGCGCTGCTGGATATGGGCTGGCACCGTTTATCTGTTAACGAAGCCGGTCAGGAAGTGGCGACATTTGAACAGCAACTGCTGGCGACGGAACAGCTCTTTCTGCCGGCGGTACCGCCGCGCTATCGCAGCAGCTATTTTGCCCATATCTTTGGCGGTGGCTATGCCGCGGGTTATTACGCCTATCTCTGGACGCAAATGCTGGCCGATGACGGCTATCAGTGGTTTGTAGAGCAGGGTGGATTAACCCGTGAAAATGGGCAGAAATTCCGTGATGCGATTTTGTCGCGGGGCAACAGTGAAGAGCTAGAGCGCCTGTATCCAGCCTGGCGGGGAAGGGAACCGCAGATCGTCCACATGCTTAACCACCGTGGATTAGCGGGATAACGCGATCGACAACCCAACGCGGGCAAGTTGTTGTACAATGCGGGCTCTTTTTTCGGAGCCCGCGGTTGCACATGTCTGTTTTCCTTCCTTTCTACGCTGATATCCCTCAGGCGACGTTCTGCTCATGAAAGCGTTCGCGTCACTCTTTCTTTCTTCTGCTCTGCTGCTGACCGGCTGTGGCAACAGCACATTATCGCAGATGAATATGCCTGCCGAACAAAGTACGCAGGCGGTGGTGGGATACTACGCCCGAGGGATCGATCCGATGATCCGCCAGTATATGCAGGAAAAACAGGTGACCGGGATGGTCGTTGCGGTTATTCAGCACAACGGACCCGTGGAGTTCCACTGTTACGGGATGACCGACAGCAGACATCGCTATCCGATCACGGCAGACACGCTGTTTGCGCTGGGATCGCTGAGTAAAGGGGTCACTGCGGAAGTCACGACCCTCCTGGTGAATCAGGGCGAATTCCAGTGGAGTGACACGCTGGCGCAGCTTCTGCCGGAAAATACGCCGCTGAGTGATGACGCCGGAAAAATTACCTTGCTACAGCTGGCGACGCACACCTCCGGTTTGCCCAGGCAGCCTATGGATTTGCTGACCCTGGAAAATCTTCTGCGCTATTTCAGTACGGGTGAAAATTTCTATACGCAACTGGATAGCGATACGGTATTGACCTATCTGTCTGATTTCACGGCGCCTGACGCGCGCGTCCCGCAATACTCCAATATCGGCTATGCGCTGCTCAGTTATATTCTGCAGCATCGGACTGGCGAATCCATATCGTCGCTGGCAAATCGCCTGATTTTCGAGCCATTACAGATGGATAACAGCAGTTTTGTCCCAACGACGCTCAAATCCTATCCATATCGCGCATTAGGCCACGCGGGAGATCAACCGAAACTTATTCGACGCGGTGAACTGACGCCGGACTGGACGTTTCACCAGAACATGGTCGGGGCAGCGAGTTTATACAGCAGTGCGCGCGATCTGGCAGGCTATGCACGGGCCCATTTTTCACCGGGCAACGACGCCGGGCTTACCCGCGCATTTGCAGACGTCGCCCGAACCCAGTTTTATCGTCAGAAAGAAGCGGCGAATATTGCATGGGTAACTGATACGTTAGCCGATCGTCAGGTCACTTATCAGGTCGGATATATTGGCGGGTATTCCAGTTATATTGGCTTTGATAAACAGAACCAGAATGCGGTGGTGGTTCTGCAAAATAGTTTTAACTGGAGTAATTATCTGGGGCACACCATTCTCAGTCAGTTACCCCAACAGTAAATTTGCGGTCCGGCTGTCTCTGCATTCTCAGTAATTCATCATAGTTTGTGGTCTTTACAAAACAGCCGTTTAATTGACATTACCCTGCACTCGTTATGCTAAATTCCTGTCAATAAGTTGATAAATGGACTAAAACAGTGAATGCCGGAGGTAATATGCACCTGTTGATGCGTAAAAAATTGCAGAGAAAACGCTGGAATGCTCGCCCCGAATCGCAGGATTTACAAAATACACGTTCCGAACAACCGTGGTCTTCCCGTACGGCATGTTGCCGGAGTAAAAAAGAGTGGAAACGAGAAACACCGAAGTCGTAGTCTCTGTCGTTTAACATTCATTGAGAATCGGCATGGTAAGGTGTTGGTGATCCATTGTCGCTGCCGGGATTGGCGGGGCGGTGGGAAAAGTAAAATACAAATCTATCCATGCAAGCATTCACCGTCGGTTATCCGGCGGTTTTTTTTTGCCTGTCAGACATAAAAAAATGGCCCCTTGTGCAGTAATGCGACAAGGGGCCTTATCGGTTCAGAACTTTCTCCGTTCATTAGTCATCCCATTTGTGGCTGAAATACGCGGCCAGAAATCCAGAAAATAAAATAATTCCCAGAACGGCCATAAAAACGTTCATATTACCCAGCATGGTAGCCTCCATTTAATTGGTAGTGTGTTTCCTCGCTTACCTTAATTTCGGTTGGTGAAAGAGATAATAGCAGCTTTTACCTAAACAAAGGCTGAATCAGGGTATTATTGAGTGATAAAGCCGAATTTCTTTCGATATTGTGAAGGGGACAGAGAATACATGTGGCGAAAATGGTGGCGAAATAACGCTGCGCTGCCAAAACCGGTTTGTTCTGCGATCAATTCCACGCTGAGCGGTGAGTTTTCCAGGTAATCGCGCGCCCGCAATAAACGCTCGTTGAGGAGCCAGCGCGCAGGCGTGGTGCCCGTACAGTCGGAAAAACGACGCAAAAAAGTGCGCGGGCTCATCCCGGCGCGTTTGGCAAGCGAAGCTGTGTCGTGATTTAACGTCAGATTCTGATGCAGAAAATCAAATAACTGGCCCAGCGTCTGGCTTTCTCGCGGCCGGGCAACGGGACGCTGAAGCTGCTGTGGCTGCGCTCCGTCGCGATGGGGTTGCACCACCAGGCGTCGGGCAACGCTGTTAGCAACCGCCAGACCGTAGTCCTCTCGGATCACATAAAGACACAGATCGATACCCGCCGCGCTGCCCGCCGAGGTCAGCAACAGTCCGGCATCATGATAGAGAACGTCATCGAGCACCTCGATAGCCGGATAACGCTGCCGGAGCGTCTCCGTGTAGCGCCAGTGGGTGGTGGCTTTTCGCCCGTCCAGCAACCCCGTCGCCGCCAGCACAAACACGCCGGAACAAATCGACAACAAGCGACACCCCCGCGCCCATGCGGCATGCAGGGCGGTGCATAAGGTTTCCGGCACTAGCGCATCGCTGTCCCGCCAGCCAGGAACGATAACGATATCGGCCTCAGCCAACAGCTCCAGTCCTCCATCCACCATCATCCGTACACCGCCGGTCGCGCGGAGCGGGCCGGCATCGACAGAGGCGACGGCAAAACGATACCAGTCAGCCCCCAGTTCCGGGCGCGGCAGGCCAAAGATTTCCACGGCCACGCCAAACTCGAAGGTGCACAGCCCGTCATAAGCGAGCACGACGACAAGCGGACGCGGTGTTTTTGGCATAATCCTGGTGTTTTTTGGCATGGTCGACGGCGGTCAGTGAGCGTTGGGATGGTTAAATTATTGTAAACACAATCGTCACTGAGGAGAAAGCAGAATGAGTTATGTCACTGAGTTTCCGGCCGCCGCATCCCCTGTCGCGGTCAACCATTTCCTGTCACGTCTGAGTCTGGAAACGGATTGCGCCGATGTTTACGAAAGCATTCACCGCGGGGAGCAGGATTTCGTCTTACTCCACGTGGTGGGAAAGCCGGAGACGTTTGCGCGTCGGCATATTCCGGGCGCAATCCATTTGCCGCATGCCCGGATAACCGCCGAGCGTATGGCGCAATGGCCAGCGGACACGTTGTTTGTCGTTTATTGCGCCGGGCCGCACTGTAACGGCGCTGACCGTGCGGCACTGAAGCTTGCCAGGCTGGGGCTGCCGGTAAAAGTGATGATCGGCGGGATCACCGGCTGGGCGGATGAAGGATTTGCATTTACCTCTGATGCCAACTGAAGATGAATTATTTTCATCATTGATGAATTTATCTCGTTTGCCTGCACGTCCCTTGCATGTCAATTTGGACGCATAGACATCCAGAAGTCTGAATGTTCAAATAAGAAACTATCACGTCAGGCAACCTTTGCCTGACGACGAAGGAGATCACATGCAAAGACAACAGGCCCCATTTCGCGCAGAAGTCGTTGGCAGCTTTTTACGTCCTGATGACATCAAAGTTGCCCGTCAGCAATTCTCACGCGGTGAGTTAAGTGCTTCGCAGTTACGCGCCGTTGAAGACCAGGCCATTCGGCGGGTGGTTGAACAGCAGTGTGCCTGCGGTCTGCACGTGGTCACGGACGGTGAATTCCGCCGCGCCTGGTGGCATTTCGATTTCTTCGATGGTCTGCAAGGGGTGGAGCGTTATGACTCACAGCAGGGCATTCAGTTCAACGGCGTGCAAACCAAAGCGCACGGCGTAAGGGTTACCGGCAAACTGGCGTTCGGCGATCATCCGATGCTGGAAGACTTCCGCTTTCTGAAGAGCATCAGCGGCAACGCGCAGCCGAAGATGACCATTCCCAGCCCCAGCGTGCTGCACTTTCGGGGTGGGCGTAAAGATATCGATGCCACGGTCTATCCGGAGCTGGATGCTTATTTTGACGATCTGGCGACGACCTGGCGTGATGCGATCCACGCCTTCTACGCGGCGGGCTGTCGCTACCTGCAACTGGACGACACGGTGTGGGCGTATTTGTGCTCGGATGCACAGCGCCAGCAAATTCGCGAACGTGGTGACGACCCTGACGCGCTGGCGCGAATTTATGCCGATGTTATTAACCGGGCGCTGGCGGATAAACCTGCCGATCTGACGGTGGGACTGCATGTCTGCCGCGGCAACTTCCGTTCAACCTGGATCTCTGAAGGCGGCTATGAACCGGTTGCGGAGATCCTGTTCGGCAGCGTCAATGTCGATGCTTTCTTCCTGGAGTACGATAACGACCGCTCTGGCGATTTTGCACCGCTGCGTTTTATCCGTCCAGGCCATCAACAGGTAGTGCTGGGACTGGTCACCACTAAAAACGGTGAGCTGGAAAACCCGGAGGGGGTGAAAGCACGCCTGCAGGAAGCAGCGCAATATGTCGACAAATCGCAAATTTGCCTTAGTCCACAGTGCGGCTTTGCTTCGACAGAAGAGGGGAACACCCTCACAGAAACCCAACAGTGGAACAAAATCAAACTTATCACCGAAATAGCCCAACAGGTCTGGTAAATTGCCTCAATAATGCACACCGCGTTGCACATAAATAATGCAACGCGGGTTCATTGTGGAGCAACCCCCTCGCAAAGCCTTGCAGGCCGCGCACGCCAACACTTTTTCCTTTCAGCCTTAGTCCTGGCATCCTTTTTGCCTTATTCCTCCTGAACTCTTTTTTGCGCCGTGTTGTTTGTCGGTAGCACCAGAACTCACAGCATTTTTATTTTCAGGAGTGAAACTATGCAGCGTCGTACCTTACTCAAAGCGTTTGCCCTCTCGGCCTCAGTTGCCGCGATGGGACTCAGTTTTAGCGTTCAGGCCGCCGATACGATTAAAGTGGGCATCATGCACTCACTGTCCGGCACGATGGCTATCTCCGAAACGCCGCTGAAAGATGTGGCCCTGATGACAATTGATGAGATCAATGCCAAAGGGGGCGTATTAGGTAAAAAGCTGGAGCCGGTGGTGGTGGATCCGGCCTCCAACTGGCCGCTGTTTGCTGAAAAAGCACGACAACTGCTGAGCCAGGATAAGGTGGCGGTAGTGTTCGGCTGCTGGACCTCGGTGTCGCGTAAGTCGGTATTGCCGGTTTTTGAAGAGCTGAATGGATTGCTGTTCTACCCCGTCCAGTATGAAGGGGAAGAGATGTCGCCGAACGTCTTCTACACCGGCGCGGCCCCAAACCAGCAGGCGATCCCGGCCGTTGAGTACCTGTTGAGTGAAGACGGCGGAAACGCCAAACGTTTCTTCCTGCTGGGTACTGATTACGTCTATCCGCGTACGACCAACAAAATCCTTCGCGCGTTCCTGCATTCTAAAGGGATAGCCGATAAAGATATCGAAGAGGTCTACACTCCGTTTGGTCACAGTGATTACCAGACCATTGTCGCCAGGATCAAAAAATTCTCTGCAGGCGGCAAAACGGCGGTCGTTTCAACCATCAACGGCGATTCTAACGTGCCGTTTTATAAAGAGCTGGCAAATCAGGGGCTGAAAGCCACGGATGTGCCGGTGGTCGCGTTCTCGGTTGGTGAAGAAGAACTGCGCGGGATT
Source organism: Citrobacter sp. ANG330 (assembly GCF_047467925.1). Lineage (NCBI taxonomy): Bacteria > Pseudomonadati > Pseudomonadota > Gammaproteobacteria > Enterobacterales > Enterobacteriaceae > Citrobacter > Citrobacter sp. ANG330. The sequence goes on along the minus strand of NZ_JASJUI010000017.1, from coordinate 9,490 downwards.
GATACCAAACCGCTGGTAGGCAACCTTGCCGCCTGGAACTACTTCGAATCGGTCGATAACGCCACCAACCAGAAATTTGTTGCCGATTATCGCGCGTACGCCAAAGCCCATAAGTTACCGAATGCCGACACGGTTGTGACCAACGATCCGATGGAGGCCACCTATGTGGGCCTGCATATGTGGGCGCAGGCCGTCGAAAAAGCCGGGACCACAGATGTCGATAAAGTCCGCGCCGCAATGGCCGGACAGTCGTACCCGGCACCGTCGGGCTTTACGCTGACGATGGATGCCACCAACCACCATTTGCATAAACCGGTGATGATTGGCGAGATTGAAGGCAACGGTCAGTTCAACGTCGTCTGGCAGACTGAAGAACCGGTTCGCGCCCAGCCGTGGAGCCCGTTTATTGCCGGTAATGACAAGAAATCAGACCAACCAGTGAAAACCGCCAGCAACTAAAATCAGCCGCTTCGGTGGGTATATGCCCGATGGCGCAATCTTATCGGGCCTACACAGAGCAGATGTAGGCCGGATAAGGCGTAAGCCGTCATCCGGCGAAAGCGTCGCAAGGTTCTTATCCCTCATGCGGAGGGTGACTTCTGGAGATCACGATATGAAAGCCATCGGCTTTATTCGCGGTTTGTTGCTGGCGTTCGGGCTTCTGCCCTGGTTCGTTCAGGCCAGCGATGCCGACGCGTTTGTTGCCGCCAGCCGCACCGGGCAGGCGCAACTGCTTGAACAGTGGGCTGCGTCGCCTGACTTACAGCGTTTGCCGTTGCTGGTTGCTCTGCGCGGAGAGAATCTCTTCGCCGACAGCGCAAAACAGGCTTTCACCCGTCAGGGAGAGCAGGTTGTTGCGCTGGGGAGCGCCAGCAGCCCAACGGGCGCATTAAAACCGCTGCGTTTAACCAACCGCCTGCGCAGTCTTGTTACGGGCGCGCTGGCGACACATCAACTTATTAGTGACAGTGTCACTCAAAGGCAGGCGGCAACCCGTACGTTACAGCGCGATGCACAGCCCGCCATGCTGCCTTTCATTCAACTGCGGCTGGCTCAAGAGGGCGACCCTGATGTGAAGTCGGGGCTCAGCCTCGTGCTGGCTAATCTGCAGTTGGCCAGCCCATCGGCGGAGATTCGCCGTCAGGCGATCATGCTGTTGGGCGATTCCAGCGATCCGGAAATGCAGGCGCGCCTGCAACCCTTTACCGATAAAACCCATGAACCGGATGCCAGCGTACGTGCAGCGGCCAGTGACAGCCTGGCGCGCATTCAACAGAGGATGGCGATTGGCGATCTGCTCGGACAGGCGTTTATGGGGCTGTCGCTGGGGTCTGTGTTGTTGCTCGCGGCGCTCGGACTGGCGATCACCTACGGCCTGTTGGGGGTGATCAACATGGCGCACGGTGAAATGCTGATGCTCGGGGCTTACTGTACGTGGATGGTGCAACAGGCGATGGCGCAATTTGTGCCACAGTGGCTGGCTTTTTATCCGCTGGTTGCCTTGCCGGTCGCTTTTTTGTTTACCGCTGGCGCGGGAATGATTCTGGAACGCGGGGTGATCCGCCATCTTTACGGACGTCCGCTGGAAACGTTACTGGCGACGTGGGGGATTAGCCTGATGCTGATCCAACTGGTACGGATGACCTTCGGGGCGCAAAACCTTGAAGTGGCGAATCCGGCGTGGCTTTCAGGTGGCGTGCAGGTCTACGCCGGTCTGGTATTGCCGTGGAACCGCATTGTGGTGCTGGGGTTTGCGCTGCTGGTGCTGTTTTTCACATGGCTCTTGTTGAATAAAACACGGCTGGGCTTGCGGGTTCGCGCCGTGACTCAGAATCGCAGTATGGCGGCCTGTTGCGGTGTTCCGACCGGACGGGTGGATATGCTGGCCTTCGGTCTCGGCTCAGGGATTGCCGGGCTCGGTGGTGTCGCATTGTCGCAACTGGGCAACGTCGGCCCGGAACTGGGTCAGGGCTATATCATCGACTCTTTCCTGGTGGTGGTACTGGGCGGCGTCGGTCAACTTGCCGGTAGCGTGGCCGCGGCGTTTGGTCTGGGCGTGTTCAACAAAATCCTTGAGCCGCAGATGGGGGCGGTACTCGGGAAGATCGTCATTCTGGTGTTGATCATTTTATTTATTCAGAAACGACCCCAGGGGCTGTTTGCTCTGAAAGGGAGGGTTACCGAGTCATGACCATGCCAATGACCTTAACACTGGCGCGTAAAGCGCCGCGTATCAGTCAGGTGCTGGGAGGGATTATCCTGCTGGCGCTGATTATCCTGCCATTTCTTGCCTTACTGCCCGCCGACCATCCGCTGGCCATTTCCGTGTGGACATTGACGCTTGCCGGGAAAATTCTCTGCTACGCGGTGGTGGCCGTGGCGCTGGATCTGGTCTGGGGGTATGCCGGGATGTTGTCGCTGGGACACGGGCTTTTCTTCGCTCTCGGCGGCTACGCGATGGGGATGTACCTGATGCGACAGGCCTCCGGTGACGGTTTACCGGCGTTTATGTCCTTTCTCTCCTGGAGCGAACTGCCGTGGTTCTGGTGGGGGACTCAGCACTTTGCCTGGGCGATGGCGCTGGTGGTGCTGGTGCCAGGAGGACTGGCGCTCATCTTTGGCTACTTTGCGTTCCGCTCAAAGATTAAGGGCGTCTACTTTTCGATCATGACTCAGGCGCTGACCTTTGCCGGGATGCTGCTGTTTTTTCGCAATGAGACAGGCTTTGGCGGCAACAATGGTTTTACCGGATTCACTACGATCCTCGGCCTGCCGGTCACGGCCACGACGACTCGCATTGGACTGTTTCTGGCGACATTGCTGTTGCTGGTGCTGGCACTGTGGCTCGGATTTGCGCTGGCGCGCAGTAAATTTGGCCGCATTCTCACCGCCGTACGAGATGCGGAAAACCGGCTGATGTTTTGTGGTTATGACCCGAAAGGCTTCAGGCTGCTGGTCTGGACGCTTTCCGCTGTGCTGTGTGGGCTGGCTGGCGCGCTGTATGTGCCGCAGGTCGGGATAATTAACCCCAGCGAAATGTCGCCCACCAACTCTATCGAAGCCGCTATCTGGGTAGCGCTCGGCGGGCGCGGTTCATTGATTGGTCCTGTCATCGGCGCGGTGGCGGTGAACGGTACCAAAAGCCTCTTCACCGTTATCATGCCGGAGTACTGGCAACTGTTTCTGGGGCTCATCTTCATTGGCGTCACGCTGTTTTTACCGCATGGCGTGATCGGCCTGTTTCGTAAAGGAGATAAATAATGCAGCCCGATGAAGGACTTTTTACCCGCCAGCTTCCCGGTGACCGCTACCGCCAGCAGACGGATCCGGTACTGCAACTGGAAAACATCAACGTCAGCTTTGACGGTTTTAAAGCGTTGACCGATCTCACGTTGAATATCGGCGTTGGTGAGCTGCGCTGCATCATCGGCCCCAACGGCGCGGGGAAAACCACGCTGATGGATGTGATTACCGGGAAGACGCGTCCGCAAAGCGGTAAGGCGCTGTATGACCAGTCAACCGATCTGACCACGCTGGATCCGATCGCCATTGCCCGCCAGGGTATTGGCCGTAAGTTTCAAAAACCGACGGTGTTCGAAGCGCTGACGGTGGAAGAAAACCTGGAACTGGCGATGAAAAACGACAAATCGGTGTGGGTGTCACTGCGGGCAACACTGAACAGCGAACAGCGTGACCGTATTGATGAAATGCTTGGTCTGCTGCGCCTTCGGACTGAAAGAAGGCGACGTGCCGGGATGTTATCACACGGGCAGAAGCAGTTTCTTGAGATCGGCATGCTGCTGGTGCAGGAGCCGCATCTGCTGCTGCTGGACGAACCCGCCGCCGGGATGACGGATGCAGAGACGGAATATACCGCCGAGTTGTTCCGCACGCTGGCGGGCAAGCATTCGCTGATGGTGGTGGAACACGATATGGGCTTTGTGGAAACCATTGCCGATCACGTCACGGTACTTCATCAGGGACGCGTGCTGGCAGAGGGCAGCCTGCGTGAAGTGCAGGCCAATGAGCAGGTGATTGATGTCTATCTCGGGCGCTAAGGAGTGCAGACAATGCTACAGGTGAAAGAACTGAATCAATATTACGGCGGCAGCCATATTCTGCGCGGCGTCAGTTTTGACGCCCGTCCTGGCGAAGTGACCTGTCTGCTGGGACGCAATGGCGTGGGCAAAACCACCTTACTGAAATGTCTGATGGGGCTGATACCGGCGCGCAGCGGCACGGTGACCTGGCAGGAGAAGAACATTACCCATCGCAAGCCGCATCAGCGGGTACAGGCGGGTATCGCGTATGTACCGCAGGGGCGAGAAATTTTCCCACGACTAACGGTGGAAGAAAACCTGCTGCTGGGAATGTCGCGCTTTTCGTCGCGTGAAGCCAGAACGGTACCGGAAGAGATTTATGCACTGTTTCCGGTGCTGAAAGAGATGAAACAGCGACGCGGTGGCGATCTCTCAGGAGGGCAGCAGCAGCAACTGGCGATAGGCCGGGCGCTGGCGAGTCGCCCGCAGTTATTGATCCTTGATGAGCCGACGGAGGGCATTCAACCGTCTGTTATCAAAGAGATTGGTCAGGTCATCGCTCAACTTGCCCGCCGCGGCGATATGGCGATTCTGTTGGTGGAGCAGTTCTACGACTTTGCGGCAGAACTGGCAGACAACTATCTGCTGATGTCGCGCGGCAGCATTATTCAACGCGGACGTGGCGAAGATATGGAACAGGAGGGGGTTCGCGGGTTAGTCGCTATCTGAGCCGTGCAAGCCTGCGCCGGCACGGCTCACGGGCTAGCACACCGCCGGCTGGCTCCAGGGTCTGACGCGCATGCCTTTAAGCATCAGCGCCCATGCGGCAATGATCGCCACCATCAGGACGACGAACAGCGTCCAGGCAGGGAACGAGGTCAGAATAACGCCGCTGACCAGTGGGTTAACCGCCGCACCCAGCCAGCCGAGCGACTGCGCGGAGAAATAGCTGGCTTTCATCCCTGCGGGAGCAATGTTATCAATAAGCATATATTCACCCGGTGCGTAGATCACTTCGCCAAGGGTAAAGATCGCGGCGGATACGCCCCAGAGTAGCAGGCTGTTGCCGGAGATCATGAACCCGCCGAGGCCAATGACAAAACAGATGGTGCCAAAGCCCATCAGCGGACGAATGTTAGCCGGCGTCAGTCTGCGTCCCACCGCGTACTGTAAGCCAACGACCACCGTGGCATTGACAGGTAAAACGACCGCAACCACTTTCTCCGCAAAATCGCCGTCGGCGACTACCATCACGTACTGGGAGAGACAGGACGCAAATGCGCCACTGACAAACGAGGCCAGGAACGCCGACAGCGTAAACCAGAATAACGCTTTATCGTGTAGCAGTACGGAAGGCGACCACGCGACGCTGTTTTCGGTCGCAACAGCAGCGGCAGAGCGCTTGACCAGAAACTGGATAAAGACCAGTGGAAAGGCGGAGCAGAAAGCGGCCAGCCAGAAGGGCAAATTGATGCTCTGCATCACCAGCAGCGTGCCGAGCGGCGGGCCGACGGTCCAGCCGATATTCAGTACTGTGTAGTTCAGTGAGAAGATTTTCGCCTTCGCGCCAGGCGACAAATGGTCGGCAAACCAGGCTTTCAGCACGGTGGCAAATACCGAGTAGGCACAGTTGATCAGCGCAAAAAGCAGGACCACCAGCATCACGCTATCAACCAGCGGAATGGCGATAAAGCCAAAGGCAAAGGCGGAAATCGCCAGCAGCATGTAGCGCTTCTTGTCGAATTTGTCCGCCAGAATGCCAAAGCCAAGGCTAAAGACCACGCCGATGGTCAGCGCAATGGTCATGGCATAGCCAATCAGATCCACATCCAGGTTGTACTGGCGATTCAGATAAATGGTCATGAAGGGCAGCGTTGCGCCACGACCGATCGTCAATAACAGCGAGGAGGCGAGTAAAGCGAGGGTGGATCGTCTCAGCGTTTTGTTCATTTCTCTGCCCGACAGTGCGTTTCGTTATATTTGTTTTAGATATGTAAAGAAATAACACGGCAAAATTGTGATGTATAGCGGATAAATTGTTCTGCTAAATCCTGTGACCCTACCAGAATTAATGATCTGTTGCGGCGCAGGGATTTCCGTTACTTTAACTTTTTAACAAAAACGTAAACTTCGCGGAGCCGCGGTATGACGCGCAAAGACGGGCTATTGGCATTACTGGTGGTGGTGGTTTGGGGGCTGAATTTTGTCGTCATCAAGGTGGGGCTGCACGCAATGCCGCCGCTGCTGCTGGCGGGGTTACGCTTTATGCTGGTGGCGTTTCCGGCGATATTTTTTGTTGCACGTCCGCGCATTCCGCTTTCCTTGCTGCTCGGGTACGGCCTGACGATAAGTTTCGGTCAGTTTGCCTTTCTGTTTTGCGCGATCAAGTTCGGCATGCCGGCGGGGCTGGCGTCGCTGGTGCTGCAGGCGCAGGCCTTCTTTACCATTGTTCTCGGGGCATTTGCTTTTGGCGAACGTTTGCAGGGCAAACAAATTGCCGGTATTGCGCTCGCGATTTTTGGCGTACTGGTGCTGATTGAAGGTAGTCTCAACGGGCAGCATGTCGGGTTGCCTGGCTTTATGCTTACGCTGGCGGCGGCATTTAGCTGGGCTTGCGGCAATATTTTCAACAAAAAAATAATGGGGCATGCCTCGCGTCCGCCGGTGATGTCACTGGTGGTCTGGAGTGCGCTGATTCCGATACTGCCGTTTTTTGCAGCGTCGCTGTTCCTCGACGGTGCGGCGCAAATCGTACACAGCCTGATGGTTATCGATCTGACGACGATCTTATCGTTAGTCTATCTGGCCTTTGTCGCCACGATAGTCGGCTACGGGATCTGGGGCACGCTGCTTGGTCGTTATGAAACCTGGCGTGTGGCGCCGCTCTCCCTGCTGGTGCCGGTAGTGGGGCTTGCAAGCGCGGCACTACTGCTCGACGAAACGCTGAGCGCGCTGCAACTGCTGGGTGCGGTGCTGATTATGGCCGGTCTGTACATCAACGTGTTTGGTTTACGCTGGCGCAGAACGGCGCAGGTGAGGGGATCGTAGGGCGGATAAAGCAAATGGCGCAGGGATTGCCTGATGTCGTAGATTATCCTTCCGCGCCACAAGTTCCGGCACAAACCCTGCTGGAGTTTCTCCGCCAGCGTACGATGAATGGCGCGGGCCAGCTCTCCAGTTGCCGTTTCAATACGGATTAACGGCGTGAAGCTCCCCGACTGGTACACGGTCTGAATGTGGGTTTCGTCTGTCTGCGTGGCGGTCAGCCAGTCACCAAACCAGCTGTACCTATCATTTTCTTTTTAAACAGGAGGTAATAAAACCAACTCCGACTCCAATAAATATAGTTATCGTACTAATAGCAAAATAAACACCACTAATAACTTTTAATCCTTCAATTCCAGAAAAATCACCATATATTTCATTCCAAAATATAAAATGCATCAGCGTCATAAGGCCGCCCAAAAAAAATATATACAGAAGACTTATTAGCAATCTTCCTCTGATGTTATAAAAATAAAGAAGATATGATGAAAAAGAATTTAATAACCAAAGGCATGTCAATAAACCATTGCGGTTAATGTGCATTCTATTGTAGACATAGCTATGAAAGAGAGAGCTTAACCATAAAAAAAACTACTAATTATGATGATTATGATACCAATAACGATTGTTCTTCTTGTAGTCATAACATTATTTCCCCTGCGTTGAATTATACACTGGGTCTGGAGTGAACCCACTCTCACCGGGCTGAGGGCCAGGATTTACTGGAGCATTGGGCCAAGCCCCCTTAGGTATTGATGTGCCACACTCTTTCATTGCTTGTTCAGCACAATGACAACAATTGAATTCCATGAAACTGTAATCTTTTCCCTTACATTGAACCATCGCTTTCTTAATACAATCATCAAGAGCGGGTTGTTTGGGTTCTGTACAAACAGTACCTTCTTGATGTGGGTCGGGATCGGGATTAACCCCTTTGGGGTCATAACTTGATGTTGAGCCATCATCAAATTTTACGTAACAATGCTTCGCATAGGGAATGGGTAGAAGAAGATCCCTGTGACACATTTGGAATAGCCCCAATGGATCTATTTTGGACACAGGATTCAGCGGATACGTGTAAGGATTCCATCCACCGTCCAGCCCAATAGGGTCCTGCGTGATATACTTTCCCTGTGCAGGGTCGTAGTAACGGTGCCGGTTATAGTACAGTCCTGTCTCTTTATCCCACTGCTGCCCCGGCAGACGGAAAGGCTGTCCAGGATATGCGGGTTATCCTCCCGCAGCACATTCCCCCGTTCATCAAACTCAGCGCGCCAGGTAATCTGTCCGTTAATGTCAATCAGCGCCAGCGGCAGGCCCCGGTGGTCGCAGTGGTACAGGTGGATTTTGCGCTCCGGCGTGTATTCCGGCTCTGTCTGGTTTTGTATCTGCGCCGGCGTCAGGCCACAACTCTGCTGTCCCGACAACAGGAGTAATTGTCCATGCACCACAGAAGTTAAATACGTTGATAATCACAAGTTCAGTTTGAAAAAATGCCTTTCCCGATTATTATAAAATTAATTACTGCTAATTTTCATGAATTTTGTGAGTCAATTCTAAACCACCACATATTTTTCTCAACTTATAATTTAGATCTGTGCGCATACAAACACTCTCGCAACACCCCGCGTCTCCAGTTAAAATTATTTTTTCTAATATGTCCATTGGCATGTTTTTTATTTCAGCAAGATGTTCAAGCACTGCAATAGAGAAGTTGCTCTGTGGCATAGATAATGCTAGTTTCGCGCAGTAAACGATGTCGTTCATATTTTTCAAATCGGAAATATCTATGTAAATATTTTCTTCTTTATCCCATATAATGCTATACATGACATAATCACTTTCATTAAGATCAGATTTAATGGTTATTTTTTTCATTTTCAATACCTACTTATACACCATAAGGGTTATCGTCTTTTCCATTTAGTACTTCCAGAACACCACACATTCCATTATCTCCTCGTACACAGGCTTCCTTTGCCTCCTCAACAAGCAAATCATGAAACATGGAAGCATCTCCAACTATCGATAGTTTTCCTATTTTTTTCAGAAAACCCAACCATTTGGATAAAGATTTTTTTGGCAATACGCATCTCTCTTTTCCCGATGATTTATCGTAAATTCGTCCGTCTTTATCAATTACCTCATTTGTGTCATATATATGACCATGAGGGTTACTTGGCCAAGAGTCAACATCGTTATTATGTACAGTAATTTTCTTACCATCTAGTTTTACTGTTACCTGTCCTAACGGATCCACTTCCATCACAGGATTCAATGGATATGTGTAAAAATTCAGCCCACCATTCAACCCTATCGGATCCTGAGTAATATACCTTCCCTGTGCTGGGTCGTAATACCGGTGGCGGTTATAGTACAGTCCTGTCTCTTTATCATACTGCTGG
>NZ_JASJUI010000016.1:0-32551 GCF_047467925.1 Citrobacter sp. ANG330 | reverse complement strand
TATCAGCTAATCGCTGATAACATTTGACGCAATGCGCATTAAAAGGGCATCATTTGATGCCCTTTTTGCACGCTTTCGAACCAGAACCTGGCTCATCAGTGATTTTATTTGTCATAATCATTGCTGAGACAGGCTCTGAAGAGGGCGTAGAGTCCGGAGTGCCCCAATGCATTTCGGCACAAGGTTGACAGGTTAGCCTCGCATTCGCGGGGTGAAATTATTTGTAGAAAACTTCTGACAGGTTGGTTTATGAGTGCGAATACCGAAGCTCAAGGGAGCGGGCGTGGCCTGGAAGCGATAAAGTGGACTGTGGTTGCTGCATTGCTGATCGTGGCAATCGTTGGCAACTATCTTTATCGTGACATGATGCTGCCGCTGCGTGCGCTGGCCGTAGTGATTCTGATTGCTGCAGCGGGTGGTGTCGCGCTGTTGACGACAAAAGGTAAAGCTACCGTTGCTTTTGCCCGCGAAGCGCGTACCGAAGTACGTAAGGTCATTTGGCCGACTCGCCAGGAAACATTGCACACCACGCTGATTGTGGCTGCGGTTACCGCAGTAATGTCACTGATCCTGTGGGGACTGGATGGTATTCTGGTTCGCCTGGTATCCTTTATCACTGGCCTGAGGTTCTGAGATGTCTGAAGCTCCTAAGAAGCGCTGGTACGTCGTTCAGGCGTTTTCCGGTTTTGAAGGCCGCGTAGCAACATCGCTGCGTGAGCATATCAAATTACACAATATGGAAGAGTTATTTGGCGAAGTCATGGTGCCGACCGAAGAAGTGGTCGAAATTCGTGGTGGCCAGCGCCGTAAGAGCGAGCGTAAATTCTTCCCTGGCTACGTGCTGGTCCAGATGGTCATGAATGACGCGAGCTGGCACCTGGTCCGTAGCGTACCGCGCGTGATGGGCTTTATTGGCGGTACCTCTGACCGTCCGGCGCCGATCAGCGATAAAGAAGTCGATGCGATTATGAACCGCCTGCAGCAGGTGGGTGATAAGCCGCGTCCGAAAACGCTGTTTGAACCGGGCGAAATGGTGCGTGTCAACGATGGTCCGTTCGCTGATTTCAACGGTGTTGTTGAAGAAGTGGACTACGAGAAGTCCCGCCTGAAAGTTTCTGTTTCTATCTTTGGTCGTGCGACCCCGGTAGAGCTGGACTTTGCACAGGTTGAAAAAGCCTAAGTAGCGATCAAAAATGCGGCGATTTAATCGTTGCACAAGGCGTGAGATTGGAATACAATTTCGCGCCTTTTGTTTTTATGGGCCTGGCCCGTAGAACGAATTTTTATATCACGGGGAGCCTCTCTGAGGCGTTATCACCCAACAGAGGAAATTGAGAATGGCTAAGAAAGTCCAAGCCTACGTCAAGCTGCAGGTTGCAGCTGGTATGGCAAACCCGAGTCCGCCGGTTGGTCCTGCTCTGGGTCAACAGGGTGTGAACATCATGGAATTCTGCAAAGCGTTCAACGCAAAGACGGATTCTATCGAAAAAGGTCTGCCGATTCCGGTTGTTATCACCGTTTACGCTGACCGTTCTTTCACCTTCATTACCAAAACGCCTCCGGCAGCAGTTCTGCTGAAGAAAGCGGCTGGTATTAAGTCTGGTTCCGGTAAGCCGAACAAAGACAAAGTAGGTAAAATTTCCCGCGCTCAACTGCAGGAAATCGCGCAGACCAAAGCTGCCGACATGACTGGTGCCGACATTGAAGCGATGACTCGCTCCATTGAAGGTACTGCACGTTCCATGGGCCTGGTAGTGGAGGACTAAGAAATGGCTAAACTGACCAAGCGCATGCGTGTGATCCGTGAGAAAGTTGATGCGACCAAACAGTACGACATCAACGAAGCTATCTCTCTGCTGAAAGAACTGGCTACCGCTAAGTTCGTTGAAAGCGTAGACGTTGCCGTTAACCTCGGCATCGATGCGCGTAAATCTGACCAGAACGTACGTGGTGCAACTGTACTGCCGCACGGTACTGGCCGTTCCGTTCGCGTAGCCGTATTTACCCAGGGTGCAAACGCTGAAGCTGCTAAAGCTGCTGGCGCTGAACTGGTAGGTATGGAAGATCTGGCTGACCAGATCAAGAAAGGCGAAATGAACTTTGACGTGGTTATTGCTTCTCCGGATGCAATGCGCGTTGTTGGCCAGCTGGGCCAGGTACTGGGTCCGCGTGGCCTGATGCCAAACCCGAAAGTGGGTACTGTAACCCCGAACGTTGCTGAAGCGGTTAAGAACGCTAAAGCGGGTCAGGTTCGTTACCGTAACGACAAAAACGGCATCATCCACACCACCATCGGTAAAGTGGATTTTGACGCTGACAAACTGAAAGAAAACCTGGAAGCTCTGCTGGTTGCGCTGAAGAAAGCAAAACCGACTCAGGCGAAAGGCGTGTACATCAAGAAAATCAGCATCTCCACCACCATGGGTGCTGGCGTTGCCGTTGATCAGGCTGGTCTGAGCGCTTCTGCGAACTAAGATTAGCTTTACGTGGGCGGTGGATTTGTCTACAATTCTACCCCCACGTATTCTGCTATTTGCAGACGTATATCCGAGATATTCAGGCTGTGGCCAGGCGACAACTGAGTGAATCGCCAGGAGCATAGTTCACTATGTGACTGTTGTGAACGAAGACAGTCAACGCCGCCACGGATTGAATAGCGACGGATAGACAAGATTTGTTCGTTGGAGCCTGGCCTATCCAGGCCTCCGTCGAAGACCGCAGGTGTTTCGTAAGAGACTTAATGCCCTGCGTAGACGGTGACAGAACGCTAAGATTATTTTTGGATACTCTGGCTTGTTTCTGCTCACCGTATTAAGACGCTCTTTTCGTTGGAAAGAGTGAAGTGAGTTCCGGAACATGAGTTCCGGCAAACATCCAGGAGCAAAGCTAATGGCTTTAAATCTTCAAGACAAACAAGCGATTGTTGCTGAAGTCAGCGAAGTAGCCAAAGGCGCGCTGTCTGCAGTAGTTGCGGATTCCCGTGGCGTGACTGTAGATAAAATGACTGAACTGCGTAAAGCAGGTCGTGAAGCTGGCGTTTACATGCGTGTTGTTCGTAACACCCTGCTGCGTCGTGCTGTTGAAGGTTCTCCGTTCGAGTGCCTGAAAGACACGTTTGTTGGTCCGACCCTGATTGCATACTCTATGGAACACCCGGGCGCTGCTGCTCGTCTGTTCAAAGAGTTCGCGAAAGCGAATGCAAAATTTGAGGTCAAAGCCGCTGCCTTTGAAGGTGAGCTGATCCCGGCGTCTCAGATCGACCGCCTGGCAACTCTGCCGACCTACGAAGAAGCAATTGCACGCCTGATGGCAACCATGAAAGAAGCTTCGGCTGGCAAACTGGTTCGTACTCTGGCTGCTGTACGCGATGCGAAAGAAGCTGCTTAATCGCAGTTATCTTTTTAAAGCATCTGCTTACGTATAAACTTATTCTGATATTCAGGAACAATTTAAATGTCTATCACTAAAGATCAAATCATTGAAGCAGTATCCGCTATGTCCGTAATGGACGTTGTAGAACTGATCTCTGCAATGGAAGAAAAATTCGGTGTTTCCGCTGCTGCTGCTGTTGCTGTAGCTGCTGGCCCGGTTGAAGCTGCTGAAGAAAAAACTGAATTCGACGTAATTCTGAAAGCTGCTGGCGCTAACAAAGTTGCTGTAATCAAAGCAGTACGTGGCGCAACTGGCCTGGGTCTGAAAGAAGCTAAAGACCTGGTAGAATCTGCTCCGGCTGCGCTGAAAGAAGGCGTGAGCAAAGACGACGCAGAAGCACTGAAAAAATCTCTGGAAGAAGCTGGCGCTGAAGTTGAAGTTAAATAAGCCAACTTTTCTGGTTGCAGCTTGAGTAATCAGGCTGATGGCTGGTGACTTTTTAGTCACCAGCCTTTTTGCGCTGTAAGGCGCCAGTAGCGTTTCACACTGTTTGACTACTGCTGTGCCTTTCAATGCTTGTTTCTATCGACGACTTAATATACTGCGACAGGGCGTGCGTTCTGTGTAAATCGCAATGAAATGGTTTAAGCGTGATAGCAACAGGCATTGCGGAAAGTATTCGATTTTCCGGTCAACAAAATAGTGTTGCACAAACTGTCCGTTCAATGGACAGATGGGTCGACTTGTCAGCGAGCTGAGGAACCCTATGGTTTACTCCTATACCGAGAAAAAACGTATTCGTAAGGATTTTGGTAAACGTCCACAAGTTCTGGACATACCTTATCTCCTTTCTATCCAGCTTGACTCGTTTCAGAAGTTCATCGAGCAAGATCCTGAAGGGCAGTATGGTCTGGAAGCCGCCTTCCGTTCCGTATTCCCGATTCAGAGCTACAGCGGTAATTCTGAGCTGCAATACGTCAGCTACCGCCTTGGCGAACCGGTGTTTGACGTTCAGGAATGTCAGATCCGTGGCGTGACCTATTCCGCACCGCTGCGCGTAAAACTGCGTCTGGTGATCTACGAGCGCGAAGCGCCGGAAGGCACCGTTAAAGACATTAAAGAACAAGAAGTCTACATGGGCGAAATTCCGCTCATGACCGACAACGGTACCTTTGTTATCAACGGTACTGAGCGTGTTATCGTTTCTCAGCTGCACCGTAGCCCAGGCGTCTTCTTTGACTCCGACAAAGGCAAAACCCACTCTTCGGGTAAAGTGCTGTATAACGCGCGCATCATTCCTTACCGTGGTTCCTGGCTGGACTTCGAATTCGATCCGAAGGACAACCTGTTCGTACGTATCGACCGTCGCCGTAAACTGCCTGCGACCATTATTCTGCGTGCGCTGAACTACACCACTGAGCAGATCCTCGATCTGTTCTTCGAAAAAGTTATTTTCGAAATTCGCGACAACAAACTGCAGATGGAGTTGGTGCCTGAACGTCTGCGTGGTGAAACCGCCTCCTTCGATATCGAAGCGAACGGTAAAATCTACGTTGAAAAAGGCCGCCGCATCACTGCGCGTCACATCCGCCAGCTGGAAAAAGACGATATCAAACATATCGAAGTTCCGGTTGAGTACATTGCGGGCAAAGTGGCTGCGAAAGATTACGTTGACGAATCCACTGGTGAGCTGATCTGCCCGGCGAACATGGAGCTGAGCCTGGATCTGCTGGCTAAGCTGAGCCAGTCTGGTCACAAACGTATCGAAACCCTGTTCACCAACGATCTGGACCACGGCCCGTACATTTCTGAAACCGTACGTGTCGACCCAACTAACGATCGTCTGAGCGCGCTGGTAGAAATCTACCGCATGATGCGCCCGGGTGAGCCGCCGACACGTGAAGCGGCTGAAAGCCTGTTTGAGAACCTGTTCTTCTCTGAAGACCGTTATGACCTGTCTGCGGTCGGTCGTATGAAGTTCAACCGTTCTCTGCTGCGCGACGAAATCGAAGGTTCCGGTATCCTGAGCAAAGACGACATCATCGAAGTGATGAAGAAGCTCATTGATATCCGTAACGGTAAAGGCGAAGTCGATGATATCGACCACCTCGGCAACCGTCGTATCCGTTCCGTAGGCGAAATGGCGGAAAACCAGTTCCGCGTTGGCCTGGTACGTGTTGAGCGTGCGGTGAAAGAGCGTCTGTCTCTTGGCGATCTGGATACCCTGATGCCTCAGGACATGATCAACGCCAAACCGATTTCTGCAGCAGTGAAAGAGTTCTTCGGTTCCAGCCAGCTGTCTCAGTTTATGGACCAGAACAACCCGCTGTCTGAGATTACGCACAAACGTCGTATCTCTGCACTCGGCCCAGGCGGCCTGACGCGTGAACGCGCTGGCTTCGAAGTTCGAGACGTACACCCGACTCACTATGGTCGCGTATGTCCAATCGAAACGCCTGAAGGTCCGAACATCGGTCTGATCAACTCCCTGTCCGTGTACGCACAGACTAACGAATATGGCTTCCTCGAGACGCCGTATCGTCGCGTTGTTGATGGCGTTGTGACAGATGAGATTCATTACCTGTCTGCTATTGAAGAAGGTAACTTCGTTATCGCTCAGGCGAACTCCAACCTGGATGAGGACGGCCACTTCGTAGAAGATCTGGTGACCTGCCGTAGTAAAGGTGAATCCAGCCTGTTCAGCCGCGACCAGGTTGACTACATGGACGTTTCCACCCAGCAGGTGGTTTCCGTCGGTGCGTCCCTGATCCCGTTCCTGGAACACGATGACGCCAACCGTGCATTGATGGGTGCGAACATGCAACGTCAGGCGGTTCCGACTCTGCGCGCTGATAAGCCGCTGGTAGGTACCGGTATGGAACGTGCTGTTGCCGTTGACTCCGGTGTAACTGCGGTGGCTAAACGTGGCGGTACCGTTCAGTACGTTGATGCTTCCCGTATCGTTATCAAAGTTAACGAAGACGAGATGTACCCGGGCGAAGCGGGTATCGACATCTACAACCTGACCAAATACACCCGTTCTAACCAGAACACCTGTATCAACCAGATGCCGTGTGTCTCTCTGGGTGAGCCGGTTGAACGTGGTGATGTACTGGCAGATGGTCCGTCTACCGACCTCGGTGAACTGGCGCTTGGTCAGAACATGCGCGTCGCGTTCATGCCGTGGAACGGTTACAACTTCGAAGACTCCATCCTCGTCTCCGAGCGTGTTGTCCAGGAAGACCGTTTCACCACCATCCACATTCAGGAACTGGCGTGTGTGTCCCGTGACACCAAGCTGGGGCCGGAAGAGATCACCGCTGACATCCCGAACGTGGGTGAAGCTGCGCTCTCCAAACTGGATGAATCCGGTATCGTTTACATCGGTGCGGAAGTGACCGGCGGCGACATTCTGGTGGGTAAGGTAACGCCGAAAGGTGAAACCCAGCTGACGCCAGAAGAAAAACTGCTGCGTGCGATCTTCGGTGAGAAAGCGTCTGACGTTAAAGACTCTTCTCTGCGCGTACCAAACGGTGTTTCCGGTACGGTTATCGACGTTCAGGTCTTTACTCGCGATGGCGTAGAAAAAGACAAACGTGCGCTGGAAATCGAAGAGATGCAGCTGAAGCAGGCGAAGAAAGACCTGTCTGAAGAACTGCAGATCCTCGAAGCTGGCCTGTTCAGCCGTATCTACGCTGTGCTGGTTGCCGGTGGTGTTGAAGCTGAGAAGCTCGACAAACTGCCTCGCGATCGCTGGCTGGAGCTCGGCCTGACCGACGAAGAGAAACAAAATCAGCTGGAACAACTGGCTGAGCAGTACGACGAACTGAAACACGAGTTCGAGAAAAAACTCGAAGCGAAACGCCGCAAAATCACCCAGGGCGACGATCTGGCACCAGGCGTGCTGAAGATTGTTAAGGTATATCTGGCGGTTAAACGCCGTATCCAGCCTGGTGACAAGATGGCAGGTCGTCACGGTAACAAGGGTGTTATTTCTAAGATCAACCCGATCGAAGATATGCCGCACGATGCTAACGGTACGCCGGTAGATATCGTACTGAACCCGCTGGGCGTACCGTCTCGTATGAACATCGGTCAGATTCTGGAAACCCACCTGGGTATGGCTGCGAAAGGCATTGGCGATAAGATCAACGCCATGCTGAAACAGCAGCAGGAAGTCGCGAAACTGCGCGAGTTCATCCAGCGTGCGTACGATCTGGGTGCTGATGTTCGTCAGAAAGTTGACCTGAATACCTTCAGCGATGAAGAAGTTCTGCGTCTGGCTGAAAACCTGCGCAAAGGTATGCCAATCGCAACGCCGGTATTCGACGGTGCGAAAGAAGCGGAAATTAAAGAACTGCTGAAACTGGGTGACCTGCCGACGTCTGGTCAGATCACGCTGTTCGACGGCCGTACGGGTGAGCAGTTCGAGCGTCCGGTAACCGTAGGTTACATGTACATGCTGAAACTGAACCACCTGGTCGACGATAAGATGCACGCTCGTTCCACCGGTTCTTACAGCCTGGTTACTCAGCAGCCGCTGGGTGGTAAGGCGCAGTTCGGTGGTCAGCGCTTCGGGGAGATGGAAGTGTGGGCGCTGGAAGCATACGGCGCGGCATACACCCTGCAGGAAATGCTCACCGTTAAGTCTGATGACGTGAACGGCCGTACTAAGATGTATAAGAACATCGTGGATGGCAACCATCAGATGGAACCGGGCATGCCGGAATCCTTCAACGTACTGTTGAAAGAGATTCGTTCGCTGGGTATCAACATCGAACTGGAAGACGAGTAATTCTCGCTCAAACAGGTCACTGGTGTCGGGTTAGCTCCCGACACCAGATTGTGCTAACTCCGACGGGAGCAAATCCGTGAAAGATTTATTAAAGTTTCTGAAAGCGCAGACTAAAACCGAAGAGTTTGATGCGATCAAAATTGCTCTGGCTTCGCCAGACATGATCCGTTCATGGTCTTTCGGTGAAGTTAAGAAGCCGGAAACCATCAACTACCGTACGTTCAAACCTGAACGTGACGGCCTTTTCTGCGCCCGTATTTTTGGGCCAGTAAAAGATTACGAGTGCCTGTGCGGTAAGTACAAGCGCCTGAAACACCGTGGTGTGATCTGCGAGAAGTGCGGCGTTGAAGTGACCCAGACTAAAGTACGCCGTGAGCGTATGGGCCACATCGAGCTGGCGTCCCCGACCGCTCACATCTGGTTCCTGAAATCTCTGCCGTCCCGTATCGGCCTGCTGCTGGATATGCCGCTGCGCGATATCGAACGCGTTCTGTACTTCGAATCCTATGTGGTTATCGAAGGCGGTATGACCAATCTGGAACGCCAACAGATCCTGACTGAAGAGCAGTATCTGGATGCGCTGGAAGAGTTCGGTGACGAATTTGACGCGAAGATGGGTGCGGAAGCGATCCAGGCCCTGCTGAAGAGCATGGATCTGGAGCAAGAGTGTGAAACTCTGCGCGAAGAGCTGAACGAAACCAATTCCGAAACCAAGCGTAAGAAGCTGACCAAGCGTATCAAACTGCTGGAAGCGTTCGTTCAGTCTGGCAACAAGCCGGAGTGGATGATCCTGACCGTTCTGCCGGTTCTGCCGCCAGATCTGCGTCCGCTGGTTCCGCTGGATGGCGGTCGTTTCGCAACGTCGGATCTGAACGATCTGTATCGTCGCGTAATCAACCGTAACAACCGTCTGAAACGTCTGCTGGATCTGGCTGCGCCGGATATCATCGTACGTAACGAAAAACGTATGCTGCAGGAAGCGGTTGACGCCCTGCTGGATAACGGTCGTCGCGGTCGTGCGATCACCGGTTCTAACAAACGTCCTCTGAAATCTTTGGCCGACATGATCAAAGGTAAACAGGGTCGTTTCCGTCAGAACCTGCTCGGTAAGCGTGTTGACTACTCCGGTCGTTCTGTTATCACCGTAGGTCCATACCTGCGTCTGCATCAGTGCGGTCTGCCGAAGAAAATGGCGCTGGAGCTGTTCAAACCGTTCATTTACGGCAAGCTGGAACTGCGTGGCCTCGCCACCACCATCAAAGCCGCGAAGAAAATGGTTGAGCGCGAAGAAGCTGTCGTTTGGGATATCCTGGACGAAGTTATCCGCGAACACCCGGTACTGCTGAACCGTGCACCAACTCTGCACCGTCTGGGTATTCAGGCATTTGAACCGGTACTGATCGAAGGTAAAGCTATCCAGCTGCACCCGCTGGTTTGTGCGGCTTATAACGCCGACTTCGATGGTGACCAGATGGCTGTTCACGTACCGCTGACGCTGGAAGCCCAGCTCGAAGCGCGTGCGCTGATGATGTCTACCAACAATATCCTGTCTCCGGCGAACGGCGAACCTATTATCGTTCCGTCTCAGGACGTTGTATTGGGTCTGTACTACATGACCCGTGACTGTGTTAACGCCAAAGGCGAAGGCATGGTGCTGACTGGCCCGAAAGAAGCTGAGCGTATTTATCGCGCTGGCCTGGCCTCTCTGCATGCGCGCGTTAAAGTGCGTATCACTGAATACGAAAAAGATGCTAACGGCGAATTCGTTGCGCACACCAGCCTGAAAGACACGACCGTTGGCCGTGCCATTCTGTGGATGATCGTACCGAAAGGTCTGCCTTTCTCCATCGTCAACCAGGCGCTGGGCAAGAAGGCTATCTCCAAGATGCTGAACACTTGCTACCGTATTCTGGGCCTGAAACCGACCGTTATTTTTGCGGACCAGACAATGTATACCGGCTTTGCTTATGCAGCGCGTTCAGGTGCATCCGTTGGTATCGATGACATGGTCATCCCGGAGAAAAAACACGAGATCATTTCTGAAGCGGAAGCCGAAGTTGCTGAGATCCAGGAACAGTTCCAGTCTGGTCTGGTAACCGCCGGCGAACGTTACAACAAAGTGATCGATATCTGGGCTGCGGCGAACGATCGTGTATCTAAAGCGATGATGGATAACCTGCAAACCGAAACTGTGATTAACCGTGACGGTCAGGAAGAGCAGCAGGTTTCCTTCAACAGCATCTACATGATGGCCGACTCCGGTGCGCGTGGTTCTGCTGCACAGATTCGTCAGCTGGCGGGTATGCGTGGTCTGATGGCGAAGCCGGATGGCTCCATCATCGAAACGCCGATCACCGCGAACTTCCGTGAAGGTCTGAACGTACTCCAGTACTTCATCTCCACTCACGGTGCGCGTAAAGGTCTGGCGGATACTGCACTGAAAACAGCGAACTCCGGTTATCTGACGCGTCGTCTGGTTGACGTTGCGCAGGATCTGGTTGTGACCGAAGACGATTGTGGCACGCTGGAAGGTATCACCATGACCCCGGTTATCGAGGGTGGTGATGTTAAAGAGCCACTGCGCGATCGCGTTCTGGGTCGTGTAACCGCAGAAGACATTCTGAAGCCGGGTACGGCGGATATTCTGGTTCCGCGCAACACGCTGCTGCACGAACAGTGGTGTGATCTGCTGGAAGCAAACTCCGTTGACTCTGTGAAAGTTCGCTCTGTTGTATCCTGTGACACCGACTTTGGTGTATGTGCGCACTGCTACGGTCGTGACCTGGCGCGTGGCCACATCATCAACAAAGGTGAAGCTATCGGTGTCATCGCGGCACAGTCCATCGGTGAACCGGGTACACAGCTGACGATGCGTACGTTCCACATCGGTGGTGCGGCATCGCGTGCGGCTGCTGAATCCAGCATCCAGGTGAAAAACAAAGGTAGCATCCGTCTGAGCAATGCGAAGTCGGTTGTGAACTCCAGCGGTAAACTGGTGATCACCTCTCGTAACACTGAGCTGAAACTGATCGACGAATTCGGTCGTACCAAAGAAAGCTATAAAGTGCCTTACGGCTCTGTGATGGCGAAAGGTGATGGTGAGCAGGTTGCCGGCGGTGAAACCGTAGCAAACTGGGATCCGCATACCATGCCGGTTATCACCGAAGTGAGTGGTTTTGTCCGCTTCACTGACATGATCGACGGCCAGACCATTACGCGTCAGACCGACGAGTTAACCGGTCTGTCTTCTCTGGTGGTTCTGGATTCTGCAGAACGTACTGCCGGTGGTAAAGATCTGCGTCCTGCGCTGAAAATCGTTGATGCTCAGGGTAACGACGTTCTGATCCCGGGTACCGATATGCCTGCGCAGTACTTCCTGCCGGGTAAAGCGATTGTTCAGCTGGAAGATGGCGTACAGATCAGTTCTGGTGACACCCTGGCGCGTGTTCCGCAGGAATCCGGCGGTACCAAGGACATCACCGGTGGTCTGCCGCGCGTTGCGGACCTGTTCGAAGCACGTCGTCCGAAAGAGCCGGCAATCCTGGCTGAAATCAGCGGTATTATTTCCTTCGGTAAAGAAACCAAAGGGAAACGTCGTCTGGTTATCACCCCGGTAGACGGTAGCGATCCGTACGAAGAGATGATTCCAAAATGGCGTCAGCTCAACGTGTTCGAAGGTGAACGTGTAGAACGTGGTGACGTGGTTTCCGACGGTCCGGAAGCGCCGCACGACATTCTGCGTCTGCGTGGTGTTCATGCTGTAACTCGTTACATCGTTAACGAAGTTCAGGACGTATACCGTCTGCAGGGCGTTAAGATTAACGATAAACACATCGAAGTTATCGTTCGTCAGATGCTGCGTAAAGCCACCATCGAAAGCGCAGGTAGCTCCGACTTCCTGGAAGGCGAACAGGTTGAATACTCCCGCGTCAAGATCGCGAACCGCGAACTGGAAGCGAACGGCAAAGTGGGCGCAACATTCTCCCGCGATCTGCTGGGTATCACCAAAGCGTCTCTGGCAACCGAATCGTTCATCTCTGCCGCATCGTTCCAGGAGACCACGCGTGTCCTGACCGAAGCAGCCGTTGCGGGTAAACGTGACGAACTGCGCGGCCTGAAAGAGAACGTTATCGTAGGTCGTCTGATCCCGGCGGGTACCGGTTATGCGTACCACCAGGATCGTATGCGTCGCCGTGCTGCGGGTGAACTCCCGGCTGCACCGCAGGTGACAGCAGAAGACGCCTCTGCCAGCCTGGCTGAGCTGCTGAACGCAGGTCTGGGCGGTTCTGACAACGAGTAATCGTTGATGCCCGGTGATAAACATTACCGGGCATGTGCCTCGTAGGTCGGGTAAGCTTAGCGCCACCCGACAACAAAAAACCCGCCTCGGCGGGTTTTTTTACATCTGTATGTCATCAGTTTACCAACGGGATTCGGCGATACAGCTCAATCATGTCGCCCGCCAGATCCTGAATCACCATCGCGTTCATCAGATGGTCCTGCGAGTGGACGGTGATCAGGTTAACCGGAAGCTTTCCGGTGCCTTCATCAATACCGATCAGCTGCGTCTGGATTTTATGCGCCAGCTTAACGAAATCTCGCGACTCTTCCATTGCCTGTTCCGCCCCGGCAAAGTCGCCTTTGCGGGCCAGTTGCAGGGCCGTCAGCGCCTGACTACGTGCGGCTCCGGCGTTAACCAACAGTTCCATAATGATGGTTTCTAACTCTTCCATGTTATGGCTCCATCAGCTTCAGGGCTTTTTCCAGCACGGCATCGCCTTTCATCATGCCGTAATCCATCATATCAATCACGGCGACTTTCTTACCGAGCGGATCGGCCAGCGCCTGCAATTTCGCCTGCTCGTACTTGACCTGTGGGCCGAGCAGAACAATATCCGCCGAAGCAATATTCTCTTTAAACTCAGCAACAGGTACAGCCTTAATCGTCACATCGATCCCTTTCTTCTGAGCGGCATCTTTCATTCGTTGTACCAGCATGCTGGTGGACATACCGGCGGCACAGCATAAAACGATATTCTTCATAGTTCGCTCTCACGGTTCCATTGATACTTCATCTTTAGTCCGAGCGAGTGATGAGAACAACCGCCTTACCGTGAATGTGTGTAAAGCATCACAAAGAAATCGTACAAATAATGAAACCGGTTGCGGTTTTTCTCAAAACGAAAAAAGCCCGTCGTAACGGGCGCTGCAGAGAAAGGAGAGATTAACGATTTGCTGTGGTGATCCGGTTTTTTCCTTCCTGTTTGGCTTTGTACAGTGCTTCATCAACGCGGATAATCAGCTGTTCCAGCGTCTCGAGATTCCATTCCCCGAGTCCGGCGCTAAAGGTGACGTGCAGACCTTCTTCACGCCATGAGCGTTTCGCGACCTCAATACGCCAACGTTCCAGTAAGGTATGTGCATTATTCAATTGCTCACCTGAAAACAACACGGCAAACTCCTCGCCGCCATAGCGATAGACGGAAACGGCGACGGGTTGCATGATCTGAATCCCTTCACGCGCGACGTTGCGCAGGACGATATCGCCATTCAGATGTCCCCATGTGTCATTGATCGACTTGAAGTTATCGATATCCACCAGCGCCAGAGCGAACGGGTGGTGATCGTTCATCAGCGCAGCGATATCGCTGTCAAAAGCGCGGCGGTTTTTACAACCGGTCAGGGCATCGATAGTCGCCTGCCGGACGTAAGCCAGTTCGCGCTCCTTATTGGACTCAATAGCTTTGCTCAGCATCGCTTCAAGGCGCGGTGCGCGTTTAACATCGCCGGTCTTGATTGCGTTGATGATATTCATCAGTACCGTGCGCGAAGCGTGGCGTAGATAGAGACCAAACAACACAATGATGATCGCCGCGAGGGCAAATCCCCAGACCACAATGTTGGTCTCATGGCGAGTCAGGTCGACGAGTGTCGTCTCTGAAACCCGATAAATCACAAACCAGTCCGGGTTGGTGAACGAATAGTAGTAGTACCAGTCCTGAGTTTCCGGGTCGTACAGATGGCCTTCACCGCTGGTCATCCGGCTCATGGTTTTTTTACTGACATACTGTTTAAACAGCGCGCCCGTATCCGGATGCAGTACCACTTTTCCATCACGGTCGACCACAAAGAACTCGCCCTGGACGGGAGCCACCATCTGACGCAGCGTGAAGCCTATCGATGTCAGATCAAGATGAAACGCAATCGTACCTTTCATTTTCCCTTCGGGAGTGATGACCGGTTTATAGATCGTCACCGTAGGGTTGTGCGTAAAATAGTCAATATAGGGTGCGGTATAGTTGCTAAACGTACTGGCTTCAGCCTGATCCATAAACCAGGGGCGTGATTTCACGTCGAATGTTTTGCTGCGTTCGGTGTTTCGCAACTGGGGTGCGCGCAGGTAATGACCTTCGGTATCCGCCAACGAGATAGAGGTGACAGACGGCATCAACGTCTGCAGTTGCATGATTGTTTTCAGCCCTTCCTCCGGGTTGAGGTTCACCATGTCGTTCAGGTGGTCATTGCGCGAAAAAAAGGTCGCCGCGCGGCCCAGAATATAGTCATTTTCGCGCAGTAAAGACTCGGTGTAGTTCACCGCCAGGTTATGAGTAAAGTTTCGGTTAATTCCATGATAATCATCGAGAAAATCATTCTTCTGCGTAAAGGTAACGAAGATTGCGATCAGCACAAAGCTGAGCAGGATCCCCGTAAAACTCACCAATATTGGCGTCGTGAATGAAAGTTTTCTGTTATGAGGTGCCATGACTGTAACTTATCCAGAAAGAGTAATCCTGAAGAGAAGTGCGAAGTGAAACCAGCAACGTGGCTCTGCATATCAGGAAAGAATATAGGCAATTATAATCCCGGCAATATCAGTCGGGGTGATTTATCTTAAGAAGAGTCCATGCAGGTGGCCATTTTTGGCTAAAACCGATATTTGCTATGGCTGACTGTGGTGAAGGCAGGGCGAAACGAGGAAGATGCTTTTCGCCCTGGACAGCGCTACGGCTGACGGTGATACGTTAAGAATGTGAGAGGCTAACAACAACCTCTCGTTTTCTCTCTTTCGTCGCGACTCGTAAAAAAATTACCCGTTTGCATGACGGTTCATCGCCTTTGCGAAACGCGCCCCAGATACGCATCCCAGTCTTTCCATACCGGCTGAAGCCCCTGCGCAGAGAGCGCGTTGGCGACCGTTTCGGGGCGGCGGTTGTCATGTGGCGCGAATTGTTCCAGTTCGGGATGATCGTCCGCATACCCGCCAGGCTGGGTTTTCGAGAATGCGCTGACGTTGTTAATCGCCAACGGGATCACGTGGTCGCGAAACCAGGGGGATTCCCGCGTAGACAGCGACAGCTCAATTTCCGGTGCCAGCAGACGAAACGCGCAAATGGTTTGTACCAGTTGGCGCTCATCCATGATCGAAGCCGGTTCAATACCGCCAGCGCACGGACGCAGGCGTGGAAATGAGATGGAGTAACGGCTTTGCCAGTAGTGCTGCTGAAGCCACATCAGATGCTCGGCAACCATGTAGCAATCCACCCGCCAGTTGTCAGAAAGACCGATCAGCGCACCGAGACCGATTTTATCGATACCTGCGCGCCCCAGTCGGTCCGGGGTTTCCAGCCGCCAGAAGAAATCCTGTTTTTTCCCCTTCAGATGGTGCTGCGCGTACATCGCGTCGTGATACGTTTCCTGATAGACCATCACCCCATCCAGCCCCAGCGATTTCAGTTCGGCATACTCTTCCTCGGCTAACGGCTGCACTTCCATTTGCAGCGATGAAAACTGCTGGCGAAGGGTGGGTAAGTGGCGACGGAAATAATCCATCCCCACTTTTGCCTGATGCTCGCCGGTAACTAACAGCAGATGTTCGAAACCCAGCTCGCGGATCGCCGCGCACTCCCTGGCAATCTCCGCATCGTTCAGCGTTTTACGCTTGATGCGGTTACTCATCGAAAAACCGCAGTAAGTACAGTCGTTGGCGCACAGATTGGAGAGGTACAACGGGACATAAAAGCTCACCGTATTGCCGAAACGCTGGCGGGTGAGTTTCTGCGCCCGCTGTGCCAGCGGTTCAAGGTAGGCGCTCGCGGCAGGTGAGAGCAGCGCCATCATATCGTCGCGGCTGAGTCTGGCGGCATTCAGCGCGCGCTCGACGTCCGCAGTCGTTTTACTGTTGATGCGCAGGCGAATGTCGTCCCAGTCGAGATGCCGCCAACGGTCGGTGAATGTTTTCATGCCGGGACCTCCAGGAAACCGGTCAGCGGGCTGGTGGCCTGCGCCTGAGAGCATCGGCTGCCCGGGCCCGCCTGCCGCGCCAACAAACCGGCTTCAACCGCTAACCGGAAAGCCCCGGCCATCATCACCGGATCGTCCGCCACGGCAATCGCCGTATTCACCAGCACGGCGTCCGCGCCCATTTCCAGCGCCTGGGTGGCGTGGCTGGGGACGCCGATGCCGGCATCCACTACTACCGGAACGGTGGACTGCTGAATAATGATCTCCAGCATGGCTTTGGTTTCCAGCCCCTGATTCGAGCCAATCGGCGCGCCGAGCGGCATCACCGCCGCACAGCCAGCCTCTTCCAGCCGTTTGCACAACACCGGATCCGCGCCACAATAGGGCAGCACCACAAATCCTTGTTTTACCAGCGCCTCGGCGGCTTTCAGTGTCTCAATCGGGTCAGGCAGCAGCCAGCGGGCATCGGGATGAATCTCCAGCTTCAGCCAATGGGTACCGAGCGCCTCGCGCGCAAGCTGTGCGGCAAAGATTGCCTCTTCCGCCGTTTTCGCCCCGGACGTGTTGGGCAGCAGCGTGACGCCCGCGTCGATAAGAGGAGCCAGGATGGCGTCATTATGCTGGCGCAAATCCACACGTTTCATAGCCAGCGTCACCAGTTGGCTGCCTGAGGCGCGGATCGCGTCAATCATTAATGTCGGCGACGCAAATTTTCCTGTTCCGGTGAACAGATGTGATTCAAACGTTTTGTCTGCAATACGTAACATTTCAACCCCCAGCGATAACCTGAAAAAGCAGGATCTGGTCGCCTTCCTGCACGATATGCTGATCCCACTGCTCGCGCGGTAAAATTTGTTGATTCAGCGCCAGGGCGGTGCCGGGTGTTAACTGATTCAACTGAATTAGCAGCGTATGCACGGAGAGTCCCTCTGCGCACTGCATCGGCTCATCATTGAACTGTATTTGCATGTCGCCCCCCGCACACCGGACACCCGCTGGCGCGGCGTAATGCCAGGCTGCGCCACTGGCTGGTTTTGCCGTCAAACAGACGCAATTCGCCGCCGGCTGTCTCCATACCGCTGAGCAGTTTGATCGCTTCCAGCGCCTGCAGGGTACCCATCACACCGACTACCGGACCGACAACGCCCGCGGTACGACAGTTGCGCTCGGGCTCTGCATCGTCTGGCCATAAGCAGCGGTAGCAGCCCTGTGACCAGGGTGGGGTCAGCACCATCAACTGGCCGCCAAAACCGACCGCGCTGGCGGTGATAAGCGGGGTATCGAGCGTCACGCAGGCGGCGTTAATTTCCTGACGCGTCGCCATGTTGTCGGTGCAGTCGAGCACCACGTCGGCTTTCGCCACGGCATGGTGAAGGGCATTTCCTGTCAGACGCTGCGGGATTGAGATCAGTTCGATATCCGGATTGAGTCGCGCCAGCCGCTGCTGTGCAACCTGCGATTTAGCGCGGGCAATGTCATCCGTGGTGAACAGGATCTGCCGTTGCAGGTTGCTGAGATGAACCTCATCGTCGTCAGCCAGCACCAGCGTGCCAATACCGGCTCCGGCCAGATACAGCGCGGCCGGGGAGCCTAATCCGCCCAGCCCGACGATCAGCACGCGGCTGGCAAGCAGCTTTTGCTGACCGTCAATGGCGATCTCGCCGAGCAACATCTGTCGGCTGTAACGCATAAAGTCACGGTCATTCATCGCCGACTCCTGCTATTGCAAGCAACTTCGCGGTGGCGGCGCGCCAGTCTGCTGCCTGGGTAATGGCACTGACAACCGCGATGCTGCCCACTCCGGTCGACAATACCGCTGGCGCACGGGCCAGGCTGATCCCGCCGATGGCGACGGTTGGGTAACCATTCAGACGATTGATATGACGCGCGAGCTGTTCCAGTCCCTGCGGCGCGGACGGCATCTGCTTAGTTTGCGTCGGGAAGACATGGCCGAGTGCGATATAGGAGGGACGTGCAGCCAGCGCCACGTCGATCTCCATGTCATCGTGCGTCGAGACGCCCAGGCGTAATCCCGCCGTTTGAATCGCCTTCAGATCGGTGGTTTCCAGGTCTTCCTGGCCCAGATGTACGCCATAGGCGCGGTGTTTAATCGCCAGTCGCCAGTAATCGTTAATGAACAACCGGGCGTTGTAGTTCCGCCCCAGTTCGATGGCGGCCACCACGTCGGCTTCCACCTCTTCATCGCGTTTATCTTTGATGCGTAGCTGAAGCGTTCGCACACCCGCATCCAGCAGACGTTCAATCCACGTCACGCTGTCGACAACCGGATAGAGCCCTAAACGGAAGGGGACCGTTGGAAAATCAGGATGAACCATCAGGCTTCCTCCTTTTTCAGGTAAATTTCGCCGCCTCTGGCGCGGAAGGTTTCTGACATATCCGCCATTCCCACTTCGATGGTCTGCGCGGCGGCGTAGTCGCGCACCTCCTGGCTTATTTTCATCGAGCAGAATTTGGGGCCGCACATGGAGCAGAAGTGCGCGACTTTACCGGATTCCTGCGGTAGGGTTTCGTCGTGGTAAGCGCGGGCGGTAAACGGATCGAGCGCCAGGTTAAACTGGTCTTCCCAGCGAAATTCGAAACGCGCTTTCGACATCGCGTTATCGCGGATCTGCGCGCCAGGATGCCCCTTCGCCAGATCGGCGGCGTGCGCGGCTATTTTGTAGGTTATCAGCCCTTGTTTCACATCCTCTTTGTTCGGCAGACCGAGGTGCTCTTTTGGCGTGACGTAACAGAGCATTGCGCAGCCAAACCAGCCGATCATCGCCGCGCCAATCCCCGAAGTGAAGTGATCGTAGCCCGGCGCGATGTCGGTCGTTAGCGGGCCTAAGGTATAAAATGGCGCTTCATGGCAATGCTCCAGCTCTTCACTCATGTTGCGACGGATCATCTGCATCGGCACATGGCCCGGACCTTCAATCATCACCTGCACATCGTATTCCCAGGCGATTTGGGTTAACTCTCCCAGCGTACGCAGTTCTGAGAATTGCGCCTCGTCGTTGGCGTCCTGAATGGAGCCTGGGCGCAGACCATCGCCAAGCGACAGCGAAACATCATAGGCGGCGCAGATTTCGCAAATCTCGCGGAAGTGCTCGTAGAGGAAGTTCTCCTTGTGATGAGAGAGGCACCATTTCGCCATGATCGAACCGCCGCGTGAGACGATCCCCGTGAGGCGTTTCGCGGTCATCGGCACAAAGCGCAACAGCACGCCGGCATGGATAGTGAAATAGTCCACACCCTGTTCAGCCTGCTCCAGCAGCGTATCGCGGAAGGCTTCCCAGGTCAGATCTTCGGCGATCCCGTTGACCTTCTCCAGTGCCTGATAGATCGGTACGGTACCGATCGGCACCGGACTGTTGCGCAGGATCCACTCGCGGGTTTCGTGAATATAGCGGCCGGTAGAAAGGTCCATCACGGTGTCCGCTCCCCAGCGTGTCGACCAGACCAGTTTTTCCACTTCTTCTTCGATGGAGGAGGTGACCGCAGAGTTACCGATGTTGGCATTCACCTTCACCAGGAAGTTGCGACCAATAATCATTGGTTCGGACTCCGGGTGATTAATGTTCGCGGGGATGATCGCCCGTCCGGCGGCCACTTCGTCACGCACGAATTCTGGCGTGATGTTCTCCGGCAGGCGTGCGCCAAAGCCTTCACCCGGATGCTGCTGGCGTAACACTTCACTGCGGATGCGTTCACGGCCCATGTTTTCACGGATGGCGATAAATTCCATTTCCGGGGTGACTATCCCTTGGCGGGCGTAGTGCAACTGAGTCACGCATTTACCCGCTTTGGCGCGTTTTGGCGTCAGCAGGCCGGTGAAGCGCAGCTCGTCCAGACCGTCGTCGGCCAGACGCGCTTTGGTATAAGCAGAACTGCGGTCAGTTAAGGTTTCGCTGTCGTTACGGGCATCAATCCACGGCTGGCGCAGTTTCGCCAGCCCCTGCTGAACGTTAATCGCCACCTCCGGATCGCCGTACGGACCGGAGGTGTCGTACACCGGAATCGCTTCGTTTTCTTCAAACTGTGGGTTTTCTTTGCTGCCGCCGATGAGCGTCGGGCTAAGCTGGATCTCCCGCATCGGGACGCGAATATCGTGCTGTGAACCAGTGATGTAGATCCGTTTTGAGTTCGGGAAGGCCGTGCCTTCCAGCGTGTCGATAAAGTGTTGTGCTTGCGCGCGCTGTTCGCGGCGGGATGGTTTCGTAGTAGTTGCAGACATAGCTCATTCCAAAAAAGTAAGGAGATGGCTTGTCAGACGACGGATGGAGTAATAGATGTGCGCTGCCCGCTAAGGCTTACGCATAAAGCAGAATTACTCTTGTTCCCTTCGCAGGTTTTAACCTGATCAGGTTCCGCGGATCCCGAATTAACGGTCTCAGCCTACGCTTTCGCGTAAGGCACTCCGACAAGATGTAACCTCTTTCACAGAGGCAATGTGGGTAAATTACGCGTTAAACGCGCAGAACTCAAGCAGGACGTTTGATGGCTGCACTGTCGTGCATCGCGTCAAAGACCAGCATGATCAGCTTATCTTCAAGGGCAAACCGGGCTTCCAGCGCTTCGCCGAGATCGGATAGAACCTGTTGAAATTCCAGACAGTTATCGTGATCTATCGCCGTTTCCAGACTGGAATCATAGTATTCCATGATGCGTTGCGTGTTCGCTTCCAGCAGCGGCCAGATTTTTGTCGCTTTTAAAAGCTGACCGTTGCCTTCCAATTTATGCAGAATACGTTCATAAATACTGAAGTGTCCGGTGGAGAGATAGTCGACCAGGCTCTGACAAAAATCATCAAGCGCTTTTTCATTCAGCCGCATGTACGATTCTTTGCCAGGCTTAATGCCAACCAGATTGTAGTAAGCCACGAGCAGATGCTTACGTATATGTAGCCAGCGATCAACCAGTTTGTTACTTCCTCTGACGCGCTCTGTCAGGTCTTCCAGCTGGTTTAGCATGATTGACTCCGCACTGTAGATTTAAAAACTGCTCACGCAGGAATTGTAAAAATAATGTTATCAACATGCCAGTGAAGCAAGGGTAGCGCAAGAGCTATGGATCGTATTATTGAAAAATTAGATCACGGCTGGTGGATAGTCAGTCATGAACAAAAATTATGGTTGCCTCACGGCGAATTGCCCCATGGCGATGCGGTGAATTTTGATCTTGTCGGCGCGCGCGCGCTGCACATTGGAGAGTGGCAAGGCGAGCCCGTCTGGCTGGTGCAACAGCATCGCCGCCAGGATATGGGCTCGGTGCGTCAGGTGATCGATCAGGATGTGGGGCTGTTTCAACTGGCGGGGCGTGGGGTACAACTGGCGGAATTCTACCGTTCGCATAAATTCTGCGGCTATTGCGGGCACCCCATGCATGCCAGTAAAACCGAGTGGGCGATGCTCTGTACCCACTGCCGCGAACGCTATTATCCGCAAATCGCCCCCTGCATTATCGTCGCCATTCGTCGCGAAGATTCCATCCTGCTTGCCCAACACGTTCGCCATCGCAACGGTGTGCACACCGTGCTCGCCGGATTTGTTGAGGTGGGGGAAACCTTAGAGCAGGCGGTGGCCCGTGAGGTGATGGAAGAGAGCGGTATTAAAGTCAAAAATCTGCGTTACGTGACTTCTCAGCCGTGGCCCTTCCCGATGTCGCTGATGACTGCGTTTATGGCGGAATATGACAGCGGCGACATTGTTATCGACCCGAAGGAGCTACTGGAGGCGAACTGGTATCGCTACGATGATTTACCGCTTCTGCCGCCGCCAGGTACCGTCGCACGGCGTTTGATTGAAGATACCGTGGCAATGTGCCGGGCCGAGTACGAGTAAAGAACGAGTAGTGTTACACTGGCGGCCTGACGCAATAAGGAACTGCAAAAATGACCGAACTGAAGAACGATCGTTATCTGCGTGCGCTGCTGCGCCAGCCCGTTGATGTCACCCCGGTATGGATGATGCGCCAGGCGGGCCGCTATTTACCGGAGTATAAAGCCACTCGCGCGCAGGCGGGCGATTTTATGTCGCTGTGCAAAAATGCCGAGCTGGCTTGCGAAGTCACGCTCCAGCCGCTGCGCCGTTTCCCGCTTGATGCGGCGATCCTCTTCTCGGATATTCTGACCATTCCGGATGCGATGGGGCTGGGGCTCTGGTTTGAAGCCGGAGAAGGCCCGCGCTTTACCGCACCGGTCGCCTGCAAAGCCGATGTCGACAAACTGCCGGTTCCCGACCCGGAAGATGAACTGGGCTACGTGATGAACGCGGTACGCACGATTCGTCGCGAGCTGAAAGGCGATGTGCCGCTGATTGGTTTTTCCGGTAGTCCATGGACGCTGGCGACCTACATGGTGGAAGGCGGCAGTAGCAAAGCCTTTACCGTGATTAAAAAGATGATGTATGCCGATCCGAAAACGCTGCACGCACTGCTCGATAAGCTCGCGAAGAGCGTCACGCTGTATCTTAACGCGCAAATCAAAGCGGGCGCGCAATCGGTGATGATTTTCGATACCTGGGGCGGCGTGCTGACCGGGCGCGATTATCAGCAGTTCTCGCTCTATTACATGCACAAAATTGTTGATGGCCTGCTGCGTGAAAACGACGGTCGCCGCGTGCCGGTAACGCTGTTTACCAAGGGAGGCGGACAGTGGCTGGAAGCGATGGCGGAAACCGGCTGCGATGCGCTTGGACTCGACTGGACGACCGATATTGCCGATGCGCGTCGTCGCGTGGGACACAAGGTCGCTTTACAGGGCAACATGGATCCTTCCATGCTCTATGCGCCTCCTGCGCGGATCGAAGAAGAAGTGGCGTCTATACTTTCTGGTTTCGGCCAGGGAGAAGGCCATGTCTTTAACCTCGGTCACGGCATCCACCAGGACGTGCCGCCAGAACATGCTGGCGCATTTGTGGAGGCGGTGCACCGATTGTCTGCGCAATACCACCGCTAAGGAGACAATATGGACCTCGCGTCACTACGCGCTCAACAACTTGAACTGGCCTCATCTGTGATCCGCGAGGATCGATTTGATAACGATCCGCCGGATCTGATCGGGGGGGCTGATGTGGGGTTTGAGCAGGGCGGAGAGGTGACGCGGGCGGCGATGGTTTTGCTGAAATATCCCTCTCTGGAGCTGGTTGAATACAAGGTGGCGCGCATCGCCACCACCATGCCCTATATCCCCGGTTTTCTTTCGTTTCGTGAATATCCTGCGCTGTTGGCGGCGTGGGAGCTACTCTCGCAAAAACCCGATTTACTGTTTGTCGATGGGCATGGCATTTCGCATCCGCGTCGTCTCGGCGTGGCCAGCCATTTCGGGCTGCTGGTGGATGTCCCGACCATTGGTGTGGCGAAAAAGCGGCTGTGCGGTAAGTTTGAACCTCTCTGTGCTGAACCGGGCGCGCTGGCGCCGCTGATCGACAAAGGCGAACAGCTGGCGTGGGTCTGGCGCAGCAAAGCGCGCTGTAATCCGCTGTTTATCGCTACGGGTCATCGCGTCGGGCTGGACAGCGCGCTGGCGTGGGTTCAACGTTGTATGAAAGGCTATCGCCTACCGGAGCCGACCCGCTGGGCGGATGCCGTGGCATCCGGGCGTCCGGCCTTCACGCGTTGGCAGGAAATTCAGCCCTGATTGATGTACACTGCCGCTAATTTCCGATTCGAGAATTCATCATGTTACAAAACCCCATTCATTTGCGTCTGGAACGCCTGGAAAGCTGGCAGCACGTCACCTTTATGGCCTGTCTGTGTGAACGCATGTATCCAAACTATGCCATGTTCTGCCAACAGACCGGGTTTGGCGACGGTCAGGTTTATCGTCGCATTCTGGATCTAATCTGGGAAACGCTGACGGTTAAAGACGCAAAAGTGAATTTCGACAGCCAGCTTGAGAAGTTTGAAGAAGCGATCCCGGCAGCCGATGATTTTGACCTGTACGGCGTTTATCCGGCCATTGATGCCTGCGTGGCGCTAAGTGAACTGGTTCATTCGCGTCTGAGCGGCGAGACGCTGGAACACGCCATTGAAGTCAGCAAGACGTCCATTACCACCGTTGCGATGCTGGAAATGACCCAGGCTGGTCGCGAAATGAGCGATGAAGAGCTAAAAGATAACCCGGCGGTAGAGCAAGAATGGGATATCCAGTGGGAAATATTCCGACTTTTAGCCGACTGTGAAGAACGCGACATTGAACTGATAAAAGGGCTTAGAGCAGACCTGCGTGAGGCTGGCGAGAGCAATATCGGTATAAATTTGCAGCAGTAAGACACGAAAACGTGATTTAACGTCTGAATTGTCGTGCCTGAAGGCTTCCCTTCCGCCCCCCGTCTGGTCTACATTTGGAGGGCGAAAAAAAGTGGCTATCGGTGCGTGTATGCAGGAGAGTGCTTTTCTGGCATTTCCGTCGCACTCGATGCTTAGCAAGCGATAAACACATTGTAAGGATAACTTATGAACAAGACTCAACTGATTGATGTAATTGCAGACAAAGCAGAACTGTCCAAAACCCAGGCTAAAGCTGCTCTGGAATCCACTCTGGCTGCTATTACTGAGTCTCTGAAAGAAGGCGATGCTGTACAACTGGTTGGTTTCGGTACCTTCAAAGTGAACCACCGTGCTGAGCGCACTGGCCGCAACCCGCAGACCGGTAAAGAAATCAAAATTGCCGCTGCTAACGTACCGGCGTTTGTTTCTGGTAAAGCACTGAAAGACGCAGTTAAGTAAGACCGCGTGGCTGTGAACAGTTTTAATGAAGGGGCGGTTTCGCCCCTTTCGTCTGTCTGGCGTCGCACGTTGACGTTAGCTGGCGTGCTGTTGCTGACGGCCTGTAGCCATAACGCCTCTCCTCCACCGTTTACCGCCAGCGGGTTTGCTGACAACCAGGGCGCAGTGCGTATCTGGCGAAAAGATTCCGCTGATGGCGTGCATTTGCTTTCGGTATTTAGTCCATGGCGTAATGGTAGTACCACCACCAGCGAGTACCGCTGGCAGGGCGAGTCTCTCTCGTTGATAGAACTCAATATTTATGACAAACCACCGGAGCATATCCGCGTGCGCTTTGACGATCGCGGCGAGCTAAGCTTTATGCAGCGCGAAGTCGATGGTCATAAACAGCAGTTGTCGAACGACCAGATCGAATTATATCGTTATCGCGCCGGGCAGATTCGTCAGACCAGTGACGCCTTGCGTGAAGGACGAGTAGTATTGCGCCAGGGGCGCTGGCATGCGGCTGAACGTGCGGTTACCACCTGCGAAGGCGAGACGATTAAACCGGATTTAGATGCCAGGGCGATGAGTCATATTGAACGCCGCCAGAGCCATTCATCTGTTGATGTCAGCGTGGCGTGGCTGGAGGCGCCAGAAGGGGCACAGCTTCTGCTGGTGGCGAATTCCGACTTCTGCCACTGGCAGCCAAAAGAAAAAACGTTCTGATGGGTGCCGGATGGCGGCTTACGCCTTATCCGGCCTACAGACTGTCTGGTGTAGGCCTGATATGCGTAGCGCCATCAGGCAAAACATTACCAGTGTCCCATTCCCATGTGACCGCCACGACCACCGCATCCGCCGTAGCCCATTCCCATACCTCCAGAGATACCGGCCTGAGCCATGGCGACATCCCGTTTCACCCGCTGTTCATCCAGTGACTGTCTTAACGAGTCCATCTCTTTCGCCACCGCATTAATTTTGGCGGTATCGGGCGGATTCGTCGCTAACAACGCGTTGTACTCATAGCGTTTGGACATCAGTTGCTGGCGAAGGGCGTTAGTCTGGTTGTAAAAGTCATTATGGATTTTCTGCGCGGCAGCCTGCTGCTCTGCGTTCAGACTACCGCCATTCTGTTGCCACATGCCGCCGCCGTTTCCCCAGTGATGTCGTGCCAGTGCCGGGCTGGAGCCCAGTACCATCAGAGAGAGCGCGATCAGTGCCAGGCCTGCTTTGGTGTTCCGTTTCATGATTTATCCTCCTGTGGGTCATCTTACTTCCTGTAGTGCATCTTCCGTGCCAGAGGCGCGCTCCGCCAACGGCGCGGAGTCTGGTCAGGCGTGAGTTCAGAAAGTGAGTAAAAATGACTCGCCCGTAAGATGCACCGGGTCATTTTTACCCGGTGGTATCGGCAGTTTGTGTGGCGAGACAGGGATAGCAGACACGAAACATGGCATGATTTCTGCTGAGCAAAAGGGAACAGGTCACAGAGAGCTGATGGGATTTATGCGAGGACATACGGATACGGTTGCCAGATGGTTGAGCGGGGTGCTGCCTGCTGTCATCCTGATTCTGGTCGGGTTGTTTGCGGTAGTGGTGATCCGCGATTACGGGCGAGAAAGCGCAGCGGCTCGTCAGACGTTGCTGGAAAAGGGCAGCGTGCTGATTCGTGCGCTGGAATCAGGAACGCGTGTGGGCATGGGGATGCGAATGCATCATGCCCAGCAACAAACGCTGCTTGAAGAGATGGCGGGACAGCCTGGGGTTCTCTGGTTTGCGGTGACGGATGCGCAGGGCAATGTGGTGATGCACAGCGATCCAACCCTGGTAGGGAAAACGCTCTACTCGCCAGCAGAGATGCAAACATTACATCCGGCAGAAGAGGCGCAGTGGCGTGCGATTGACGGGACGGATGCGCAAGGGGAACCCGTGCCGGCGGTGGAGATCTACCGTCAGTTCCAGCCGCTGTTTACCCCTGGTCGACACGGCATGCGGAATATGCCGCGTTGCGAGAGCGAACCGCCCATCTTCGCGCAGCAGACCATTTTTATCGCTTTTGATGCCCGTGATTTAGCCATTACGCAAGCGCGCGAGTGGCGCAATATGCTGATTATGCTTTTTGCGCTGAGCACCGTTCTGCTGGCGACGCTACTGACCTTCTTCTGGTACCGGCGTTACCTGCGTTCCCGCCAGCTTTTACAAGATGAGATGAGCCGCAAAGAGAAGTTGGTGGCACTGGGACATCTGGCGGCAGGGGTCGCGCACGAGATTCGTAATCCGCTTTCTTCCATCAAAGGGCTGGCAAAATATTTTGCTGAGCGTGCGCCGGCGGGGGGAGAAGCGCATGAACTGGCGCAGGTAATGGCGAAAGAGGCCGATCGTTTGAACCGGGTAGTGAGCGAGCTGCTGGAGCTGGTAAAACCGGCGCACTTATCCCTGCAGTCGGTGGATCTGAATACGGTGATTGCGCACTCTCTGCAACTGGTCAGCCAGGATGCGCAGAGCCGGGAGATTGCACTGCAATTTGTCCCTGACAACGCTTTGCCGCGCATTCAGGCTGACCCGGACCGACTGACGCAGGTGTTACTGAATCTTTATCTGAACGCGATTCATGCCATCGATCGGCAGGGGACCATCCGTGTGTCAGCGAGCACAAGCGGTGCCGATCGGGTTAAAATCACCGTCGCTGACAGCGGGAAAGGAATTGCGCCGGAGCAACTGGCGGCTATTTTCACCCCCTACTTCACAACTAAAGCAGATGGAACGGGACTGGGACTGGCGGTGGTTCAGAACATTATTGAACAACATGGCGGGACGATTCAGGCGGACAGCCTGCCAGGTAAGGGCGCAACGTTCACCCTCTGGCTCCCGGTGACGTTAACACGTAAGGATTCACAAGGATGACTCGTGCAAAGATCGACATTCTGGTGGTGGATGACGACGTCAGCCACTGCACCATTTTACAGGCACTACTGCGAGGATGGGGCTACGACGTTGCGCTGGCCTATAGCGGACGCGCCGCTCTTGAGCTGGTGCGTGAGCATGTCTTCGATCTCGTCCTGTGCGATGTCCGCATGGCGGAGATGGACGGCATCGAGACGCTGAAAGAGATCAAGGCGCTGAATCCGGCCATTCCGGTACTGATCATGACCGCGTTTTCCAGCGTGGAGACGGCGGTCGAGGCGCTCAAGACCGGCGCGCTGGATTACTTAATCAAACCGCTGGATTTTGACACGTTACAAACGACGCTGGAAAACGCGCTGGCGCATACGCGAGAGTCTGACAGTGAGTTGCCGTCAGTTTCCGCCTCGCAGTTTGGGATGATTGGGAAAAGCCCGGCGATGCAGCAACTGCTGAATGAGATCGCGATGGTCGCCCCTTCGGATGCGACCGTGCTGATTCATGGTGACTCCGGTACAGGAAAAGAGCTGGTGGCGCGTGCGCTGCATGCCAGCAGCGCACGGTGTGACAAACCGCTGGTGACACTGAACTGCGCGGCACTCAACGAATCGCTGCTGGAATCTGAGCTGTTCGGTCATGAGAAAGGGGCGTTTACCGGGGCCGATCGGCGGCGGGAAGGGCGCTTTGTTGAAGCTAACGGCGGTACGCTGTTTCTGGATGAGATTGGCGATATCTCTCCAATGATGCAGGTTCGTTTATTGCGGGCGATACAGGAGCGCGAAGTTCAGCGCGTGGGCAGCAACCAGACGCTCTCGGTGGATGTTCGACTGATCGCCGCGACCCATCGCGATCTGGCGCAAGAGGTGCAGGCCGGACGTTTTCGTCAGGATCTCTACTATCGCCTGAACGTGGTGACTATTGAAACGCCGTCGCTGCGCCAGCGGCGGGAAGATATCCCCCTGTTGGCTGACCACTTTCGCCAGCGGTTTGCTGAACGTAACCGTAAGGCGGTGAAAGGGTTTACCCCACGGGCGATGGATCTGCTGATTCACTACGACTGGCCGGGGAATATTCGCGAGCTGGAAAATGCGATTGAACGTTCGGTTGTTTTGCTAACCGGAGAGTATATTTCTGAACGCGAGCTGCCGCTGGCGATCGCGAGTCAGCCGCTGCCGCTTATGACGGAACAGACCATTCAGCCGCTGGTGGAAGTCGAAAAAGAGGTGATTCTGGCGGCTCTGGAAAAAACGGGCGGCAACAAAACGGAAGCCGCCCGTCAGCTAGGGATTACGCGAAAGACGCTGTTGGCGAAACTGTCGCGTTAGTTCTGTTCACGCTCAATGGCGCGCCAGCCGATGTCTTTACGGCAGAAACAGTCTTCCCAGTGGATATCGGTCATTAAGGCATAGGCGCGTTTTTGCGCCTCTGCCACCGTGTCACCCAGCGCAGTGACGCACAGTACGCGACCACCGCTGGTGACAACCTGCTCGTTATCGTCCAGTCGGGTGCCGGCGTGGAACACTTTGCCATCTGCCACTTCTTCCAGCGGCAGACCGTGGATCACATCACCGGTGCGGTAATCGCCAGGATAACCGCCCGCTGCCATCACCACGCCAAGCGAGGCGCGATCATCCCACTCTGATTTTTGCTCATCCAGTTTGCCTTCGCAGGCAGCAAGGCAAAGCTCAACCAGATCGGATTTCATACGCAGCATGATGGGCTGGGTTTCCGGATCGCCAAAACGGCAGTTAAATTCGATCACCTTCGGATTGCCCTGTTTGTCGATCATCAGACCGGCATACAGGAAACCCGTATAGGTGTTACCTTCTGCCGCCATGCCTTTGACGGTTGGCCAGATGATACGTTCCATCGTGCGCTGGTGGACGACATCCGTCACTACCGGCGCCGGAGAATAAGCGCCCATACCGCCGGTGTTCAGGCCGGTATCACCATCGCCTACGCGCTTATGATCCTGACTGGTCGCCATCGGCAAGACGTGCTCACCGTCGACCATCACGATAAAGCTCGCTTCTTCGCCATCGAGGAACTCTTCGATCACGATGCGATGACCCGCATCGCCAAACGCGTTGCCTGCCAGCATGTCATGAACGGCAGCTTCGGCTTCTTCCAGCGTCATTGCGACAATCACACCCTTACCGGCAGCCAGACCGTCAGCCTTAATGACGATCGGCGCGCCTTTCTCACGCAGATATGCGAGGGCCGGTTCGATCTCCGTAAAGTTCTGATATTCCGCCGTCGGGATGTGATGACGTGCGAGGAAGTCTTTGGTGAAGGCTTTGGAACCTTCCAGTTGTGCCGCGCCTGCGGTTGGGCCGAAGATTTTCAGTCCCCCCGCACGGAAGGTATCGACCACGCCTTTCACCAGCGGGGCTTCCGGGCCGACGATCGTCAGGTCGATTTTCTCGCTCTGGGCAAAATTCAGCAGCGCCGGAATATCGGTGGCGCTGATGGCAACGTTTTGCAGCGTCGGTTCCAGCGCGGTGCCGGCATTACCCGGGGCGACAAACACGGTTTCCACTTTCGGCGACTGGGCCGCTTTCCAGGCCAGCGCGTGTTCGCGCCCGCCGTTTCCGATAATTAATACTTTCATGACTCGCTCCATTAATGGCGGAAGTGACGCATGTCGGTGAAGATCATCGCAATGCCATGTTCGTCGGCGGCGGCAATCACTTCATCATCACGGATAGAGCCGCCAGGCTGGATCACGCAGCTCACGCCTACAGCGGCAGCGGCATCAATACCATCGCGGAATGGGAAGAAAGCGTCAGAGGCCATAGCGGAACCTTTCACTTCCAGACCTTCATCAGCGGCTTTGATCCCGGCAATTTTGGCTGAATAGACGCGGCTCATCTGGCCTGCGCCAATACCAATAGTCATGTTCT
This sequence comes from Citrobacter sp. ANG330, assembly GCF_047467925.1. NCBI lineage: Bacteria > Pseudomonadati > Pseudomonadota > Gammaproteobacteria > Enterobacterales > Enterobacteriaceae > Citrobacter > Citrobacter sp. ANG330. The sequence goes on along the minus strand of NZ_JASJUI010000016.1, from coordinate 1,630 downwards.
CTTTGGCGTAAACAATGGCGTTGGATTTCACGAACTTCGCGACCTTCCAGCAGAACAGCGCGTCACGCAGCTCCTGTTCGGTCGGCTGGCGCTTCGTCACCACGCGCAGCTCGCTTTCGCTCACCATACCCAGATCGCGGTCCTGCACCAGTAAACCGCCGTTAACACGTTTGAAATCCAGACCCGGCACGCGCTCAGCCCATTGACCACAGGTCAGAACGCGCACGTTCTGTTTGGCCGCCGTGATTTTCAGCGCCTCTTGTGAAGCAGACGGGGCAATAATCACTTCAACAAACTGACGGGAGATGATGGCCTGCGCCGTTTCAGCATCCAGTTCGCGGTTAAAGGCGATGATGCCGCCAAACGCGGAGGTTGGGTCCGTTTTGTATGCGCGGTCGTAAGCATCCAGAATAGAAGAACTTACCGCAACGCCGCATGGGTTGGCATGCTTAACGATAACGCAGGCAGGCTCGCTGAACGCTTTGACACACTCCAGCGCCGCGTCGGTATCGGCGATATTGTTATAGGAAAGCGCTTTTCCCTGAACCTGTTGAGCGGTTGCGACGGAGGCTTCTTGTACATTCTCTTCTATATAGAAGGCAGCCTGCTGGTGGCTGTTCTCGCCGTAGCGCATATCCTGCTTCTTAATGAAGTTCAGGTTCAGCGTACGCGGGAAGCGACCCGCGGCTTCTTTGCTTTCACCGTGGTAGGCCGGAACCATACTGCCAAAGTAGTTGGCAATCATGCTGTCGTAGGCGGCGGTGTGTTCGAAGGCTTTAATCGCGAGGTCGAAACGGGTGTCAAGGGTCAAAGAACCGTCGTTGGCATCCATCTCTTTAATAATGGCATCGTAGTCGCTGCTCTTTACGACGATAGCGACATCTTTATGGTTCTTCGCGGCAGAGCGCACCATCGTCGGCCCGCCGATGTCGATGTTCTCTACAGCATCCTCCAGTGAGCAGCCTTCGCGGGCGACGGTCTGGGCGAACGGATAAAGGTTAACAACCACCATGTCGATGGGGGCGATGCCATGCTGTTCCATAATTCCGTCATCCTGACCGCGACGACCGAGAATACCGCCGTGTACTTTAGGATGCAGGGTTTTCACACGTCCATCCATCATTTCCGGGAAACCGGTGTAATCGGAAACTTCGGTCACCGGCAGACCTTTCTCTGCTAACAGACGGGCAGTGCCCCCTGTCGACAGCAGCTCCACACCGCGTGCGGAAAGTGCCTGGGCGAATTCGACGATACCGGCTTTGTCAGAAACACTGAGCAGAGCACGGCGGACTGGACGACGTTGTTGCATGGTAAATCCCCTGGATTTGACGATTACAGAGAGCGTTAGCTGAATTTTTCGTGAAAAACTCAGCTAACGCCCCTTACGGGGCATCCTTGTTTTGCGGTGGCATTGTAACGAAAACGTTTGCGCAACGCTCGCGAATTTTTCTTTTTCGATTCTGGTGCTGATTTTCTCTCTATATAGGATCGTTAACGGCAGGGAAGATCTGCTCAATGATCCCAACAATTGTGGATAAGTCTGTGTGTAAAAGGGTATAAAGCGGGGTTTTGCTGGGGAATGCAGCAGTCAGTCATTTTTCTGCAACTTTTCTATTGCGGATGCTCGGGA
>NZ_JASJUI010000015.1:0-87673 GCF_047467925.1 Citrobacter sp. ANG330 | reverse complement strand
CCTAATTAGGGGCGTAGTTCAATTGGTAGAGCACCGGTCTCCAAAACCGGGTGTTGGGAGTTCGAGTCTCTCCGCCCCTGCCAGAAAATAATCCTTAGCATCTGCTAAGGATTTTTTTTGTCTGTAAAACATACCTCCAGATACCGATCTCTTCCTTTTCTGGCATCCTTGCCAATCTCATTTTTGCTTACTCTTCCAGTACATCTATCTTTAGAAGATCTTTAATCAGCGCATGTTTATCACTATTTTGCAGCCAAATTGCATATAACGGTCGCGAAAGCGTAGCGCTGTCAGCCACGGTATGTAATCCGCCTTTTTCTTTAGCCCAGGCTGTAGGTAACCAGGTACACCCCTTTAGCGCATGAAGCTGCTGTCTGGCCAGCTCTGCGGAACTGGTGGTCAGTATAGGAACCTCATCAGTGGCAATTAAGCCAACTTCATTCTGTTGAAAATCTGGACCCCATTCCAGGCGCAAGTAATTAAGCGAGTCCTTCATGGTTGATGGGCTGACGCAATATAAAGCCAGAGTGAAATAGCCCAGTAACTGACTGCTGAATTCGTCCATTTTTGGGGCTTCTGTGGTGATCAGCAGATCCAGCTGCCGTTCATGCAATTGTTTTACCAGTGACTGGCGCTGCGCAATACGGGCTTCGAATTGCAGACCGTTCTGAGGCTCTTGTGACTGATACAAACGTCCCAACCAGCCGTTGAGCATGCACTCCCACAGAGAGGCGCTGGCACCGATTGAAAACTCATTATGTCTTGAGGTATGAGCGACCTCCTTACGGGCTGCCTGCCAGGTATTCATCAGCGTCTCTGCGTAGGGCAGAAGCTTCTCGCCAGCCGCCGTTAAGCGGATATTATTTCTGTGACGGGTAAAAAGATTCACACCCAGTTGGTTTTCCAGCTGTCTGATGCGAAAGCTGACCGCCGACTGAGTCAGGTAGAGCGCTTCCGCAGCCCGGCCAAAGTGGCGCGTTCGGCTAACTTCCAGGAAAGTTTTTAACAATTCCGTATCCACAGTGCTCTCCGCAAAATTATTTGTCGTTATGATTTAAATGTTTTGTTTTACACTCTGTCAAGCGTAACTAATACTCCGCGCCATAAATAGCCCGGCCAAAAGAATTAGGAGCGTGCAGGATGGCGGAAAGCTTTACGACGACTAATCGATATTTCGACAACAAATATTATCCACGCGGATTCTCTCGTCATGGTGATTTCACCATCAAAGAGGCGCAACTGCTTGAACGTCATGGTTATGCCTTTAACGAGCTGGATCTGGGCAAACGCGAACCCGTTACCGAAGAAGAGAGGCTCTTTGTCGCGGTATGCCGTGGCGAACGTGAGCCAGTGACCGAAGCGGAACGCGTCTGGTCTAAGTATATGACGCGTATCAAGCGTCCTAAACGTTTCCACACCCTGTCCGGCGGTAAACCGCAGATGGAAGGTGCTGAAGACTACACTGAGTCTGACGACTAATAAAAAGGGCGTAAGCCCTTTTTTTACGTCAGTTGGTTCTGCAGATGGACGAGCAGTCGATCAATAGCCCGATAACTGACAGCTTCCTGCAGGTGTCGTCGCGAGATGTGTTCCGCTTGCTCAAGATCGGCAATAGTCCTTGCTACTTTTAACAGCCTTTGCCATGCCCGTATAGACAACCCCAGATGGATAAGAGTCTCTTCAAGCCACTGAGCATCCTCATTTAACAACTGGCAATGCTTACGAATTTCCTTGTTTTGTAATAGTGCGTTTAGCTTGCCCTGTCGTTTGTGCTGTAGTTCCTGCGCGGCAAAAACCCTTTGTTTTACCGTCATGCTACTCTCCCCGCGGACGTTGGTTTGACTAAGTATGCCCGGTGGCGGAAGAGGGATCTCAAGCGACAGATCAAAGCGGTCCAGAAAGGGCCCTGATAGCCGGCTGAGATACCGCAACGTCTGTTCAGGCGTACTCCGGTTGTGGTTGCCCTGGTAGTGCCCTGTTGGGCTGGGATTCATCGCCGCAACTAACTGGAAGCGAGCAGGATAGGTGATTTTCGCTCGCGTGCGTGAAAGGTGGATTTGACCCGATTCTATTGGCTCGCGTAAGGCATCTAGCGTGCGGCGCTCAAACTCGGGTAACTCATCAAGAAATAATATGCCATTGTGTGCAAGCGAGATCTCTCCTGGTGCGGGAATGGAACCGCCCCCGACCATTGCTGTCAGCGATGCGCTGTGGTGTGGTGCGCGAAAGGGGCGTTGTTTCCATCGTTTTTGCACGTTGGTTGAGTTGACCAGACTGAGAATAGCCGCGCTCTCCAGAGCCTCTTCATTGCTCAATGCCGGTAACAGGCCGTTAAGGCGACTGGCAAGCATGGTTTTACCTGTACCTGGCGGACCAATCAAGAGCAGATTATGCCCACCCGCAGCGGTGATTTCGATGCCGCGTTTTCCTTGTTCCTGACCGATGATATCGCTAAGATCGTCAGCGGATGCGTTGATAGCCCAGTTCCCGACCTTCGGACGTTTAAGATCTTGCTTGCCTTCCAGAAACGCACAGACAGCTTGCAGGTGATCGGCAACCAGACATCCCTCGCTGTCGATCAGGCCTACCTCTTCTTCATTCTCCAGAGAAACGATAATCCCTCTTCCTGCCCGAATGGCTTCGGTTGCGCTGGAAATAGCGCCCGGAACGCTGCGTAACGCGCCTGTAAGCGCCAGTTCACCCACTAACTCATATTGACCGAGTTTATGAGTGTTAAGCTGCTCAGAGGCGACCAGAAGCGCCACAGCAATAGGTAAATCATATCGCCCCCCCTCTTTGGGCAGATCGGCAGGGGCGAGATTGATGGTGATTTTCTTCGCTGGAAATTCATACCCGCTATTGATGATCGCGCTGCGTACCCGGTCGCGCGCCTCTTTGACGGTCGTTTCCGGCAAACCTACCAGCGTTAAACCGGGTAAACCATTGCTGATATGGACTTCGATGGTAATCGCTGGTGCATTCACCCCCAGCGCTGCGCGTGTATGGACAATTGACAGTGACATAGCCCCTCCAGATGCCCCTATTATGTCTGAGTTGTTTTCTGCAAGATCATTACAAAATAATGTTTATTCGCAGAAGATTCCGCACTTTTAATGCAACGGGTTTACGTATTCTTTTTTCTGGAAGGGCGCTCGCAATCAGTTTTCCTCTCCTGCGGCATTATGAAAAAGGGGTTTACTTCCGCCCCGAAAGTGAAATTTTTTCAATACGTTTTTTTTGTATGAAAAACAATGATTTTTAGCTAATCCGTTAGCTGAGTCAGAAAAAGGAAAATAAAAAAATCTTGTGCTATTGGCGAAATCTATGGTAACTCTTTAGGCATTCCTTCGAACAAGATGCCAGAAAAGACAAAAATGACAGCCCTTCTACGAGTGATTAGCCTGGTCGTGATTAGCGTGGTGGTGATTATTATCCCACCGTGCGGGGCTGCACTTGGACGAGGAAAGGCTTAAAAATCAAGCCTTAACGAACTAAGACCCCCGCACCGAAAGGTCCGGGGGTTTTTTTTGACCTTAAAAACACAACAGAGGAGCAGAAAATGAATAACAGCATAAAATTCTGTTTCTTCAGATTTATGACGGGGAACTAACTATGAATGGAGCACAGTGGGTGGTACATGCGTTGCGTGCACAGGGGGTCGACACCGTATTCGGCTATCCCGGCGGCGCAATTATGCCGGTCTACGATGCGTTGTACGACGGTGGCGTGGAACACCTGCTGTGCCGACACGAACAGGGGGCCGCGATCGCAGCCATTGGTTATGCCCGTTCCACCGGTAAAACGGGAGTGTGTATCGCCACGTCTGGTCCGGGGGCAACCAACCTGATCACCGGACTTGCAGATGCGCTGTTAGATTCGGTCCCTGTTGTCGCGATCACCGGGCAGGTTGCTGCGCCACTCATCGGCACTGATGCGTTTCAGGAGGTGGACGTACTGGGACTGTCGCTGGCCTGTACTAAGCACAGTTTTCTGGTGCAATCGCTGGAAGAGCTGCCACGCATCATGGCCGAAGCGTTTGAAGTTGCTAACACTGGCCGTCCTGGTCCGGTGCTGGTCGATATTCCGAAAGATATCCAGTTAGCCAGCGGGGCGCTGGAACCCTATTTTACAACCGTTGAAAACGCCGAGCCGTTCCCGCAGGCAGGTGTTGAACAGGCCCGAAAAATGCTGGCTCAGGCGCAGAAACCCATGCTGTATGTGGGTGGTGGTGTAGGCATGGCGCAGGCGGTTCCGGCGCTGCGTGAGTTTATTGCGGTAACACAAATGCCGGTTACCTGCACGCTGAAAGGACTGGGTGCTGTCGAGGCGGATTATCCCTACTATCTGGGTATGCTTGGTATGCATGGTACCAAAGCCGCGAATTTTGCCGTGCAAGAGTGTGATTTGTTGATTGCAGTCGGTGCACGTTTTGATGACCGGGTGACCGGCAAGCTGGATACCTTCGCGCCGCATGCCAGTGTTATCCACATGGATATCGACCCGGCCGAACTGAACAAACTTCGCCGGGCGCATGTCACCTTGCAGGGCGATTTGAATGCGCTACTGCCTGCGCTGCAACAGCCGGTCGACATCGATGAATGGCGTCAGCGTAATGCGGAACTGCGTACTGACCATACCTGGCGTTACGATCATCCCGGAGAGGCCATCTACGCGCCGCTGCTGCTGAAACAGTTGTCGGAGCGTAAACCCGCCGACTGTGTGGTGACGACGGATGTCGGTCAGCATCAGATGTGGTCTGCACAACATATGACGTACAGTCGCCCGGAGAATTTCATCACCTCCAGTGGTTTAGGCACGATGGGCTTTGGTTTACCGGCTGCTGTTGGGGCGCAGGTTGCGCGACCGGACGACACCGTTATCTGTATCTCCGGTGACGGCTCCTTCATGATGAATGTTCAGGAGCTGGGCACCGTAAAACGTAAGCAGTTACCGTTGAAGATAGTCTTACTGGATAACCAACGGTTAGGTATGGTACGACAATGGCAGCAGCTGTTTTTCCAGGAACGATATAGCGAAACCACCTTAACCGATAACCCCGATTTCCTCACGTTAGCCAGCGCCTTCGGCATCCCTGGCCAACACATCACCCGAAAAGACCAGGTTGAAGCGGCACTCGATACCCTGCTGAACAGCGACGGGCCATACCTGCTTCATGTCTCAATCGACGAACTTGAGAATGTCTGGCCACTGGTGCCGCCTGGCGCCAGCAACTCTGAAATGCTGGAGAAATTATCATGATGCAACATCAGGTCGCCGTAGAGGCTCGCTTTAATCCGGAAACGTTAGAACGCGTACTGCGCGTGGTACGCCACCGTGGTTTTCAGGTCTGCGCCATGAATATGGAAGCCGCCCGTGACGCGCAAAATATAAATATCGAATTGACCGTTGCCAGCCCACGGTCGGTCGACTTACTGTTTAGTCAGTTATCAAAGCTGGTAGACGTTGCCCATGTAGCCATCTGCCAGAGCACAACCACATCACAACAAATCCGCGCGTAAGCGCGACAGGAAGAAGAAATGACGACGAAAAAAGCGGATTACATTTGGTTCAATGGCGAGATGGTACGTTGGGAAGACGCGAAAGTTCACGTGATGTCCCACGCACTGCATTACGGTACGTCTGTTTTTGAAGGTATCCGTTGCTATGACTCGCACAAAGGCCCGGTGGTGTTCCGTCATCGCGAACATATGCAGCGTCTGCATGATTCAGCCAAAATTTATCGTTTTCCGGTCTCTCAAAGCGTAGATGAGCTGATGGAGGCCTGCCGTGAAGTGATTCGTAAAAACAATCTGACCAGCGCCTACATTCGTCCGCTGGTGTTTGTTGGCGATGTTGGCATGGGCGTAAACCCGCCAGCCGGTTATACCACCGATGTGATCATTGCTGCGTTCCCGTGGGGGGCATATCTGGGCGCTGAAGCGCTGGAGCAAGGGATTGATGCAATGGTGTCTTCCTGGAATCGTGTCGCACCAAACACCATCCCGACCGCCGCAAAAGCGGGCGGTAACTATCTCTCCTCACTGCTGGTGGGTAGCGAAGCGCGTCGTCACGGTTATCAGGAAGGTATCGCGCTGGACGTGAATGGTTATATCTCTGAAGGCGCCGGTGAAAACCTGTTTGAAGTGAAAGACGGAGTGCTGTTTACCCCGCCGTTTACCTCTTCCGCGCTACCGGGCATCACCCGCGATGCCATTATCAAGCTGGCGAAAGATCTGGGTATCGAAGTGCGCGAGCAGGTACTGTCCCGTGAATCTCTGTATCTGGCGGATGAAGTATTCATGTCCGGTACCGCGGCGGAAATCACCCCGGTTCGCAGTGTTGACGGCATTCAGGTGGGCGAAGGCCGCTGTGGCCCGGTCACCAAACGCATCCAGCAAGCGTTCTTCGGCCTGTTTACCGGCGAAACCGAGGACAAACGGGGCTGGTTGGATCAGGTAAATTCATAATTAAAGATAAATGGGACGGCACGCACCGTCCCGTTTTACAGACACCAGGAGTAAATAACGCATGCCTAAGTATCGTTCCGCCACCACTACACATGGCCGCAATATGGCGGGAGCCCGGGCGTTGTGGCGCGCCACCGGGATGACCGACGCCGATTTTGGCAAACCGATTATCGCCGTCGTGAACTCATTCACCCAGTTTGTGCCAGGGCACGTTCACCTGCGCGATCTCGGTAAACTGGTTGCTGAGCAGATTGAAGCGTCTGGCGGCGTGGCGAAAGAGTTCAATACCATTGCAGTGGATGATGGTATCGCCATGGGCCACGGAGGCATGCTTTATTCACTGCCATCGCGTGAGCTGATCGCCGACTCGGTGGAATACATGGTGAATGCCCATTGCGCCGATGCGATGGTGTGTATCTCCAACTGTGACAAAATCACCCCAGGGATGCTGATGGCTTCTCTGCGTCTGAATATACCGGTGATCTTTGTTTCCGGCGGTCCGATGGAAGCCGGGAAAACCAAACTTTCCGATAAAATCATCAAACTTGATCTGGTCGATGCCATGATCCAGGGTGCGGACCCGAAAGTTTCTGACGATCAGAGTAATCAGGTTGAACGTTCTGCCTGCCCGACCTGCGGCTCCTGTTCCGGAATGTTTACCGCGAACTCAATGAACTGCCTGACCGAAGCGCTGGGTCTGTCGCAACCGGGTAACGGTTCTCTGCTGGCCACCCACGCCGATCGTAAGCAACTGTTCCTCAATGCCGGTAAACGCATTGTTGAGCTGACTAAACGTTACTACGAGCAGGATGACGCCTCCGCGCTGCCGCGTAACATTGCCAGCAAGGCGGCGTTTGAAAACGCCATGACGCTGGATATCGCGATGGGCGGTTCCACGAATACCGTACTGCATTTGCTGGCGGCGGCGCAGGAAGCGGAGATCGACTTCACGATGAGCGATATCGACAAGCTCTCCCGCAAAGTGCCGCAACTGTGCAAAGTGGCGCCAAGTACCCAGAAATACCATATGGAAGACGTTCACCGGGCGGGTGGCGTGCTGGGCATTCTGGGCGAACTGGATCGCGCGGGTCTGTTGAACCGTGACGTGAAAAACGTGCTGGGACTGACGCTGCCGCAAACCCTGGAGCAATATGACATCACGGTGACACAAGATGATGCCGTAAAACAGATGTTCCGTGCGGGTCCGGCGGGGGTTCGCACCACGCAGGCGTTCTCGCAGGATTGCCGCTGGGACTCACTGGATGACGATCGCGCCGAAGGTTGCATTCGCTCGCTGGAACACGCCTACAGCAAAGACGGCGGTCTGGCCGTGCTGTACGGTAACTTCGCGGAAAATGGCTGCATCGTGAAAACCGCCGGTGTGGACGACAGCATCCTGAAATTCACCGGTCCGGCCAAAGTGTATGAAAGCCAGGATGAAGCGGTAGACGCGATCCTCGGCGGCAAAGTGGTGGAAGGTGACGTGGTGGTGATCCGCTACGAAGGGCCGAAAGGCGGACCGGGGATGCAGGAGATGCTCTATCCAACCACCTTCCTCAAATCGATGGGCCTTGGTAAAGCTTGCGCGCTGGTGACAGATGGTCGTTTCTCTGGCGGCACTTCCGGCCTCTCCATTGGCCACGTCTCGCCGGAAGCGGCCAGCGGCGGCAATATCGCGATCATTGAAGACGGCGACATGATTGCTATTGATATTCCAAACCGTGGCATTCAACTGCAGTTGAGCGATGCGGAAATTGCAGCGCGTCGTGAAGCACAGGAAGCTCGCGGCGACAAAGCCTGGACACCGAAAGATCGCCAGCGTCAGGTGTCGTTTGCGCTGCGTGCTTATGCCAGCCTGGCGACCAGCGCCGATAAAGGCGCGGTGCGCGATAAATCGAAACTGGGAGGCTGATGATGGCCGAATCACAACCTCTGTCAGCAGCCCCGGAAGGGGCTGAATATCTGCGTGCGGTACTCCGGGCGCCGGTATATGAAGCGGCGCAGGTGACGCCGCTGCAAAAAATGGAAAAGCTCTCATCGCGCCTTGATAACGTGATCCTCGTGAAGCGAGAAGACAGGCAGCCGGTACACAGCTTCAAACTTCGTGGCGCTTACGCGATGATGGCAGGGCTGACCGAGGCGCAAAAAGCTCACGGGGTGATTACCGCTTCTGCAGGCAACCATGCTCAGGGTGTAGCGTTCTCCTCCGCTCGTCTGGGCGTGAAGGCGCTGATCGTAATGCCCGTGGCAACGGCGGATATCAAAGTTGACGCTGTTCGGGGCTTTGGCGGCGAAGTGCTGCTGCATGGCGCGAACTTTGATGAAGCGAAAGCGAAAGCGATTGAACTGTCGCAGCAGCAGGGTTTTACCTGGGTTCCGCCGTTCGATCACCCGATGGTGATTGCCGGTCAGGGAACGCTGGCGCTGGAATTACTGCAGCAGGATGCCCATCTCGATCGTGTATTTGTACCGGTCGGCGGTGGTGGTCTGGCGGCGGGCGTGGCGGTACTGATCAAACAACTGATGCCGCAAATCAAGGTCATTGCGGTGGAGGCGGAAGACTCCGCCTGTCTGAAAGCGGCTCTGGACGCGGGTCATCCGGTCGATCTCCCGCGCGTTGGGCTGTTCGCCGAAGGTGTGGCGGTTAAACGCATTGGCGATGAAACCTTCCGTCTGTGTCAGGAATATCTCGATGACATCATCACCGTGGATAGCGATGCGATATGTGCGGCGATGAAAGACCTGTTTGAAGATGTTCGCGCAGTGGCGGAGCCTTCCGGTGCGCTGGCGCTGGCGGGAATGAAAAAGTACGTTGCTCAGCACAACATCCGCGGCGAACGTCTGGCACATATCCTTTCCGGCGCTAACGTCAATTTCCACGGCCTGCGCTACGTTTCCGAGCGTTGCGAGCTGGGGGAACAGCGCGAAGCGCTGCTGGCGGTCACCATTCCGGAAGAGAAAGGCAGCTTCCTGAAATTTTGCCAGTTGCTGGGCGGTCGCTCGGTCACTGAGTTTAACTATCGTTTTGCCGATGATAAGAACGCCTGTATTTTCGTCGGTGTCCGGCTGAGCAGGGGGATGGAAGAACGTTCCGAAATCCTGAATTTGCTGCGTGACGGTGGTTACAGCGTGGTCGATCTCTCCGACGATGAAATGGCGAAACTGCACGTCCGCTATATGGTTGGCGGGCGTCCGTCGAAGCCGCTGCAGGAGCGTCTGTTCAGCTTCGAGTTTCCGGAATCGCCGGGCGCGCTGCTTAAGTTTTTGCATACGCTTGGGACGCACTGGAATATCTCGTTGTTTCACTACCGCAGTCATGGGACCGACTACGGGCGCGTGCTGGCGGCGTTTGAACTGGGCGATCATGAACCCGATTTCGAAACGCGTTTGCAGGAACTGGGCTATGAGTGTCACGATGAAACGAATAACCCGGCGTTCCGCTTCTTCCTCGCGGGTTAAACTCTGCCATTAAAAAAGGGTTCATGCTTACACATGAACCCTTTTTGCAACTGTATCAGCAGATTACAGCGTGATCACATCAAATTCGACTTCGGGGTTTACATCTGCCTCGTAATCGACTTCGTCGAGGCCAAAACCGAACAGATTGAGAAACTCAAGCTTGTAGCCTGCATAATCGGTTTCTTGCGCCAGGTTTTCGGTGGTGATCAGTGGCCACAGATCCCGGCATGCCTGCTGAATATCTTCACGCAGTTCCCAGTCATCCATACGGATACGCTGGTGGTCATCAAGCGCAGCCTTGTCACCGTACAAGCTGGTGGTCATCAGGCGGTTAATCTGCTCAATGCATCCTTCGTGAATCCCTTGTTCTTTCATCAGCTTGAAGACCATAGAGATATACAGCGGCATCACTGGAATGGCTGAAGAAGCCTGTGTGACTACCGATTTCAGGACCGCAACGTTGGCTGTGCCATTGATCGGAGACAGTTGATTACGCAGCGCGCCTGCCGCACGGTCAAGGTCTTCTTTCGCTTTACCCAGCGCGCCATGCCAATAGATTGGCCACGTCAGGTCGGTACCGATGTAAGAGTAAGCAACGGTTTTCACGCCGTCGGCCAGCACATTGGCCTGGCGCAGAGCATCTATCCACAGCTCCCAGTCCTCTCCGCCCATTACGGTCACGGTGTTCTGAACTTCTTCTTCCGTTGCGGGTTCAATGCTGGCCGTTGTGATCTGATCTTTGTTGGTATCAATCGCTTTTGAGGTGTAAACCTCGCCAATAGGTTTCAGCGCTGAACGGACAACTTCACCCGTTTTCGGCATTTTACGAACCGGGGAAGCGAGCGAATAAACGACTAAATCAATCTGGCCCAGATCTTCTTTGATGAGCCTGATGACTTCATCACGACATTCGTCGGAGAACGCATCACCGTTAATGCTTTTGGAATACAGACCTTCACGCTTTGCTGCTTCATCGAAAGCCGCGGCGTTATACCAGCCTGCTGAACCTGGTTTCGTTTCTGTACCCGGTTTTTCGAAAAATACGCCGATAGTGGCGGCTCCGCTGCCAAACGCTGCGGAGATTCTCGATGCCAGTCCATAACCGGTTGAAGCACCGATGACCAGCACGCGGGAAGGACCGTTTTCGATTTTCCCGTTTTGTTTAACGTACTCGATCTGCTTTTCCACATTGACTTTACAGCCAGTCGGATGGGTCGTTGTACAGATGAATCCACGGATTTTTGGCTTGATTATCATAATGATGGCTAATTTAGGTTGTGTTTCGCTGTCATAGGGGCAATGACACCGTCTGTGTATTATGGCTTGCCATTATACAGAAAAGATTCCGCAAAACTGAATCTACCTCTGCTTTTAGGCCTGACGCTAATATTACTCGGCAATTTTGCGCTCCAGTACAATTTTCCAGAACGCATCAATAAGCGGCTCATGCAGCCGCTTTTTCGGCGCGCAGACGCCCAGTTCGAACGGGGTTTTCTCGTCGCTACGCTCTAAAATCATCACGCGATTGCGCACCGGTTCGGGGCTGTTTTCCAGCACCACTTCGGGCAGCAGCGCTACGCCACAGCCGAGCGCAACCATCGACACCATCGCTTCATGACCGCCCACGGTAGCATAAATCTGCGGATTACTGATTTTATGGCGACGAAACCACAGCTCAATACGGCGGCGCACCGGGCCCTGATCGGCCATGATAAACGGCACTGTGGACCAGTCGGGTTTCTCTACCGAGACCTGATTGCGTACCGGGCAGGGCAGTGCCGGAGCAATCAACACTACCGCCAGATTTTCCAGCATCGAGAAAGCGACTGCTCCCGGCAGCGTTTCTGGCTTACCGGCAATCGCCAGATCCGCTTCGCCGGTCACCACCTTTTCCATGGCATCGGCGGCGTCGCCGGTGGTGAGTTTAATTTCAACTGAGGGATGCTCCGCGCGAAAACGATCGAGGATTGGCGGCAGATGACTGTAAGCCGCCGTGACCGAGCAAAAGATATGCAGTTCGCCGGACAGCGACGGGCCTTGCTGATCGAGGGTGTGGCGCAGTTGCTGATACTGTAACAGCGTCTGCTGGGCAAACGTTCGCAGCTCTTCACCCGCTTCGGTCAGGGTAACCGTGCGGTTATCGCGGACAAACAACGGCTGGCCGAGGTCTTCTTCCAGGCGCTGGATCTGCCGTGACAGCGTGGAAGGGCTGACGTGCATCGCTCGTGCGCTACGACCAAAGTGACGGCTTTCCGCCAGATGCAGGAACATTTTCAGATCGCGTATATCCACGAATTCTCCTTCCCTTTTTCATGTTGCAGATATTGCAACGTGGCGTTGTGAATATATCAATTTCCGCAATAAATTTCCTGTTGTAATGTGGGTGCATTCTCGCTGAAACGCGAACCGAACAAGAAGACACACAACATCACGAGGTATCACCCATGGCTAACTACTTTAATACACTGAACCTGCGCCAGCAGCTGGCACAACTGGGTAAATGTCGCTTTATGGGCCGCGATGAGTTCGCTGATGGCGCGAGCTACCTTCAGGGTAAAAAAGTGGTTATCGTCGGCTGTGGCGCTCAGGGTCTGAACCAGGGTTTGAACATGCGTGATTCCGGTCTGGATATCTCCTACGCATTGCGTAAAGAGGCGATTGCTGAGAAGCGCGCATCCTGGCGTAAAGCGACTGAAAACGGCTTCAAAGTCGGCACGTATGAAGAGCTGATCCCGCAGGCGGATTTGGTGGTTAACCTGACACCAGACAAACAGCACTCTGACGTGGTGCGTTCTGTACAACCGCTGATGAAAGACGGCGCGGCGCTGGGTTACTCTCACGGCTTCAACATCGTTGAAGTGGGCGAGCAGATCCGTAAAGACATCACCGTGGTGATGGTGGCGCCGAAGTGTCCGGGTACTGAAGTGCGTGAAGAATACAAACGTGGCTTCGGCGTGCCGACGCTGATCGCGGTTCACCCGGAAAACGATCCGAAAGGCGAAGGTATGGCGATTGCCAAAGCCTGGGCCGCGGCCACCGGTGGTCACCGTGCGGGCGTGCTGGAATCCTCTTTCGTTGCGGAAGTGAAATCTGACCTGATGGGCGAGCAGACCATTCTGTGCGGTATGCTGCAGGCGGGCTCTCTGCTGTGCTTCGATAAGCTGGTGGAAGAAGGGACTGACCCGGCATATGCCGAGAAACTGATTCAGTTCGGCTGGGAAACTATCACTGAAGCGCTGAAGCAGGGCGGTATCACGCTGATGATGGACCGTCTGTCCAACCCTGCGAAACTGCGCGCTTACGCGCTGTCCGAACAGCTGAAAGAAATTATGGCGCCGCTGTTCCAGAAACATATGGACGACATCATCTCCGGAGAGTTCTCTTCCGGCATGATGGCTGACTGGGCGAATGATGATAAGAAACTGCTGACCTGGCGTGAAGAGACCGGTAAAACTGCGTTCGAAACCGCGCCGCAGTATGAAGGTAAAATCGGCGAGCAGGAGTACTTCGATAAAGGCGTACTGATGATCGCGATGGTGAAAGCGGGCGTTGAGCTGGCGTTCGAAACGATGGTAGATTCCGGCATCATCGAAGAGTCCGCGTACTACGAATCACTGCACGAGCTGCCGCTGATCGCCAACACCATCGCCCGTAAGCGTCTGTACGAAATGAACGTGGTTATCTCTGATACCGCAGAATACGGTAACTACCTGTTCTCTTACGCCTGCGTACCGCTGCTGAAAGAGTTCATGACTACGCTGCAGACCGGCGACCTGGGTAAAGCGATTGCTGAAGGCGCAGTGGATAACGCTCAGTTGCGTGATGTCAACGACGCGATTCGCAGCCATGCTATTGAGAAAGTCGGCCAGAAACTGCGCGGCTATATGACGGATATGAAGCGCATTGCGGTAGCGGGTTAAGTAGATTGTCGGGTGGCGCTAGCGCTTACCCGACCTACAAAAGAACAACATCGTAGGCCCGGTAAGCGCTAGCGCCACCGGGCTTTTTATTAGTTGCGATACAACACTTTGATAATGTGATAACCGAACTGGGTGTGCAGCGGGCCGGTAGGCTCCAGCACCGGGCAGGAAAAGACTACTTTATCGAACGCCGGAACCATCTGGCCCTGGCGGAATTCACCTAAATCACCGCCTCGTTTGCCTGACGGGCAGATGGAGTGTTTCTTCGCCAGTTTGCCGAAGTCGGCGCCGTTTTTAATCTGCTCCAGAAGATCCAGTGCCAGTTTCTCTTCTTTAACAAGGATATGCAGTGCTGCTGCGGTTTTTGCCATGGTCGTGCCTTGAGTCGGGGAAATGAAGGAGGCGATTTTAGCACGTGGGGAGAGGGAAAGAATATCCAGGCCAGTCGTTGGTGACTGGCCTGGATACAGGATTAGTGTAACTGCTGCTGCGACAGCTTCCAGACGCTGGCAATATTACGTGCCGAAATGCGCAGATTGTATTCCGCGTCCTCTAAGGCTTCCGGTAGCGTGGCGATGCGCGTCAACACAGAGAAAACAGCATCCAGCCCATGCTCATGAACAATCTGATGATCCAGAGTTAAACCGCCGGCAAGCGCAATCACTGGTTTTTGATAGCGTTTGGCGCAGCGGGCGACGCCAATCGGCGTTTTGCCGCAGATGCTCTGGCTGTCGAGGCGGCCCTCCCCGGTGATCACCAGACTGGCATCGGCTACCAGACGCTCCAGCTGCAGCGCGTTAATCACAATCTCTACGCCGGGTTTTAAATCAGCGTCCAGTAGACCGAGTAATGCGGCTCCCATTCCGCCTGCTGCGCCAGCGCCTGGCGTATTCATTACATCCCGACCGGTAAACTCCTGTAGTCGCTTGCCATAAACCGCCAGCGCACCGTCTAACGCTGCAACCATTTCTTCCGTCGCCCCTTTTTGTGGGCCGAAAATGGCAGAGGCGCCCGTCGGACCGCACAGCGGATTGTTGACGTCGCAGGCCACGGTGACGGAGACCGTCTTCAGGCGCGGGTCGGCGCGGGAGGTGTCGATTTTTGCCAGTTTACTGAGCGCTCCGCCGCCTGGGGGAAGCGCATCTCCATGCGCATCAAGAAGGGCAATCCCCAGCGCCTGCAGCATGCCCGCGCCTCCGTCATTCGTCGCGCTGCCGCCAATGCCGAGAATAATGTGCTCAACGCCCCGATCGAGAGCGGCAAGGATGAGCTCGCCCGTTCCATAGCTGGTGGTTATCAGTGGGTTACGATGCTCTGGCGATACATGGTGGAGACCTGACGCCGCGGCCATTTCGATCACCGCCGTCTTCCCGTCACCCAACACTCCCCAGCGAGCCTGGACCTGTGTTCCCAGAGGTCCCGTGACATCGATAAATTGGTAATGGCCCTCAGTGGCCTCCACCATCGACTCAACGGTGCCTTCGCCGCCGTCCGCCATCGGTAATTTGACATACTGGGCATCGGGATATATTTCGCGAAACCCCTGTTCGATAGCCGACGCCACCTGCATGGCAGACAAACTTTCTTTAAATGAATCTGGTGCGATAACAATTTTCATCGTGTGCTTACCCGGCGAGTCCGAAGACACCAAACAGCAGTGTCGAAATCAATGCGATGACGAAACCGACAAGGGTTTCATAAGGCAGAAGTTTTAAGCGTTCATGGATTTGCATACTGACGCTACCGCCAGTGGCGTGGAAAAAACTGCCGTGAGGGAGATGATCCAGAACAGTCGCCCCGGCATGAATCATGACTGCACCGGCAAGCGCAGAGACGCCAAGCCCCAGTAGCGTCTGGCTGAACACGCCTGCCGCAACGGCGGTTCCGGCTGTTGTCGACGCGGTGGCCATCGACATAATTGCGCCAGAGATGGGGGCCAGGAGATAAGAAGGGAGACCGGAAGAGGTTAACCCATCGATCAGGACCTCTTTTAACGCCGAGTTGGCAATGATGCCGGCCAGCGTGCCGGTACCGAGCAGCATAATGGCGACAGGAGCCATGCGCGTCAGCCCGGACATCATAAAGGCGTTACTTTGTTTAAATCGGCCCATCAGGATCGCGCCGACTAATCCTCCCACTGGCAGAGCAATGAGCGGATCGATAGCAATGCCCGCAACAGGACGCAGCGCTAACAGAATAATGGCAACAAGGGGGGCGCTGATGGCGGCCAGGAATCCGGGTTGCGTACCGTGTGTGTCCTGAGAAATGATCTCTTCCGTCGTGACCATCGAGCCTTTTTGGCTAAGACGCTTCGCCAGAAAATAGGCGATTGCCAGGCCGAACAGGCCGGGAATAATCCCTCCCATCATGACGGATGTGAGCGGGACATGGAAGGAATCCGAAGCGGCAATGGCATTGGGATTTGGCGACATTACGTTACCCGCTTTGCCCCCGCCAATCATCGCCAGCAAAATGGCGAGTTTTGATAGCCCGGCGCGTCTGGCTATCGAAAGCGCAATCGGCGCGACGGTAATCACCGCGACATCGATAAAAACGCCAACGGCCGTCAGAATCATCGTGGCGATGGCTAATGCGAGCAGGGCGCGACTTTCGCCCACTTTTTTTACCACCGTTTCCGCGATAGTGTTCGCGGCGCCGGATTCGATCAGTACACCAGCCAGTACACCTGCAGCGAGAATACGCAGTACGGCATTGGTGATGCCCTGCGCACCCGTGACCATCAACGTGACGGTCTGAACCAGGTCTGCCCCGCCGACGAGGCCGCCAACCAGCGCACCCACCATCATGCCGTACGCGGGAGAGACTTTGCGTAATATTAAGACGATCGCCACCACGAGTGCGATGATGGCGCCTGTTGCGGATATTGAAACCATCTTCTGCTTTCTCCATTAAATTGACTGGGGCAGTATGGAGAAGCCGCCGGGAATAGCCTTGTGAGGATCCGCTAAAAAATACGCGTCTGACAGGATGTAAATTTGGAGGAAAATACAGACTACCGCTGCAGCTCCATGCCAATGTACAACCAAAGGAGTTGTTTCAAGTTGTTGATTTTTATTCCAGTTATCTCTTCAACGCGTTGCAGTCGATAGCGCAGGGTATTCACATGAACATGCAGACTGGTGGCAGTTTGCGAAAGATCACAATTATGTTCGAAATAGTGCTGCAATGTTTTTTGCATGACGCCTTTGCTGTCCTGAGCAACCAAATCGCGCCATATTTTTGATAACTCTTCCGCTTGCCAGGTGCCGGAAAGTCCCCCCAGCAATGAGGCCAGCGCATAGTCATCGTGAAAGATAAACTGATGCTTAAGCTTCAGCCTTTTCACCATCGCCTGGGTTGATTTCGCCGTCTGATAGGAGCGTCGCAGGCCATTTTCTCCCGCAAAATACCCGCCGACGATGAGACGTGAAAAGCCACAGGATTGCGCGTAATGTTTAAATTTCTGTAGCTCGTGCTGCTCCAGCGATTTATTGAGAGTCCCATTTTTCAGGGTGACGGGCTTGAGGATAATCAGCTCGTTAAAGTCGGAAAATGTCACCAGATGGTCGCGGGCGCTGTATTCAAAATAATCCATCAGCGTTCGTAGCGCATCGCGATCCGGCTGCTGCAACTCCATGATAAGCACCACGCGCGGCACCTGGAGATTAACGCCTAACCATGAGACCACGGCGCTTAACGATAACGGAGGCTGATCGCGTAAAATGAGCTGGTTGATCAGCTCTTCGCGGTAGCGTTTATCCCACTGTTTTTGTTCCAGCAGCGCCATTTGTTCAATGATGAGTTCCGACGCCATCTTGACGAGTTGCGCATAAGCCTTCACCTCACCCGGCTCTCCGGTGATACCCAGTACGCCGATAAGCTGATCGCGAAAATTTATCGGTAAATTAATACCGGGCTTCACGCCTTTGAGTTTGTCTGCTGTCGCCGAATCGATTTCAACAATCCGGTTTTCAGTTAACGCCAGCACCGCACCTTCGTGGCGCTGATGTAAACGGGACGCCTCACCGGAGGCAATGATCATACCGTGTTCATTCATAACGTTAACCGAATAGGGGATAATCCCCATCGTGCGTTGGACTATCTGGCGAGCGGTTGAGTCTTGTAGGTAGTAAGTGGCCTGGATCTTATTCATTGTATGCTCAGCATGAGAGGAGGTGCGGTACGTGGCAGCACCTGATTTATTAGCGTATTTGATTCAGAAATGTTTCGGTTGAATAAACAAAGAAAGTGGGATGAACGGTCTTCTTTTTGTTGGTTTATACAAGCCAAAGCAGCTTAGCCCGTCTATTGTTACTGTTTTCCTTTTATACTCAATATGTTAATTCAACCCCTTGTGCAGGCGTCGTGTAATTTTTTCCGTGTGATCGGCGTTCAGAATTGTTCATAATCTGGACAGCAGCACACGCTCACTTGCTCTCACAGGCAGCGTCACGCGCGGTTACGGAAAGCTCAATCTCTGCCTCGCTTTCTGCTACAATTCGTCCCCCGTTCGAAGATTGAGCACTTTTTCCTATGCGTTTAAATCCCGGCCAACAACAAGCTGTCGAATTCGTCACCGGACCTTGCCTGGTGCTGGCGGGGGCGGGTTCCGGTAAGACACGCGTGATCACCAACAAGATAGCTCACCTGATCCGTGGCTGCGGCTATCAGGCTCGGCACATTGCCGCCGTCACCTTTACCAATAAAGCGGCGCGTGAGATGAAAGAGCGTGTTGGACAAACGCTGGGACGCAAAGAAGCGCGCGGGTTGATGATCTCCACTTTCCATACGCTGGGGCTGGAGGTGATTAAACGCGAATACGCGGCATTGGGGATGAAATCGAATTTCTCTCTGTTTGACGATACGGATCAGGTTGCGCTGCTCAAAGACCTGACAGAAGGGCTGATTGAAGACGACAAAGTCGTGTTGCAACAGCTGATCTCGACGATCTCGAACTGGAAGAATGATCTGAAAACGCCCGCGCAGGCTGCCGCCAGTGCGAAAGGCGAGCGCGATCGCATCTTCGCCCACTGCTACGGGCTGTACGATGCGCATATGAAAGCCTGTAACGTCCTCGACTTTGACGATTTGATTCTGCTGCCGACGCTGCTGTTGCAGCGTAATGAAGAGGTGCGTGAGCGCTGGCAGAACAAGATTCGCTATCTGCTGGTGGATGAATACCAGGACACCAACACCAGTCAGTACGAACTGGTGAAATTGCTGGTGGGAAACCGGGCGCGATTCACGGTGGTAGGGGATGACGATCAGTCGATTTACTCCTGGCGCGGGGCGCGTCCGCAAAACCTGGTGTTGTTAAGTCAGGATTTCCCGGCGCTTCAGGTCATCAAACTGGAGCAGAACTATCGTTCTTCCGGGCGGATCCTGAAGGCGGCAAACATCCTCATTGCCAATAACCCGCACGTTTTTGAAAAACGGCTTTTTTCCGAGCTGGGATACGGCGCGGAACTCAAAGTCCTGAGTGCGAATAATGAGGAGCACGAAGCCGAGCGGGTGACCGGGGAGCTGATCGCTCATCACTTTGTGAATAAAACGGAATATAAGGATTACGCCATTCTGTATCGCGGCAACCACCAGGCGCGAGTGTTTGAAAAATTCCTCATGCAGAACCGGATCCCCTACAAAATCTCTGGCGGTACGTCGTTTTTCTCCCGCCCGGAGATTAAAGATTTGCTGGCCTATCTGCGCGTATTAACGAATCCGGATGATGACAGCGCGTTTCTGCGCATTGTGAATACGCCAAAGCGTGAAATCGGCCCCGCCACATTGCAAAAGCTGGGCGAATGGGCGATGACGCGCAACAAAAGCCTGTTTACCGCCAGCTTTGATCTGGGGTTGAGCCAGACGCTCACCGGACGCGGCTATGACTCGCTCACTCGTTTTACCCACTGGCTGGGCGAGGTTCAGCGGCTGGCTGAACGTGAGCCGATTGCCGCTGTGCGCGATCTCATCCACGGAATTGATTACGAATCATGGCTTTATGAAACGTCGCCCAGCCCAAAAGCTGCTGAAATGCGCATGAAAAACGTCAACCAGCTGTTTAGCTGGATGACTGAAATGCTGGAAGGGAGCGAACTGGATGAGCCGATGACGCTCACGCAGGTGGTTACGCGTTTCACGCTGCGCGACATGATGGAACGCGGCGAGAGTGAGGAAGAGCTGGATCAGGTGCAACTGATGACGCTACACGCCTCGAAAGGGCTGGAGTTCCCGTATGTGTTTATGGTGGGTATGGAAGAAGGCTTTCTGCCGCACCAGAGCAGCATCGATGAAGACAACATTGATGAAGAGCGCCGTCTGGCCTATGTCGGCATCACCCGCGCGCAGAAAGAGCTGATTTTTACGCTGTGTAAAGAGCGGCGTCAGTACGGTGAGCTGGTGCGCCCGGAGCCGAGCCGTTTCCTGCTGGAGTTACCGCAGGACGATCTGATCTGGGAGCAGGAGCGTAAAGTGGTGAGTGCCGAAGAACGGATGCAGAAAGGGCAAAGCCATCTGGCGAATCTGAAAGCGATGATGGCCGCGAAAAGAGAGAAATCGTAGGCTGGAAGCCGGATAAGGTGTTTACGCCGCTACCGGCAGTAAATGATTAACGCACGTCTAAAGGCCAGTGGACATAACTCTGCCACTGGCTTTCTTGTTCAATCAACTCTTTGCCCAGTGGATGCTGTTCCAGCCAGTTCGGCGGCAGCGTTAAGGTGAGAATTTCATTCGACGCCTGCAGTGTAATGACGGGCACCAGATCGTCACGACGACGGCTGGCAAAGATAATCGCCAGTCTGAGCAGACGACAAAGATGTTCCGCTACCCGCGGCGGCACGGCGTTTTGCTGATGTAGAGACGAAAGATCGACCGGGTTGGTCTGATTTAACAACAGCGTGGCGAGCAGTTTTTTCTGTGCGGGCGTGAAGCCCGGCAGATCCAGATTGCGGACCAGATAGGCAGCGTGCTGAGGCGCTTGCCTGAAATCAACGCTCAGGCCTATTTCGTGCAGCTGGCAGGCGCTGATCAGCAGTTCTCGGCTGATCGGCTCAAGATGCCACTCATTTTCTACCTGATCGAGAAAACTCACCGCCAGACTGGCAACGCGATGCGCCTGCTCGGTATCCACCATAAACCGGCGCTGAATGTTACGCAGTGTGCGGCTACGAATATCCTGATCCACCGCGAGATGGAGCATTCCGTAGACCAGACCTTCACGCAATGCCCCGCCAGCCAGGGTCATACACTGGATATTGAGTTCGGTGAAGATCGCAATCAGAATGGCCAGCCCGCTGGGGAAGACCAGTGCGCGTTCCAGAGTTAACCCTTCAATTTCCAGCTCTTCCAGACGACCACAGTGAATCGCCCGCTGTTTCAACTGCTGCAGTTTCGCCAGCGTGATGCGCTCATCCATCCCCTGCGCCATCATGATTTCCTGCAACGCCTGAACCGTACCGGAGGCACCGACACAGACTTTCCAGCCGTGATAGCGAAGTTCATCAGCAATCGGGCGCAGCACATCGCGTGCGGCTTTTTCCGCTTCGTCGAAATTCTCTTGCGCCAGATTGCGATCGGTAAAGTAGCGTTCAAGCCAGGTGACACAGCCCATAGACAGGCTGAACAGAGAGGTGGTTTGCGCACCCGTTCCGGTGACCAGTTCAGTGCTGGCGCCGCCGATATCGACGACCAGACGTTGATCCGCACCGCCAGTGGTGTGCGCCACGCCCTGATAAATCAGACGTGCTTCTTCTTCGCCGCTGATGACCTGAACCGGACAACCGAGGATTTCCTGCGCTTTAGCGATAAACTCGCTGGCATTCACCGCGATACGCAAGGTTGCGGTGGCGACGACGCGGATTTGCGGCTGCGGAATATCCTGTAGGCGTTCAGCGAACAGACGCAGGCATTGCCAGCCGCGCTCCATGGCTTCAGCAGAAAGGACATTGTTGTTGTTAAGTCCAGCGGCCAGACGCACCTTACGTTTAATGCGCGTGAGCGTCTGGATGCTACCCGCGACCTCGCGTACTACCAGCATATGAAAACTATTGGAACCGAGATCAATAGCTGCGTACAACGAGGTAGAATTCATACACTTCATCCCTAAACCAGTATCTGTGTTGGCTGCGTTTTCTCACCCGAATCACTGACTAAAGTCAGCGCATCGGGGTCTGTTTTCTTGCCGCCTTGATACAGGCTGAAAGAGGTTGTGTATGGCATAACTTTTTAACCTGAACGACGACGATTACGCGGGGCTCCACCAGAGCGGCGCGGGCCATTGCCAGGGCGCGTACGCGTCAGACGCAGCGGCTTCGGCAGATTGTTCATCAACGCTTCCGGGTTGTATTTACTCACCGGAATCGAGTGACCAATGTAGGTTTCAATCGCAGGCAGGTTCAGGGCGTACTCTTCGCAGGCCAGGCTGATCGAGTGACCGCTTGCGCCAGCACGGCCCGTACGACCGATACGGTGTACATAGTCTTCGCAATCGTCCGGCAGATCGTAGTTAAAAACGTGCGTCACGGCCGGAATATGCAGACCGCGTGCGGCAACGTCGGTGGCGACCAGGATATCCAGATCGCCACGGGTGAACTCGTCGAGAATACGCAGACGTTTTTTCTGTGCGACGTCGCCGGTCAGTAAGCCGACGCGGTGACCATCGGCGGCCAGGTGACCCCAGATATCTTCGCAACGGTGTTTGGTGTTCGCGAAGATGATGGCGCGATCCGGCCACTCTTCCTCGATGAGCGTTTGCAATAAGCGCATTTTCTCTTCGTTAGACGGATAGAAAAGCTCTTCTTTAATACGGTGACCCGTTTTCTGTTCTGGCTCAACTTCAACGTATTCGGCGTTGTTCATCTGTTCGAACGCCAGTTCACGCACACGGTAAGAAAGGGTGGCTGAGAACAACATGTTCAGGCGCTGGTTGGCCGGCGGCATGCGGCGGAACAACCAGCGGATATCTTTAATAAAGCCCAAATCGTACATGCGATCGGCTTCATCGAGGACCACCACCTGGATGGCGCCCAGATTGATGTGATTCTGTTTCGCGTAGTCGATCAGACGACCCGTAGTGCCGATGAGAATATCGACGCCACTTTCCAGCACTTTCAGCTGTTTGTCGTAACCGTCACCACCGTATGCAAGACCCAGCTTCAGACCGGTTGTCTGTGCCAGCGGCTCGGCATCGGCGTGGATCTGCACGGCTAACTCACGCGTCGGCGCCATAATCAAGGCGCGAGGCTGGTTCACCTTGCGATCGTCAATCGCGGGATGAGAGAGAAGATAATGAAACGTCGACGTCAGGAACGCCATCGTTTTTCCGGTACCGGTTTGCGCCTGCCCTGCAACATCGCGACCCGCCAGCGTTAGCGGCAGTGCGAGGGCCTGTATGGGCGTGCAGTTATGAAAGCCTTTGTTTTCAAGGGCTTCTATAACCTTTGGGTGCAGGGCGAAGTCGGAAAACTTCTGTTCTGTTAAATGTGTTTTGCTCATAGTGTGGTAGAATATCAGCTTACTATTGCTTTACGAAAGCGTATCCGGTGAAATAAAGTCAACCTTTAGTTGGTTAATGCTATACCAACACGCCAGGCATAATCCTGTGGAGTTATATATGAGCGATAAAATTATTCACCTGACTGACGACAGTTTTGACACGGATGTACTCAAAGCGGACGGGGCGATCCTCGTTGATTTCTGGGCAGAGTGGTGCGGACCGTGCAAAATGATCGCCCCGATTCTGGATGAAATCGCTGACGAATATCAGGGCAAATTGACGGTTGCTAAACTGAACATTGACCAAAACCCAGGCACTGCGCCGAAGTATGGTATCCGTGGCATCCCGACCCTGCTGCTGTTCAAGAACGGTGAAGTTGCAGCGACCAAAGTGGGCGCTCTGTCCAAAGGTCAGCTGAAAGAGTTCCTCGACGCTAACCTGGCGTAAGCAGGACGTCTCATGTTCGGGCGACCAGAATCCTAATTGATGCGGATGACTGGACGCCCGACTTGAGTCGTGCTAAGTTAGTGTTGACTTCGTATTAAACATACCTTATTAAGTTTGAATCTTGATAACTCCAATACTTCCCGTTTTTTCTCGCACGCGAAGTGGACAGATTCCTGGCTTATCATTCAATCCGTCTTGTCGTTTCAGTTCTGCGTACTTTCCTGTGACCAGACAGCGAACAGACATGAGTTGATGGCCGTAAACAGGCATGGATGACCCTGCCATACCATTCACAACATTAAGTTCGAGATTTACCCCAAGTTTAAGAACTCACACCATTATGAATCTTACCGAATTAAAGAATACGCCGGTTTCTGAGCTGATCACTCTCGGCGAAAATATGGGGCTGGAAAACCTGGCTCGTATGCGCAAGCAGGACATTATTTTTGCCATCCTGAAGCAGCACGCAAAGAGTGGCGAAGATATCTTTGGTGACGGTGTGCTGGAGATATTGCAGGATGGATTTGGTTTCCTCCGTTCTGCAGACAGCTCCTATCTCGCCGGTCCTGATGACATCTACGTTTCCCCCAGCCAAATCCGCCGTTTCAATCTCCGCACTGGTGATACCATCTCTGGTAAGATTCGCCCGCCAAAAGAAGGCGAACGTTACTTTGCGCTGCTGAAAGTTAACGAAGTTAACTACGACAAACCGGAAAACGCCCGTAACAAAATCCTCTTCGAAAACTTAACCCCGCTGCACGCAAACTCTCGTCTGCGTATGGAACGTGGTAACGGTTCTACCGAAGACTTAACGGCGCGCGTTCTGGATCTGGCTTCCCCTATTGGTCGTGGTCAGCGTGGTCTGATCGTCGCACCGCCGAAAGCCGGTAAAACCATGCTGCTGCAAAATATTGCCCAGAGCATCGCTTACAACCACCCAGACTGTGTGCTGATGGTGCTGCTGATCGATGAACGTCCGGAAGAAGTTACCGAGATGCAGCGTCTGGTTAAAGGTGAAGTGGTCGCGTCTACTTTTGACGAACCAGCATCCCGTCACGTTCAGGTTGCAGAAATGGTGATCGAGAAAGCGAAACGTCTGGTTGAGCATAAGAAAGACGTTATCATCCTCCTCGACTCCATCACCCGTCTGGCGCGTGCGTACAACACCGTGGTTCCTGCTTCCGGTAAAGTGTTGACCGGTGGTGTGGACGCGAACGCCCTGCATCGTCCGAAGCGTTTCTTTGGTGCGGCGCGTAACGTGGAAGAGGGCGGCAGCCTGACCATCATCGCAACGGCGCTGATCGATACCGGCTCTAAGATGGATGAAGTTATCTACGAAGAGTTTAAAGGCACCGGTAACATGGAACTGCACCTCTCTCGTAAGATTGCTGAAAAACGCGTCTTCCCGGCTATCGACTACAACCGTTCCGGTACCCGTAAAGAAGAGCTGCTCACTACTCAGGAAGAGCTGCAGAAAATGTGGATCCTGCGCAAGATTATTCACCCGATGGGCGAAATCGATGCGATGGAATTCCTCATTAATAAACTGGCGATGACCAAGACCAACGACGACTTCTTCGACATGATGAAGCGCTCGTAAACTTGCTTTCAGCCGAAAACGCCACGTTTTTACGTGGCGTTTTGCTTTTATGTCTGTAATCTTAACGCTAAATTAACAAACCTGGGATTATCGCTCACCGCTGCGCGCGCGTCAGCTATCAAGTGCGACCCGTGGTTAATAATTAAACAAAACAGACGGTTCGGACTGGAGTTTCACTTCTGAATACTGGCCTTCGTGGTTATACTTCTGCTAATAATTTTCTCTGAGAGCACGCATTGTGAATTTACTGACAGTCAGTACTGATCTCATCAGTATTTTTTTATTCACGACACTGTTCCTGTTTTTTGCGCGGAAGGTCGCAAAAAAGGTCGGTTTAGTGGATAAACCCAACTTCCGTAAACGCCACCAGGGATTGATACCGTTGGTTGGGGGCATCTCAGTCTATGCGGGGATCTGTTTCACCTTTGCCATTGTGAATGTTTATATTCCCCACGCTGCTCTCTATCTGGCTTGTGCCGGTGTCCTGGTTTTTATCGGCGCACTGGACGATCGCTTTGATATTAGTGTAAAAATCCGTGCCACTATTCAGGCTGCTATTGGCGTGATCATGATGGTGGTGGGCAAACTCTATCTCAGCAGCCTGGGTTACATCTTTGGGCCGTGGGAGATGGTGCTCGGGCCGTTTGGTTATTTCCTCACGCTCTTCGCTGTATGGGCTGCAATCAACGCATTCAACATGGTGGATGGTATTGACGGCTTATTAGGTGGGCTCTCAAGCGTCTCATTTGCCGCGATGGGGCTTATCCTGTGGTTTGATGGACAGACAAGTCTGGCTATCTGGTGCTTTGCCATGATCGCCGCCATCCTACCGTATATTCTGCTGAACCTCGGTGCGCTCGGTCGTCGCTTTAAAGTATTTATGGGAGATGCCGGTAGTACGCTAATTGGTTTTACCGTTATCTGGATCCTGCTTGAAACCACCCAAGGGCAGACGCACCCGATTAGCCCGGTTACCGCGCTGTGGATCATCGCCATTCCGCTGATGGATATGGTGGCCATTATGTATCGTCGACTGCGTAAAGGGATGAGCCCGTTCTCACCAGACCGTCAGCATATTCATCATTTGATCATGCGCGCAGGGTTTACTTCACGTCAGGCGTTTGTCCTGATCACGCTTGCCGCCGCGATACTGGCTTCGATTGGTGTGCTTGCGGAATACTCTCATTTTGTCCCGGAATGGGTCATGTTGGTGCTCTTTTTGCTAGCCTTCTTCCTCTACGGTTACTGTATTAAGCGTGCCTGGAAGGTGGCGAGGTTCATCAAGCGTCTGAAGCGCAGATTACGCAGAAACCGTGATAACAATCCGAAATTAACCAAGTAAATGAGGGTGCGATGACTCAACCATTACCGGGGGCACACGCTGTGAGCGCTGAAAATGAACTGGATATTCGTGGGTTGTTTCGTACCTTGTGGGCAGGAAAGGTGTGGATTGTCGGTATCGCGCTGTTATTCGCGCTGATCGCGCTGGCCTATACTTTTTTTGCTCGTCAGGAGTGGAGTGCGACCGCCATCTCCGATCGCCCTACGGTGAATATGTTGGGTGGTTACTATTCCCAACAGCAGTTTTTGCGGAATCTGGACACGAAAGCCGACAATGCGTCAGGCGATCAACCTTCGGTTATGGATGAAGCCTATAAAGAGTTCGTGATGCAACTGGCCTCCTGGGATACGCGTCGCGATTTCTGGCTGCAAACCGACTACTATAAGCAGCGGATGGTCGGTAACAGCAAAGCCGATGCCGCGATGCTTGATGAGATGATCAATAACATTCAGTTTACCCCCGGTGATTTCGCCCGCGCCATTAACGACAGCGTTAAACTCATTGCCGAAACGGCACCTGATGCGAACAATTTGCTCCGTCAGTATGTGGCGTTTTCCAGTCAGCGCGCGGCAAGCCATCTCAATGAAGAACTGAAAGGCGCGTGGAGTGCGCGGACTGTGCAAATGAAGGCGCAGGTTAAACGTCAGGAAGAAGTGGCGAAAGCGATTTTCTCCCGCCGCGTGAGCAGTATTGAACAGGCGCTTAAAATCGCTGAACAGCACAATATCTCCCGCAGCGCGACCGATGTGCCGGCGGATGAATTACCGGATTCGGAGCTGTTTCTGCTAGGACGCCCCATGCTTCAGGCACGCCTTGAAAATTTACAGGCGGTTGGCCCCTCCTTCGATCTGGACTACTTCCAGAATCGAGCCATGCTAAATACATTGAATGTGGGCCCAACCCTGGACCCACGTTTTCAGACCTATCGCTATTTGCGTACGCCGGAAGAGCCGGTAAAACGCGATAGCCCGCGCCGTGCCTTCCTGATGGTGATGTGGGGCATCGTGGGGGGGCTTATCGGCGCAGGTGTTGCGTTAACCCGCCGCCGCACGATTTAGCACGACTGCCGCAGTGAGGGGCTGGGCCCTCACTGACTATTCGAAGAGAATCGATGTGAAAGTACTGACTGTATTTGGCACGCGACCGGAAGCCATAAAAATGGCACCTCTGGTACATGCGCTGGCAAAGGATCCTGATTTCGACGCAAAAGTCTGCGTCACCGCGCAGCATCGGGAGATGCTCGATCAAGTATTGAACCTCTTTTCTATTGTCCCCGACTACGATCTCAACATCATGCAGCCGGGTCAGGGGTTAACGGAAATTACCTGTCGGATACTGGAAGGGCTGAAGCCTATCCTCGCTGACTTCAAGCCGGATGTGGTATTGGTTCATGGTGATACCACCACAACGATAGCAACCAGTCTGGCCGCTTTTTATCAACGCATACCAGTAGGCCATGTGGAAGCCGGGCTGCGTACTGGCGATCTCTATTCCCCATGGCCGGAAGAGGCAAACCGTACGCTGACCGGGCATCTGGCAATGTATCACTTTGCGCCGACGGAGAACTCGCGGCAAAACCTGTTGCGCGAGAATATCGCTGACAGCCGCATCTTTGTCACCGGCAATACGGTGATTGATGCGCTGATCTGGGTGCGCGATCGCGTGCTGGCGAGCGAAACGCTGCGTTCAGAGCTGGCCGAACAGTATCCGTTTCTCAGCTCGGATAAAAAGCTAATCCTGGTGACCGGTCATCGTCGCGAGAGTTTTGGCCGTGGGTTTGAGCAGATCTGCCACGCCCTGGCGGAAATTGCCGCCGCCAATCAGGATGTGCAGATTGTTTATCCGGTACACCTGAATCCGAACGTCAGCGAGCCGGTCAACCGCATCCTCGGCCATGTTGAAAACGTGACGCTGATTGAACCACAGGATTATTTGCCCTTTGTCTGGCTGATGAATCACGCCTGGCTGATTCTGACCGACTCCGGTGGAATTCAGGAAGAGGCGCCGTCTCTGGGCAAACCGGTGCTGGTGATGCGCGAAACGACCGAACGACCCGAGGCCATTACCGCCGGGACCGTACGTCTGGTGGGGACAGACCCACAGCGCATCGTCGAAGAAGTCACGCGTCTGCTGCATGACGAAAACGAATATCA
Organism: Citrobacter sp. ANG330; assembly: GCF_047467925.1. Classification (NCBI taxonomy): domain Bacteria; kingdom Pseudomonadati; phylum Pseudomonadota; class Gammaproteobacteria; order Enterobacterales; family Enterobacteriaceae; genus Citrobacter; species Citrobacter sp. ANG330. The sequence goes on along the minus strand of NZ_JASJUI010000015.1, from coordinate 58,795 downwards.
GACCATGAGCCGCGCCCATAACCCTTACGGCGACGGGCAGGCCTGTGGTCGCATTTTACACGCGTTAAAAAACAATCGGGTATCGCTATGAGTTTTTCTACCATTTCTGTTATTGGGTTGGGATATATCGGTTTGCCGACGGCGGCTGCCTTTGCGTCGCGCCAAAAGCAGGTAATTGGGGTGGACGTTAATCCGCATGCGGTGGAAACCATCAATCGCGGTGAAATCCATATCGTTGAGCCGGATCTGGATAACGTGGTGAAAACAGCAGTGGAAGGCGGTTTCCTGCGCGCTACCACGACGCCTGTTGAGGCTGATGCGTATCTGATTGCGGTACCGACGCCGTTTAAAGGCGAACATGAGCCGGACATGGCCTATGTCGAAGCGGCGGCGAAATCTGTTGCGCCGGTACTGAAAAAGGGCGCGTTAGTGATCCTCGAGTCGACCTCTCCGGTCGGCGCAACCGAACAGATGGCAGCATGGCTGGCGGAAATGCGTCCGGATCTCACTTTCCCACAGCAGGCTGGCGAGCAGGCGGATGTGAATATCGCCTATTGCCCTGAGCGCGTGCTGCCGGGGCAGGTGATGGTTGAACTGATCAAGAATGACCGGGTGATCGGCGGCATGACGCCGGTGTGCTCGTCGCGCGCCAGCGAACTGTACAAAATATTTCTTGAAGGCGAGTGCGTGGTGACCAATGCCCGTACGGCCGAAATGTGCAAGCTGACGGAAAACAGCTTCCGCGATGTCAATATCGCCTTTGCCAACGAACTGTCGCTGATTTGCGCCGGGCAGGGGATTAACGTCTGGGAACTGATTCGCCTGGCGAACCGCCATCCACGCGTCAACATTCTCCAGCCGGGACCCGGCGTTGGTGGGCACTGTATTGCGGTCGATCCGTGGTTTATCGTAGCGCAAAATCCGCAGCAGTCGCGTCTGATTCGCACTGCGCGTGAAGTGAACGACGGTAAACCGCACTGGGTTGTCGATCAGGTCAAAGCCGCCGTTGCGGACTGCCTGGCGGCGACGAACAAGCGCGCCAGCGAAGTGAAAATCGCCTGCTTTGGCCTCGCCTTTAAGCCAGATATTGATGATTTACGCGAAAGCCCGGCAATGGGGATCGCGAAAAATATCGCCCAGTGGCACAGCGGTGAAACGCTGGTGGTGGAACCGAACATCCACCAGTTGCCGAAAAAGCTGGACGGTCTTTGCACCCTGGCAGAACTGAACGACGCGCTGGCGACGGCCGACGTGCTGGTCATGTTGGTCGATCACAAACAGTTTAAAGCCATTCAGGGCGATGCTGTGCAGCAACCGTTCGTCGTGGATACCAAAGGAGTGTGGCGTTAATGAAACGGATTCTGGTGACGGGTGGCGCAGGTTTCATCGGCTCAGCGGTGGTACGGCATATCATTAATGAGACGGCAGATGCGGTGGTGGTGGTGGATAAACTCACCTACGCCGGCAATCTGATGTCGCTGGCCCCGGTTGCGCAGAGCGAGCGCTTTGCTTTCGAGAAAGTGGATATTTGCGATCGCGCCTCGCTGGATCGGGTCTTTCAACAGTATCAGCCAGACTGCGTGATGCACCTGGCCGCCGAAAGCCATGTCGATCGCTCTATTGACGGTCCGGCGGCGTTTATCGAAACCAACATTGTTGGCACCTACACGCTGCTGGAAGCGGCGCGGGCGTACTGGAGTGAACAGGCTGATGAGAAAAAATCGGCGTTTCGCTTCCACCATATTTCGACGGACGAGGTGTATGGCGATCTGCACTCGACGGATGATTTCTTTACTGAGACGACGCCCTACGCCCCAAGCAGCCCCTATTCCGCGTCGAAAGCCAGCAGCGATCACCTGGTGCGCGCCTGGTTGCGTACTTACGGTCTTCCAACGCTTATCACCAACTGCTCCAACAACTATGGCCCATACCACTTCCCGGAAAAACTGATCCCGCTGATGATTCTTAATGCGCTGGCGGGCAAACCGCTGCCGGTGTATGGCAACGGGCAGCAGGTCCGCGACTGGCTGTATGTGGACGATCACGCCAGAGCGTTGTACTGCGTGGCGACCACCGGAAAAGTCGGTGAAACGTACAACATCGGCGGTCATAACGAGCGTAAGAACCTGGACGTGGTTGAGACGATTTGCGGGCTGCTGGAAGAACTGGCGCCGAATAAACCGCAGGGTATCTCGCAGTATCGCGATCTGATTACCTATGTCGATGATCGTCCTGGTCATGACTTACGTTACGCTATTGATGCGTCGAAAATCGCCCGTGAGCTTGGCTGGACGCCGCAGGAAACCTTTGAAAGCGGCATGCGTAAAACCGTGCAGTGGTATCTGGCGAATGAGGCCTGGTGGAAGCCCGTACAAGACGGCAGTTATCAGGGTCAACGTTTAGGTCTGAAGGGCTAATTTCCCGGAGGAGGAAGGCATGAAAGGTATCATTCTGGCGGGCGGCTCCGGCACCCGTTTGCATCCTATCACGCGCGGCGTGTCGAAACAGCTGCTCCCCATTTACGATAAACCGATGATTTATTATCCGTTATCGGTGCTCATGCTGGCCGGTATTCGTGAGATCCTGATTATCACCACGCCGGAAGATAAAGGATATTTTCAGCGTCTGTTAGGTGACGGCTCTGAATTTGGCATTCATTTACAGTATGCCGAACAACCGAGTCCGGATGGCCTGGCGCAAGCGTTTATCATCGGTGAGACGTTCCTTAACGGCGAACCTTCCTGCCTGGTGTTAGGCGACAATATTTTCTTCGGTCAGGGGTTCAGCCCTAAATTGCGCCATGTCGCCGCGCGTACCGAAGGGGCGACCGTGTTTGGTTATCAGGTGATGGACCCGGAAAGGTTTGGCGTGGTGGAGTTTGATGACAATTTCCGCGCCATCTCATTAGAAGAGAAGCCGAAAGAACCTAAATCTAACTGGGCGGTAACCGGGCTCTATTTCTACGACAGCAAAGTCGTGGAGTATGCCAAACGGGTAAAACCCTCCGAGCGTGGTGAACTGGAGATCACCTCTATCAATCAGATGTACCTCGAAGCGGGCAATCTGACGGTTGAGCTGCTCGGGCGTGGTTTTGCCTGGCTTGATACGGGCACGCATGACAGTCTGATTGAGGCGAGTACCTTTGTGCAGACGGTGGAAAAGCGTCAGGGATTCAAGATTGCCTGCCTGGAAGAGATTGCCTGGCGCAATGGCTGGCTGGATGATGATGGCGTGAAACGCGCCGCCAGCGCCTTAGCAAAAACAGGTTATGGCCAGTATTTACTGGAGCTGCTTCGTGCACGTCCACGCCAGTATTGAGCCGCTGGGCTGGGAAAACCGCTTCTTTGGCGTGAACAGCGCCATTATCCGGCTGGATCCGGCGGCGCCGTTATTGACCGCAGACGTCTTACGGTCGTGGTCGCGGGTGCAGGCCAAAATCCCGGCGGCCAATACCCGCGAGCTGGATGCTCTGCAACAGTTTGGCTTTGCGCTGGTGGAAGGCGAAGTCGATTTTGCGCTCCCCGTCGGGGAAAACAACGGTCCAACTGGCGCAGAAATTGCACGACTGACGGACATTCCGGCCTTGCGTGAACTCGCTGCGGCGGCCTTTGCGCAAAGCCGTTTTCGCACGCCGTGGTATGCGCCTGATGCCAGCGCTCGCTTTTATGCGCAGTGGATTGAAAACGCGGTGCGCGGCACCTTTGATCATCAGTGTCTGGTCCTTCGTACCGCAAGCGGAGATATTCGCGGTTACGTATCACTGCGCGAACTCAATGACCGCGAGGCGCGAATCGGCTTGCTCGCCGGGCGTGGCGCTGGGGCAGAGCTGATGCAGGCGGCGCTGGGCTGGGCGCAGGCGCGCGGCAAAACAACATTGCGGGTGGCGACCCAGATGGGCAACACCGCCGCGCTTAAACGTTATATACAAAGCGGTGCGAATGTAGAAAGCACCGCGTACTGGTTATACAGGTGACAACATGATTCCGTTTAATGCACCGCCGGTGGTGGGTACCGAACTTGAATATATGCAGTCTGCAATGGGCAGCGGCAAGCTGTGTGGCGACGGGGGGTTTACCCGTCGCTGTCAACAGTGGCTTGAGCAGCGTTTTGGCAGTGCGAAGGTGCTGCTCACGCCTTCCTGTACCGCCTCTCTGGAAATGGCGGCTCTGCTGCTGGATATCCAGCCGGGCGATGAAGTGATCATGCCGAGTTACACCTTTGTCTCGACCGCGAATGCCTTTGTGCTGCGCGGCGCCAAAATCATCTTTGTGGATATCCGTCCGGATACCATGAACATTGATGAAACGCGCATTGAAGCGGCGATCACCGAAAAAACGCGGGCGATTGTGCCTGTGCATTATGCGGGTGTGGCCTGTGAGATGGACACCATCATGGCGCTGGCGGATAAGTACAACCTGTTTGTGGTGGAAGATGCCGCGCAGGGCGTGATGTCGACGTACAAAGGACGTGCGCTGGGAACCATTGGTCATATCGGCTGCTTTAGTTTCCACGAAACCAAAAACTACACCGCCGGTGGCGAAGGCGGCGCAACGCTGATTAACGATCGCAGCCTTATTGAGCGCGCCGAAATCATTCGTGAAAAAGGGACTAACCGCAGCCAGTTCTTCCGTGGCCAGGTCGACAAATATACCTGGCGCGATATTGGTTCCAGCTATTTGATGTCCGATCTACAGGCCGCTTATCTCTGGGCGCAACTGGAAGCGGCGGACCGCATTAATCAGCAACGTCTGGCGCTGTGGCAGACTTACTACGATGCCCTCGCACCGCTGGCGCGTGCGGGCAGAATTGAACTGCCATCCATTCCGGATGACTGCAAACAGAACGCCCATATGTTTTATATCAAGCTGCGCGACATTGACGATCGTAGCGCGTTGATTAACTTCCTGAAAGAGGCCGAGATTATGGCGGTGTTCCACTATATTCCGCTGCATGACTGCCCGGCTGGCGACAAGTTTGGTGAATTCGCAGGTGAAGATCGCTATACCACCAAAGAGAGCGAACGCCTGCTGCGTCTGCCGTTGTTCTATAACCTGTCGGCAGTGAATCAGCGCACGGTGATTACGACATTGCTGAATTATTTCGCCTGATATGTCGCTTGCGAAGGCCTCCTTGTGGACGGCGGCCAGCACGCTGGTCAAAATTGGCGCCGGTTTACTGGTCGTGAAGCTGCTGGCGGTATCCTTTGGTCCGGCGGGTGTCGGGCAGGCGGGAAACTTCCGCCAGATGGTCACTGTGCTTGGTGTCCTGGCGGGAGCCGGGATTTTCAACGGCGTCACCAAATATGTTGCGCAATCTCATGATCAGCCGGAACAACTGCGGCGAGTGGTCGGGACGTCCTCTGCCATGGTACTGGGATTTTCGACGCTGCTGGCGCTGGTGTTTCTGCTCGCAGCGGCACCGATTAGCCAGGGACTGTTTGGTCATACTCAGTTTCAGGGGTTAGTGCGCTTAGTGGCGCTGGTGCAAATGGGGATTGCCTGGGCCAACCTGCTGCTGGCGTTAATGAAAGGATTTCGTGATGCGGCCGGGAATGCGCTGTCACTGATTGTCGGCAGTCTGGTTGGCGTTGTCGCCTACTATGGCTGTTACCGGCTGGGCGGCTATGAAGGCGCACTTCTCGGCCTGGCGTTGGTACCTGCGCTGGTGGTGATCCCGGCAGCCGTCATGCTAATGAAACGCGGGATGATCCCCCTGCGCTATCTCAAGCCGTCCTGGGACAACGGGCTGGCGGGCCATCTCAGCAAGTTCACGCTGATGGCGCTGATCACCTCCGTCACGCTGCCCGTGGCGTATGTGATGATGCGAAACCTGCTGGCGGCGCACTACAGTTGGGATGACGTTGGGATCTGGCAAGGGGTGAGCAGTATCTCGGATGCTTACCTACAATTTATTACCGCGTCGTTCAGCGTTTACCTGTTGCCGACGCTGTCGCGCCTTAGCGAAAAGCGGGACATCTCGCGGGAAGTGGTAAAGTCGCTGAAGTTTGTTCTGCCTGCGGTGGCCGCCGCGAGTTTCACCGTCTGGCTGCTGCGTGATTTTGCTATCTGGCTGCTGTTCTCTGAGAAATTCACCGCCATGCGCGATCTGTTCGCCTGGCAACTAGTGGGTGATGTGCTGAAAGTCGGGGCATATGTCTTCGGATATCTGGTGATCGCCAAAGCGTCACTGCGCTTTTATATTCTGGCGGAAATCAGTCAGTTCATTTTACTGACGGTGTTTGCGCACTGGCTGATCCCGGCGCATGGCGCGCTGGGTGCGGCACAGGCCTATATGGCGACCTATGTCGTCTATTTCTCTTTATGTTGTTGCGTATTTTTACTCTGGCGTAGGCGGGCATGACTGTACTGATTCACGTTCTGGGATCGGATATCCCTCACCATAATCAAACCGTGCTGCGGTTTTTTAACGATACGCTGGCATCGACCAGCGAGCACGCTCGCGTCTTTATGGTCGCCGGTCAGGATGCCGGGTTGACGGAAAGCTGCCCGGCGCTCTCCATTCGCTTCTACAGCGGTAAAAAATCGCTGGCGGAAGCGGTGATAGCGCAAGCTAAAGCGAACAGACAGCAGCGTTTCTTCTTCCACGGTCAGTTCAATATGGCGCTGTGGCTGGCGTTACTGAGCGGCGGAATTAAGCCCAGCCAGTTTTACTGGCACATCTGGGGCGCGGACCTGTATGAGGTCTCCAGTGGTCTGAAATTCAAACTGTTTTATCCGCTTCGCCGTCTGGCGCAAGGCCGTGTCGGGGGCGTTTTTGCCACCCGTGGCGATCTGAGTTATTTCGCCCAACAGCACCCGCGCGTGCCGGGAGAACTGCTCTATTTTCCGACGCGAATGGATCCCTCGCTCAACAATATGGTGAACGATCGCCAACGCAGCGGAAAAATGACCATTCTGGTGGGCAACTCAGGCGATCGCAGCAACGACCATATTGCCGCGCTGCGGGCGGTACATCAGCAGTTTGGCGACACCGTAAATGTGGTTGTCCCGATGGGCTATCCGGCGAATAACGAGGCGTATATCGCGGACGTCCGTCAGGCGGGGCTAAGACTGTTCAGTGCAGACAACCTGCAGGTCCTCAGCGACAAGCTGGCGTTTGACGACTATCTGGCGCTGCTGCGTCAGTGCGATCTCGGTTACTTTATTTTTGCCCGTCAGCAGGGAATTGGCACTTTGTGTTTGCTGATTCAGGCAGGCGTGCCCTGCGTGTTGAACCGCGAGAATCCGTTCTGGCAGGATATGGTGGAACAGCATCTTCCGGTACTTTTCACGACCGATGAACTCAACGAGCAGGTGGTGCACGAGGCACAACGCCAACTGGCGTCAGTGGATAAAAATACCATCACCTTCTTTAGCCCGAACTATTTGCAGCCCTGGCATCACGCGTTGCAGGTTGCCGCAGGGGAGGCGCTATGAGTCTGATGCAGTTCAGCGGCCTGTTTGCCGTCTGGCTCCTCTCTACGTTGTTTATCGCCACGCTAACCTGGTTTGAATTTCGCCGCGTGCGCTTCAACTTCAACGTGTTCTTCTCGCTGCTGTTTTTGCTGACCTTCTTTTTTGGCTTTCCACTCACCAGCGTGCTGGCGTTCCGCTTTGATGTCGCCGTCGCGCCGCCGGAAATCCTGCTACAGGCGCTGCTTTCCGCCGCCTGTTTCTACGCGATCTACTATGTGACCTATAAGACCCGTATACGCAAACGGATTGCGGACGCGCCGCACAAACCGCTGTTTACGATGAATCGGGTGGAAACCCATCTCACCTGGGTGATTCTGATGGGGATTGCGCTGATCAGCGTGGGTATCTTCTTTATGCATAACGGTTTCTTACTGTTCCGCCTGCAGTCGTATAGCCAGATTTTCTCCAGTGAAGTTTCCGGCGTGGCGTTAAAACGCTTCTTTTACTTTTTCATCCCGGCGATGCTGGTGGTTTATTTTCTGCGCCAGGACAGCAAAGCGTGGCTGTTCTTCCTGGTCAGCACCGTCGCATTTGGCCTGTTGACGTATATGATTGTCGGCGGTACGCGCGCCAATATCATCATTGCCTTCGCCATCTTCCTGTTTATCGGCATTATTCGCGGCTGGATCTCGTTGTGGATGCTAGCGGCGGCAGGCGTGCTGGGGATTGTCGGGATGTTCTGGCTGGCGCTAAAGCGCTACGGGCTGAACGTCAGCGGTGACGAGGCGTTCTATACGTTTCTCTATCTCACCCGCGACACGTTTTCTCCCTGGGAAAACCTGGCGCTGCTGCTGCAAAATTACGACAAAATCGATTTCCAGGGACTGGCGCCGATTGCCCGTGATTTCTACGTCTTTATCCCTTCCTGGCTGTGGCCAGGGCGACCGAGTGTGGTGCTGAATACGGCGAACTACTTTACATGGGAAGTATTGAACAACCATTCCGGTCTGGCGATTTCTCCGACGCTGATTGGTTCGCTGGTGGTGATGGGCGGCGCGCTGTTTATCCCGCTGGGCGCGGTTGTAGTGGGGCTTATCATCAAATGGTTCGACTGGCTGTATGCGCTGGGCAATCGTGAGACCAACCGCTACAAGGCCGCGATTTTGCATAGTTTCTGCTTTGGCGCGATTTTCAATATGATCGTACTGGCGCGAGAGGGACTGGACTCGTTTGTCTCGCGTGTTGTTTTTTTCCTGGTGGTTTTTGGTGCCTGTTTGCTGGTGGCAAAGCTTCTGTTCTGGCTGTTTGATAGCGCCGGACTGATCCATAAACGTTGGCGAGCCCTGCCGGACAAACAGGTTGAAGGATAGCAATGACTGATAATACAACAGCACCGATTTACGATCTGCGTGGGCTCCAGCTGATTGGCTGGCGTGATATGCGTCATGCGCTGGACTATCTCTATGCTGGCGGCCAGCTTAAGCAAGGGACGCTGGTGGCGATTAACGCAGAAAAGGTTTTGACGGCGGAAGATAACCCTGAAGTCAGGACGCTGATTGACGCGGCAGAATATAAATATGCCGATGGAATTAGCGTTGTACGCTCGGTTCGCAAAAAATTCCCCAATGCCCAGGTTTCCCGCGTAGCGGGTGCCGATCTCTGGGAAGCGTTGATGGCCCGGGCGGGTGAGGAAGGCACGCCGGTGTTCCTGGTCGGGGGTAAGCCGGAAGTGCTGGCGCAAACGCAAGCGAAACTGCGCGCCCAGTGGAAGGTGAACATCGTGGGCAGTCAGGACGGTTATTTTACGCCGGAACAGCGTCCAGCGCTGTTTGAGCAGATCCACGCCAGCGGCGCGAAAATTGTCACCGTGGCGATGGGATCGCCGAAGCAGGAAATCTTTATGCGCGATTGCCGGCAGGTGCATCCGCATGCGCTTTACATGGGTGTCGGCGGCACCTATGACGTCTTCACCGGCCATGTGAAACGCGCGCCGAAGGTGTGGCAAAATCTGGGGCTGGAGTGGCTGTATCGCTTGCTGTCGCAGCCGAGCCGCATTACGCGTCAGCTCCGTTTGCTGCGTTACCTGCGCTGGCACTATAGCGGAAATATCTAAAAAACCCTTCTTCTTGCAGGTAGCGCATTCTGCTCTATGCGCTACCTTGTTGCCTCATTTTTGCACCGTTTTTACAAAAAAATGCAATTTTTTAATGCTTCGTTTGCCATTTTGCCAAATTTGCGAAAACATGCGCCCCCAGCGATGTACCCATAACAATAACCGGCAATGCCGGAAAGCATGTAAACACGACAAAGAGGATTTATGGCAGAGAATAAACCTGAGCTACAGCGTGGGCTGGAGGCTCGTCATATCGAATTGATTGCTCTCGGGGGCACCATTGGCGTCGGTCTGTTTATGGGGGCGGCAAGCACCCTGAAATGGGCAGGACCATCGGTACTGCTGGCATATATTGTCGCCGGCCTGTTCGTCTTTTTCATTATGCGTTCAATGGGCGAGATGCTGTTCCTGGAGCCGGTTGCCGGTTCTTTCGCCGTTTACGCTCACCGCTACATGAGCCCCTTCTTCGGTTATCTCACCGCGTGGTCATACTGGTTTATGTGGATGGCGGTGGGGATTTCGGAAATCACCGCGATCGGCGTCTATGTCCAGTTCTGGTTCCCGGAGATGGCGCAATGGATACCGGCGCTGATTGCCGTTGGACTGGTTGCGCTGGCAAACCTGGCGGCCGTTCGTCTGTATGGCGAAATCGAGTTCTGGTTTGCGATGATCAAAGTCACCACCATCATCGTGATGATTGTCGTGGGGCTGGGCGTGATTTTCTTCGGCCTCGGCAACGGCGGGCAGCCGATTGGCTTTGGTAATCTGACCGGGCACGGCGGTTTCTTTGCCGGCGGCTGGAAAGGCTTCCTCACCGCGTTGTGTATTGTGGTCGCCTCTTATCAGGGCGTGGAACTGATCGGGATTACGGCGGGCGAAGCCAAAAACCCGCAGGTCACGCTGCGTAGCGCGGTAGGTAAAGTGCTGTGGCGTATTCTGATCTTCTACGTGGGAGCGATTTTCGTGATCGTCACTATCTTCCCGTGGAACGAAATTGGCAGCAACGGCAGTCCGTTCGTCCTGACCTTTGCCAAAATTGGTATTACCACCGCGGCGGCGATTATCAACTTTGTTGTGCTGACCGCCGCGCTGTCTGGCTGCAACAGCGGAATGTACAGCTGTGGGCGTATGCTGTATGCACTGGCGAAGAATCGTCAACTGCCGGCGGCGATGGCGAAAGTCTCCCGTCATGGCGTTCCGGTGGCGGGCGTGGCGTTGTCGATTGCGATTCTGCTGGTCGGTTCGTGCCTGAACTACATCATTCCTAATCCGCAGCGCGTCTTCGTCTATGTTTATAGTGCAAGCGTGCTGCCGGGGATGGTGCCGTGGTTTGTGATCCTGATTAGCCAGCTGCGTTTTCGTCGGGCGCATAAAGCGGCGATGGCCAGCCATCCGTTCCGTTCGATTCTGTTCCCGTGGGCAAACTATTTGACGATGGCTTTCCTGGTTTGCGTACTGATCGGCATGTACTTCAATGAAGATACCCGTATGTCGCTGTTTGTCGGCATCATCTTCCTGCTCGCCGTGACGGCTATTTACAAGGTTTTTGGCCTCAACCGTCAGGGTATCGCCCAGAAAACGGGGGAATAAGCGACAAAACGCGCAAAGCGTAACCAAACGCGCATTTTATTTAAAAAGGCACTAGACAGCGGGGTGTGAAGTCCGTATTATCCACCCCCGCAACGGCGCTAAGCGCCCGTAGCTCAGCTGGATAGAGCGCTGCCCTCCGGAGGCAGAGGTCTCAGGTTCGAATCCTGTCGGGCGCACCATTCACCCGGTGCTGGAGCTGCGGTGGTTTCGATACCGCGTAAATAGATTTGTAGTGGTGGCTATAGCTCAGTTGGTAGAGCCCTGGATTGTGATTCCAGTTGTCGTGGGTTCGAATCCCATTAGCCACCCCATTATTAAAAGTTGTGAAATGCGAAGGTGGCGGAATTGGTAGACGCGCTAGCTTCAGGTGTTAGTGTCCTTACGGACGTGGGGGTTCAAGTCCCCCCCCTCGCACCACGACTTAAAGAATTGAACTAAAAATTCAAAAAGCAGTACATCGGCGAGTAGCGCAGCTTGGTAGCGCAACTGGTTTGGGACCAGTGGGTCGGAGGTTCGAATCCTCTCTCGCCGACCAATTTTGAACCCCGCTTCGGCGGGGTTTTTCTTTTTCTACGCCACTATCTTTCTTCTTTTCCCCTGTTGCTTCCCGGAGACAACCCAGTTTGCCATTGTCGCCATTTGGTGACGATTAACGTGCTGATATTTAAATTCTTTCGTATATCGGATGAGATCTGTCTCTGCTGAGCGACAATTCATTGTATTTCCGGCAGGCAGAAAAAGGAAAATCGCCGATAACCCGCGCCAGCACTGGGATCGTGAATTGTCTTAATCCCTATTTTTAGCGGTGCAATCCTGGCATGCAATGTGCAATAATAGACGGGTAGATGCTCATTCCACCTCTTATGCTCGCCATAGTGCCTCATAAACTCAGGAATGATGCAGAGCCGTTTACGGTGCTTATCGTCCACAGACAGATGTCGCTTCGGCCTCATCAAACACCATGGACATAACGTTGAGTGAAGCACCCATTTATGTTGTCATACAGACCTGTTTAACGCCTGCTCCAAAAGAGCAGGCGTTTTTTTATGGATACATGTCATCCTTCAGGCTGCCTCTTTGTTGGCTGCGCCTGCTCACCCCGGTCACTTACTTAGGTAAGCTCCCGGGGAGCCTCAGACTTACTGCCTCGATGAATCCTGAATGATTTTGTGTATTCGATTGATGCCCGGTAAGCGAAGCGTCACCGGGCATTGAGGGCGTTACTGCGGGGGATTATTCTGCAACGTCAGCATCAGGCCGTCACGGCGCATGGTGGCCGCTTCTTCCGGTTGATGCAGGCGGTCGAGCGCGTCGGCAAGCCAGGCATAATCGTACGCGTCCGGGCGCTGCTTCAGGGCTGCGCGGAAAGCAACGGTCGCTTCCTGCCATTCACCGTGTTTCATCAGCGACTGACCCAGCGTGCTCCACAACAGGGGGCGATCGCCGACGGTCTTGATCTGCTGACGCAGGACTTTCTCCAGTTGTTCCGGATTATTGGTTTTCAGACGCGGAATTGGCAACACCAGGCGATCGTCATACTGACGCTTCAGGCCGTCGATGATGATCTGCTGCGCCATGTCGTGATCGTCACATTCAATCAGATGCTCGGCCATCGCCACCTGCAGGGCGACCTGATGGCGGGTTTTACGGCTCTGGTTTTTCCACCACTCGCGTAGACCATCGCTGCCCTGATCGGCGCGCGCCTGATCCATCAGACCAATCCATGCCTGCTGTTCCAGCATCGCACGATGCTCTTCATCACCGACGTTCGCTTTCGCCATTGACGGGATAATATCCAGCAACGAGCTCCAGGCACCGGTGCGAATGTAGGCTTGTTCCGCCAGGCGCAAGACTTCCGGATGACGCGGCGTCACTTCCAGCAGTTTGTCTACGCCGTGGCGCGCGGCATGGTTCTCATTGCGCGCCAGTTGCAGGCGGACTCGCGCAATCTCAACCGGGATCGTGTCGTTGCCCGCGAGTTCTGCCGCACGTTCCAGATGTTGATTTGCGCGCGCTTCGTCACCACGCTGTTGCGCTGCCTCAGCGGCGAGCAGGTAGTTCACCACCGGTTGCTCAGCATGATCGGCATTTTTCGCCATCAGCTTCTCAACCTGTTGATAGTCACCTTCCGCCAGTTTCAACAGCGCCTGTTCGGTCTGCTTGCGGGCGCGACGACGTTTACGGCCCACAAACCAGCCGCGCGTATGGGCGCCAGTACGGAAGATGCGGCGCAGCAGCCACTCAATGGCAAACAGTACCACCATCGCAAGGATCAGGATGATGACCAGCCCGGTTACGCTGGTTTCAATGTTGTAGGTGTCAGTCTGGATCAGCACATAACCCTGGTGACCGGCAATCATTGGGCCAATCACGATACCCGCAATCAACAGCACAAAGAGCAATAATACTTTTAGCATCATTATTCTCCTTGCGGCGCGGCTGCCGGGGTTTCGGCCTGCGGTGCTTCAGGCGTAGAGGCGGGAACGGCTTCAGACGGCGCGGCAGCCGGTTGCGCCAGCAGGTTACGCACGCGGGTTTGCATCAGTTTTTCAAGAATCGCCTGGCTTTGCAGCGTTTCCGGTACGTCCATCGTGATGCTCTGCTGGCTCAGTTTGTCCACTTCTTCAAGGAAGGCTTTCGTCGTGGCGTCGTCGGTATCGTAGTAAGCACGAACCCAGGTGGAGACGTTATCCAGCGCCTGACGGTAGGTTTCTTCCTGATGACGCGGCACGGCCTGCGCGGCAACCAGCAGACGAGAGCGGATGTTTTCCCGCAGATAGACATCCTGATTCGGTGCCAGCAGCGGAACGGCTGTGTCATCGCGGCGGCGGATGGTGATAAAGCTGTCCATAAAGTTCTGCCAGCTTTTTTGCAGATTGACGCGCCACTCACTGATCGAACTGGAAAGCTCAGGGCTGTCGTCGTCCATTGGTGAACCGTCGCTGTCGTTGTCTGCCAGACGCAGGTTATCGATCTGGTTCGAAAGCTGGTTAATTTTCAGGATGATGCCGTCGTAATCCACCTGAGCGACAGAGGAAAGACTGGCGATATCATCGGTGATTGCGCGGCGTGCGGTGATCAGACTGGGATCGTTCATGTCCGCGAGGCTGGCATCTGCGCTCTTTAGCAACGCGGCGGCTGTCGTCACATCCTGATCGCTCCACAGCTTACGTCCGGCCAGTTTGACAAGGAAATCAGCCTGCGCCAGCAGCCAGGTTTTGGCATCGCTACCGGAAATCGTGGCGACTTTCTGTTGGACTTCATCCAACTGTTTAGCTAACTCAGTCTGCTGGCGGTTCGCCTGCTCCAGCTGTGTCGCCTGCTGTTTAATGATGCCTTCCAGCTCTGCCTTTTGGCTTTCCTGCGCTTTTTGCAGCGCGGTGAGCTGATTAGCCAGCGCATCGCTGGTGGCGGTCTGTGTGGTCGCCTGCTGTTTTCCCCAGCCATAGAGCCCAACACCGGCGGCCAGCGCAATGGCGATTGCCACCGCACTCAGGATCAGCGCAGTGCCGTTTTTACTCTTTTTTTCAGCAGTAACTGGCTGTGGCTGAATCTCCACGGCCTCCCTGGTCTCTTCAACCACGGCGGAGGATTTTTCTTGTTCCGTCATTATGGCTTCCCATTATGAGAGTTGTTGTAATGCGCGCAGTAGCGCATCGTTGTCGGCGTTATCAGCGACCTTAATATCTTGCCAGCCCAGTTCCCGGGCGAGGTGCGCCAGACGCTCGCTGACGACAATAAGCCGACAGCGTAGTAACCAGTTTTCGCGATACCACTGCGGGATCAGCGCGTTAAGCTGTTGCAGCATTTCCCCGCTGGTGACAACAATCGTTGTCACGCCACGCGACTGCCAGCGCATCGCTTCTTGTGCGCCATCGTAATGTTTTGCACTACGTTGATAACATTCATAAAACGTAACGTCAGCCCCGCGTGCGTTCAGGGTTTCGCCTAACAGTTCACGGCCGCCGTTGCCGCGTAAAATCAGCGCTCGTTTGCCCGCAATATTTTGTAATTCAGGTAATTGTAGCAAGACTTCGCTGATTTCCCGATCCCGCGGATAGTGAATATCGTGCCCGCTGACGGTATGGAGCGCCAGCGCGGTGGTGCGGCCAATAGCAAAATAGTGCGGAGCGACGGGCCATTCCAGCCCTTGTCGTTCAAGTTGCGCATGGGCAAAAGCGACCGCATGTTGTGACAGCGCGAAGAGCAGGTCGTTATCAGTGAGTGACGAAAATGCATCCGCCAGCCGCGGCAGATCCCGACCTGGGGTAAATTCAATAAGTGGAAAACTCCAGGCCTCCTGCCCCAGTGTGCGCAGACGGCTCACTAACGCTTCCCCTGCGGGAGACGGGCGGGTGACCAGGATACTCATGCGGGTGACTCTCCGTTATAAACCGCGGTCAGAATGGCGCGAGCACCGTTATCCAGCAGCTCTTCCGCCAGCGAAATACCCATCTGCTCCGCCTGATCGGGCGAGCCACGGCGTTCACCACGAACCATTTGCGAACCGTCCGGCGCACCGACCAGCGCGCGTAGCCAAATTTCACCATCAATGATTTCAGCATAGCTGCCAATCGGCACCTGACAGCCTCCTTCCAGGCGGGTGTTCATGGCGCGTTCGGCTTTGACGCGAAGTGCGGTCATTTCATCATTCAGCGGTGCCAGCAGCGCCTGCGTCCGGCTGTCGTTGAGGCGACATTCGATGCCAACTGCGCCTTGCCCTACGGCGGGCAACGAGACTTCCGGTGCCAGCGCGGTGCGGATACGCGACTCCAGCCCTAAGCGTTTTAAACCGGCGACGGCCAGGATGATGGCGTCGTAGTCGCCGTTATCCAGTTTGCTCAGTCTTGTGCCCACGTTGCCGCGCAGGGATCGGATGACGAGATCCGGGCGGCGTTCCGCTAACTGACACTGTCGGCGCAAACTGGATGTTCCCACGATGCTGCCTGCGGGCAGCTCATCAAGAGAGTGGTATCTGTTTGAGACAAAGGCGTCACGCGGATCTTCACGTTCGCAGATAGTGACCAGCCCCAGACCTTCCGGGAATTCGACCGGAACATCTTTCATCGAGTGTACTGCGATGTCGGCACGTTTTTCGAGCAGTGCAACTTCCAGCTCTTTTACGAACAAACCTTTACCGCCTACTTTTGCCAGTGGGGTATCAAGAATTACGTCGCCACGCGTCACCATCGGCACCAGCTCTACGACCAGACCAGGATGGTTCGCCATCAGGGCGTCTTTGACATAATGTGCCTGCCAGAGCGCAAGGGGGCTTTGGCGTGTGGCAATTCTTAAAACATTGTCTAACATGCTTGTTACCGTCATTATCGTCCGTGGTTCATCCTAACATCCTTACAAGTGGGATGTCAGTGTTACGGTCAAAGGTAAGTAAAGGCCAGGCTGCAGTGTCGTAACTGGCCGTACAGGTTGACGAGGAACCGTCAGATCGTATCTCAGAATTTACGCACAGCGATTGGTGCTACACTTGTATGTAGTGCATCTTTCTTTACGGTCAATGAGCAAGGTGTTAAATTGATCACGTTTTAGACCATTTTTTCGTCGGTAAGCACAAAAAAGCAGACGAAAAGGGTAACGGTTATTTTTGACATACGGTTTATCCCGAATGGTGAAGGAAGCGTCAGCGCTTAGCGCGGCGGTAATCTCAGCATGACGGGTAGCAACATCAGGCGATACGTCTTGTACCTCTATATTGAGACTCTGAAACAGAGACTGGATGCCATTAATCAACTGCGCGTGGATCGCGCGCTTGCTGCCATGGGCCCTGCTTTCCAGCAGGTCTACAGTCTTCTGCCGACATTATTGCATTATCACCATCCGTTGATGCCGGGTTACCTTGATGGTAACGTTCCCAGAGGCATCTGCCTCTACACGCCTGATGAAACCCAACGCCACTACCTTAACGAGCTTGAACTGCATCGTGGTCTTGCTCCGCAGGATCCGCCGAAAGGCGAACTGCCGATCACCGGCGTTTACTCCATGGGGAGCACCTCCTCCGTCGGGCAAAGCTGTTCGTCGGATCTGGATATCTGGGTGTGTCACCAGTCCTGGCTCGACAGCGAAGAACGGCAATTGCTGCAGCGTAAATGTAGCCTGCTGGAAAGCTGGGCCGCTTCGCTGGGCGTGGAAGTCAGCTTTTTCCTGATTGATGAAAACCGTTTCCGCCATAACGAAAGCGGCAGTCTGGGGGGTGAAGACTGTGGCTCGACGCAGCATATCCTGCTGCTTGATGAATTCTATCGCACCGCGGTGCGTCTCGCCGGTAAGCGTATTCTGTGGAATATGGTGCCGGGCGATGAAGAAGAGCATTATGACGATTACGTCATGACGCTTTACGCTCAGGGCGTCCTCACGCCGAACGAATGGCTGGACCTGGGGGGCTTAAGTTCGCTCTCCGCCGAAGAGTACTTTGGCGCCAGCCTCTGGCAGCTGTATAAAAGTATTGATTCGCCGTACAAAGCGGTGCTGAAAACGTTGCTGCTGGAAGCCTACTCCTGGGAATACCCCAATCCGCGCCTGCTGGCGAAAGACATTAAACAGCGCCTGCATGATGGCGAGATCGTCTCGTTTGGCCTCGACCCGTACTGCATGATGCTGGAACGCGTGACCGAATACCTCACGGCGATTGAAGATCCGACGCGGCTGGATTTAGTGCGTCGATGTTTTTACTTAAAAGTGTGCGAGAAACTCAGTCGTGAACGCGCGTGCGTGGGCTGGCGTCGTGAAGTATTAAGTCAGCTAGTGAATGAGTGGGGATGGGACGAAGCCCGTCTGGCGATGCTCGATAACCGGGCAAACTGGAAGATCGATCAGGTGCGTGAAGCGCATAATGAATTGCTCGATGCGATGATGCAGAGCTACCGTAATCTGATCCGCTTTGCGCGACGTAATAACCTCAGCGTTAGCGCCAGTCCACAGGACATCGGCGTGCTGACCCGTAAGCTGTATGCCGCCTTTGAAGCG
Source organism: Citrobacter sp. ANG330 (assembly GCF_047467925.1). NCBI lineage: Bacteria > Pseudomonadati > Pseudomonadota > Gammaproteobacteria > Enterobacterales > Enterobacteriaceae > Citrobacter > Citrobacter sp. ANG330. The sequence continues at coordinate 40,696 of NZ_JASJUI010000015.1, read as the reverse complement.
CTGCCAGGTAAAGTCACTCTGGTGAACCCGCAGATTTCGCCGGATCTCTCCGAGCCCAATTTAACCTTTATCCACGTTCCGCCGGGCCGTGCCAACCGTTCTGGCTGGTATCTGTACAACCGTGCGCCCAACATGGATTCGATCATCAGCCATCAGCCGCTGGAATATAACCGCTATCTGAACAAGCTGGTGGCATGGGCATGGTTTAACGGATTGCTGACGTCGCGCACGCACTTGTTTATTAAGGGCAACGGTATTGTTGACCTGCCGAAACTGCAGGAGATGGTGGCAGATGTGTCGCATCATTTCCCGTTGCGTCTGCCTGCACCGACGCCGAAAGCGCTTTACAGCCCGTGTGAAATTCGCCATCTGGCGATCATCGTCAACCTCGAATATGACCCGACGGCGGCGTTCCGCAATCAGGTGGTTCATTTCGACTTCCGTAAGCTGGATGTCTTCAGTTTTGGCGAAGAGCAGAATTGCCTGGTGGGCAGTGTAGACCTGCTGTACCGCAACTCGTGGAACGAAGTGCGAACGCTGCATTTCAATGGCGAACAGGCGATGATCGAAGCGCTGAAAACAATTCTGGGCAAAATGCACCAGGACGCCGCCCCGCCGGATAGTGTGGAAGTGTTCTGCTACAGCCAGCATCTGCGTGGTTTGATTCGTACCCGCGTGCAGCAACTGGTTTCAGAGTGTATCGAGTTGCGTCTGTCCAGCACCCGTCAGGAGACAGGGCGCTTTAAGGCACTGCGCGTTTCCGGCCAGACGTGGGGCCTGTTCTTTGAACGTCTGAATGTGTCGGTACAGAAACTGGAAAACGCCATTGAGTTCTACGGCGCAATCTCACATAACAAACTGCACGGCCTGTCTGTTCAGGTGGAAACCAATCAGGTGAAACTGCCGTCGGTCGTGGATGGTTTTGCCAGCGAAGGGATCATCCAGTTCTTCTTTGAAGAAACCGGCGATGAGAAGGGCTTTAATATCTACATTCTGGACGAGAGTAACCGTGCGGAAGTGTATCACCACTGCGAAGGCAGCAAAGAAGAGCTGGTGCGCGATGTCAGCCGTTTCTACTCATCATCGCATGACCGCTTTACCTACGGTTCCAGCTTTATTAACTTTAACCTGCCGCAGTTCTATCAGATAGTGAACACGGAAGGGCGCGCCCAGGTGATTCCGTTCCGCGCACAGTCGCTTGGCAACGTTCCACCCGCTAACCAGGATAGCGATACGCCGCTGTTGCAGCAGTATTTCTCCTAAAGATTTTGCCGGATAACATCCGGCAAAAAACTTAACGGAAGCTGACTTCCTCGCCCGCCTGGTGCGTTGCCGCCTGTTCCAGCAGATCCCAGAAGGTTTCTCCGCTCCGGTCGCAAACCCACTCTTCGCCTTTCAGGTCAAAATGGTAGCCGCCCTGTTTGGTCGCCAGCCACACCTGGTGTAGCGGTTCCTGACGGTTAATAATGATTTTGCTGCCGTTCTCGAAACTAATGGTCAGCACGCCGCCGTTGATTTCACAGTCGATATCGCTGTCGCCATCCCAGTCGTCAAGACGCTCTTCGATGGTCATCCACAGGGTATCGGCCAGGCGATGAAATTCACTGTCGTTCATTGTCGTTTCCCGTTTTTTCGTGATGGCGGCAGTATAACCTGAAACAAATCGCGTTGCAGATTACAGGCAAACTCTTGCTTTTACGCCTTCTCCTGCGATGATAGAAAACAGAAAGTATGAACTTACAGGCAATCCATAATGAAAAACGTGTTTCAGGCACTCGCTGTTCTTCTCACTCTGTTCAGCCTGACGGGTTGTGGTCTGAAGGGGCCGCTTTATTTCCCACCGGCTGATAAAAACGCACCGCCGCCGAATAAACCGGTTGATACACAAACGCAATCCACCATGCCCGATCAAAACGATCGCGCCACGGGAGATGGGCCTTCCCAGGTGAACTACTGACGGTGTGTTTCTGTACCCGCGTGAACGGAGTGAATAATGCAATTCTCTAAAATGCATGGCCTTGGCAACGATTTTATGGTCGTCGACGCGGTAACGCAGAATGTCTTTTTTTCGCCAGAATTGATCCGTCGGTTATCTGACAGGCATCTGGGGGTGGGGTTTGATCAACTGTTGGTGGTTGAACCTCCGTACGATCCTGAGCTGGATTTTCATTACCGCATTTTTAATGCCGACGGCAGTGAAGTGTCGCAGTGTGGTAACGGCGCACGCTGTTTTGCCCGCTTTGTGCGCCTCAAAGGGTTAACCAACAAACGCGATATTCGCGTCAGTACGGCGAATGGGCGGATGGTGTTGAGCGTGACGGACGATGAGCTGGTGTGCGTCAACATGGGCGAACCCAATTTTGAGCCATCGCAGGTGCCTTTTCGCGCTAACAAAGCGGAAAAGACCTATATTATGCGAGCCGCGGAACAGACAATATTGTGCGGTGTCGTTTCAATGGGTAATCCGCACTGCGTGATTCAGGTCGACGATGTTGATACGGCGACCGTGGAAACGCTGGGACCGGTTCTGGAAAGTCACGAACGTTTTCCTGAACGGGCCAACATCGGTTTTATGCAGGTCGTGAAACGCGAGCATATTCGCCTACGCGTTTATGAGCGCGGCGCGGGAGAGACACAAGCCTGTGGGAGCGGCGCATGCGCGGCCGTCGCCGTCGGCATTCAGCAAGGTTTGCTGGCGGAAGAGGTCCGCGTGGAATTACCGGGCGGTCGCCTTGATATCGCCTGGAAAGGTCCGGGTCATCCGTTATACATGACTGGCCCGGCGGCACATGTCTATGACGGGTTTATCCATCTATGAAGCAACCAGGGGAAGAACTACAGGAAACGCTTACGGAACTCGATGACCGGGCGGTCGTCGACTATCTGCAGAAAAACCCTGAGTTTTTTATCCGCAACGCACACGCCGTGGAAGCGATGCGGGTGCCGCATCCGGTGCGGGGCACCGTCTCGCTCGTTGAGTGGCACATGGCCCGAGCGCGCAATCACATCAACGTCCTTGAAGAAAATATGTCGCTGTTGATGGCGCAGGCAAATGCCAACGAAAGCCTGTTTTATCGCCTGCTGCATTTGCAGGGACGTCTGGTTGCAGCGACCAGCCTGGACGATATGCTGATGCGTTTTCATCGCTGGGCGCGTGAACTGGGCCTTGCCGGTGCGACGGTGCGTCTGTTTCCCGATCGCTGGCGTCTTGGTGCGCCGTCAAGCTATACCCATCTCGCATTAAGCCGTCAGGCCTTTGAACCGCTGCGTATTCAGCGGCTGGGACAGGAACAGCACTATCTGGGCACCTTAAACGGTCCGGAACTGCTGGTGGTATTGCCGGAGGCGAAGGCGATTGGTTCCGTGGCGATGTCGATGCTGGGACGCGACGGCGATTTGGGCGTCATTCTGTTCAGCAGTCGCGATATGCATCATTATCAGGCAGGACAGGGAACGCAGCTCCTGCATGAAATTGCGCTGATGATGCCAGATCTGCTGGAGCGCTGGATTGAACGCGTATGACGGATTTCACCACCGATGTTACCCGCTTTTTGCGCTATCTCGGCGTAGAACGCCAGCTTAGCCCCATCACGCTGAAGAACTATCAGCGTCAGCTTGATGCCATCATTGCCTTAGCCGGAGAAACCGGTCTGCAAAGCTGGCAACAATGTGACGCTGCAATGGTGCGCAGTTTCGCGGTGCGCAGTCGCCGTAAGGGACTTGGCCCTGCGAGCCTCGCGCTACGCCTTTCGGCACTGCGCAGCTTCTTCGACTGGATGATCCGCGAAGGCAAGCTGAACGCCAATCCGGCGAAGGGCGTACCGGCGCCCAAAACGCCGCGCCATCTGCCGAAAAATATCGACGTTGACGATGTGAACCGTCTGCTGGATATCGACCTCAACGATCCGCTCGCCGTGCGCGACCGCGCGATGCTGGAGGTGATGTACGGCGCAGGTCTGCGTTTATCGGAGCTGGTGGGGCTGGATATTAAACATCTCGATCTCGATACCGGCGAAGTGTGGGTGATGGGGAAAGGCAGCAAAGAACGTCGCCTGCCGATTGGCCGTAATGCGGTGACGTGGATTGAACACTGGCTGGATCTGCGCGGGCTATTTGGCAGCGATGAAGACGCGCTGTTTCTGTCGAAGCTCGGTAACCGCATTTCCGCGCGTAATGTGCAAAAGCGTTTTGCCGAGTGGGGCATTAAGCAGGGCTTAAATAGTCATGTGAATCCGCATAAGCTGCGCCACTCTTTTGCCACGCATATGCTGGAATCGAGCGGCGACCTGCGTGGCGTACAGGAACTGTTGGGGCACGCCAATCTTTCGACCACGCAAATCTATACTCATCTTGATTTTCAACACCTGGCCTCGGTGTACGATGCGGCGCATCCACGCGCCAAACGGGGGAAATAATGCGTTTTTACCGGTCTCCAGGACCCATCTCGGCGATCACGTTTGATCTCGACGACACCCTTTACGATAACCGTCCGGTTATCCTGCGTACCGAGCAGGAGTCGCTCGCGTTTGTGCAGAACTACCATCCAGCGCTGCGCACATTGCAAAATGCCGATCTGCAACGCTTGCGTCAGGCGGTACGGGAAGCGGAGCCGGAGATTTATCATGACGTAACGCGCTGGCGACACCGCGCCGTCGAGCGTGCCATGCTAAACGCCGGACTCTCCACGCAGGAGGCTATGGCGGGGGCGAATGCCGCAATGATGAATTTTGCGAAGTGGCGCAGTCAGGTCGATGTGCCGCAGGCAACGCATGATACGCTGAAGGCATTAGCGAAAAAGTGGCCACTGGTGGCGATCACCAATGGCAACGCGCAACCGGAGCTGTTTGGGCTGGGCGATTACTTCGAATTTGTTCTGCGAGCGGGCCCGGACGGGCGCTCAAAACCGTTCAGCGATATGTACTTCCTCGCGGCAGAAAAGCTGAATGTGCCGATCGGCGAGATCCTGCACGTTGGCGACGATCTGACAACCGACGTGGCCGGGGCGATCCGCTGTGGTATGCAGGCGTGCTGGATCAAACCGAAAAATGCCGACCTGATGCAAACCTATGACAGTCGCCTGTTGCCACATCTCGAAATTTCACAGTTGGCATCTCTGACCTCGCTGATATAATCATCAGCAGTTCTGTATAAATACACAGCTTTTTGGCGGATGACGCGACGCTTATCCGCCCTACATTTTTTAACGCGGCGGTGCCAATGGACGTTTCTTACCTGCTCGACAGCCTCAATGATAAACAGCGCGAAGCGGTGGCCGCGCCACGTAGCAACATGCTGGTTCTCGCGGGGGCAGGGAGCGGTAAAACGCGCGTACTGGTACACCGTATCGCCTGGTTACTGACGGTAGAAAACAATTCGCCGTATTCGATCATGGCAGTGACCTTCACCAACAAAGCGGCGGCGGAAATGCGTCACCGTATCGGCCAGATTATGGGCACCAGCCAGGGCGGCATGTGGGTGGGCACTTTCCACGGCCTGGCGCACCGACTGCTGCGCGCGCATCACATGGATGCAAATCTGCCGCAGGATTTCCAGATCCTCGACAGCGAAGACCAGCTGCGCCTGCTGAAACGGCTGATCAAGGCGATGAACCTCGACGAGAAGCAGTGGCCGCCGCGCCAGGCGATGTGGTACATCAATGGGCAGAAAGACGAAGGGCTGCGCCCGCACCATATTCAAAGTTTTGGAAACCCGATCGAGCAGACCTGGCAGAAGGTATATCAGGCCTATCAGGAAGCGTGCGATCGTGCGGGGCTGGTAGATTTTGCTGAGCTGCTGCTGCGCGCGCATGAATTATGGCTCAACAAGCCGCATATTCTTCAGCACTATCGTGAACGCTTCACCAACATCCTGGTCGACGAATTCCAGGATACCAACAATATCCAGTATGCCTGGATCCGCCTGCTGGCCGGCGATACCGGCAAAGTCATGATCGTGGGCGATGACGACCAGTCGATCTACGGCTGGCGTGGCGCGCAGGTCGAGAACATTCAGCGCTTCCTGAAGGATTTCCCCGGCGCGCAGACGATTCGTCTGGAGCAAAACTATCGCTCAACCAGCAATATCCTCAGTGCGGCGAACGCCCTGATCGAAAACAACAACGGGCGTCTGGGTAAAAAATTATGGACCGATGGCGTTGAAGGCGAGCCGATTTCGCTTTACTGCGCCTTTAACGAACTGGATGAAGCGCGCTTTGTCGTCAACCGTATTAAAACCTGGCAGGACAACGGTGGCGCGCTGGAGCAGTGCGCCATTCTTTACCGCAGTAACGCCCAGTCGCGTGTTCTGGAAGAGGCGTTGTTACAGGCCAGTATGCCGTACCGAATCTATGGCGGGATGCGCTTCTTCGAGCGTCAGGAAATCAAAGACGCGCTCTCTTATCTGCGCCTGATTGCGAACCGCAACGACGACGCCGCGTTTGAACGCGTGGTCAATACCCCGACGCGCGGGATTGGCGACAGGACGCTGGATGTGGTGCGCCAGACGTCGCGCGATCGCCAGCTCACGCTGTGGCAGGCGTGCCGCGAACTGTTGCAGGAAAAAGCGCTGGCCGGTCGTGCCGCCAGTGCGCTACAGCGCTTTATGGAGCTCATTGACGCACTGGCGCAGGAAACGGCAGATATGCCGCTGCACGTGCAGACTGACCGGGTGATTAAAGATTCCGGTTTGCGCATGATGTACGAGCAAGAGAAAGGCGAGAAAGGCCAGACCCGTATCGAAAACTTAGAGGAACTGGTGACGGCGACGCGCCAGTTCAGCTACAACGAAGAAGACGAAGACCTGATGCCGTTGCAGGCATTTCTCTCCCATGCGGCACTGGAAGCGGGTGAAGGGCAGGCGGATACCTGGCAGGATGCGGTACAGCTCATGACGCTGCACTCGGCGAAAGGGCTGGAGTTCCCGCAGGTGTTTATTGTCGGGATGGAAGAGGGGATGTTCCCCAGCCAGATGTCGCTGGATGAGGGCGGACGCCTTGAAGAAGAGCGTCGTCTGGCCTACGTTGGCGTGACCCGCGCCATGCAGAAACTGACCTTAACCTATGCCGAAACGCGTCGCCTGTATGGCAAAGAGGTGTATCACCGTCCATCGCGCTTCATCGGTGAGTTGCCGGAAGAGTGCGTTGAAGAAGTGCGCCTGCGGGCGACGATCAGCCGTCCGGTGAGCCATCAGCGGATGGGGACGCCGATGGCGGAGAACGACACCGGTTATAAGCTGGGTCAGCGTGTGCGTCATGCTAAGTTCGGCGAAGGCACCATTGTGAATCTGGAGGGCAGCGGCGAACACAGCCGGTTGCAGGTGGCCTTCCAGGGACAGGGAATCAAATGGCTTGTTGCTGCCTACGCGAAGCTGGAAACGGTCTAACTTATAGATAAATATCACTTAAATTTCCCGCTCTGCTAACCTTTCTGCATAAGGGGAAATTATTACTTTTTCGCGTTTCGTTGCGTGTTGACGGCAAATTTTTGCTGGCGTAACATGCGCGCACGATTACGCTAAGAGGACATTCGCCTTGGACACACCCAGTAGATACTGGCTCATTATCCTGTCATCCAGGATCAACTCCTAAGGCTATCCCTTTTTGCTGATAGCCTTCGCGGTTGTCAGCGACCTTCTCTTTTTTCCCGTCGCGCTGAGTCAGGCTGTTTAATGGTCTGAAACCCAATTTGTTTCTGTGTGCCCACCGAACTGTCCGATATTTTTAAGCATTGGGAGTCCCGGTCATGCTGAGCGCATTTCAACTGGAAAATAACCGACTCACCCGGCTGGAAGTCGAAGAGTCACAAACCCTGATTGATGCCGTCTGGGTCGACCTGGTCGAACCCGACGACGACGAGCGCTTGCGCGTACAATCTGAGCTGGGCCAAAGCCTGGCAACCCGTCCTGAACTGGAAGACATCGAAGCATCCGCCCGTTTCTTCGAAGACGAAGACGGCCTGCATATTCACTCCTTTTTCTTCTTCGAAGATGCGGAGGACCACGCGGGTAACTCCACCGTGGCATTCACCATTCGCGATGGTCGTCTGTTTACCCTGCGTGAACGTGAGCTGCCGGCATTTCGTTTGTATCGTATGCGTGCGCGTAGCCAGGCCATGGTGGACGGTAACGCCTACGAACTGCTGCTGGATCTGTTCGAGACCAAAATCGAACAGCTGGCGGACGAAATCGAAAACATCTACAGCGATCTGGAAGAACTGAGTCGGGTGATCATGGAAGGACACCAGGGCGATGAGTACGATGAAGCGCTCTCGACGCTGGCGGAACTGGAAGATATCGGCTGGAAAGTTCGCCTGTGTCTGATGGATACCCAGCGCGCGCTGAACTTCCTGGTCCGCAAGGCGCGTCTTCCGGGCGGGCAACTGGAACAGGCGCGCGAGATCCTGCGCGATATCGAATCCCTGCTGCCGCACAATGAATCCCTGTTTCAGAAAGTGAACTTCCTGATGCAGGCGGCGATGGGCTTTATCAACATCGAGCAGAACCGCATCATCAAGATCTTCTCGGTGGTTTCCGTGGTCTTTCTGCCGCCGACGCTGGTGGCATCCAGCTATGGGATGAACTTTGAGTTTATGCCTGAACTGAAGTGGAGCTTTGGTTATCCGGGCGCGATTATCTTTATGCTGCTCGCCGGTCTGGCGCCGTATCTGTACTTTAAACGGAAGAACTGGCTGTAATGGTCGTGCCGGATGGCGCTTCGCTTATCCGGCCTACAAACAGTACCTCATCGTAGGCCGGATAAGGCACAGCCGCTATCCGGCAATCCTCTAACGCTGACGTCCCCGTCTCTGCGTATAAATCGCATCTGCAACGAAGATCGCCAGCGCGACCCAGATAAAGGCGAACGTCACCATTTTATCCGCGCCCGGCACTTCGCCATAGAACGTGACGGCCAGCAGGAACATCAGCGTCGGGCCGATGTACTGGAAGAAACCCAGCGTGGAAAGACGCAGGCGCGTCGCCGCACCGGTAAAGCACAGCAGCGGAACTGTGGTCACCACCCCGGCGGCAATCAGCAGCAGGTTGAGCGACATCGGGTTCTGCCCCATATGGCTGGTTGAGCTATCGGCGATACCGAACAGGTAGATTGCGGCAACGGGCAACAGCCACAGAGTCTCCACCAGCATTCCGGTTTGCGCTTCAACGGCAATTTTCTTGCGTACCAGACCGTAAAAGGCAAAGCTGAACGCCAGTCCCAGCGCGATGATGGGTAAAGAGCCGAAGGTCCAGAGCTGCACCAGAACGCCACAGGTTGCCAGAATCACCGCCAGCCACTGCATTCGACGAAAGCGCTCACCGAGGAAAAGCATCCCCAACACAATGTTCACCAGCGGGTTGATAAAGTAACCCAGGCTGGCTTCCAGCATATGGTGGTTGTTAACCGCCCAGATAAACAGCAGCCAGTTGCCCCCCACGAGTACCGCCGAAAGCGCCAGCAGGAAGATCTTCTTCGGCGTTTGCAGTAGCGCTTTCACGCTCGACCATTGCCGGCTGATGCTGATCAGCGCCACCATAAAGAAAAATGACCAGATTACGCGGTGGGTCAGGATTTCATCTGCGGGGACGTAATAAATTAGTTTGAAGTACGCCGGAGCGATCCCCCAAATAAAATAAGCGGCAAGCGCGAGTAACACGCCCAGCCGCGTTTGTTTTGCATCCATCGGGAAAACTCATGTCTGATATGTAACAGCAGTTTACCTGTTTTTACCCCACCATATAAGTGGCGGTGGCGCTGGCAATATAAAGCTGGTCTTCGTTGTGCAATTCCACACGCGCCACGGCGACTTTATTCCCGGCACGCAGCAGACTGCTGGTGGCGGTAAAACGGTTGCCCCGGCCCGGACGCAGATAGTCCACGCGCAGATCGATAGTCCCCATGCGCGACAACCGCTGGCGCAGTTCATCTTCACTGATGGTTTCATGGCGCGTCAGGGTACTGCCGACACACACCAGTCCGGCTGCCACGTCCAGTGCAGAGGCGATCACCCCGCCATGCAGAATGCTCTGTGCCCAGTTCCCGACCATCATCGGCTGATTATTAAAGGCCAACTGGGCAAATTCTTTTTCGTAGCGTTCCAGTTCCAGCCCCAGCGCCCGGTTAAACGGCATGTGATAGACAAACATTTCACCCACGAGCTTCAGGGCTTGCTCAGCAGTCAGTACGGCAGACATACGATTCCAATACTCCATTGGTTAATGAAATGTTGATGTTATGCTTCTTAAATGTTGTTTTCCACTTTAAGAAGGGATAACTAACGAGGAAGTATGTAAATATGTAAAATGGTTGGCAGACTACCAGACAAATCAAAAATCTTTCGTTCAGGAGAACAACAAGAATGCGGGCGATTCCGGCTTGGTTGCTACCAGCAGCACTGCTGCCGCTGATGGCGTATGCGCAAGAGGCGACGGTGAAAGAGGTTCATGATGCGCCCACGGTACGGGGCAGTATTATCGCCAATATGCTGCAGGAGCATGATAATCCTTTTACGCTTTACCCTTACGATACGAACTACCTGATTTACACCAATACCAGCGACATGAACAAAGAAGCGATCGGTTCCTACAACTGGTCCGAAAACGCCCGCAAAGATGAAGTGAAGTTCCAGTTGAGCCTGGCGTTTCCGATCTGGCGTGGGATTATGGGGCCGAATTCGGTCCTTGGTGCCTCTTATACACAGAAGTCCTGGTGGCAGCTATCCAATACGGAAGAGTCATCGCCGTTTCGTGAAACCAACTACGAACCGCAGCTGTTTCTGGGTTTTGCGACGGATTACCGCGTTGCCGGATGGACGCTGCGCGACGTGGAAATGGGTTACAACCATGATTCGAACGGGCGTTCCGATCCGACATCGCGTAGCTGGAATCGTCTTTACACGCGTCTGATGGCGGAAAATGGCAACTGGCTGGTGGAGGTCAAGCCGTGGTACGTCATCGGCAGTACCGACGATAACCCGGATATCACCAAATATATGGGCTATTACCAGCTTAAGGTCGGTTATCATCTGGGCGATGCGGTGCTGAGCGCGAAGGGCCAGTACAACTGGAATACGGGATACGGCGGCGCGGAGCTGGGGCTGAGTTATCCGATGACGAAGCATATTCGTCTCTATACTCAAGTGTATAGCGGGTACGGCGAATCGCTGATCGACTATAACTTTAATCAGACGCGCGTCGGTGTGGGTGTGATGCTCAACGATATCTTCTGATCGATGATTGTGTTTTAAACATTGCAGTTTCTCCCTCAGGCGCTGAAAATAGCGCCTGTTTTGATTTAAGCGAACGGGGTTAATGTGGCGCAGGCGGAAGTGTTGAATCTGGAATCTGGAGCTAAGCAGGTTTTGCAAGAAACCTTTGGCTACCAACAGTTTCGCCCGGGTCAGGAAGCGATCATCGACACCGTCGTTTCGGGGCGCGACTGTCTCGTCGTGATGCCGACCGGGGGCGGAAAATCCCTCTGCTACCAAATCCCTGCCTTATTACTCAACGGCCTGACCGTGGTGGTTTCGCCGCTGATCTCCCTGATGAAAGATCAGGTCGACCAGCTGCTGGCGAACGGCGTGGCGGCGGCTTGTCTGAACTCGTCGCAAACCCGTGAGCAGCAGCTTGAGGTGATGGCAGGGTGTCGCACTGGTCAAATTCGTCTGCTCTATATCGCCCCTGAACGTCTGATGCTGGATAACTTCCTTGAGCATCTGGCGCACTGGAATCCGGTGTTACTGGCTGTCGACGAAGCGCACTGTATCTCGCAGTGGGGACATGACTTCCGCCCGGAATATGCCGCATTAGGCCAGCTCAGACAGCGTTTTCCTGCGCTGCCGTTTGTGGCGCTGACCGCAACCGCTGATGAAACCACGCGGCTGGATATTGTTCGTCTGCTGGGGCTGAACGATCCCTTAATCCAGATCAGCAGCTTTGACCGTCCGAATATTCGCTACATGCTGATGGAGAAGTTTAAACCGCTCGATCAGCTTATGCGTTACGTGCAGGAACAGCGTGGTAAATCAGGGATTATTTACTGTAACAGCCGTGCGAAGGTGGAAGACACCGCCGCACGTTTGCAAAGCCGGGGCATTAGCGCCGCGGCGTACCATGCGGGGCTTGAAAATCACATTCGTGCTGAAGTGCAGGAGAAATTCCAGCGCGATGACCTGCAAATCGTGGTCGCGACCGTCGCTTTCGGCATGGGTATCAACAAACCTAATGTGCGTTTTGTGGTGCATTTCGATATTCCTCGCAACATTGAATCCTATTATCAGGAAACCGGTCGCGCCGGACGTGACGGCCTGCCTGCGGAGGCAATGCTGTTTTACGATCCGGCGGACATGGCGTGGCTGCGCCGCTGCCTGGAAGAAAAGCCGCAGGGTCAGTTACAGGATATCGAGCGGCATAAGCTGAATGCGATGGGCGCGTTTGCTGAGGCGCAAACCTGTCGTCGTCTGGTGCTACTGAACTACTTTGGCGAGGGGCGTCAGGAGCCGTGCGGCAACTGCGATATCTGCCTTGATCCGCCAAAACAGTACGATGGCGCGAAGGACGCGCAGATTGCGCTCTCAACCATTGGTCGGGTAAACCAGCGTTTTGGGATGGGTTACGTGGTGGAAGTGATTCGCGGGGCTAACAGCCAGCGCATTCGCGAGCTTGGTCACGACAAACTCAAAGTATACGGCATGGGGCGCGAGCAGAGCCACGAGCACTGGGTGAGCGTAATCCGCCAGTTGATTCATCTGGGCTTCGTTACGCAAAACATCGCCCAGCATTCCGCGCTGCAGCTCACCGACGCTTCACGTCCGGTGCTCCGGGGCGAAGCGCCGCTGCAACTCGCGGTGCCGCGTATTGTCGCCCTGAAACCGCGCGTGATGCAAAAGTCCTTCGGTGGCAATTACGATCGCAAACTGTTCGCCAAACTGCGCAAGCTGCGTAAAGCCATTGCCGATGAAGAGAACATTCCGCCGTATGTCGTCTTTAACGATGCCACGCTGATTGAAATGGCGGAACAGATGCCGGTTTCCGCGAGCGAAATGCTCAGCGTCAACGGTGTCGGCATGCGCAAACTGGAGCGTTTTGGTAAAGCGTTTATGGCGCTGATCCGTGCGCACGTCGATGGTGACGACGAAGAGTAGTCAGCCAGGCAAAAAAGTGTCAGGATGGTCACTCACTGAACTGTTTCTCCCGCGAGTATTTTCATCATGCTAATGCTATTTCTTACCGTGGCGATGGTGCACATTGTGGCACTGATGAGCCCAGGACCGGATTTCTTTTTCGTCTCGCAGACGGCGGTTAGCCGTTCGCGCAAAGAAGCGATGATGGGTGTGCTGGGCATTACCTGTGGCGTCATGGTCTGGGCGGGCATCGCGCTGCTTGGCCTGCATCTGATCATCGAAAAAATGGCCTGGCTCCACACCATTATCATGGTCGGCGGCGGCCTGTATCTGTGCTGGATGGGTTATCAGATGCTGCGCGGCGCGCTGAAAAAACAGGATGTCGCCGCGCCCGCGCCGCAGGTTGAACTGGCGCAAAGCGGTCGCAGTTTCCTGAAAGGATTGCTGACGAATCTGGCGAACCCGAAAGCCATCATCTATTTCGGTTCGGTCTTCTCGCTGTTTGTTGGCGACAGCGTCGGTACTGCCGCCCGCTGGGGGATTTTCGTGCTGATTATCGTTGAAACCTTCGCGTGGTTTACCGTGGTCGCCAGCCTGTTTGCACTGCCGAAAATGCGTCGTGGCTATCAGCGTATGGCCAAATGGATCGACGGTTTTGCCGGAGCGTTGTTCGCTGGTTTTGGCATCCACCTGATCATTTCACGTTAATGTTTCGTGCCGGATACGCGCCAGCCGCTATCCGGCAATGCGTCAGGCATGTCTTGCCGACGCCAGCAATGCCCCAACCAGCATAAACAGCGAACCGAAAACTTTATTCAGCGCTTTCATCTGTTTCGGCCCTTTGATCCACAAGGCGATTCGTTGCGCCAGCGTGGCGTAACCGATCATCACCACGATATCGACCACAATCGTGGTCACGCCGAGCACAACGTACTGCATCAGCTGCGGCTCTTTCGGCATTACAAACTGCGGGAAGAGAGCGGCAAGAAAGACGATGCTTTTGGGGTTTGTCAGGTTCACAAATACGGCGCGCTTAAACAGGCGGCCACGCGACTGGGTCTGGGCCATGGCATTCAGGTCAATCGCACCGGCAGCGCGCCATTGCTGGATACCCAGCCAAATCAGATAGGCGGCCCCCGCCCATTTCAGGACTTCAAAAGCGATGACGGAGCGTGAAAACAGCGTACCCAGTCCGACGCCAACCAGAACGATATGAATGCCCAACCCGGCCTGTAACCCGGCAATCGACGCTACCGCGCCACGATAGCCGTGATTGATAGACGTTGTCATGGTGTTGATGGCGCCGGAGCCGGGTGAAAGGCTCAGAATTATGGATGTCAGCAGGTAGGCGAACCACCATTCGAAGGTCATGAGAAACTCCCGGATTGCACTAGTTGATACGCTAAATCATTCGAGCTGCAAAAAGGCGGCGACGCAGCGAATTCCCAGGTGCGTACAGGGAGTACGTAACGGGAATGAACGAGGAAAGCCAACGCATCTGCAGCTTGAAGTATGATGGGTATATGCCACAATACGCTACTGTCGCAGCAAAGTGTCACGCTCCGCTAAAAAAACGATTTTTACCTGGTAAACGAGGCTGGATACCCGATGTTTCAGCACCAAAAAGACTGGGAAACAAGAGAAAACGCGTTCGCGGCCTTTTCTATGGGTCCATTGACCGATTTCTGGCGTCAGCGAGAGGAAGCGGAATTTACCGGTGTGGGCAATGTGCCGGTGCACTTCGTCCGTTTTCACGCAGAGCAAAACGATCGCGTGATCGTCGTCTGTCCTGGGCGTATAGAAAGCTATGTAAAGTACGCCGAACTGGCGTATGACCTGTTTCATCAGGGCTTTGATGTTCTCATTATTGACCATCGTGGTCAGGGGCGTTCCGGGCGTATGCTATCGGATCCCCATCGTGGTCATGTCGAAAACTTCAATGATTATGTCGATGATTTAACGGCGTTCTGGGAACAGGAAGTTAAGCCGGGACCGTGGCGTAAACGCTATATTCTGGCGCACTCCATGGGAGGCGCAATTGCAACGCTGTTCCTGCAACGCCATCCGCATCAGTGCGATGCTATTGCGCTTTGTGCGCCCATGTTTGGTATTGTGATGCGTCTGCCGGACTGGATGGTACGCCACATTCTGGACTGGGCTGAAGAGTATCCGCGGATTCGGGAAGGGTATGCAATCGGGACTGGACGCTGGCGGGCATTGCCGTTTGGCATGAATTTATTAACCCATAGCCGGCAGCGCTATCGGCGTAATTTACGTTTTTATGCCGATGAACCGCAGTTGCGCGTTGGTGGCCCGACGTATCATTGGGTGCGGGAAGGCATACTGGCCGCTGAGCAGGTACTGGCGGGCGCTGGCGATGATGCTACGCCCACGCTGTTGATTCAGGCAGAAGAAGAGCGTGTAGTGGATAACCGCATGCACGATCGTTTTTGTGAACTCCGCGCCGCAGCGGGCCATCCTGTCGAAGGGGGTCATCCGCTGGTCATTGAAGGCGCTTACCATGAGATCCTTTTTGAAAAGGACGCTATGCGCTCAGTCGCGCTTCACGCAATTGTTGATTTTTTCAACAAGCATAACTCATCAGCGGAAACCGCTTTGCTTAGAGGTTGAATTTTTATATGTATCAGGTCGTTGCGTCTGATTTAGATGGCACTCTGCTTTCTCCCGACCATACCCTGTCCCCGTACGCGAAAGAGACGTTGAAACTGTTGACTGCTCGTGGCGTTAACTTCGTCTTTGCGACCGGCCGTCACCATATTGATGTGGGACAGATCCGCGATAACCTGGAGATCAAGTCTTACATGATCACCTCTAACGGGGCGCGGGTGCATGATATGGACGGAAATCTGGTGTTTACCCACAATCTGGATCGCGATATTGCCAGCGATCTGTTTGGCATGGTGAACGCCAACCCGGATATCGTGACCAACGTCTATCGTGATGACGAATGGTTTATGAACCGCCATCGCCCGGATGAAATGCGTTTCTTCAAAGAGGCGGTGTTTCACTACTCCTTGTTTGAACCGGGTCTGCTGGAGCCGGAAGGCGTCAGTAAAGTATTCTTTACCTGCGAATCTCACGAGGCGCTGCTGCCGCTGGAGCAGGCAATTAATGCACGCTGGGGCGATCGCGTGAATGTCAGTTTCTCCACGCTCACCTGCCTGGAAGTGATGGCGGGCGGCGTTTCAAAAGGCCATGCGCTGGAGGCGGTTGCGAAAGCCATGGGCTACAGCCTCAAAGACTGCATCGCCTTTGGTGACGGCATGAACGATGCTGAGATGCTGTCGATGGCGGGTAAAGGTTGCATTATGGGCAATGCGCACCAGCGTCTGAAGGATTTGCATCCGGAACTGGAAGTGATTGGCATCAACGCCGACAATGCGGTGCCACACTATCTTCGCGATCTCTTTTTACGCTAAGACGAGTGTTTGTTAATTAGTCAGTTGTCAACCTGACTCTCCGCTACAATGGATACTCCTTGTTCTAAGAGATATCCATTGTGGCGTTACTCATCATTACCACGATCCTGTGGGCCTTCTCCTTCAGTTTGTTTGGCGAATACCTCGCCGGGCACGTCGACAGCTATTTTGCGGTGCTGGTTCGGGTCGGCCTGGCGGCATTGGTATTCCTGCCTTTCCTGCGTACCCGTGGGCACAGCCTGAAAACGATTGGACTGTATATGCTGGTGGGCGCGATGCAGCTTGGCGTCATGTATATGCTGAGTTTCCACGCTTATCTCTACCTGACCGTCTCTGAGCTGCTGTTGTTTACCGTGCTGACACCGCTCTATATCACGTTAATTTACGATGTGATGAGTCAGCGGCGGCTGCGCTGGGGGTATGCGTTCAGCGCGTTGCTGGCGGTGATTGGCGCCGGCATCATTCGCTATGATCAGGTGACCGATCACTTCTGGACGGGCCTGCTGCTGGTGCAACTTTCCAACATCAGTTTTGCCATCGGGATGGTGGGGTATAAACGTTTGATGGAGACCCGCCCGATGCCGCAGCATAACGCGTTTGCATGGTTTTACCTCGGCGCGTTTCTGGTGGCAGTCGTTGCCTGGTTCATGCTGGGCAATGTGCAGAAAATGCCTGAAACCCCACTCCAGTGGAGCATTCTGGTGTTCCTTGGCGTTGCGGCTTCAGGGATCGGCTACTTTATGTGGAATTACGGCGCCACGCAGGTCGATGCGGGCACGCTGGGCATTATGAATAACATGCATGTACCGGCGGGACTGCTGGTTAATCTGGCGATCTGGCACCAACAACCCCACTGGCCGAGCTTTATCACAGGCGCGCTGGTGATACTGGCTTCACTGTGGGTACATCGAAAGTGGGTCGCTCCGCGCTCCGTACAAACGGCAGATGATCGCAGGCGTGATTGCGCGCCGATCGAATAAACGCTTCCGTCACCGGCTGGCGCTGCTCACCGTCACGCACGGCGGCATACAGGCGGCTCCACAGGCCATCACCCAGGGTTCTGGTGACCACCAGACCCTGGCGTTCAAAACTCTCTACAACCCAATGCGGCAGGGCGGCAATACCCATATTTGCAGCCACCATCTGAATCAACAGCAGCGTATTATCCACGCTTTTCAGAGACGGACTGATACCTGCTGGCTGAAGAAAATGCCGCCAGACATCCAGGCGACTGCGCTGTACCGGATAGATCAGCAGCGTTTCGCTGGCTAAATCTTCCGGCGTGATCTGCGTCTTGCTGCTCAGCGGATGTTCGGGGGCCAGCACCAGCCGGACTTCAAAATCAAACATCGGCGAATAGTGCAGCCCGCTGCGCGGCAGAATGTCAGACGTCATCACCAGATCCAGTTCGTCCTGCTGTAACGCAGGCTGAGGATCAAAGGTTACGCCGGATTTGAAATCCATCTCTACCTGCGGCCAGTTTGCCCGGAAATTTTCCAGCGCCGGGGTCAGCCACTGAATACAGCTGTGACATTCAATGGCGATGCGCAGGCGGGTCTGCTGCGGTTCATTACAGGCCTGCAGCGCGCGGCTGATCTGCGGCAGCACCTGGCTTGCCAGTTGTAACAGAATCTCGCCCTGCGGCGTAAAACGCAGCGGCTGACTTTTCCGGATAAACAGCCGAAAGCCAAGGCGCTGTTCCAGATCGCTGAACTGGTGAGACAGGGCGGATTGGGTCTGATGCAACGTCGCCGCGGCGGCGGCCAGTGACCCGGTATTCCGCAACGCCTGGAGAGTTTTCAGGTGTTTAATCTCGATCATGAAAGTCCTTCACTTCGGCATGAACAAATTGCGCTTGAGGAATATACAGTAACTGTCAAATATGGATGTGTAAACATCCAGACGTCCAAAATCCTTCGTATTTTAAATTTATGGTGCGTTGGCTGCGTTTCCCCACCCTGGTCACTTACTGATGTAAGCTCCCGGGGATGAGCAAATTTGCCGCCTTCCCTAAATTAAAAATCCATAGGATTTACATATAATTAGAGGAAGTAAAATGACAATACTGAATCACACCCTCGGTTTCCCTCGCGTTGGCCTGCGTCGCGAGCTGAAAAAAGCGCAAGAAAGCTACTGGGCAGGCAATGCGACCCGTGAAGAACTGCTGGCGGTGGGACGCGAACTGCGTGCGCGCCACTGGGATCAGCAAAAACAGGCGGGTATCGATCTTCTGCCGGTCGGCGATTTTGCCTGGTACGACCATGTTCTGACCACCAGCCTGCTGCTCGGAAACGTCCCGGCTCGTCATCAGAACAAAGACGGTTCCGTTGATATCGACACGCTGTTCCGTATTGGCCGCGGTCGTGCGCCGACCGGTGAACCTGCGGCGGCGGCGGAAATGACCAAGTGGTTTAACACCAACTATCACTACATGGTGCCGGAGTTCGTCAAAGGTCAGCAGTTCAAACTGACCTGGACCCAACTGCTGGATGAAGTGGACGAAGCGCTGGCGCTGGGTCACAAGGTAAAACCTGTGTTGTTGGGGCCGGTGACTTATCTGTGGCTGGGCAAAGTGAAGGGCGAGTCGTTCGATCGCCTGAGCCTGCTCAACGACATTCTGCCGGTTTACCAGCAGGTGCTGGCGGAGCTGGCAAAACGCGGCATCGAGTGGGTGCAGATCGACGAACCGGCACTGGTGCTGGAACTGCCGCAGGCGTGGCTGGACGCGTTCAAACCGGCCTATGATGCGCTTTCCGGGCAGGTGAAACTGCTGCTGACCACTTATTTCGAAGGTGTGACGCCTAACCTTGATACTATTGCCGCGCTGCCGGTACAGGGACTCCACGTTGACCTGGTCCACGGTAACGATGACGTGACAGCGCTGCACAAACGCCTGCCGGCCGACTGGTTGCTGTCTGCTGGGCTGGTCAATGGACGCAACGTCTGGCGTGCCGATCTGACAGAAAAATATGCCCAGATTAAAGATATCGTCGGCCTTCGCGATCTGTGGGTCGCCTCATCTTGCTCACTGCTGCACAGCCCAATCGACCTGAGCGTTGAAACGCGTCTGGATGCGGAAGTGAAGAGCTGGTTTGCCTTCGCCCTGCAAAAGTGTGGTGAACTGACCCTGCTGCGCGATGCGCTGAACAGCGGCGATACCGCCGCCATCGCCGAATGGAGCGCACCGATTCAGGCGCGTCGCCACTCAAGTCGTGTGCACAATGCAGCAGTGGAAAAACGTCTGGCAGCCATCACTGCACAGGACAGCCAGCGGGCGAACCCGTACGAGGTGCGGGCTGAAGCTCAGCGTGCGCGCTTCAACCTGCCTGCATGGCCGACAACCACTATCGGTTCTTTCCCACAGACCACTGAAATCCGCGGCCTGCGTCTGGACTTCAAAAAAGGTCAGCTTGATGCTAACAACTACCGCACTGGCATCGCGGAGCATATTAAGCAGGCGATTGTTGAGCAGGAACGTCTCGGTCTGGACGTGCTGGTCCACGGTGAAGCCGAACGCAACGACATGGTGGAATACTTTGGCGAACATCTGGATGGTTTCGTCTTCACCCAGAATGGTTGGGTGCAAAGTTACGGCTCTCGCTGCGTGAAACCGCCGGTGGTGATTGGCGATATCAGCCGTCCTGAGCCGATCACCGTTGAATGGGCAAAATATGCGCAGTCACTGACCGACAAACCGGTAAAAGGCATGCTGACCGGCCCGGTAACCATTCTCTGCTGGTCCTTCCCGCGTGAAGACGTGAGCCGCGAAACCATCGCAAAGCAGATCGCACTGGCGCTGCGTGATGAGGTGGCGGATCTGGAAGCGGCAGGGATCGGAATTATTCAGATTGATGAACCGGCACTGCGCGAAGGGCTGCCGCTGCGTCGTAGTGACTGGGAGGCCTATCTGGCCTGGGGCGTGGAAGCGTTCCGCATCAACGCGGCGGTGGCGAAAGATGATACCCAGATCCACACCCACATGTGTTATTGCGAATTTAACGACATCATGGATTCTATTGCTGCACTGGATGCCGACGTAATCACCATTGAGACCTCACGTTCCGACATGGAACTGCTGGAGTCGTTCGAAGAGTTCGATTACCCGAACGAAATCGGACCGGGCGTGTATGACATTCACTCGCCGAACGTCCCGAGCGTAGAGTGGATTGAGGCGCTGTTACAAAAAGCGGCGCAGCGTATTCCGGCTGAACGTCTGTGGGTGAACCCGGACTGTGGTCTGAAAACCCGCGGCTGGCCGGAGACCCGGGCAGCGCTGGCGAACATGGTGAAAGCCGCGCAGAATCTGCGTCAGGCTTGATGACACGCAGGCCCGGTAAGGCGTCGCCGCCCCCGGGCTTTTCGCTTTTACGCTTTTTTGCCACCGTACTGCGCAAACCAGGCCAGCATTCTTTCCCAGCCGTCTTTGGCAGATTCTTCGTGATAGCTCGAGCGATAGTCGGCATTGAAGGCATGACCCGCATCGGGATAGACGACGATTTCCGCGGTAGCGTTAGCGGCGCGTAGCGCCTGGCGCATAGTCTCAACGCTTTCCTGCGGAATACTGTTATCTTGCCCACCATACAGACCCAGTACCGGAGCGTTCAGGTCGGTGGCCACATCAACGGGATGCTTTGGTGAATTCAGCGTCTTATCGCCGATCAGTTTCCCATACCACGCGACAGCAGCTTTCAACTGCGGGTTATGCGCCGCATAGAGCCAGGTGATGCGACCGCCCCAACAAAAACCGGTCATCATCAGGCGATGCACATCGCCACCGTTACGGGACGCCCAACTGGCGACGTGATCCAGATCGGCTAACACCTGGGAATCCGGCACTTTTGCCACAAGGCCGCTGAGCAGCGTAGGAATATCCGCGAAATCATTCGGGTCGCCCTCACGGAAATAGAGTTCTGGTGCGATTGCCAGATACCCTTCCAGCGCCAGACGACGGCATATATCGCGGATATGTTCATGCACGCCAAAGATTTCCTGCACTACAATGACCACTGGCAGTGGGCCATCGCTCTGTTTCGGTCGCGCGTGATACGCCGGCATATCGTCGCCCTGGGAAGGGATCGACGTCACACCCGCGACAATGGCGTCGTCCGGAGTATGAACTGAGGTAGCGGCAACAGGGGATGCTGCAGGTGCAAAACCGGTTTGTTGTGTTGATGTCATGGTATTCTCCGTACCCTTAGAAAAATAGCGCACTGTTAACTATAGACAGCCTTTAACATTTCACACTGCCTCAAACGGCTCGCTTTTTGTGCGAAGAAAGCGAAAATTGGCTTGTTAGTGTGATTTGAATCACTATTTGCTGGTAAGTCCATGCAACTTATTTACGCCATGGTGATGATGGTCACGAAAATATCTTAAGTCCTTCGGTAAAGTGTCTTTTTGCTTCTTCTGACAAAAACCGAATCACAGAGGAGTTTTATATGTCCAGGTCTGACGTTTTTCATCTCGGCCTCACCAAGAACGATTTACAAGGGGCTACGCTGGCTATCGTCCCTGGCGATCCGGAACGTGTAGAAAAGATCGCCGCGCTGATGGAAAAGCCGGTAAAACTGGCCTCTCACCGTGAATTCACTACCTGGCGTGCTGAACTGGATGGCAAAGCCGTCATCGTCTGCTCGACCGGTATCGGCGGTCCGTCTACCTCTATTGCTGTGGAAGAACTGGCGCAGTTGGGCATTCGTACCTTCCTGCGTATTGGCACCACCGGCGCCATTCAGCCGCACATCAATGTCGGCGATGTTCTGGTCACCACGGCGTCCGTCCGTCTGGATGGCGCGAGCCTGCACTTTGCGCCAATGGAATATCCGGCAGTTGCTGACTTTGAATGTACCACCGCACTGGTTGAAGCGGCGAAATCCATTGGCGCCACTACTCACGTGGGTGTAACCGCCTCGTCTGATACTTTCTACCCAGGACAGGAACGTTACGACACCTTCTCCGGCCGTGTAGTACGTCGTTTCAAAGGCTCCATGGAAGAGTGGCAGTCAATGGGCGTAATGAACTACGAAATGGAGTCCGCTACGCTACTGACCATGTGTGCAAGCCAGGGCCTGCGCGCCGGGATGGTTGCGGGCGTGATCGTCAACCGTACTCAGCAAGAGATCCCGAATGCTGAGACGATGAAGCAAACCGAAAGCCATGCGGTGAAAATCGTGGTGGAAGCGGCACGTCGTCTGATCTAATCCTTTCTTCTTCAGTAAAAGGCCGACGCGTTCGGCCTTTTTCTTGTATGCGTTTATTTTGCGTAGTGCCTCGCAGGAAACTTCTTTAAAACTGGACGTTTATACAGCACAATTCTATTTTTGTGCGGGTGAGTATGGCGTCGGGAGGCATTTTGGATATCTCAATTATCATTTATGCGGTTATTGCGCTGGTGGGCATTGCGCTTGGCTGGCTGCTGGCCAGCTATCAGCATGTGCAGCAGAAAGCCGAGCAATTCGCTGAACGTGAAGAGATGGTTGCGGCATTAAGCGCTGCAAAACAACAGCTCGCCCAAAGCGACCACTGGCGCGATGAGTGTGAATTGCTCAATAACGAATTACGTAGCCTGCGCAGTATCAACACCTCACTAGAAGCAGATCTGCGTGAAGTCACCACGCGGATGGAAGCCACGCAGCAGCATGCGGAAGATAAAATCCGCCAGATGATCAACAGCGAGCAGCGTTTGAGTGAACAGTTTGAAAACCTGGCAAACCGAATCTTTGAACAGAGCAATCGCCGGGTAGATGAACAAAACCGCCAGAGTCTGAACGGCCTGCTGACGCCGCTGCGTGAACAACTGGATGGCTTTCGTCGCCAGGTCCAGGACAGCTTTGGTCAGGAAGCGCGCGAACGTCACACCCTTGCACATGAAATCCGTAATCTGCAACAGCTTAATGCGCAAATGGCCCAGGAAGCGGTCAACCTCACGCGTGCGTTAAAAGGCGACAATAAAACGCAGGGGAACTGGGGCGAAGTTGTACTCACCCGTGTGCTGGAGGCGTCCGGACTGCGTGAAGGGTACGAGTACGAAACCCAGGTCAGCATCGAGAATAACGATCGCTCGCGGATGCAACCCGATGTGATCGTGCGTTTGCCACAGGGCAAAGATGTGGTGATCGACGCCAAAATGACGCTGGTCGCCTATGAGCGCTATTTTAATGCGGAAGACGATTACGCCCGCGAAAGCGCGCTCCAGGAGCACATTGTCTCAGTACGGAACCATATTCGCATGCTGGGGCGTAAAGATTATCAACAGCTTCCGGGGCTGCGTACGCTCGACTATGTGCTGATGTTTATCCCTGTCGAGCCTGCGTTTCTGTTAGCGCTCGACAGACAGCCCGAACTGATTACCGAGGCGCTGAAAAATAATATTATGCTGGTCAGTCCCACGACGTTGCTGGTGGCATTGCGGACCATTGCGAATCTGTGGCGCTACGAGCATCAAAGTCGTAATGCACAACAGATTGCGGATCGTGCAAGCAAGCTCTATGACAAGATGCGTCTCTTTGTCGATGATATGTCCTCCATTGGGCAGAGTCTGGATAAAGCGCAGGATAACTATCGTCAGGCAATGAAAAAGCTCTCGTCGGGGCGTGGCAACGTATTGGCGCAGGCGGAAGCGTTTCGCGGCTTAGGGGTAGAAATTAAGCGTGAGATCAATCCTGAACTGGCAGAACAGGCCACGACGCAGGATGAAGAGTATCGATTGCGATCGGTCCCCGAAGAGCAGGAAGAGACGTCTTATTCGGGTGATGACGGGATAGCGCAACAATCGAATTAGTCCGTTTGGGGCAGCCGGGACGGGCAGAAGGGTAGGGCAATGCGCCCCAATCTGTTACACTTCTTGAACAATTTTCAGATGAGCAGGCACTGAGATGGTGGATAATTCACAAGAAACGACGCACTTTGGTTTTCAGACTGTCGCTAAAGAACATAAAGCGGACATGGTGGCCCACGTTTTTCATTCTGTGGCATCAAAATATGATGTCATGAATGATTTGATGTCTTTTGGCATTCATCGTTTGTGGAAGCGCTTCACCATCGACTGTAGCGGCGTCCGCCGTGGTCAGACAGTGCTGGATTTAGCCGGGGGAACCGGCGATCTGACGGCTAAATTCTCTCGCCTGGTCGGGGAGACTGGCAAGGTCATTCTGGCAGACATCAATGACTCAATGCTCAAAATGGGTCGCGAGAAACTGCGCAATATCGGCGTGGTTGGCAATGTGGAATACGTTCAGGCCAATGCGGAAGCGCTGCCGTTCCCGGACAATACCTTTGACTGCATTACCATTTCCTTCGGTTTGCGTAACGTCACCGACAAAGACAAAGCCCTGCGCTCTATGTTTCGAGTCCTGAAACCAGGTGGTCGTCTGCTGGTGCTGGAATTTTCTAAACCGATTATCGAGCCGCTAAGCAAAGCGTACGATGCCTACTCTTTCCATATTCTGCCGCGTATTGGTTCGATGGTCGCCAATGATGCCGACAGCTACCGCTATCTGGCGGAATCCATCCGGATGCACCCCGATCAGGACACATTGAAAGCGATGATGCAGGACGCCGGGTTTGAAAGCGTCGACTATTACAACCTGACGGCGGGTGTGGTTGCGCTGCATCGCGGCTATAAGTTCTGACAGGAGAACGGGGATGCCTTTTAAACCCTTAGTGACGGCAGGAATGGAAAGTCTGCTTAATTCCTTCCTGTATCGTTCACCAGCGTTGAAAACGGCGCGAGCGCGTTTGCTGGGAAAAGTGCTGCGAGTGGAGCTAAAAGGCTTTTCGACATCATTAATTCTGCTGTTCAGTGAGCGGCAGGTTGATGTACTGGGTGAGTGGGCTGGCGAGGCCGACTGTACGGTCATCACCCATGCCAGCGTATTGCCAAAATTACGTGACCGCCAGCAACTGGCTGCGCTGATCCGCAGTGGCGAGCTGGAAGTGCAGGGCGATATTCAGGTTGTGCAGAATTTCGTTGCGCTTGCCGACCTGGCGGAATTCGATCCTGCTGAACTGCTGGCACCCTATACCAGCGATATCGCGGCAGAAGGGATCAGCAAAGCCCTGCGCGGCGGCGCCAAATTTCTTCGTCACGGGATCCTGCGGCAACAACGCTATGTGGCCGAAGCCCTTACGGAAGAGTGGCGAATGGCGCCCGGACCGCTTGAGGTCGCCTGGTTCGCGGAAGAGACAGCGGCTGTGGAACGCGCAGTCGATGCGCTGACCCGGCGGCTGGATAAACTGGAGGTTAAATGACGCCAGGTGAAGTACGGCGCCTATATTTCATCATTCGCACTTTCTTAAGTTACGGACTTGATGAGCTCATCCCTAAAATGCGGATCACGCTGCCGCTGCGGTTATGGCGTTATTGTCTGTTCTGGATGCCAAACCGCCATAAAGAAAAGTTACTGGGAGAGCGACTGAGACTGGCTCTGCAGGAGTTAGGGCCGGTGTGGATCAAGTTTGGCCAAATGCTCTCGACCCGACGCGATCTTTTCCCTCCGCATATTGCCGATCAACTGGCGCTATTACAGGACAAAGTCGCCCCCTTCGATGGCAAGCTGGCGAAAGCGCAAATCGAAGAAGCGATGGGCGGATTGCCCGTTGAAGCCTGGTTTGATGAATTTGATATTCAGCCGCTGGCGTCGGCGTCAATTGCGCAGGTGCATACGGCGAGACTGAAATCGAACGGCAAAGAGGTCGTCATTAAAGTCATTCGTCCTGACATCCTGCCGGTTATCAAAGCGGATCTACGACTGATTTATCGTCTTGCCCGTTGGGTGCCTCGCTTACTGCCGGATGGCCGCCGTCTGCGGCCGACAGAAGTGGTGCGGGAATATGAAAAAACCCTGATTGATGAGCTGAACCTGCTGCGCGAATCGGCCAACGCCATTCAGCTACGGCGAAACTTTGAAAACAGCCCAATGCTCTACATCCCGGAAGTTTATTCTGACTACTGTAGTGAGAATATGATGGTGATGGAACGCATCTACGGCATTCCGGTTTCCGATGTGGTGACGCTGGAGAAAAACGGCACCAACATGAAGTTGTTGGCGGAGCGCGGTGTACAGGTTTTCTTCACACAGGTCTTTCGCGACAGCTTTTTTCATGCGGATATGCATCCGGGAAACATCTTTGTCAGTTATGAACACCCGGAAAACCCGCAATATATTGGCATTGATTGCGGAATTGTCGGCTCCTTAAACAAGGAAGATAAGCGTTATCTGGCGGAGAACTTCATCGCGTTCTTTAATCGTGACTACCGTAAAGTCGCGGAGCTGCACGTCGATTCTGGCTGGGTTCCGCCAGATACCAACGTTGAAGAGTTTGAATTTGCGATTCGCACCGTGTGTGAGCCGATCTTCGAGAAACCGTTGGCGGAAATCTCGTTTGGTCACGTTTTGTTAAACCTCTTCAATACAGCGCGCCGGTTTAACATGGAAGTGCAGCCGCAGCTGGTATTGTTGCAGAAGACATTACTGTATGTTGAAGGTGTCGGTCGTCAGCTCTATCCGCAGTTGGATCTCTGGAAAACGGCGAAGCCATTTCTGGAGTCGTGGATCAAAGATCAGGTCGGTATTCCGGCGCTGGTCCGGGCATTTAAGGAAAAAGCCCCGTTCTGGGTCGAAAAAATGCCAGAACTCCCTGAACTGGTGTACGACAGTTTGCGCCAGGGCAAATATTTACAGCACAGTGTTGATAAGATTGCGCGCGAGCTTCAGACGAATCATGTGCGTCAGGGTCAATCCCGTTATTTATTAGGAATTGGCGCAACGTTACTGTTGAGCGGAACATTCCTGCTGATTAATCGTCCTGAATGGGGTTTTATGCCCGGTTGGTTAATGGCGGGCGGCCTGGTTGCCTGGATTGTTGGCTGGCGCAAAACACGCTGATTTTTTCATCGCTCAAGGCGGGTCGCGTAACGTATAATGCGGCCTAATTAATTCATCATCATCTATCACAGAGGAACATGTATGGGTGGTATCAGTATTTGGCAGTTGGTGATCATTGCCGTCATCGTTGTCCTGTTGTTTGGCACCAAAAAACTCGGCTCCATCGGTTCCGATCTCGGCGCATCCATCAAAGGCTTCAAAAAAGCCATGAGTGATGATGAGACTAAACAGGATAAAGCCAGTCAGGACGCTGACTTTACCGCGAAGTCTATTACTGACAAACCGGTAGACGCTGAAAAAGAAACGGTGAAAAAAGAAGACGCGAAAAGCCACGATAAAGAGCAGGTATAATTCGTGTTTGATATCGGTTTTAGCGAACTGTTACTGGTGTTTATTATCGGCCTCGTTGTTCTGGGGCCGCAGCGACTGCCGGTAGCCGTCAAAACGATAGCTGGCTGGGTGCGCGCATTGCGATCGCTTGCGACAACCGTTCAGAATGAACTGACCCAGGAGCTTAAGCTTCAGGAGTTTCAGGACAGCCTGAAAAAGGTTGAAAAAGCGAGCCTGGAAAACCTGACTCCTGAGCTGAAAGCCTCGATGGATGAACTGCGTCAGGCGGCAGAGTCAATGAAGCGTTCCTATAGCGCGAACGAGCCCGAAAAAGCGAGCGACGAAGCGCACACCATCCATAACCCGGTGGTGAAAGGGAGCGAAGAACAGCATGAAGGGGTCACGCCCGCGACTGCTGAAGCCCAGGCCAGCGCACCAGAGCAGGCTCCTGAGATTGCCGTGGAGACGCCTCCTGTCGTCGATGTGAAGGTCGCTGAACCGAAAACCGCGGCCCCTGTTGCTGGCTCCTCCCCTACGTCGAGTGATAAACCGTAAACATGGCTGTAGAAGATACTCAACCGCTTATCACGCACCTGATTGAGCTGCGAAAACGTCTGCTTAACTGCATTATTGCGGTTATCGTGATTTTTCTGGCATTGGTCTATTTTGCCAATGACATCTATCACCTGGTGTCCTCGCCGCTTATTAAACAGTTGCCGCAGGGTGCGACCATGATCGCGACAGATGTCGCATCACCGTTCTTCACCCCGATCAAATTAACCTTCATGGTGTCGTTGATTCTGTCAGCGCCGGTGATCCTTTATCAGGTCTGGGCATTTATTGCGCCAGCGCTGTATAAACATGAACGCCGCATGGTGGTGCCTCTGCTGGTCTCCAGCTCGTTACTGTTCTATATCGGTATGGCGTTTGCCTACTTTGTCGTGTTCCCGCTGGCGTTTGGCTTCCTTGCCAATACTGCGCCGGAAGGGGTGCAGGTCTCGACGGATATTGCCAGCTATCTGAGCTTTGTCATGGCCCTGTTCATGGCGTTCGGCGTCTCGTTTGAGGTGCCCGTTGCCATCGTGCTGCTCTGCTGGATGGGAGTGACCACACCGGAGGATTTGCGTAAAAAACGGCCTTATGTGTTGGTTGGCGCGTTTGTGGTAGGGATGTTGTTGACGCCGCCGGATGTTTTTTCACAGACGTTACTGGCGATTCCGATGTACTTCCTGTTTGAGGTCGGTGTTTTCTTCTCACGTTTCTATGTCGGTAAGCGACAGACGCGGGATGAAGATAATGAGGCGGAATCAGCCTCGGATGCTGAGAAAGCCGAGAAGACAGAAGAGTAAATTCAACCGCCCGCCAGGGCGGTTGTCATATGGAGCGAAGCATGTTTGATATCGGTGTGAATCTCACCAGTTCGCAGTTTTTGAAAGACCGTGATGAGGTTGTGGCACGCGCTTTCGCCGCTGGCGTGAACGGCCTGCTTCTCACCGGAACCAACCTGCATGAAAGCCAACAGGCGCAGCGACTGGCACAGATCTATCCTCACTGCTGGTCTACAGCTGGTGTTCACCCGCACGACAGCAGCCAGTGGCAGTCTGCCACTGAGGAGGCGATTGTGGCGCTGGCGTCAATGCCTGAGGTTGTGGCGATTGGCGAATGTGGCCTTGATTTCAATCGTAATTTTTCCACCCCGCAGGAACAAGAGCGGTCGTTTGACGCACAGTTGCGAATCGCGGCGGAATTACAGATGCCAGTCTTTATGCATTGTCGTGATGCGCACGCGCGATTCCTGGCGCTGCTGGACCCATGGCTGGACAAACTCCCGGGCGCAGTGTTGCACTGCTTTACCGGTACGCGTGAGGAGATGCAGGCGTGTATCGACAGAGGAATGTACATTGGTATTACGGGCTGGGTATGTGATGAGCGCCGTGGGCTTGAGCTGCGCGAACTGCTGCCGTTTATTCCGGCCGAACGATTGCTGATTGAAACCGATGCGCCATACCTGTTGCCGCGTGACTTATCACCGAAACCTGCATCGCGACGCAACGAACCGGCACATCTGCCGCATATTCTTGAACGCATCGCACACTGGCGTGGCGACGATCCGCAGTGGCTTTCCTCGACCACGGATGCGAATGTCAAAAAGCTGTTTGGAATTTCGTTCTGAGTAGCGGCTAAAGCTTACGGAAACCGGTATTTTTCACACTCTGCTTCACCTCTTTATTCAACAGGTTGAGCAGCAGCATGGAACGCGCTTCACCGTCCGGTTCAGTGAAAATCGCCTGCAGGCCTTCAAAAGCGCCTTCGGTAATGATCACGCTATCGCCGGGATAGGGCGTTTCCGGGTCGACAATACCTTCTGGTTTATAGACGGAGAGCTGGTGAATCACCGTGGAAGGGACAATCGCGGGTGATGCGCCAAAACGGACAAAATGGCTGACGCCGCGTGTGGCATTGATCGTCGTGGTATGAATCACTTCCGGATCAAATTCCACAAACAGATAGTTAGGGAACAGCGGTTCGCTGACTGCAGTACGTTTTCCTCGCACCATTTTTTCCAGGGTGATCATCGGCGTCAGGCAGCTCACGGCCTGTCTTTCGAGGTGTTCCTGGGCACGCTGAAGTTGCCCGCGCTTGCAGTACAATAAATACCAGGATTGCATAATAACTCTTATCCGCTTGTCCGGGGCGCAAGCATAGCAAATGCAAGACGTGAAGTTAATTATAATCCCGGTGAAGCCGGTGAGCTGCCAGAGTTCACGCTAATTTAACAAAAATACAGCATCACGATGATGAACGCCGTATAATGAGGCGCTTACGAAGAGGCCACAATGGACGCCATGAAATATCACGATTTACGCGACTTCCTGACGCTGCTTGAACAACAGGGTGAACTCAAACGCATCACGCTTGAAGTGGATCCGCACCTGGAAATCACCGAGATTGCCGACCGCACGCTACGTGCCGGTGGCCCTGCTTTGTTGTTTGAAAACCCCAAAGGCTATTCGATGCCGGTGTTGTGCAATCTGTTTGGTACACCAAAGCGCGTCGCGATGGGCATGGGGCAGGATGATGTCTCAGCGCTGCGGGAAGTAGGTAAATTACTGGCGTTTCTGAAAGAGCCGGAGCCACCGAAAGGCTTTCGCGATCTGTTTGATAAACTGCCGCAGTTCAAGCAGGTGTTGAATATGCCGACGAAGCGACTACGCGGCGCGCCTTGCCAGCAAAAAATTATCTCAGGCGATGACGTCGACTTAAACCGCATCCCCATTATGACCTGCTGGCCAGAAGATGCTGCACCGCTCATCACCTGGGGGCTGACCGTCACGCGTGGCCCGCATAAAGAGCGGCAGAACTTAGGTATTTATCGTCAGCAGCTCATTGGTAAGAATAAATTAATCATGCGCTGGCTGTCCCATCGCGGCGGCGCGCTTGATTACCAGGAATGGTGTGCGGCCCATCCGGGTGAACGGTTCCCGGTCTCCGTTGCGCTGGGTGCCGATCCGGCCACCATTCTTGGTGCGGTGACGCCGGTGCCGGATACGCTTTCTGAATATGCGTTTGCAGGTCTGCTGCGCGGTACGAAAACCGAAGTGGTTAAATGTCTGTCTAACGATCTTGAAGTGCCTGCCAGTGCGGAGATCGTGCTGGAAGGGTATATCGACCCGGGAGAAATGGCGCCGGAAGGCCCGTATGGCGACCATACCGGGTATTATAATGAAGTGGATAGCTTCCCGGTGTTTACCGTCACGCATATTACCCGGCGTGAGGATGCGATTTACCACTCTACCTATACCGGTCGTCCGCCAGATGAACCTGCCGTACTTGGCGTTGCGCTAAACGAAGTGTTCGTGCCGATTCTGCAAAAACAGTTCCCGGAAATCGTCGATTTTTACCTGCCGCCGGAAGGGTGTTCTTATCGTCTGGCTGTCGTCACGATCAAAAAACAGTACGCGGGACATGCTAAACGCGTCATGATGGGCGTCTGGTCATTTTTACGCCAGTTTATGTACACCAAATTTGTTATCGTCTGTGATGATGACGTCAATGCACGCGACTGGAACGATGTGATTTGGGCGATTACCACCCGTATGGACCCTGCACGGGACACGGTGCTGGTCGAAAATACGCCAATTGATTATCTGGATTTTGCCTCGCCGGTTTCCGGTCTGGGTTCAAAAATGGGGCTGGATGCCACGAACAAATGGCCGGGTGAAACCCAACGCGAGTGGGGACGTCCAATTAAAAAAGATCCTGACGTGATCGCCCGTATCGACGCGATTTGGGATGAACTGGCCATCTTTAATGACGGTAAAGGCGCCTGAGGCGCTCGTTTTGCCCTACAGACCCATAGAGGGAGCGCATGACAACCTTAAGCTGTAAAGTGACCTCGGTAGAAGCTATTACTGATACCGTATATCGCGTTCGTTTAGTGCCCGATGCGGCATTTTCCTTTCGGGCCGGTCAATATTTAATGGTCGTGATGGACGAACGGGATAAACGCCCGTTCTCGATGGCCTCTACGCCGAATGAGCAGGGTTTTATTGAGCTCCACATTGGTGCGTCAGAAATTAACCTGTATGCCAAAGCGGTGATGGATCGCATTCTTAAAGATCATGAAATTGTAGTTGATATTCCGCACGGCGAAGCGTGGTTGCGCGATGATGATGAAGAACGTCCGCTGATTCTGATTGCCGGTGGCACTGGTTTTTCCTATGCCCGTTCGATACTGCTGACGGCACTGGCGCGCAATCCGAATCGTGACGTCACGATTTACTGGGGCGGTCGTGAAGAGAAGCACCTCTACGATCTCTCTGAACTCGAGGCGCTCTCTGTCAACCATCCTAACCTGCATGTAGAAGCAGTGGTGGAACAACCTGAAGCCGGCTGGCGTGGGCGGACGGGAACGGTCTTAACGGCGGTGATGCAGGATCACGGAACGCTTGCTGAGCATGATATCTACATTGCGGGTCGCTTTGAGATGGCGAAAATCGCGCGTGACCTGTTCTGTAATGAACGCAGTGCGCGGGAAGATCGTCTGTTTGGCGATGCATTCGCGTTTATTTAAGAAGAGCAACGAAGAAGAAAAAACCCGCCCCTGACAGGCGGGAAGAACGGCAACTAAACTGTCTCTCTTCGCCAGTGGCGGTGAGATACCTCTCGTAGGCCGGGAAAGCGCAGCGCCTCCCGGCAAAAGCCCGATGGCGCGATGCTTATCGGGCCTACGTTATAGCCTTACACTCTCTCAAACACCGTCGCGATACCCTGGCCCAGCCCGATACACATCGTTGCCAGACCGAACTGGACGTCTTTACGCTCCATTAGGTTCAGCAGCGTGGTGCTGATGCGTGCCCCGGAACAGCCCAGCGGGTGGCCGAGCGCGATCGCCCCGCCGTTCAGGTTGATCTTCTCGTCAATCTGATCCATTAACCCCAGATCTTTAATACACGGCAGGATCTGTGCAGCAAACGCTTCGTTCATCTCAAACAAACCGATATCACTGGTCGAAAGCCCCGCTTTTTTCAGCGCCAGTTTCGACGCCGGAACCGGACCGTATCCCATGATGGAAGGATCGCAACCCACCACCGCCATTGAGCGCACGCGGGCGCGTGGTTTCAGGCCTAACTCGCGTGCACGACTTTCGCTCATCACCAGCATGGCGGCGGCACCATCGGAGAGTGCAGAAGAGGTGCCGGCGGTGACCGTACCGCTGACCGGGTCAAACGCCGGACGCAGGGTGGATAGCGCTTCGACCGTGGTTTCCGGGCGGATCACTTCGTCGTAGTTAAACTGTTTGAGCACGCCATCGGCGTCATGCCCACCGGTTGGGATAATTTCATTCTTAAACGCGCCGGACTGCGTTGCGGACCAGGCGCGGGCGTGTGAACGTGCGGCAAAGGCATCCTGCATTTCACGGCTGATGCCGTGCATGCGGGAGAGCATCTCCGCCGTTAGTCCCATCATGCCCGCCGCTTTTGCCACGTTACGGCTCAGACCCGGGTGGAAATCAACGCCGTGGCTCATCGGCACATGGCCCATGTGTTCCACGCCGCCAACCAGGCACGCCTGCGCATCGCCGGTCATGATCATGCGTGCGGCATCATGCAATGCCTGCATGGATGAACCACACAGACGGTTGACGGTCACCGCCGGAACGGAGTGCGGAACTTCCGCCAGCAGGGCGGCGTTGCGGGCGATGTTAAAACCCTGCTCCAGCGTCTGTTGCACGCAACCCCAGTAGATATCGTCAAGCGCAGCGGCTTCCAGCGCCGGATTACGTGCCAGCAGGCTACGCATCAAATGTGCGGAAAGATCTTCTGCACGCACATTGCGAAAAGCGCCCCCTTTCGAACGGCCCATCGGGGTACGGATCGCATCAACAATTACAACCTGTTCCATTGTGACTCCTTAAGCCGTTTTCAGGTCGCCAACCGGACGGGCAGGCTCAACCGGGGGATAATAGGGTTCGTTATGACGCGCTTTGTTACGCAGACCTTCCGGCACGTCATACAGCGGACCGAGGTGCTGATACTGTTGCGCCATATCGAGATATTTCGCGCTGCCGAGCGTATCCAGCCAGCGGAATGCGCCGCCGTGGAACGGCGGGAAGCCCAGACCGTAAACCAGCGCCATATCGGCCTCAGCCGGGCTGGCGATAATGCCTTCCTCCAGACAGCGCACCACTTCGTTGACCATCGGGATCATCATGCGGGCGATAATCTCGTCTTCGCTGAAATCACGCTTCGCGTGGCTGACGTCAGCCAGCAGGTCATCAACGGTGGCATCCTCTTCTTTCTTCGGCTTACCTTTGTTGTCTTCTTTATAGCGCCAGAAGCCCAGACCGTTCTTCTGACCAAAGCGACTGGCGTCAAACAGCGCATCAATCGCGTCGCGATAATCTTTTTGCATCCGCTGTGGGAAGCCTGCGGACATCACGGCCTGCGCGTGATGTGCGGTATCAATGCCCACAACGTCAAGCAGGTACGCCGGGCCCATCGGCCAGCCGAACTGTTTTTCCATCACCTTGTCGACCTTGCGGAAGTCCGCACCGTCGCGCAGTAACTGGCTGAATCCCGCGAAGTAAGGGAACAGCACGCGGTTAACAAAGAAGCCAGGACAGTCGTTCACCACAATCGGTGTTTTGCCCATTTTGCTTGCCCAGGCGACCACTTTCGCGATGGTTTCATCGGAGCTTTTCTCGCCACGAATGATCTCAACCAGCGGCATCCGGTGAACCGGGTTAAAGAAATGCATCCCGCAGAAATTTTCCGGGCGTTTCAGCACGCTTGCCAGTTCACTAATGGGAATGGTGGAGGTGTTCGATGCCAGCACGGTATCCGGGCGAACCTTATCTTCGGTTTCCGCCAGTACGGCTTTTTTTACTTTCGGGTTTTCGACGACGGCTTCCACTACCACGTCGACGCGATCAAAACCGGCATAGTCCAGCGTAGGGTGAATGGTCGAAATCACGCCAGCCATCTTCAGACCGTCAATTTTGCCTCGCTCAAGCTGCTTGTTAAGCAATTTGGCGGCTTCGGTCATCCCAAGCGTCAGCGATTTGTCGTTGATATCTTTCATGATAACCGGCACGCCTTTCCATGCCGACTGATAGGCGATACCGCCGCCCATAATGCCTGCACCCAGTACAGCGGCCTGTTTCGGCGTCTCAACGTCTTTGGTCAGCTTCTTCGCTTTGCCTTTCACATACTGGTCGTTAAGGAAGATACCGACCAGGGCGCGGGCTTCATTGGTATGTGCCAGCGGGACAAAGCTTTTGTTTTCCAGATTCAGCGCTTCTTCACGGCCAAAGCGCGCGGCGGCTTCAATGGTTTTCACCGCGGTCATCGGGGCCGGGTAATGTTTGCCTGCCGTTTGTGCGACCATACCTTTGGCAATGGTAAAGCTCATGGCGGCTTCAATTTTGCTGAGCTTCAGCGGTTCCAGCTTCGGCTGACGCTTTGCTTTCCAGTCGAGATCGCCGTTGATGGCCTGACGTAGAACCGCTTTTGCGCCCTCAATCAGTTTTTCCGCTTTCACCACGCCGTCGACCAGGCCGATTTTCAGCGCCTGCTCGGCACCCACATCTTTGCCAGCAGCAATAATCTCCAGTGCGCTGTCCGCGCCTAACATACGCGGCATACGTACGGAACCACCAAAGCCGGGCATGATGCCCAGCTTTGTTTCTGGCAGACCGATCCGCAGATCCGGCGTTGCCAGGCGGTAATCGGTCGCCAGTACGCATTCGCAGCCGCCGCCCAGCGCATAACCGTTAACCGCAGAGAGGGTTGGGACCGGCAGATCTTCCAGGCGGTTAAAGACGCTGTTAGCAAAATGCAGCCACTGGCTGAGTTGTTCTTCAGGAACGAGAAACAGCGAAAGAAATTCGGTGATATCGGCACCGACGATAAAAGCCGCTTTATTCGAACGTAGCAGCAGCCCTTTTAAATCTGTTTGTTTTTCCAGCACGTCAAGTGCCTGGCCGAGACTGGCGACGGTCGCCGTGTCGAGTTTGTTCACTGAGCCTGGGGCATCGAACACCAGTTCGGCGATGCCATCTTCCAGCCAGTCGAGGTACAGGTTGTCGCCTTTGTAAAGCATGTCAGTCTCCTGAATCCGCAAGGTGATCTGGTCATACCAGATGAAGCGAAGTGTGTATTTTATGTTAAAAAAATGCAAATGACTGATTAAAAAAATGCCGATCCGATCACACCTGGCAGAAATCACGCTCTCGTGAATCGATGTGCTAAGATGCGGAGACTTGAGGTCGAAAAACAGAAGGATAGAAAATGGAATCACTGGCCGCACTCTATAAAAATCATATCGTTACCCTGCAAGAACGGACGCGTGATGCGCTGGAGCGCTTTAAACTTGATGCGCTACTTATCCACTCCGGCGAGTTGGTTAACGTCTTCCTCGACGATCATCCTTACCCGTTTAAGGTCAATCCGCAGTTCAAAGCCTGGGTGCCAGTGACTCAGGTGCCAAACTGCTGGTTGCTGGTTGACGGGGTGAACAAGCCTAAACTGTGGTTCTATTTGCCTGTTGACTACTGGCACAACGTTGAACCGCTGCCGACCTCCTTCTGGACAGAAGAAGTTGAGGTGATTGCCCTGCCGAAAGCGGATGGCATAGGCAGTCAGCTACCCGCCGCGCGCGGTAATATTGGCTATATCGGCCCGGTTCCAGAGCGTGCGTTGCAACTGGATATTGCTGCCAGCAATATCAACCCGAAAGGGGTAATCGACTATCTGCACTATTACCGTGCCTACAAAACGGATTATGAACTGGCCTGCATGCGCGAAGCGCAGAAAATGGCGGTGAATGGGCACCGTGCGGCGGAAGAGGCCTTCCGTTCAGGCATGAGCGAGTTCGATATCAACCTGGCCTATCTGACTGCGACCGGTCATCGCGACACCGATGTGCCGTACAGCAATATTGTGGCGCTGAACGAGCATGCGTCGGTTCTGCATTATACGAAGCTGGATCATCAGGCGCCGTCTGACATTCGTAGTTTCCTGCTGGATGCCGGAGCGGAGTACAACGGCTATGCAGCAGATCTGACCCGGACCTGGTCGGCGAAAAGCGACAACGAGTATGCGCAGTTAGTAAAAGATGTGAATGACGAACAGCTGGCGCTAATTGCGACGATGAAAGCGGGCGTCAGCTATGTGGATTATCATATTCAGTTCCATCAGCGGATTGCGAAGCTGCTGCGTAAGCACCAAATCGTTACTGACATGAGCGAAGAGGCGATGGTCGAAAACGATCTCACCGGACCGTTTATGCCGCACGGTATTGGCCACCCGCTGGGTCTTCAGGTACATGATGTGGCAGGCTTTATGCAGGATGACAGCGGTACACATCTCGCCGCGCCGTCCAAATATCCTTACCTGCGCTGCACCCGCGTGCTTGAGCCTGGCATGGTGCTGACCATTGAGCCGGGTTTTTACTTTATCGAATCCCTTCTCGCGCCGTGGCGTGAAGGGCAGTTCAGCAAACACTTCAACTGGCAGAAAATTGAAGCGTTGAAACCGTTTGGTGGCATTCGTATTGAAGACAACGTCGTGATCCACGAAAACAACGTTGAGAACATGACTCGGGATCTGAAACTGGCCTGATGGACAGTTGGTTAATCCCTGCGGCGCCGGTTACGGTTGTCGAAGAGATCAAAAAAAGCCGCTTCATCACGCTGTTGGCGCATACCGATGGCGTTGAGGCGGCGAAAGCGTTTGTGGAGTCCGTGAGAGCGGAGCATCCGGATGCCCGTCACCATTGCGTTGCGTGGGTGGCGGGAGCGCCGGATGACTCGCAGCAGTTGGGCTTTTCAGATGACGGCGAACCGGCGGGTACGGCAGGCAAGCCGATGCTCGCGCAGTTGATGGGCAGCGGTGTGGGTGAGATTACTGCCGTTGTGGTGCGTTACTACGGTGGGATCTTGCTCGGTACCGGCGGACTGGTGAAAGCCTACGGCGGTGGCGTAAATCAGGCATTGCGCCAGTTAACGACACAGCGCAAGACGCCATTAACCGAATATACTTTGCATTGTGAGTACGCACAGTTGGCTGGCGTTGAAACACTTCTGGGTCAACATGATGGCAAAATTGTCACCAGTGACTTCCAGGCATTCGTTCGGTTACGGGTGGCGCTTCCTTATGCGAAAGTGGATGAATTTTCAGCAAAGCTGGCGGATTTTAGCCGTGGTTCATTGCAATTGTTAGCGATTGAAGAATAATCCCCACCTCATTTTGAAGAACTAAGGAAGCGGCAGAGATGCATTTTCGCGCCATTACCCGAATCGTTGGACTACTGGTCATCTTATTTTCGGGCACGATGATCCTTCCGGGGCTGGTAGCGCTTATCTATCGTGATGGGGCGGGGCGTGCATTTACGCAAACCTTTTTTGTCGCGCTGGTGATTGGCTCCATGCTGTGGTGGCCAAACCGCCGTGAGAAAGGCGAACTGAAATCCCGTGAAGGGTTTCTGATCGTGGTGCTGTTCTGGACCGTGCTGGGTAGCGTGGGTGCGTTGCCCTTCATTTTTTCTGAAAGCCCGAACCTCACGATTACCGATGCGTTCTTCGAATCATTCTCCGGACTGACCACGACCGGCGCTACTACGCTGGTGGGGCTGGATTCGCTACCGCATGCGATCCTCTTTTATCGCCAGATGCTGCAATGGTTTGGCGGGATGGGGATCATTGTGCTGGCCGTGGCGATTCTCCCTATTCTCGGCGTCGGGGGAATGCAGCTCTATCGCGCTGAAATGCCTGGACCGCTGAAAGATAACAAAATGCGCCCGCGTATCGCCGAAACGGCAAAAACGCTGTGGCTGATCTACGTCCTGCTGACCGTGGCCTGCGCGTTGGCATTGTGGTTTGCCGGGATGCCTGCATTTGATGCCATCGGGCACAGCTTTGCCACCATCGCGATCGGCGGGTTTTCTACTCATGATGCCAGCGTGGGCTATTTTGATAGTCCAACCATTAACACTATTATCGCTATCTTCTTATTAATCTCCGGTTGTAACTATGGCCTGCACTTCTCTTTGCTGAGTGGCCGCAGCCTGAAGGTTTACTGGCGTGATCCGGAGTTTCGTATGTTCATCGGCGTGCAATTGACGCTGGTAGTCATCTGCACGCTGGTGTTGTGGTTCCATAACATCTATAGCTCCGCGCTGACCACACTCAATCAGGCCTTCTTCCAGGTTGTATCAATGGCCACCACAGCCGGATTTACCACCGACAGTATTGCGCGCTGGCCGCTTTTCCTGCCGGTACTGCTGCTCTGCTCCGCGTTTATCGGCGGCTGTGCGGGGTCAACCGGCGGGGGACTGAAGGTGATTCGTATCCTCTTGCTGTTTAAACAAGGGAACCGTGAGCTGAAGCGTCTGGTGCATCCCAATGCGGTCTATAGCATCAAGCTGGGGAATCGTGCGCTACCGGAACGTATTCTTGAAGCGGTCTGGGGATTTTTCTCGGCGTATGCGCTGGTCTTTATTGTCAGTATGCTGGCGATTATCGCGACCGGCGTGGACGATTTCTCCGCCTTTGCTTCCGTGGTGGCGACACTTAACAACCTTGGGCCTGGGCTGGGCGTGGTGGCAGACAACTTTGCCAGTATGAATCCTGTGGCAAAATGGATCCTGATTGCCAATATGCTGTTCGGTCGTCTGGAAGTCTTCACTTTGCTGGTACTTTTTACCCCGACCTTCTGGCGTGAATAATGGAGTAACACGTGAAAACATTGATTCTTTTTTCATCCCGTGATGGGCAAACCCGGGAAATCGCCGCTTTTCTGGCGTCGGAACTCAAAGAACTTGGTATCTGGGCGGATGTACTCAATTTGCATCGTACAGAAGAACCCGACTGGGAATGCTATGACCGCGTTGTCATTGGCGCATCCATTCGTTATGGACACTATCATTCTGCGTTCCTTGAGTTTGTGAAGAAACATGCGACACGACTGAATCACATGCCAAGCGCTTTTTACTCCGTCAACCTGGTGGCGCGTAAACCTGAAAAACGGACACCGCAGACCAACAGCTACGCGCGCAAATTCTTGATGAATTCACAATGGCGGCCGGATCGCACTGCCGTTATCGCCGGCGCGTTGCTCTACCCACGCTATCGCTGGTATGACCGCATCATGATTAAACTTATTATGAAAATGTCGGGCGGCGAAACGGATACGCGTAAAGAAGTTATCTATACCGACTGGGAACAGGCCGCGAGTTTTGCCCGCGAAATCGCTCAGTTAACTCCCGATTCGGTGGTTAAATAAACGCAAAGAGTAAAAAATGCGCGGTTGAGAAATTATTTTAAATTTCCCCTTGTCAGCCCGAAATAACTCCCTATAATGCGCCTCCACTGACACGGAACAACGGCACGCAAGCCGCCGGGTCAGCGGGATTCAGCGATGAATGC
>NZ_JASJUI010000014.1:0-94853 GCF_047467925.1 Citrobacter sp. ANG330 | reverse complement strand
TTACCTGCTTCCGGTACTGTGCAGCCCGCTGCGCCTGCGTGGTCAGCGCCAGCCGGAAGCGACGACCTGCGCCGTCGGTGACAGCCGTAATATTCCCGGCAAATTCCCCGTCTGCGTCCCGGTGAAAGGTTTGCGTGCGTCCGAAACGGTCAGTCAGCCCGGTCAGCACCCGGTACGGCGGCAGCGGGGCGGGCAGCACCTCATCCGCTCCCGGTACGCGTTCAGGCCAGCCCAGAATCCACCACGGCCCCTGTGCGCTGCTGGTCGCCAGATAAAGATGCGGGCTTAAGCGCAGGTCTTCCGGCAGGGCCTGCCACAGCACATGCAATGCATTGCTTTCATGCAGTTTAGCCACGCCGCCACGGGCCAGCCACAGGGACTCGCTGCGGCTGAAGGCGGTTTCACCGGGAAACAGCGGCTCAAAGTGAATGCTTCTGCCGCCGTTGTCGTTGAGGATAAGTTCCTCATCGCGAAGCTGTAAGCGAATATCGAAAGGAGCTTTCCAGCCGGGACCAAAAATACTCACCGGGGCAGGCGTTTTCGTCCGGTAGCTGCTGTAGGTTCTGGAGAGTACAAACGGCAACGGACCGGGCAGGGCGATATCGGTTTCGCCGGGCAGGACTTTGGCACCGATAAGGGGGTTCACCGGCGGACCATAGGTGACACCGCCAGGGCAGACCGAGCAGGCCACGCCTGTTGGCGCGCCAATCATCACGCCTGCCGAGCCCTGGACAATGCTACCGCCCGTCTGCGTCATGTCGCCCAGACGCGCCGCTGGTTTTCCGCTCATGCTCAAATCCTTTTTGCATAAAAATCAGAAGGATTACCTTAAGTCGGCATCAGGGGAAAAAACTGCGAGGGGAGAGCAATATAGCCCGGATTCGGAAAACGTTTAGGCGGGAGGAAAAAAGCCCAGCGCACAGGCTGGGCAAAACGTTATCCACTACACTCTTAAGCGGCTCTTAATAGTTGAAGCTTTTTCTCACGGCGAATTTTGCGTTCTTCCATGACCGCAACCATCGCCATCAGGCAGATGCAGCCGATCGCGGCAGCGTCCAGCGCGGCGAAAGTCCCCGCCCAGCCGGTCAGGCCAAATACCGGCGTACCGTCAGCTATCATCCCCAGACCTAACTTGGCAAAGCTATCGCCGATCAGGTACGCAAAGGTGCCCTTGATACCGTCCGCCGCGCCAATGGCCTTCTTCGGTACAAAACCGACTGCCGCCACGCCAATCAACAGTTGCGGTCCAAACACCAGGAAACCGAGCGCGAACAGGGAGGCAAGATAGACATACTGATTGCTGGCATGTTGATAGACACCCAGCGTTGCGATGATCAGCGCCAACGCCACGCAAGCCACCAGCGCACGACGTCCATTCGCCAGATCCGAGAGCCAGCCCCATAACAGCGTGCCGACCAGCGCCCCAACCTCAAACAAGGTAAATCCCTGAATTGCAACTTCTTTAGAGAGCTTCAGCTCCTGAAAAGCATACACGGTAGACCACTGATCGATGCCGATACGTACCACGTACAGGAAGATGTTGGAGAAACAGAGCAGCCAGATGACTTTGTTTTTCAGCACATATTCAACAAAGATCTGCCATTTGGTCATCTCATTCTCTTCGGTTTCTTTGTCCTCTTCGCTGATCTCCTCACCGAATAGCTCTTCGGCTTTGCCGAGACCATACGATTCCGGCGAGTCGCTACCAAAGCGCAGACCGATAAAGCCAACAATCAGAGCAATAATCGACGGGAAAACAAACATCCCAATCACGTGTCCGTCGAACAGAACGTTCGCACCGAACAGCGCCACGCCTGCCGCACCTGCGCCGCCGAGGTTATGCGAAATATTCCAGAAGCCGAGGAAGGTGCCGCGCTTACGGCGGGGCGTCCATTTGGTAATGGTGGAATAGCTGCACGAACCACCAGTGCTCTGGAAGAATCCGCTCAGGGCATAGAAGGCGATCATCAGGAACAGGCTTACGGAGCCCGTTCCCATACTGGCGCTGAAACCGAGCATACAAATCGCAGAGAGGATCAGCATAAACGGCAGGAACTGCTTGGTGTTTTTGCCGTCCGCGTAATAGGAGACCAGCGTTTTACCCACGCCGTAGGTGATGGAAAACCCCAGACCAATCATCCCCAGCTGCGTCATACTCAGCCCGTAGGTGGAGATCATGTCATTCTGGGCAATGTTAAAGTTTTTGCGGATCAGGTACATGGTCAGGTAGCCGATAAAAACTACCAGATAGGACTGCATAAACGGTTTGAACCACATCTTGCGCCGCACTTCGAGCGGCAGATCCAGGGTCGGTTTACGCACCTGGTTTAGAAAGGCCAGCATAGGATACTCCCGGGCTAATTTTTATACCTGCGAATGGCAGGCATTGTAAAAATCAGTCAGGAAACACGCCTGAGAACACGTCCAGGCGAAACCGGGAAAATTTCTTAGTTTTGCCCTACTCGCGGTAAAAAAGTGAACTGCATCACGCTTCACTGACCTCACGCGGAGCCTGGGCGTTGAGGAATGGCAGTAACAGCAGGGCGGAGATCCCGGCGGCGATAGCGATGACCACGAAGAAACCGGTCCAGTGCCAGGTTTCCAGTACCTGCGCCAGCGGCCAGCCGGAAAGCGATGCGCCGAGATAAGCAAACAGCCCAACAAATCCGGTTGCCGCGCCCGCCGCTTCTTTGTGCGAGCACTCTGCCGCCGCCATACCGATCAACATCTGCGGACCAAAGACAAAGAATCCGGTGGTGAAAAAACAGGCTGCCTGCATCACATAGCTGGCAAAGGGCATCAGCCACAGCGAACCTACCGAAAGCAAAATCCCGGCGGCAAAAATCAGGTTCATCGGCCCGCGGTTGCCGTTGAACAGTTTATCCGAGCCCCAACCCGCCACCAACGCGCCGATAAAGCCGCCCAGCTCGAACATGGTGACCGCCATGTTCGCCGTCACCAGATCGACGCCCAGCGTCTCGGACATATACAGATTGCCCCAGTCATTGATGGCGGCTCGCACCACATACACCAGCACATAACAGAGCGATAGCAGCCAGATGTAAGGGTTGAGCAGCACGTATTTAGTGAGGATCTCTTTGCGGGTCAGCCCTGCGCCTTCCTGCTGCTGGGCGATTTCCAGCGCATCGTGCTGCCAGTCGCCCACCGGCGGTAAGCCGACGGCCTGCGGCCGGTCGCGCAGTCGCCAGCAGAGAAAAATGCCAACGACTATCGCCAGCGTACTGGCAATCATCATCCCGGCGCGCCAGCCATAGTGCAGCGCCGCTGCGGCCATGATAACGGGGATCAGCGCGCCGCCCACATTGTGCGCGGTATTCCAGATAGCCCACCAGCCGCCGCGCTCGTTGCGCGAATACCACGCCGTCAGCAGACGTGCGCACACCGGCGCGCCCCAGCCCTGGAAGAAAGCGTTAAGTGCCCACAGCAACGCAAATGCCCAGAGCGAGGTGGAAAAGCCAAACAGAATGTTGACGACGCCAGTGGCAATCAGCCCGATTCCCATAAAATACCGGGCATTGGAACGATCGCTGACGATACCAGAGACAAATTTCGACAGGCCGTAGGTGATATAAAACAGCGTCGCCAACAGGCCGATATCGCTGCGGGTTAACACGCCGTTGGCAAGAATTTCCGGGACGGCGGCGTTAAAACTTTTCCGCGTGAAATAGAACAGGGCATAGCCCAGCCAGATGGTCAGCAGGATATGACGACGCCAGTAGCGGTAGCGCTCGTCGATCTCACGCTTATCCGTTAATCGCGGTGCATTCGCCGGTGCTTTGAAAAAGTTCAGCATCAACGCTCCTTAAACATAGCGCTGCGGCAGCGAAACGCTGACGCGCGTACCGTGCGTACAGGAAATCGTTAGCGAACCGCCCAGTGCTGCGACCCGTTCGCGCATCCCGGTCAGGCCAAAACCTTGCTGGCCGGAATTGGGTGGAAGGCCACTACCGTCATCTTCAATCACCAGCATTAGTCGATCGTCCTGTTGCCAGCCCTGTAGCGTCACCGCGCTGGCATTGGCGTGCTTCACAATATTGTTCAGCCCTTCCTGACACACCCGAAACAACGTTACCCG
Organism: Citrobacter sp. ANG330; assembly: GCF_047467925.1. NCBI lineage: Bacteria > Pseudomonadati > Pseudomonadota > Gammaproteobacteria > Enterobacterales > Enterobacteriaceae > Citrobacter > Citrobacter sp. ANG330. Next base: position 90,757 of record NZ_JASJUI010000014.1, on the reverse strand, counting down.
CTGCCCTTCGCTCAGCGCCGTCTCATCAATCCGCCAGTCGAGATGGCTGACGATACCGCGGCTTTCCAGCTCCATTTCCCGCATCAGTGAGCGGATGGCCTGTTCCAGCGTTAAATCATCCAGTTGCCGCGGACGTAAACGTCCCAACAGGCGACGCACCGAATCATAGACGCCCAGCGACAGTTGCTCGATAAGCTGCCCGCTCTGCTTCACGCCGCCATTTTCAACCGCCAGCCGCTGCACAATCCCGGCCTGAGTGCGGATGGCGGTGATGGTTTGCCCGATATCGTCATGCAGCTCACGCGCCACGTCGCGACGAACGCTCTCTTCCGTTTCCAGCAGGCGTTCCGCCAGCCGGTGATTGCGCGCCAGTTCGTTTTGCAGCGACTGGTTCAGCTCACGCAGACGCTGAATCCCCGCGCCGAGCAATATTCCGGTCAGGCTTTGCGCCAGCAGGGAAAGCAGCAAATCCACAGGATGATCGTGCCAGGTCTGACTGGCAATCAGCGCGATAGCGTTCATCAGCGTCGCAATCAGCGCCCCTTGCCAGCCGTAGTGCCAGGCGAGCGCGATGATTGGCAGCGCCAGACAGAAAGGTGTGAAACGTGATAGCTCGGTCGGTAAACCCAGCTGTAACCACAGGCTGACGGTGAACAGCAGCAGATACCCGATCAGGTGTCGTCCACGCCAGTTCACCGGTTGCGAGACCAGCGCCGGACCCAGCGGCAGCCAGGTGTTGCTGGTCAGGTAGTGCCAGAATACCAGGCAAATGGGCGCCAGCGTCAGCCCTCCGGTCAGGGTGAGCAGTAGCGCCGTCCACGCTTCTTCACCCTGCCCCAGCCAGGGCAGCGACTGCAACAGCGCTGCCGCCGTCAGCGCCGCGCCCTGAAGCAACAGCGTGCGCCAGTCACGTTGATGTCGATAACGGGAGATCAGCGCCACAGGCAAGAGCGTCAGCAGACTACCGATCATCAAAAGGGGAAGATGCGCCAGCGCCACTTCCTGCGCCAGCCAGAAGGTTAACAGCCATTCCGCACCCAGCAACACCGGCCAGTAACCGCGTGGACATTGCAGCATCAGCCCCAGGCGCAGCCCAAACGGAAACAACAGCACTGCCAGTTCCGGACGCTCAACCAGATGCAGGCTGATACTCCACAGACAAAACCAGGCGGCAGAGAAGATAAAAAAACAGGCGAGAACGGTGATAAACCGTGACAACAGCGTTTTCATTGCCAGCCGTCAAACATGCGCCGCGCCAGCTCAACATCATTGCTGACACCCAGCTTTTCCATCAGGTTAGCGCGATGAACGTGTACCGTTTTCGGCGAGAGCCCCAGCTCGGCGGCAATCTCTTTCACCGCCATCCCTTGCGCCAGCTTTTCCGCTACCTGGCGTTCGCGTTTGGTCAGCGGGTCCTGGCGCCCGGACGCCAGCTTCATTGCAATGTCGGGCGTCAGATAGCAACCACCGGTGGCAACGGTATGCACCGCGGCGATCAGTTCATCCGGGCTACAGCGTTTGGAAAGAAAACCCCGCGCACCGGCGTTCAATGCCTGCTCCACCAACGCCGGGCTGTCATGCACGGAAAGCATGATGGTCGCCATGCCTTTCGGCAACTGACTCAACAGCTCGAGGCCAGAGATATCCGGCATCGAGATGTCGCAAATGCACACCTGAACTCCGCGCCCAGGCAAACCTGCCAGCGCCTCACGTCCCGATCCAAACTCGGCGACAACCTGCAAATCCGCCTCCAGCCCCAGCAGTTGGGCAAAGCCGGAGCGAACGATAAGATGGTCGTCTATAAGGGCAACGGTAATCATGAGGTTTATCCTGGCGCTAAAGCAAGCCGGATGGCGCTGTGCTTATCCGGCCTACGGGCGCGTGCCGATGTAGGCCGGATAAGGCGTTTACGACGCCATCCGGCAAAAGCGCTTACCTTAACGATAAGCGCCTTGCTGTTCAAGCCTTGAGCGATCAGGCGATACCCGTGGTGACCGTAAAACTCCGCGTTTGCTGTGGCAGCACCTCAAGTAATGTGCCGTTTCGCTGAGCGGCGAGAAAGCCTTCCGGTCGACAGGTCGCGGGGAGGGCAAATGCGGCGACCTGCTGATCGCCGTTATAGAGGATCCAGCGGGTGACATAGTTCAGTTCCGCACTGGTGAACCGGGTGACAAACGTGGTGCCATCCGGTGCGATCATGCGAAATTCAGGTTTATCCGTATACTGGTTAAGCATGTCAGCAAAGAAGACGATTTCTGGATCGTAGAAGTCGGGTTCACTGAGCGTTGCCAGCGACGCTTCGCCTTGTAAAATCCGTTGATTAAACGCCAGCCACTGTTCGGTGGGTTTAACATGCGCCGGGACCGATTCGCGAAGCCGCAGCGCCTCATCCGGGATATTCTGGCTGAAAGTGGCTTCCGGTACGTACGCATAGTTCATGTGGCACATGTACTGCAACGGCATCGCGACGGATGCGAGGTTAGTGACGGCCATCTGAATATCAAACAGCGCGCTCGCTTTACGCATCACCACCGCAGGCTGTGCCTGATAATGATGACCGAATCCCATCACATATTCATAGCGCCCGGTCACGCGCAGACTGTCACCGTCCAGTTCCAGCCAGGCCTCATCCATCGCCGCGCAGGCCATTTCACCGTGCAACGGGTGATCGTCTTCCGGTGAGGGACAACCGTTCGCCAGCAACCCGGAGTGAAAGGCAAAGCAGCCGTAAGTCGCGACCACTTCCGTTGCAGGTTTCGGCTGGCGGAACATGTTTCGCATGGTCAGATCATGGCCATCAAACCAGGCATCCCAGATCATCTGCCCCATCCAGGGCAGAATCACCAGATGACCACGGCTATTCTCAACCTTTAGCCCTTCAACACCGCTGGCATAACGAAAGGCGGTAACGGTGAAGTCGCCGTTCTGCAGCAGGGTTCGCGGATGTTCATTAAAGAGCTCCCGCCACAGCGCAATACGTGTTGTCATGATTGTTCTCCTCAGGATGCGGTCGCTTCAGCCAGGCTGCGCGCTTTGCTTTCGCGCCAGAAGTAAACCCCAACGTAAACGAAGCACAGCATGGACACCAGGAACGAGAGTTGCAGCGAATGGAACATATCCGCGACATAGCCCTGAATCGCGGGTACGACCGCAGCACCCACAATGGCCATTACAATCACCGCGCCCGCCATTTCAGTATGTTCGTTATCGACCGTATCCAGCGTACCGGCATAGATGGTCGCCCAGCAGGGGCCAAACAGGATGCTCACCAGTACCGCGACGTACACGGCGCTAAAGCTCGGCGCCAGTGAAACATAGGCAAGGAACAGCGCGCCAATAACGGAGTAGAGAATCAGCACCTTTTCCGGATTAAAGCGGGTCATCAGGATATTGGCGATAAACTTGCCGATAAAGAAGCAGGCGAAGCTGTAAACCATAAAGTTAGAGGCATCACGCTCGTTGATATCGCCCAGCTCCAGCGCCAGACGGATGGTGAATGACCAGACGGCAACCTGCATTCCCACGTACAGGAACTGCGCCACAATGCCGCGGCGGAAACGGGCATTGCTGGCCAGATAGCGCAGCGTATCCATCGCCGACGGGCGTTTATGGTTCGCCGTTTGCGCCACTTTACAGGTCGGGAAACGGGTCAGCAGGAACAGCACCATCACCACCACCAGAACCATAATCATGTACTTATACGGCTCCAGGGTATTTTCCAGCATCAGCACTTTAAAGTTATGGATCTGCTCAGCATTCATCCCCGCCATCTGTTTTTCCAGACTGTCGCCTTCAGAAAAGACCAGATATTTACCCAGCAAAATGCCGGACGCCGCGCCAATCGGATAGAAAGTCTGGCTGATATTGAGTCGCAATGTGGCATAGGCTTTTGGACCAATCATCGAACTGTAGGTGTTCGCTGCGGTTTCCAGGAAACTCAGGCCAATGGCAATCGCAAAAATAGCGGCGAGGAACATGGTATAGGTCGCCATGTGCGAGGCCGGGAAAAAGAGCGTACAGCCAACGATATACAGCGTCAGACCGATTAATATCGCCACTTTATAGCTGGTCTTCTTAATTACCAGAGATGCCGGAATCGCAATTAAAAAATAACCGCCATAAAAGGCGCTCTGTACTAATGCTGACGCAAAGTTACTGAGTGAAAATACGCTCTTAAATTGCGTAATCAGAATATCATTTAATGCGGCTGCGCATCCCCATAACGGGAATAAACAGGATAACAAAATAAACTGGAACAGAGGGGTCTTATTCAGATACCCATCGGGCATCTGAATGATGTTTTTATCGTTCATAGTGCTACCTTTTACAGTGCAGGAATATTATTCGTTTAGGGTAAGAAACTCATTAAATTGTTCGATGCTCGGATAAGAGGATTGAGTGCCTTTTCCGGTCACGCTAAACGCAGCGAACAGAGCGGCTTTTTTCATAGCGGCTTCGACATCGCCACCCTGGACATAGTAATGAGCAAAACAACCGATGAACGCATCGCCAGCGCCGCTGGTATCAACAGCATTGACGCGAAACGCCGGGACATGTACTTCCTGGTCGCGGGTCATCCACAGCGCACCTTTTTCACCCATGGTGACAATAATATTGTTTAACCCTTTATCCACGAGACTGCGGGCGGCGGTACGAATATGATCATACGACTCCACCGACATGCCGGTTAATATTTCCAGCTCGGTTTCATTCGGGACAAAGAAATCACATTTACATGCATAAGACATGTCTAATTCCCGTAATGCAGGGGCGGGATTTAACAGCACCTCAATGCCATGTTTTTTACCAAATTCAATCGCGTGGTAAACCGTCTCCAGTTGTACTTCCAGTTGCAGGACAATAAGCTTACATTTTTTTAAGTCTTCCGCGGCGCGATCGATATCTTCCGGAGAGAGGAATTTGTTCGCCCCTTTAATAATCAGAATGCTATTACTGGAGTTCGCATTCACAAAAATCGGTGCCACGCCGCTGCTGGTGCAGGGGACTTTTTCGACATAAGTGGTGTTGATGCCCCACGATTCGAGATTGCGAATGGTGTTATCCGCAAAGATATCGTCGCCGACTTTGGTCAGCATCAGCACTTTGGAATTGAGCTTCGCCGCCGCAACGGCCTGATTCGCACCTTTACCGCCACAGCCGATTTTGAACGCTGGCGCTTCCAGCGTTTCCCCTTCTTTGGGCATCTGGTTGGTATAGGTGATGAGATCCACCATGTTGGAGCCAATAACCGCGATATCCATTTTACTACCTCTCAGAAACAATCACACAACAATGATATTAAAATAACATTATCATGTTACTTCCGTATCATTTGTGACTACGATCGCGATTGGCAGATCATTTTGCTGTTTATTTATTAGGCGCAATGCGATTACCCTGCCATTCTGACTTTCCACAGATTGGTGACAATCAACTGAAAGTTAACTGTTTATAATCAAAAAAACGCGAACAAACGCGCTTTTCTTTACCAATCGTCAGACGTATAGTAATGCAGCAACGTCATGTTCCCACAGACACATAAATGTTACTGAAGGAACATACGCAAACAGAATCGTGGAGAAGGTGAATGGAAACAAAGCAAAAAGAACGTATTCGACGTCTGATGGAACTGTTGAAAAAAACGGATCGCATCCATCTGAAAGACGCGGCGCGTATGCTGGAGGTTTCCGTGATGACCATTCGCCGGGATCTCAGTCAGGATGACGAACCGTTACCCCTGACGCTGCTTGGCGGCTATATCGTTATGGTGAATAAACCTGCCGCACCCGCTCACGCCCCTCTGCCGGCGGTTAAAACCCATCATCGCGACGATTTACCTGTCGCCATCCTGGCTGCCGGTCTGGTGAGTGAACACGATCTGGTTTTTTTTGATAATGGCCCGGAAATGCCGTTAGTCATCAGCATGATACCGGACGATATTACCTTTACAGGCATTTGCTATTCGCACCGCGTATTTATCGCCCTGAACGAAAAGCCTAACGCCACTGCGATCCTTTGCGGAGGAACCTATCGCGCCAAGAGCGATGCCTTCTACGATGCGGCGAATCCCTCACCGCTGGACTCACTCAACCCGCGCAAAGTCTTCATCTCCGCCAGCGGCGTACACGAGCATTTCGGCGTCAGTTGGTTTAACCCTGACGACCTTGCCACCAAACGGAAGGCGATGGATCGTGGGCTGCGTAAAATTTTGCTGACGCGCCATGCCCTGTTTGATGAAGTCGCTCCTGCCAGCATCGGCCCGCTTTCCACCTTTGATGTGCTGATCAGTGACCGTCCGTTACCGGCAGATTATGCCACCCACTGCCGGAACGGTTCGGTCAAAGTGATCACCCCGGATTCAGACGGGGATTAACTACTCAAAGAACACGGCAATTTTGTTGAACATGGTGGGATCGGACTGATTACGCACCACTTTCGCCACATCTTCCAGCTTATCGATTTGGCTGATCATCTGTTCCAGACGCTGGTCGTCATTGACCAGTAGCCAGATACGACTCTGATCGCTGCCCTGAATCGGTAGACAAAGAATCCCTTCAACGTTAAAGGCACGACGGGCGAACAGCCCGCAGACATGCGTCATGACGCCAGGGTGGTTGCGGACGGTGAGTTCCAGAATAACGTTATCATGTGATTGTTTCTGCATGGCTTATTCTCCCACCATCTCTGTATTTGCCGCCCCTGGCGGTACCATTGGATACACTTTTTCTTCTGCATCAATACGGACATGGATCAGCGCCGGTCCCGGTCGGCTGATTATCTCCTGCAATGCCGCCTGCGGATCGACTTCGTTATTCAGATCGCAGGTCTGCAAGCCAAACCCGGCAGCAATCTGCATAAAGTTGATTGTCCCCGGATACGTCGCCGCAAAAACACCCTGCTTATAAAACAGGCTTTGCTGTTGATGCACCAGCCCCAGCGCTTCGTTATTCATCAGAATGATTTTCACATTGAGCTGGTTTTCGCTGGCGGTGGCCATTTCCTGAATGTTCATCATCAGGCTGCCGTCGCCGGAAAAGCACAGAACCGTCTTATCCGGATTGGCCAGCGCCGCACCGATGGCGGCTGGCAGACCGAATCCCATGGTGCCCAGGCCGCCGGAGGTCAGCCACTGGCGGGGACGATTCAGCGGATAAGCCTGCGCCGCCCACATCTGATGCTGACCGACGTCGGTGGTGATGATCGCGTTGTCATCCACACAGGCCGCCACGGCGTTAATCAGACCATAATGGCTGAGCGGGTCGCTTTCCTGTGGAATAGCGCACGGAAATTCACGTTGCAAATCGCGCACCAACTGGTGCCATTCTGCGCGTGGTTTCGCCTCAATTTGTGGAATCAGTTGCGCCAGGACCTCATCCACATCCGCCTGAATAGCGATATGCGGTTGCTTGATTTTGCCCAGCTCCGCGCGGTCAATATCGACATGAATAATTTTGGCGTTCGGACAGAACTGTTCCGTCTTGCCAATCGCCCGGTCATCAAAACGCGCCCCCAGAACCACCAGCAGATCGGATTCCTGCAGGATGAAGTTGGTGCTGCGCGCCCCGTGCATCCCCAACATACCTAACGACAGCGGATGCGCTTTCGGCAGCATGCCCAGCGCCATTAACGTCATGGTGGTGGGCAACTGCGCTTTTTCCGCCAGTTCACGCACGCGCCGCGGCGCGTTAATCACCCCGCCGCCGAGATACAGCACCGGACGCTGCGCGGCGTTAATCATCGCAGCGGCTTCGCGAATGCTCTCTGCGCTGAATTCCGGCGTCGCCATTTTCTCTGCTGGCTCTGGCATCTCGTCAATCTCGAACACGGCCGTCTGGATATCCTTAGGTACGTCTATCCACACCGGGCCAGGTCGCCCGGATTGAGCCAGGCGAAAGGCGTCGCTCATCACTTGCGGGAGTTCATCGATATGTCTGACCAGATAGTTATGTTTTGTGATGGGGATAGAGATACCGTAGGTGTCTACTTCCTGGAAGGCATCAGTGCCAATCATGGAGGCCGGAACCTGTCCGGTAATACAGACCATCGGAATAGAATCCAGACGCGCATCCGCAATGGCGGTCACCAGATTGGTCGCGCCAGGCCCGCTACAGGCCATGCATACCGCTGGTTTGCCGTCGGTTCGCGCCATCCCCTGCGCAATAAACCCCGCCCCCTGCTCGTGGCGCGCCAGAATATGGCGGATTTGCGTGCTCTGGCTTAAGGCGTCATAGACGGGAAGAATCGATCCGCCCGGAATGCCAGTAACAATCTTAATGCCCTGACGTTCCAGAAAATGAACAATAAATTCAGCGCCCGTAAAACGCGTCCGCTGAGAGGGTGATGTTGTGCCCGAACTTGCCATGCTCCAGTCCTTTTGTTCTGGGCCGACGCTCCGGGCAGGTCTCTTAAACGAAAAACCCCGCCCGGTTTGCGCCGGCGGGGTTTTGGAATCGTGTGTTGTTCCGGACCCTACGGCGCATTGCCGACGACCACCACCACACGCACGACGACCGCTGCGCGAGATGGCGCAGTGTTTAGTAGGGTCGCAGTCAGCATGGAAGGGTTCATTAGGGACCTTGTCTGTTTAATGATTAACAGGATTTATACAAGCACAGCTTTCATAAGCTGACAACGGAAAAATTTTCATCTGCGTAAAAATGGGCCGACGATCACGTTTCGCTAATAAAAAGTCCTGAAAACAAAAAACCCCGCCGGAGCGAGGTTTTTTCAGCGGATGCGGTTGGTAGCCGCAAAGCACACTGTGTTATGTCAACAGCAAAAGTATACGCGTTCTGCGAAGAACACGCAATTTCGACACGGATTTTGACGCTTTTGAGTATGGATCAGAAGTTTGGATTCGTCCACAAATACCTGTTCATTCATACAGTGTTTATTTATAATATCCCGTACGCAGTGTGTAAGGTGGGGCCGCATCGTAAACCGGCGCAACAAAGTCCTGGCTGAAACGGGTGGTGCCGTCAGCGCCTTAACCCCCCCGGTGAGCACACTGTGTTATGTCAACAAAGGTGCTGATCACAGGCGGCGGAAAGGCACGTCAGCACCGTGCTCCTTTGCCAAAAGGAGACGCGTATGAGCCTCGTGGATATCGCTATTCTTATCCTGAAACTCATTGTTGCAGCCATGCAACTGCTTGATGCTGTTCTGAAATACCTGAAGTAATTCAGATTCAAGTCGCACCAAAGGGGAGCGGGCAACCGCTCCCCTTTTACATCGCTGATGCTTGTGAAGCGATGATATGTTACGGTTTTATGACACTCCCTGATGACGCCTGAACCATGACCCTTTCCGTTTTCTGCATTTTGCTGTTCGCCGCACTGCTGCACGCCAGCTGGAACGCCATTGTGAAAGCCGGAAACGATAAGCTGTACGCCGCGATTAGCGTCAGCGGTTCCGCCGCTATCATGGCGCTCCTGTGTTTGCCCTTTGCGCCACAACCGTCCACTGCCAGCATCCCGTTTTTAGCCGCCTCGACCGCTTTACAGGTGATTTACACCGTACTGGTCGCCAAAACCTATACCGTTTCGGATATGAGTCAGACCTATCCGCTGATGCGCGGCACAGCGCCACTGCTGGTCGCTATTATCAGCGTCCTGTTTCTTGGCGACAGCTTATCCGCCCTCGCCTGGACCGGCATCGCGGTGATCTGCACTGCCATTCTTGCGATGGCCTTTAACGGCCGCACCCGCTCGCAACAAGGGATTGTACTCGCGCTGATTAACGCCTGTTTCATTGCCGGATACACCCTGGTCGACGGCACTGGCGTCAGGCTGTCGGAAACCGCGCTGGGATACACACTCTGGACCTTCTTTCTGAACGGTTCCTGCCTGTTAGGATGGGCGATGATAGCCCGTCGCCGGGAAGCATTCCGCTATCTGACGCAGCACTGGAAGAAGGGGATTTTTGGCGGCATTGCCACAATGGGTTCTTACGGACTGGCGCTCTGGGCGATGACCCTCGCGCCGCTGGCGGTGGTCGCTGCTCTGCGTGAAACTTCAATCCTGTTCGGCGCGCTGATTGCCTGGCTGCTGCTGAAAGAGCGGGTGGCTGGGTTGCGCCTCGTGGCGGCCGGTGGGATTGCGGCAGGTGCCATTTTGTTACGTTTGTCCTGAAAACTCTCGGCAACATTTGTTGCCGCTTTTTGTTTACATATCCTGCCGTCCTCCCCCTTTTTCATTACCGCTCTCCATCTGGCCTTCTTTTTTTAGTGTGGTAGATTTCACTCGCATTTATGGGAATGCGTAGCACCTTATTCTTATTTTTTCTCTTTTTGAAAAGTATTCAGCGAAATGAAAAGGCATAGAAACGTCAATTTGTTGTTGATGTTGGTATTACTTGTGGCTGTAGGTCAGATGGCGCAAACCATTTATATCCCTGCCATTGCCGATATGGCACGCGAGCTAAACGTTCGCGAAGGGGCCGTACAAAGCGTGATGGCAGCGTATTTGCTGACCTATGGCGTATCGCAACTGTTTTATGGCCCGCTGTCTGACCGCGTAGGACGTCGACCGGTGATCCTGGTTGGCATGTCAATTTTCATGCTCGCCACGCTGGTCGCCATTACGACTCACAGCCTGACGGTGCTGATCGCCGCCAGTGCGTTGCAGGGAATGGGAACCGGCGTCGGCGGGGTGATGGCTCGAACCTTGCCGCGTGATTTGTACGAAGGGACGCAACTGCGCCACGCCAACAGCATGCTGAATATGGGCATTCTGGTCAGTCCGCTACTGGCACCGCTGATTGGTGGGTTGCTCGATACGATGTGGAACTGGCGCGCCTGTTACGTTTTCCTGCTTGTGCTCTGTGCAGGCGTGACCTTCAGTATGGCGCGCTGGATGCCGGAAACGCGTCCTGCCGGTGCGCCGCGCACACGGCTGATTGCTAACTATAAAACCTTGTTTGGTCACAGCGCGTTTAACTGCTATCTGCTGATGTTAATTGGCGGACTGGCAGGGATCGCGGTGTTCGAAGCCTGTTCCGGCGTGCTGATGGGCGCGGTATTAGGCTTGAACAGCATGGTGGTGAGCATCCTGTTCATTCTGCCAATCCCGGCGGCGTTTTTCGGCGCATGGTTTGCCGGTCGCCCGAATAAACGCTTCGCCACGCTGATGTGGCAGTCGGTAGTGAGTTGCCTGCTGGCAGGTCTGCTGATGTGGATCCCCGGCTGGTTTGGCGTGATGAACGTCTGGTCGCTGCTGATCCCCGCCGCGCTGTTCTTCTTCGGCGCCGGGATGCTGTTCCCGCTGGCGACCAGCGGCGCAATGGAGCCGTTCCCGTTTCTCGCCGGTACGGCGGGCGCGCTGGTGGGCGGTCTGCAAAACATCGGCTCCGGCGTGCTGGCGTGGCTCTCCGCCATGCTGCCGCAAACCGGGCAGGGCAGCCTCGGCCTGTTGATGACGCTTATGGGGTTGCTGATTTTACTGTGCTGGCTACCGCTGGCGGCGCGTTTTTCACACCAGGGGCAGGCGATTTAATGACCGCGTGGCCGGACGTTTCGCAGTCCGGCGCAAGCATCGCCAGTAACAGCGGCTCGAGCGCGGGCCGCCACGCCCCCTCTTCCCCATCGTAGAACTGCGTATCAGCGTTGATCGCGTAGGGAATTTTCGCCTTCTTCAGCTCACAGGCCATGAATGTGGCAAAGGCGAGTTGTGAAGAGGACGGTGGATTCTTGCTGGTTTCTCCCGTGGCCCAACCGCCAACCCAACTGACATGCCCGCTTTTCTGCTGCCAGTGCACGGCAGTCGTGATGCGTGCGCGAATCGCGGCTTTCTCTGACTCGGTGCCCGACGTCCAGGGGTATTTACCGTTATTTTTCACCGGTCCCCACGGGAAGATATGCCATTCCGCCAGGACATAGCTCTGGCTCTGCGGCGGCAGTTTCAGGTTCGTCAGATCTTCCGGTGCGGCACGTAGACGCGGCGCGACAAAAATCATTCGTTGCGGATCGATGGTATGGATAGTGCGGATAGTCTTTTCGTACACCCGATTCAGGGAGGCCAGATTATGATTCAGCTTACCGGCCGGTTCGTAGATCAGGTCGAATCCCAGTAACGGTGCGCTGTGGGCAAAATAGTGCGCCACCGCAACCCACCAGTTGGTCACCTCTTTTTCGTTGCTCGCGCTGGGGTCGTTTTTATACTCGTCCGCCTGATAGGCGATAATCGGGATAACGCCATACTGCTCGCAAGCTTCCACCAGCTTGCGCAGATGGATAAGCCGCGCCTCGGTAGGTTCTCCGGCCACCCGAATGCGCACATGAGCGATCCCTTTGGCATTAAAATCACGCACCACCAGCGGGTCAAACTCGCGGATACCCTGTTCGGTGCGCGCCCAGTCAACGTCCATTCCCACACCGAGTTGCTGCGCGTAATGGGCCGCCGTCAGCGACGGTTGCGCCGCCCCAAGCGTGAAACTGGCAAACACAAAGAGCGACACAAGCAGTTTGATCACGATGACCCTCAGCAATGTTGCAGGCGCGATATCACGTATTTAGCACGCTTTTTGAGTTAGCGTGTAGCAGTTTCGCTTACGGTAAATGACTTCGCCTGCTCATGCAGCCAGTTGATAAAGGCCTCAATTTTCGGCCATTGTCTGCCCGGTAACGTCGTTATGTAGTAATGCTGATGGCAGGTCAACGCCATCTCACCAAAAGGCGCGACCAGCTCACCGCTGTCCAGTCGCTTTTGAACCAGACGTCTGCGTCCCATCGCCACACCAATATGGTTCATGGCGGCAATCACCGCTAAATCGGAACGATCAAAGCCAATTCCCGACGATGTTGGCAAATTCACTGAAAAATGTTGCGCCCAGCTGTGCCATTCATCGGTTCCCGAATCATTGCTCCAGGCCTGACGGTCATGCAGCAGCGTGCAGTGCGGCAAATTCACCAGCGAGCCCATTAAATCAAACCGGCGGGCATAATCCGGGCTACAGACAGGCAGGATCGCTTCATCCATTAAGAAGTGATGTTCCAGTTGGGCCGACGGCGCATCGTCAAAGTAGAGCGCCAGATCGACCCCGGCGCGCTGCAAATTCACGTTGTCGTTGCCGGTTAATATCGTGAGCGAAATAGACGGATAGCGTCGGGTAAAGTCACCCAGCGCGGGCACCAGCCAGCACTGAGCAATGGACGGGCGAGAGTAGACGGTCAACGTCCCGGAAAGCTCCTGATTTTTGATATCGAGAATTTCCTGGTTCAGCGTATCCAGCGACGATTTCAGCGCCCAGAACACCCGCTTGCCTTCGTGGGTGAGTTCCACTTTTCGGTGAGAACGTACGAAAAGCTGGATCCCCAGTTCCTCTTCCAGTTGGTTAATACGATGGCTGACAGCGCTGGGACTGAGCGATAACTCATCTGCGGCCATCGCAAACGACTGATGCCGTGCCGCCACTTCGAACGTGTAGAGTTTAGAGAGCTGCCAGCCGTTCAGAAGGTGGTTTCGGACTTCGCGAAGGGGTTCCATGGGGCCTCGATGATGTCGTCTTCTATTGCGTCGAAGTGTAAGAATATTTGCAGAAAAAATCAGCAGAAAGATGAATGAGAGTGAACCATATCGCAAAATAACGCGAATAGTCGACGTAAATCACCTCTTTGGTTCAATCTGATTCATGTGAGCGAGGATTTATATCGTTTGTCAGCCCACGCCGAATTTTTGTCCAATAGGGACAGGTAAATCACAGGGCAAGGTGAGATATGCACTCTCAAATCTGGGTTGTGAGCACGCTGCTAATTAGCATTGTGTTAATTGTACTGACCATCGTGAAATTCAAATTCCACCCATTCCTGGCACTGCTGCTCGCCAGTTTCTTTGTGGGTGCCATGATGGGCATGGGACCGCTGGATATGGTCAATGCCATCGAAAGCGGGATCGGCGGCACGCTGGGCTTCCTCGCCGCGGTCATCGGTCTGGGGACGATTCTCGGCAAAATGATGGAGGTTTCCGGCGCCGCCGAACGGATCGGCTTAACGCTACAACGCTGCCGTTGGCTCTCCGCCGACGTTATTATGGTGCTGGTGGGGCTGATTTGTGGGATCACGTTGTTTGTGGAAGTCGGCGTGGTGCTGTTAATTCCGCTGGCGTTCTCAATTGCAAAAAAAACCAATACCTCGCTGCTGAAACTGGCCATCCCGTTGTGTACCGCGCTGATGGCCGTTCACTGCGTCGTACCGCCACACCCGGCCGCACTGTTTGTCGCGAATAAACTGGGTGCGGATATTGGTTCGGTCATCGTCTACGGCCTGCTGGTTGGCCTGATGGCGTCACTGATCGGCGGCCCGCTGTTCCTGAAATTTCTCGGCAATCGCCTGCCGTTCAAACCGGTTCCTGCGGAGTTTGCCGACCTCAAAGTGCGTGAGGAAAGCACGCTGCCGTCGCTGGGCGCAACGCTGTTTACCGTCCTGCTGCCGATTGGTTTGATGCTGGTGAAAACCGTTGCTGAACTGAACATGACCAAAGGCAGCACGCTGTACACCCTGCTGGAATTTATCGGCAACCCGATCACCGCCATGTTTATCGCCGTCTTCGTGGCGTATTACATTCTCGGTTTACGCCAGCACATCGGCATGAGCGCGCTACTCACCCATACCGAAAACGGCTTTGGCTCTATCGCCAATATCCTGCTGATTATCGGGGCGGGCGGAGCGTTCAACGCCATCCTCAAAAGCAGCGGTCTGGCCGATACGCTGGCGGTGATCCTTTCCAACATGGATATGCACCCCATTCTGCTGGCCTGGCTGGTGGCGCTAATTCTGCACGCGGCGGTGGGTTCTGCCACGGTGGCGATGATGGGCGCCACGGCGATTGTTGCGCCGATGCTGCCGCTTTATCCCAACGTCAGCCCGGAGATCATCGCCATTGCCATCGGTTCCGGCGCCATTGGCTGCACCATCGTCACCGATTCCCTTTTCTGGCTGGTTAAGCAGTACTGCGGCGCCACCCTGAATGAGACATTCAAATACTATACGACCGCGACATTTATCGCCTCGGTCATTGCACTGGCTTGCACATTCCTGCTTTCCTTTATCATCTAAGCGCAAAGAGACGTCCTATGGAAAACATTCAAAAGCTTATCGCCCAGTATCCTTTGGTGGAGGATCTGGTGGCTCTGCGAGAAACAACCTGGTTTAATCCAGGAACCACCTCTCTTGCGGAAGGGTTACCTTATGTCGGTCTGACCGAGCACGATGTGAAGGGCGCACACGCCCGCCTGGCGCGCTTTGCGCCGTATCTGGCCAAAGCCTTCCCGGAAACCGCCGCGACCGGCGGAATCATTGAATCTGAAGTTGTTGCCATTCCAGCCATGCAACAGCGTCTGGAAAAACAGTACGGACAGAAAATCAGTGGGGAAATCCTGCTGAAAAAAGACAGCCATCTGCCCATTTCCGGCTCAATTAAGGCGCGCGGCGGCATTTATGAAGTGCTGACGCACGCCGAAAAACTGGCGAAGGAAGCCGGTATGCTAGCCCCCGAAGAGGATTACAGCGTTCTGCTTTCACCGGAGTTCAAAGACTTCTTTAGCCAGTACAGCATCGCGGTGGGTTCAACTGGCAACCTGGGGCTATCTATCGGCATTATGAGCGCACGTATTGGCTTTAACGTCACGGTACATATGTCTGCTGATGCCCGAGCGTGGAAGAAAGCCAAATTGCGCAGCCACGGCGTCACGGTTGTTGAATACGAAGAAGATTATGGCGTAGCCGTTGAGCAGGGCCGCAAAGCGGCGGAGTCCGATCCGAACTGCTTCTTTATCGACGATGAAAACTCCCGCACGCTGTTTTTAGGCTATGCAGTTGCGGGCCAGCGTCTGAAAGCGCAATTCGAGAAACAAGGCCGCGTGGTGGATGCCGATCACCCGCTGTTTGTTTATCTGCCATGCGGTGTGGGTGGTGGCCCCGGCGGGGTAGCGTTTGGTCTGAAACTGGCCTTTGGCGATAACGTGCACTGCTTCTTCGCTGAACCGACCCATTCCCCGTGCATGTTGCTGGGCGTATATACCGGGCTGCACGATGCGATCTCCGTGCAGGAAATCGGTATCGACAACCTGACGGCGGCAGATGGCCTGGCAGTAGGACGGGCATCGGGCTTTGTCGGCAGAGCGATGGAACGCCTGCTTGATGGGTTATATACCCTCAGCGATCGGTCGATGTACGACATGCTGGGCTGGCTGGCGCAGGAGGAAAATATTCGCCTGGAACCGTCAGCGCTGGCGGGAATGGCCGGGCCGCAGCGCGTCTGCGCATCGCCTGATTATTTGCAGATGCAGGGCATTAGCGCTGAACAGCTCAATAATGCAACGCACCTGGTCTGGGCGACAGGCGGCGGCATGGTGCCAGAAGCAGAAATGGCGCAATATCTGGCGAAAGGGCGCTAACGCCCTGGGCGCAGCATCGCCATCAGCTCTGCCGGTGAGCGATACTGCCTGATCAGATCGCGCATTACACGCATGTGCGGCGCGGTATAGTGGATAAATTCACGGTATCCGTCGCACAACACGCTTTTCCCACTCTCATCCCGATGTTTTGGACAGTCGCCATGACAAAAGCGCAGCAGCGAACAGGACTGACACTCTGCACTTAACGTTGACCTTTTCAACGCCCCAAACGCTTGCGCCTGCGGACTGGCATTGAGCGCCTTCAGCGAAGTGTGAAGAATGTTGCCCAGCCGGTACTGCGGATAGACATAATGATCGCACTGATACAAATCACCATTGGCCTCCAGCGCGAAGGCGTGGCCACAGTCCTGACTTAACGAACACATTTGCGACGGGTAACCGCACCATACGCCCAGCGTCGAATCAAAGAGCTGAATGTACACGCGACCGATATCTTCCCGCACCCAGATATCGAACACAGCGTTGAGAAACTGTCCCCACGCCTGCGGCTCGACCGATTCCGCCGTCAGCCTGCCATGCTCATCCCATTCGACAAGCGGAATAAACTGTAAGAAAGGCGTCCCAAGCTGGCGAAGATGGTGATACATCCGCTCCGGCTGACTGCTGTTAAGACGATTCACCACTACCAACAGGTTGAACTCCACCTGATGCTCAACCAGTTTTTGTATTGCATTCATCACTTTATGGTGTGAGGGGTTCCCACTCCGGCTAACCCGGTACGCATCGTGCAAATCGGCAGGACCGTCCAGTGAGAGTCCCACCAGCCAGTTATTATCGTGCAGAAAGCGGCACCATGCGTCATTGAGCAAAATGCCGTTGGTCTGAAAAGCGTTCTGGATTTGCTTTCCTGCACCAAACTGTTTTTGCAATTCCACCACGCGATGAAAAAAATCCAGACCGCAGAGCGTCGGTTCTCCCCCCTGCCAGGCAAACTGAACGTCCGGTCCTGGTTGTGCGGCAATATGCTGCTGAATAAACGCCGCTAACGTCGCGTCGTCCATCACCGGGTGGGCGGGTTTATCGATGTAAAAGCAGTAACGACAATCCAGGTTACAACGTGAACTGGCCGGCTTGGCCATGACCTGACACCCTGTCATGCTAAATTTCCGATAAAGAGGATAAGTTGGTGAATGTGCGTTACAGCAAACAGTATTGCGAGAGATAACACCGCGAGGGAGATCATAAATTTGTCACGAACCACGCGAGATTGGGAATAATCGAGAAGCGAGACATCCATCAGATTACGCTGGCGCGTATAGCGCCAGAGGATCACAACCACGATAGCCAGCACCGCGATAGAGACCCAGAACAAGAATCCCGCCTGATGCCAGTGATGTTTTATCGCCAGCGCCATCAGCGCACAATAACCCAGCAACGTGCGAAACCAGGCCAGCGATGTGCGCTCTGGTTGCAAACCAGGATCGGCCATGCGACGGGCCTTACGGCTATCCGGCATACAGCACCAGCGCCATGACCACAATCGCCACAATGGTCAATATCAGACTGATGATCAGCAGGCTTCGGGTGTAAGGTAAATCTTCCTTCAGTCGCATCGCCTTTTCATTGCGCAACCAGCGCAGATAACCGTAAATCGCCAGGCCACCCGCGAATAAACAGAGTAACAGCGCCAACAGCTCGCGGATAACCGGCGTGGCGAAATCTGGCGCCAGTTGATCAAGCCCAACGCCCGCGGCCAGAAAACCCAGCGCGGTGCGGATCCACGCCAGAAAGGTACGCTCGTTTGCCAGCGAGAAGCGGTAATCCGGGGCTTCTCCGAGGCGGGAAATCTTCATTTAACCCCCTACTCAATGCGCAGAATGTGCATGAAATAACCTCAATACTACCTGAGAGCCCGGATGATTAGCATGAATAAACTCCGCAAATCAGCTCGACGCATGTCGCGTTTGCGAAACCTGTTTCATTTGTTCCGTAGTCAACCTGTAGAAGCATTTGGCGATTAACGCACAGCACAGATAACAAAGTCCCGGCGCAACCGTAAACAAGGTGATGATGGTCTTCAACGTTTCCGGCGACTGCGCATCAGCTCCCGCCTGATAGCCCCCCATAGCGAGCATCCAACCGATAATTGCACCACCTACCGCCAGCCCCATTTTCAGCACAAACAACGTCCCCGCGAAGCTAATTCCCGTCAGGCGTTTACCACTGACCATTTCGCCGTAATCTACCGTATCCGCCATCATGACCCACTTTATCGGCGTCATAATCTGATGCAGAACACCAATGATAAAAATCAGGCAAAACATCACCACCATTCTGTCCATTGGCACAAAATACATCGCAAAACTCATTATCATCAGAACAATATTACAGAAAATAAACACCGCCACTTTACAAAAGCGAACGCTTAGCGGTTTTGCTATCGCGCTACCGACAATATTGCCGACACAATATGTGGAGAGAAATATCGAAAATACTTTGGGTGATTCCATAATCAAGGTGACGTAATACATCATCACCCCACCACGTACCGAAGTTCCGATGATAGTGAAGACGGTCAGAACACTGACCACTCGCCACTGATCGTTTTTCCAGATATCTTTTAAATCACCCAACATGCCTTTAAAACCAGCGTTAATGGGGGGTGAAACAATGCGCTCTTTGGTGGTAAAAAAACAAAAGTAGAACATCAACACAGCAATAATAGAGAGCAGTGTAATACTGATCTGAAAACCCAGTTTTTTATCCCCTCCACCCAGCCAGTCCACCATATTCATCATTAATGCGGTGGACAACATGCCGCCTGCCGTTGCAAGCACAAACCGCCACGACTGCAAAGACATGCGCTGCTGTGAATCGCTGGTGATTACCCCACCCAGTGCACAATAAGGAATATTAACGATCGTGTACATCAACGTTAGTGCGATATAAGTGAGTGTGGCATAAATCATTTTTCCATATAGCGATAAATCCGGAACCGTATAGGTAAGAACACAACTAATACCAAAAGGAATGGACGCCCACAGCAGCCACGGGCGAAATTTCCCCCAGCGCGTACGGGTACGGTCTGCAAGCAATCCCATACAAGGGTCAGATATTGCATCAAGTATTCGCGTCACTAAAAACATGCTGCCAATAAACGCCGCAGGCAAACCAGCAATATCAGTATAAAAGAACATGAGATAAAGCATGACATTATCAAAGACAATATGGCTTGCCGCATCCCCAAGGCCGTAGCCAACCTTTTCCCTGACACTCAAAATTTGACTATTCATATTAATCCAGATGGTTGCAAGAGTGAGTTTGCATAATAGATTTAATAGCAACTCGCTCTACATTATGATTTTTTGCTTAATGATTATGTTTATTTTCATATGTGATAGATCTCACAACTTCCCACTCCAGACTCAAACACACTCTATTTCGAAAAGTATGAACGAATAAAATATATTCACTGAAAATATCAATCTCAATAACCAGGGATGGCAAATCTTCCGTCATCCGCTTCACGCCACTTTATCGGCGTTCCCATAAAGGAATGATTATGCAAGATATGACTACCCGTGTTGTGATTAACCCTTTCAATCAGAACCTACTTTCCGCACAAGTTACGGTAACGGCAGATCTGCCGATGAAATATCGTTATACCGTAAAAGGAAAAACCCTCGACAGCAGTTTTATATATTCAACAAATGAATATATATTAAATCCGACTATCCCTGTTATTGGTCTGTATGCGAATACGTCCAACACCATTAGCATTGAATGTCTCTTTAATGACGGTTCAAACCAAACTGTCAATGTTACTGCGGATACCACAGGACAGGATTACGGTGTCATCCCACTGAATGTGACTTTCGCGATCAACGATGAACGTATTGCACAGGAAACGCTTTATCAGGGTTGGCTTGTCACCTGTTTTTACACCGCCTATGATAAAAATGGCGATCTGAGAATGGCATTTACCAATGCCTGGGATAACAATAACCTAAAGAGTGACGGCCACTCTATCTACCCTGGCTTTGACATTTTCCCCACGGCGGGAGAAAACTATGCCCAGACACTGAGGCAAATGAATCTTCTGGGCGAAACTCGCCAGTCCTATTCTGTTCCGGCAGGTTACGGTTTTCATCACGATATAACTTTCGGACCGGATGGCAACATGTTCTGTCTGGTCACGCTACTGGAAAACCCCACGGCACAACAACGTCAGCAGTCCACAATCTATAAATATGATGTGAATAATGGCAACATTATCTGGTCACGTGACTACTCGGAATACTTTGATAATCAGGATGTGTGTATTGATGCTCAACCCAACGATGCGCACTTTAACTCGCTGGAATACAGCACGCATCTCAAGCAACTCATTTTGAATAATCGCTCTACCAGTACGATTTATGGACTGAATATGGAGAGCGGCGATATTGAGTGGACTATTGATAATCCGATGAATTCACTTGTTGCAGCAACGGTAAATCTAAAACCGTTGCCAGGCTTTGCCTATCCCAATGGAGAGCATGCCGTCTTCCCCACCACCAACCCAAAATATGCCGACTTTCTGACGGAAAATCGTCTCGCCATTACGCTTTTCAATAACAAAGCGGCACTCTTTGATGATGGGAGTGAAAATAATAAAAAAATGGAAGACCCCATTCCGGACGAATATTATGAAGCACCTTTTGACTCCCAAAGTCTGGTATATGGTATTGATTTAAACAACCAAACCGTAGAGCTTCTCGATACATTTACCATTCCGGGAAAACGCAGCAATATAACCTCTGAAATTCATGAAATCGGGAATTACTATAGCATCATGTATGGTGTTGGTAGTCAGTTTTTTATTATCGATACCAATAATAAAGTCGCCGTGGAATGTGATGCAGTTTATCCGGCAGTAACCTATCGTGGTCGGATATTCACCTTTGAAGAATTACGGCGTTTGATCTGATATCTACCGACATTTGCATCTCAGAGATAATGAACTGAATAAAATCGCACAGGAGAAAAAATGAAAGCGATAATGGTAATGTATGACTCATTAAACAGGCATTGCTTAGCCCCTTATAATTCCGCCTGGACTCACACCCCTCATTTTTCCCGTCTGGCGGAAAAATGCGTTGTCTTTGATAAAAGCTATGTAGGAAGTCTACCTTGCATGCCTGCCAGACGAGAATTACACACGGGTCGCTACAACTTTCTCCATCGTAGTTGGGGGCCTCTGGAACCCTTTGACGACTCCTGCTTTGAAATCATGAAAAAAAATGGCGTTCACAGCCATTTAATCAGTGACCATTACCACTACTGGGAAGATGGCGGCTGTACTTACCATAACCGCTATGCGTCATGGGAAATCGTCAGAGGTCAGGAGGGCGATCGCTGGGAGCCTGATTTAATTAAGCGTGAATTCCCGCCACACCTTGGCCAAATGATGTCGCAGGATTTGGCTAACCGCGAAAAAATCCTGCAACAGGATAAATTTCCCATTGAGAAAACCTTCGATCTTGGCCTGGAATTCATTGAGAAATATCACACTGAGGATAACTGGTTCCTGCAAATTGAAACGTTCGATCCCCACGAGCCTTTTTTCCATCGTCGGCAAAAAGAGAAAGCGGCTGGGCCTCTTTTTGACTGGCCGAACTATGCGCAGGTGTCCGATGAGGAACGCCCATGGGTGGATAATCTTCGTCAGGAATATAGCGGTTTGCTGGATATGTGCGATGCGGGTCTTGGCCGCGTGCTCGACATGATGGACAAATACGATCTCTGGCAAGATACCCTGCTGATCGTCAACACTGACCACGGCTATTTACTCAGTGAACATGACTGGTGGGCAAAAGCCAACGATGCCAACTTTTATGAGGAGGTCTCCCATACACCGCTGTTTATTTACGACCCACGGAGTAAAAAAACCGGCAGGAATCGCCAGTTAGTGCAGACCATCGATTTAGCCCCGACACTGTTAGATTTTTTTGATCAGGCTATCCCACCGGACATGCAGGGGAAACCATTAGGAGAAACCATTGCCCATGATACCCCTGTACGCAAAACAGCGTTGTTTGGTGTCTACGGCGCGCAGGTCAGTTGCACTGACGGCACCTGGGTTTATACGCATGCGCCGACGCGCGAAAATCGTCCGTTGAATCACTACACGTTGATGCCCACGCATATGCGCCATCCTTTTACCCCGCAGGAACTCCAGCATACAGAAATGGTGGAATCGTTCAGTTTCACCAAAGGATGTCGGTTGATGAAGATTGCTGACATCGGTCTCGGTATGGTGCCTTTAACGCATCACTGGCAGAGCGTGCTGTTCAACGTGACTGACGATCCCCGGCAAACCACGCCACAGCAAAACCCTGAAGTTATCGCACGGCTAAAACGGGAAATTGTGCGCCTGATGGCAGAAAATGATGCGCCATCAGAGCAATACGAGCGCCTGGGTCTGGAAAAACCAAACGTCGAAGAAGCGATGTAGACAGTCATAATGGAGTCTTGAACGCCTTTGACCGGCAACCTGATGGATGCCGGTCAAAGGAAGCTGACCTATCCTAATCCCCAGAAAATCACCGCCAGCAACTGTGGCGTAATAATGCGCAGGAACATCACCAACGGATATACCGTCGCATACGACAGTGCCGCCGCGCCGCTGGTGGCATGCAGGTTGTTAGCAAACGCCAGCGCGGGCGGATCGGTCATCGAACCGGCCAACATCCCGCACAGCGTCAGGTAGTTCATTTTGGCAAATATACGCGCCAGTAAACCGACGGTGATAAGCGGGATAGCCGTAATAAAAATACCGTAGCCCACCCAGCTCAGACCATCACCCCGGGTCAGTGTATCGATAAAATCACCACCCGATTTCAGTCCTACCACCGCAAGGAACAGCACAATCCCCAGTTCACGCAGCGCCAGGTTGGCACTCGGTGGCATAAACCAGTACAGCTTACCAATGCTGCCAATACGCCCCAGAATCAGTGCCATAATCAGTGGTCCGCCCGCCAGGCCCAGCTTTAGCGCCACCGGGAAGCCAGGAACAAACAGCGGAATTGACCCAAGCAGCACGCCAAGACCGATACCAATAAACACCGGCAACATCTGCACCTGCTGCAGTTTTTGCTGGGCATTACCCACAACATTGGCAACGGCATCAATCGAGGCGGGTCGTCCTACCAGATTAAGGATGTCACCAAATTGCAGACTGGCATCGCTACTGGCCACCAGCTCGACGCCCGCACGGTTCAGTCGAGAAATCACCACGTCGTAACGCTCTTTAAAGTGCAAATCACGAATACGTTTACCGAGCACTTTTTCGTTGGTTACCACGACACGTTCAACACGCAAATCGGTTCCGCGAGTCGACAGCGAGGTATCCACTTCCTGGCCTATCACCAGTCGCGCGTTATGCAGATCGCCCGGCTGCCCGACCAGGTGCAGCAGGTCACCCAACTGAATGACGGTTCCCGGCGACGGCACCATCAGTGTCTCTTCACGCTTCAGGCGCGAGCAGATGATTTTGTCGCTATTGAGGATGGGCACATCCTGAATCGCCATATTATTGAGGTTGGGGTTCTCAACGCGGATGTTGATGGTCTGAATCAGCGAATGCCCGTTGGTGAGCGTCGATTCATGCTGTTGCGCTTCCGCTTCCACATTGACACGAAATATCATGCGCATCAGCCACATGGTCAGCAAAATACCGCAAATCCCAAACGGATAGGCCATCGCATAGCTCATCCCCATCTGGTCCACCAAATCCATTGGCGTCCCCAGATCGCGCAGAATTTGTTGTCCGGCCCCCAGAGCCGGGGTATTGGTGACCGCACCGGAGAATATCCCCAGCACCACTGGCAGCGGAATGGCAAAGACTTTATGCAGGATAGCGGTAACCAGGCCGCCCATGATGACGATCAGAATCGCAAACAGATTAAGGCGCAGGCCAGAAACCCGTAACGAGGCAAAGAACCCCGGTCCCACCTGAATCCCAATGGTGTAGACGAACAGAATCAGGCCAAATTCCTGGATGAAGTGCAGCATATCACCGCTCAGCGTCACTCCTGCCTGATCGACAAAGTGACCGACGATAATACCGCCGAACAATACGCCGCCGATGCCAAAGCCGACACCCCGCACCTTGACATTGCCGATCCATAATCCGACAACCGCCACCAACGCCAGAACGCTGACCGTCAATGCTATATCACTCATTTTTTATTCCCTGTGAATAACATTTCTATTTAAGTGGATTATGACTGAACCGTTCAGGCATAGATGCAGGGTGGCGCACATTCTGATGCTGAAACGACGCTAATGCGCCCTTATGACAGGCGTTTCTTGCCCTTTTTCTTCATTGCAATCTGAAGCTGCTGAATGCTTTCTTCAGGTAAGGGTAATGCTTCCCCGGAGCCGCTATTGTTTTCACGCACAAAAAAGCCCCGTCATTTCTGGCGGGGCAAAGGCAAGGAGCTAAATTAGCTATTTAATGCGGGACGTTCGCTGATGGCGATACGTTGCGGGGCAACGGCTTCCGGGACATTACGGGTTAAATCGATATGTAACAACCCGTTGGTAAATGTCGCGCCGGAAACCTCCATATTTTCAGCCAGGGTAAAGCTCAGGCTGAACGACTGAGTGACCAGCCCCTGATGCAACCATTTGGTCTCTTTTTCAGGCTGCTGCGGCGTGCCTTTCACGGTCAGGCGGGTGCCTTCGAGCTGAATGTCCAGATCTTCCTGACGGAAACCGGCCAGCGCAAGGGTTATGCGGTAGTGGTTATCGTCGCTTTTTTCAATGTTATAGGGCGGGAAGCTATGGCTTTCGGCCGTGTTTTGTAACGCGTTGGCCAGTTTGTCAAAACCGATCCATTGACGCAGCAGTGGGGATAAATCGTAGTTACGCATAATCATTCTCCTTCTAAGAAGCGAGTTTTCACTAAACCCTGCAACGCGAATGGTGTAGGGCATAGTCGTACCTGCAAATCCGTAGATTCGCATCGGCCCCCTGACGGCGAGCCTGGGATAACAGGCCGCGCAGCGCGGCCCGACAGAATTAATTGATTTCGATACGGCGCGGTTTGTTTGCTTCCGGAATGACGCGCTCAAGATCGATATACAGCAGGCCATTGACCAGGTTCGCGCCACGAACATGGATGTTCTCAGCCAACTGGAACTTACGTTCAAAGTTGCGTTCCGCAATGCCCTGGTATAGGTAAGTCCGTTCTTTTTGCTCGTCCGCATGCGCACCTTTCACCACCAGCAGGTTGTCCTGTGCGGTAATTTCCAGTTCGCTTTCCGCGAAACCGGCAACGGCGATAGCAATGCGATAGTGATTTTCGTCTACCAGCTCAACGTTATACGGAGGGTAACCGCCATTACTCTGGCTCTGGTTGTTTTCCAGCAGGTTAAACAGGCGGTCGAAACCAATAGCAGAACGGTACAGCGGGGATAAATCAAAGTTACGCATAATCAATAGCTCCTGAAATCAGCGAGAAGATAAATGACCTTCCATCATGGACAGGTCCGGTAGCCAGAACACCCATCAGGCGTGCTCTTCATTCGTCTACATCATCAAAATGGGTCTGTTTACGAACTTTTCAAGCAGTCCAGGCTGACTTTTTTTTGCAGTTTGCTGTCTATTGCATAGACTGGGTGGGATAGCACTAAACGTTAAAGTGCGATAACCGCCACAGTGCGACGTGATGAGGATGTTATTTCTGGCAAGGGATCGCTATAACTCATCATGCAAACACCGATGATCAACAGATGAATAAATCATGATAAGAAATGTGTTGTTAACGCTGATGATGTGCAGTGGGATGGTTTTACTGAGTGGTTGCTCCAGCGTAATGTCACATACCGGTGGTAAAGAGGGAACTTATCCTGGCACCCGTGCCAGCGCCACGATGATAGGTGACGATGAGACAAACTGGGGGACCAAATCGCTGGCCATACTGGATATGCCCTTTACCGCAGTAATGGACACGATCCTGTTACCGTGGGATCTGTTCCGCAAAGACAATTCTGTCCGATCGCGGGTCGAAAGAAGCGAGGAGAGAACACAGATAACCAACTCCGTGATCCCTCCTGCAAAAATGTCTGCCCCCTGATTACCACCCGGTTTCTGTCATCCACAACTGACGGAAACCGTCTACCTCTTCCATCCACGCCACAAACCGACCATCAGGCGAGAAAACCACAGCATCCGCAGAGGGCGGGGTGCCGTGATTCTGTGTTAAAAAGGTGATATCTCCGGTACGCGCATCGCAACAGGCAATGCGGTTATCCAGCACAAATCCCAGCCATTTCCCTGACGGATGCCAGTTAAACGCGGACTGTATTCCCGTGGCGTGACGAGTCAACTGCCGGGGAGCCCCGCCCTGTGGCGAAATTAGCCACAGCTGCACGACACCCACCTCATCGCGCATCAGGAAAGCAATCTCTGTCGCCTGCGGATTACTGCGCACCCAGTGACGCGGAACCGTTGCCAGCCCGGGAAAGCGACGAGCATGGGTAAATGTCAGACGGCGCTGAACAACACCCCGCGGCGGCGCGGGCAGCGTGGAATCCGTACCTTCGAGAGGGGCATCTCCTGGCGTTTTCCAGCCTGCTTCATCCTGCGGGAGTTCAACCAGAAACAGTTCAGGCACTTTCTCGCCGTTTTCCGACAGCGTGTCGCCGATAAACGCCAGCGCATGATTTCCCACCCAGCCCTCTTCATAAGCGCGAGATATTTCATCGCTACCTGGCGTGGGTTTGGGCGTCGTCTGGCTAACCAGCACGCACCAGTGGCTGCCGCTGTATTCTCGTGGATGCTGCGCGGTTACCGTCACCGGCCCGTAAGGCACCGCGACACCCACATTGCGCAAATCCAGCGCCAGATTGCGTTCATGCATCACATGGTCGTTGTAAGTAAAACTCACAAACTCGCCATTCGGGCTGAAAACATGGACATGGCTGCCGCCACGCAGTGCGCCTGGCGTGTAAGGTGAAGTGACATCCATCGCGTCCAGATTCGTCACTTTCCCCTGTTCGGCAATCACGCCGCGACGATGATGAAAATCGTATTGCCACGTCGCATCCGGATTTTCAGGCCCATGAATAAATACGTATTTTTCCGCCTGTGGATGAACGGTCACCACCCCGATATGCGCCCCCTGCGATGCGTGATAAATCACCTCCAGCTCACCGGTATGGATATTCACCCGTTCAATGGTTTCGCCGGTGAAAGATGCCCCTGACGGACGAACGTCAAACACCAACCAGTGACTGTCCGGTGTCCAGGTCCGGGTATTGGTAAGCTGATGATGACGCGGCGTAAAGGTGATTTGCTTCATAGGTGGCTCAGGTCAGGGACAATTTCATCAATCATACTTCACAAGGACTTCACTTTCAGGCTTTAGCGTAGTGCCATCTTCACTTTTGCGGACAAAGAGATGGAACATTTTGATGTGGCGATTATCGGTCTTGGCCCGGCTGGCGCAACGCTGGCGCGTAAACTGAGCGGCAGGATGCGGGTGCTTGCGCTGGATAAAAAACGGCAGTGCGGCAATGAAGGTTTCACCAAACCCTGCGGCGGTTTACTGGCACCGGATGCACAGCGTTCGTTTATTCGCGACGGAATTACGCTGCCGGTGGACGTGATCGCCAACCCGCAAATTTTCAGCGTTAAAACGGTGGATGTTGACACCTCACTGACGCGCAATTACCAGCGCAGCTATATCAACATCAACCGTCATGCCTTTGATTTATGGATGAAATCGCTGATCCCGGATGAGGTACTGGTGTACCACGACAGCCTGTGTCGAAAAATCTGGCGAGAAGAGGGGAAGTGGCACGTCATTTTTCGCGCCGACGGTTGGGAACAACAGATTACCGCCCGCTATCTGGTGGGGGCCGACGGAGCAAACTCGCTGGTACGTCGCCATCTCTATCCGGAACATCAGATACGCAAATATGTCGCCATCCAGCAATGGTTCGCAGAAAGTCATCCGGTCCCGTTTTATTCCTGCATTTTCGATAACGCCGTGACGGACTGTTACTCCTGGAGCATCAGCAAAGACGGCTATTTTATCTTTGGCGGCGCTTATCCCATGAAAGACGGCCAGGCGCGCTTTGATGCGCTGAAAGAGAAAATGACGGCGTTTCAGTTCCGCTTCGGCGAACCGGTGAAAAGCGAGAAATGTACCGTGCTTTTTCCGTCACGCCGGGCAGATTTCGTCTGCGGTGAAGATAACGCATTTCTGATTGGCGAGGCCGCCGGGTTTATCAGCGCCAGTTCACTGGAGGGAATTAGCTACGCCCTGGATAGCGCGGAGATCCTCACATCAGTACTGATGACGGATGCGCCGGAGAAGAACCACGTTTACCGGAAAGCGACTCGCAAACTGCGCGTTAAACTGTATGGCAAAATCCTGAAAAGTCGTTGTTTGACTTCGCCCGTCCTGAGAAGCGCGATTATGCGAAGCGGCATCGCGCATATCCCGCAGAGCCAGGATGACCAGCCCGCCACAACGTCTGGCGGGCTGGTAAAGGACTCTTAACCTACGCGTTTTACATCACCCACCAGCAGGATGTAAGAGAGCGCGCCAATCAGGGCAACGGCTGAGATATAAACCAGCGCGGGACCAAAGCCATAGTCCTGCGCAAGGTAGCCAATCACCAGCGGAACCGTAATCCCGCCTAGCCCACCGACAAAGTTAAACACGCCGCCGGTCAGGCCGATAAGGCGCATCGGCGCCAGCGAAGAGACCAGCGACCAGGTGATAGAGGCAAACCCATTCCCGAAGAACGCCACCGCCATCAGAGTCATAATCCACACCGGATCGTTGGTGTAGTTTGCACCCATTATGCAGGTGGAGATTAACAGACCACAGATAATCGGCGTTTTACGCGCCACGCCCAGCGAGAAGCCTTTTTTCACCAGCTTATCCGCCAGCCATCCGGAAAGCAGTACGCCAAAGAACGCCGCGAGGAACGGCACAGTGGTCATAAAGCCCGCCTTCAGCGCGGTAATCCCTTTTTCCTGCGTCAGGTAGTTCGGGAACCACGTCAGGAAGAACCACAGCGTCGAGGTGACGGCAAACTGGCCCAGATAAACGCCCACCAGCTTACGGTGAAACACCAGTTTCCAGTCCGCTTTGGTTAACGGCTGACGCGCCTCTTTCTTAACGGGTGCATCGCCATCCACCAGACCGCCGCCGTCACGAATATAGTCCAGCTCTGCTTTGGTGATGCTTTTGGTCAGACGCGGTGGCTGATAGACCTTAAACCAGACCAGCGACCAGATAATGCCGATCCCTCCGGTGACAATGAACACCCAGTGCCAGCTCAGCATCTCCTGGATCCAGATCAACAGCGGGGTCAGGAACGCCAGGCCGACAAACTGTCCGGAGGTATAAAAACCGACGGCGGAGGCACGTTCGTGCTCGGGGAACCAGCTCGTCACCATGCGGTTGTTGGTGGGGAACGCCGGAGCTTCGAAGATCCCGGTAATGGCACGCAGGCCAATTAACGACATCAACCCGGTGGCGAAGCCCTGGAAGAGGGTTGCCACTGACCAGCCAAATATCGCGATAAAGTAGGTCAGACGGGAACCGACGCGGTCAAGGAACCAGCCGCCCGGGATCTGGCATAGGGTATACAACCAGGCAAAAGCCGAGAAGACATAGCCCATTTCCGCTTTCGTAATACCAAACTCTTCCTGAATATGCGCCGACGCCACCGCAAGGTTGGCGCGGTCGACATAACAGATAACCACGGTAATAAAGATCATAATCAGCGTCAGGTAACGACGACGCCCGGTTTTTGCAGCACTAACTGGAATATCCATCGCAATCTGTCCCCAGATTTTGGGCATAGCGAAGCCGCTCACCATGCCCGGTAATTTACAGAGGGTGTGTTTTTTATTGTTGAATTTAATGCCCGGTGACGCTGCGCTTACCGGGCCTACGGGAGAGTAGGCCGGATAAGCGTAGCGCCATCCGGCGAATTACCACTCCGCTACACTACCGTCTTCATGACGCCACAGCGGATTACGCCAGTCCGGCGCATTTTTACTTAGCTCAATGACTTTGGCTTCATCAATATCCACGCCAAGGCCCGGCTTCGTTAACGGTTTGAAGAACCCGCCTTCCATGTTGAAGTCTTCTTTATTTTTCACAAAGTCGAGCAGTTCCGCGCCCTTGTTATAGTGAATCCCCATGCTCTGTTCCTGGAACACGGCGTTGCGTGAAACAAAATCGACGTGCAGACAGGCCGCCAGCGCGATCGGTCCCAATGGGCAGTGCGGGGCCAGCGCCACGTCGTAGGCCTCCGCCATCGCGGCAATTTTGTAGCATTCGGTGATGCCGCCCGCATGGGAAAGATCCGGCTGCAGAATCGCCAGCCCACCCGCTTCCAGTACCCGTTTAAACTCGAAGCGCGAGAACATACGTTCACCCGCCGCGATCGGAATATGCGTTTGTTCAGCCAGTTTCGGGTAGTACTCCGCCTGTTCGGCCAGCACCGGCTCTTCAATAAACAGCGGACGATACGGTTCCAGCTCTTTGATTAACACTTTCGCCATCGGCGCGCTGACGCGTCCGTGGAAATCCAGACCAAACTCAATCTCGTTACCGAAAGCTTCACGGATTTGCGCGACGGTATTGACCGCGCGATCGACCGCTAGTGAATTATCAATCACGCCCATCTCTTCGCAGCCGTTGAGCTTGAAGGTGTCAAAACCAATGTTGCGCAGCTGTTTAATGCCGTCGATCACTTCCGCAGGACGATCGCCGCCAACCCAGCTGTAGGCTTTGATTTTATCGCGCACCAGGCCGCCCATCAGTTGCCAGACCGGGGCATTCAGCACTTTGCCTTTGATATCCCACAGCGCCTGGTCGATACCGGCGATAGCGCTCATCAGTATCGGGCCGCCGCGGTAGAAACCTGCGCGGTACATCACCTGCCACAGGTCGTTAATACGCGCCGGGTCCTGGCCAATCAGGTAATCGCCCAGTTCATGTACCGCCGCTTCGACGGTACGCGCACGGCCTTCAATCACCGGCTCGCCCCAGCCAACAACACCTTCGTCGGTTTCAATTTTCAGGAACATCCAACGCGGAGGTAAACGGTACGTGGTGAGTTTGGTTATTTTCATTTCACTGCCTCTCGATATGCCTTAACAAATGCTGCCGCCTGCTGGGCAGTGCGCGCGACGGGCTGCCCGGCGCGATAGAGATCGCTGCCCAGTCCCGCGCCCACACACCCGGCTTTCATCCATTGCGCCAGATTGTCTGGCGTGACGCCGCCCACGGCGAAGACCGGCACGCTGGCGGGTAATACCGCTTTCAGCGCTTTGATGTAATCCGGTCCAAAGGCCGATGACGGGAAAATTTTCAGCGCCTGCGCGCCTGCATCGAGAGCCGTAAAGGCTTCTGTGGCGGTGGCGCATCCCGGACAGACCGTCATGCCGTAACCCACCGCACGGCGAATGACCTCTGCATTGATATTTGGCGTCACAATGAGCCGACAGCCCATTTTCGCCAGGCGATCCACCTGCTCCGGTTGTAATACCGTCCCGGCACCGATCAGCGCTTTATCACCAAACGCATCCACCACCGCCGGAATGCTCTTTTCCCACTCGGGGGAGTTAAGCGGGATCTCCACTGCGTTAAATCCGGCGTCGATCACCGCGCCAACGTGTGCGAGCGCCTCATCGGGGGTAATGCCGCGCAAAATCGCGATAAGGGGAAGATCAGTTTGCCACTGCATGAGCGATGCTCCTTATTCCTGCCTGAAATGCCGTATCGCCGGGAACCGCGGAAACGTCACGCCCCATGGCGTGGAACGCCTGCTGATAGCGTGATGTCAGCGATGCCCCGGCGACGAGAGTAATGGACTGCGAACCGGCGAATTGTTCGCACATGCTGGCGACTTCTGCGCCAATCAACAGACCGGAGAGAAATTCGCTGACCTGCTCGCGTGGAAGATGTCCCAGCACGTGCGAGGCGCGAACCTCAAACAGTTGCGGCAAAACGGCAGGGGAGTGGATACCCCGATCAAGCCCGGCGGCAAAGGCGTCTGAAGAGGCTTGCTGTTCCGGTAAACCGGTGCCCACCAGCGAATGTTGCAGTAGCAAATGGTGCAACTCGCCGGTCATCACGGTGCGAAAATCGTGGATTTGCTGCGCGTCAGCCTGCACCCATTTGCAATGCGTCCCCGGCATGACATAAACAGAAGAAGGAGAAAGCGTGCGTGCGCCGAGTAGCTGTGTCTCTTCGCCGCGCATCACGTTGTGGTTATCGTCGCGCGAAACACACAAGCCTGGGATAATCCAGACATTGTCGCCAACGGACGTTAACTGCTCGCCAATAGCAGAGAAATGGGCAGGAACCGGCAGATAAGGCGCAACCTTCCAGCCCACGTTGCTTCCGACCATTCCCGCCATGACCACCGGTGTGGCGTTGTCGCGCCAGTTTTGTGTGACTTCTGCTAACACCGCCTCGGGGGATTTACCGTTCAGACGCGTAACCCCTGCTTCTGATTGCCTGCTTTCCAGGCATTTGTCGCCCTGATAAAGCCAGGCACGCAAATTGGTCGATCCCCAGTCAATAGCGATGTAGCGAGCTGTCATGTGATTTCCTTCAACCTTCGTGTCGAGCTGGCGATCATGTTCAGTGCCGCCTGCTCTGCCGCATTGCTATCCTGATGACGTATCGCATCGAATAGCGCCTTATGTTCCTGGAGCGTTTTTGGCATGTTGGCTTCATCGCCCATCCAGGTCCGTTCAAATACCGCCCGCTGAAGCGAGGTAATCGCCACGCTAAGCTGTTGTAAAACCGGGTTATGCACTGACTGCAATACCGCCTCGTGATAGCGAATGTCCGCTTCATTAAAGGCATCCCGGTCCTGGTTGTTGGCGATCATGTCATTGAGCGCCGACTCAATTTCCGCCAAATCACTGGAGGTCGCGCGTTCCGCGGCCCAGCGTGCAATAGCGGGTTCCACCAGGTTTCGGACTTCGCTCATCGCGCTGATGAGTCGCGGGTCGTAGTCGTTTTCCAGTACCCATTGCAGTACGTCGGTATCGAGGTAATTCCATTGATTCCTCGATGTGACAAAAGCGCCGCGATACCGTTTCATTTCAATCAGCCGCTTTGCCATCAGCGAGCGGAAGACTTCGCGAATAATGTTTCGTGAGGTTTCAAATTCCTCACACAGCTCCGCTTCCGCAGGGAGCGCCGCTCCCGGTACGTATTTGCCGCTGACAATCTGCTTGCCCAGCGTAATCACGATGCGATCGGTTTTATTGAGAGTCATGGAGAGTCCTTATGCTCGGTATGCCCATCTCTACTTTACCGTCATCGCTGAAATTCGCTTCACTTTTGTAGTACTAACGTGATGTCATTCGCCGTTGCCATGCGAGTAATGTAGTACAACACAAACATGTTGTACTACAATTTAGATCACAAAAACGACAATCGGTAATGAAAATGTTATGAGGCGTAAACTGCGGGGATAAAAAAACCCGCGATCAACGCGGGTCATGGCAAACCATCCAGAGGAATCACTTCAGAACGTGCTGCTCAATAGCATACGCGACGCCATCTTCCAGATTAGATTTAGTCACAAAATTGGCGATCTCTTTCACGGAAGGAATGGCGTTATCCATCGCCACGCCAAGACCGGCGTACTCGATCATCGCAATGTCATTTTCCTGATCGCCAATCGCCATAATCTCTTCCGGCTTGATACCCAGCGCATCAGCCAGTGATTTCACTCCAGTGCCTTTATTGACACGTTTATCAAGGATTTCGAGGAAGTACGGCGCACTTTTCAGCACGGTATACTTCTCTTTTACTTCTGCCGGAATACGGGAAATGGCCTGATCGAGGATCGCCGGCTCATCAATCATCATCACTTTCAGGAACTGGGTTTGCGGATCCATTTTTTCCGCTTCGCAGAACACCAGAGGAATGGTCGCGACATAGGATTCATGTACGGTGTAGTAGCTGATATCACGGTTAGCGGTATACAGCGTGGTACGGTCCAGCGCGTGGAAGTGCGAGCCGACCTCGCGGGAGAGTTTTTCCAGGTAGCGATAGTCGTCATAGCTCAGCGCGGTTTGTGCGACAGTACTACCATCGCCTGCCTTCTGTACCAACGCACCGTTATAGGTGATGCAGTAGTCGCCGGGCTGTTCCATGTGCAGCTCTTTCAGATAGCTGTGTACACCCGCATACGGACGACCGGTGGTCAGTACCACGTTTACCCCTTTTTCACGGGCTGCGGCAATCGCACGTTTAACCGCTGGTGAAATGGTGTGATCGGGCAGCAGAAGGGTGCCATCCATATCGATAGCAATGAGTTTGATAGCCATGAATTCCCCGCATTAAATGAGTCCTGACTCATGCTAACGCGATTCCGCTCAAAAAACAGCAGCGAAAAGGGGGATAAGAAGGGGAATCACGATTCCCCTTTTGACGATCAATTGCAGGCCTGATAAACAACCCGCCATCAGGCATAACATAGGATCTTGCCGGATGGCGGCGTAAAACCGCCTTATCCGGCCTACAGACAGGGATTAGATATCGATATTTGCCGCTTTCAGGGCGTTTTCTTCGATAAACGCACGACGTGGTTCTACGGCATCGCCCATCAGCGTGGTGAACAACTGGTCGGCAGCAATCGCATCCTTCACGGTAACGCGCAGCATGCGACGGCTTTCCGGATCCATGGTGGTTTCCCACAGCTGATCCGGGTTCATCTCGCCCAGACCTTTATAACGCTGAATAGCGAGGCCACGACGAGACTCTTTCACCAGCCAGTCCAGCGCCTGTTCGAAGCTGGCAACCGGTTGACGACGTTCGCCACGTTCGATGAAAGCATCTTCTTCCATCAGGCCGCGCAGTTTTTCACCCAGCGTGCAGATACGGCGGTATTCCGCACCCGTCACAAACTCGTGATCCAGCGCGTAATCGGTGTCCACGCCGTGGGTACGCACACGCACGATCGGTTCAAACAGATTCTGTTCCGTATTGTGCTGGATATCGAACTTCCACTGGCTACCGTGCTGCTCTTTCTCGTTAAGCTCGGTAATCAGCGCGTTCACCCAACGGGTCACGGTCTGCTCGTCAGACAGGTTGGCTTCAGTCAGCGTCGGCTGATACACCAGCTCTTTCAGCATTGCTTTCGGGAAGCGACGCTCCATACGACCAATCATTTTCTGCGTGGCATTGTACTCAGAAACCAGTTTTTCTAACGCTTCGCCAGACAGCGCCGGCGCGCTGGCGTTGGTGTGCAGCGTCGCCCCGTCCAGCGCGATGGAGATCTGGTACTGGTCCATCGCCTCATCGTCTTTAATGTACTGTTCCTGCTTGCCTTTTTTCACCTTGTACAGCGGCGGCTGGGCAATGTAGACGTGGCCACGCTCAACGATTTCCGGCATCTGACGATAGAAGAAGGTCAACAGCAGCGTACGAATGTGCGAACCGTCGACGTCCGCATCGGTCATGATAATGATGCTGTGATAGCGCAGTTTGTCCGGGTTGTACTCGTCACGACCAATACCGCAACCGAGCGCGGTGATCAGCGTCGCCACTTCCTGAGAAGAGAGCATCTTGTCGAAGCGCGCTTTCTCTACGTTGAGGATTTTGCCCTTCAGCGGCAGAATCGCCTGGTTCTTGCGGTTACGCCCCTGTTTTGCAGAGCCGCCCGCGGAGTCCCCTTCCACAAGGTACAGTTCAGATAGCGCCGGGTCGCGTTCCTGACAGTCCGCCAGTTTGCCAGGCAGACCCGCCAGATCCAGCGCACCTTTACGACGCGTCATTTCACGCGCACGACGGGCCGCTTCACGGGCGCGGGCTGCATCAATAATTTTGCCGACCACGATTTTGGCGTCGGACGGGTTTTCCAGCAGGTATTCGCTCAGCAGTTCGTTCATCTGCTGTTCAACCGCCGATTTCACCTCAGAAGAAACCAGTTTGTCTTTGGTCTGCGAGGAGAACTTCGGATCCGGCACTTTCACTGAAACCACAGCAATCAGGCCTTCACGGGCATCATCACCGGTGGCGCTGACTTTCGCTTTTTTGCTGTAGCCTTCTTTGTCCATGTAGGCGTTCAGGGTACGGGTCATCGCCGCACGGAAGCCAGCAAGGTGCGTACCGCCGTCACGCTGCGGAATGTTGTTGGTAAAGCAGTAGATGTTTTCCTGGAATCCATCGTTCCACTGCAGCGCAACTTCCACGCCAATACCGTCTTTTTCGGTGGAAAAATAGAAGATATTCGGGTGGATCGGCGTTTTGTTCTTGTTCAGATACTCAACGAACGCCCTGATGCCGCCTTCATAGTGGAAATGATCTTCTTTACCGTCGCGCTTGTCTTTCAGGCGAATGGAGACGCCTGAGTTCAGGAACGACAGTTCGCGCAGGCGTTTCGCCAGGATGTCGTATTCGAACTCCGTGACGTTAGTAAAGGTTTCGTGGCTCGGCCAGAAACGCACCATCGTACCGGTTTTATCGGTATCGCCAGTTACCGCCAGCGGAGCCTGCGGGACACCGTGCTCATAGATCTGACGGTGAATTTTGTTATCGCGCTGGATAACCAGTTCCAGTTTCTGCGACAGGGCGTTCACCACGGAAACGCCCACGCCGTGCAGGCCGCCGGAGACTTTATAGGAGTTATCGTCGAATTTACCGCCTGCGTGCAGAACGGTCATGATCACTTCCGCCGCCGATACGCCCTCTTCCGGGTGAATACCGGTCGGGATGCCGCGTCCGTCATCCTGTACAGAGACAGAGTTGTCGGCATGGATGGTGACAATAATGTCTTTACAGTGACCCGCGAGCGCTTCGTCGATAGCGTTATCTACCACCTCGAATACCATGTGGTGCAGACCGGTGCCGTCATCCGTGTCGCCGATATACATACCCGGGCGCTTACGCACCGCATCCAGTCCTTTCAGGACTTTGATACTGGAGGAGTCATAAGAATTCGACATCAACGTTTCTCGCTCATTTAAACTTGGGTTAATCCGTTATTTTACCCTTTTCCACGGTGAACATCTTCGAATTTTTGTCCGACATGTCCAGAACGTGTTCAGCGCTGATTGCGCTGACAAAGACCTGTGATTGCGTTGCTTTTAATCGACTGGCCAGCAGCCCGCGACGCGCATCATCAAGTTCAGAGGCAAAATCATCTATCAGGTAGAGACACCGCCGCCCGCTTTCACGAGTGAGGAACTCCCCTTGCGCCAGACGTAAGGCGCACATTAGCAGCTTTAACTGCCCACGCGACAAGGTATCTTCTACCGGCGCACCGTCAGCGCGAATGCGGAAATCCGCTTTATGCGGGCCGTGCGCGGTATAAGTCAACATGCGGTCGCGTTCAAAACCGCGTTCCAGCACCTCGGCATAATCCGTCTCTTTCTCCCAGCCACGCTGAAAAGAGAAGGAGAGAGAAAATTCAGGAAGAAACTGCTGGCAGGTATCCGCCATATCCTGTGCGATACCGGCGCTGTACTCCGCGCGCCAGGTGCTGATTTGTTCCGCCAGCGGGATCAGTTCTTTATCCCACGGACGCAGTTGCTCGTAACGACTCACCTGGCGCAGTGCCGCATTGCGCTGCTTGAGCAGACGCTTCAGGTTGCTCCAGGCGGTGAAGAATCCTGCTTCATTGTGAAAGCATCCCCAATCAAGGAATGCTCTTCTGTATTTGGGGCCGCCGTTGAGCAAAGTAAACCCCTCGGGGGTGATCAGTTGCATAGGCATCAGTAGCGCCAGCTCCGCCACCTTATGGCCGTCAGTGCCATCGATGCGTACTTTGCTGTCACCCAGCTTATCTTTGGTTAACCCGATAGAGGTTTCCCGCTCATCCCCCTGCAATCGCCCATGAAGAACAAACGACTCCTGCTCATGACGAATGACGCGACCAGGCTGCAAACTGCGAAACGCCCGGCCGTGGCCGAGCGTATAGATGGCTTCCAGCACGCTGGTTTTACCGCTGCCGTTCGCGCCAACCAGGAAGTTAAAGCCGGGGGATAACGCGAGATCCGCATTTTCAATATTGCGGAAATCTTTGATTAAGAGTCGGGATAGCGACATATCAACTCATCACCAGGGCGTAATCGTCGCAGTTAGCCTGGTTACGGCCAGCGCACAGCAACCGGAGCGTACTGATGTACGTGAGGATTGCGAGCACTGCCCGGAGCCAGAATAACAAGTAAGATAGCCCGATATTCTTTACAAGCGCATTGGCATGACGACGTAAGCCGCACTTTGCGACGCCGCATCTTCAATTTGTACGCTCGACACGGAGTCGGTCAGCATGATGCGCACATTTTCACACTTCAGCGCATTCAGGACATCTAATACGTAGCTGACGTTAAAGCCGATCTCCATTTCAGTCCCCGGATAGGTGACGTCCAGAATCTCTTCGGCTTCTTCCTGTTCCGGGTTGTTCGCAGTGATTTTGAGCTGATTTTCACTCACATACAGACGCACGCCGCGGAATTTCTCGTTCGACAGGATCGCCGCGCGGGCAAAAGCCTGCTTGAGGATATCGCAGCCGGCTTCCAGATGTTTATCCGGATTCTTTGGCAGTACGCGACGATAATCCGGGAAACGACCGTCCACCAGCTTAGACGTAAAGATAAAGTCGCCAACGTGTGCGCGAATGTTGTTGCTGCCAATCTGCACGCGCAGCGGGTTATCGCCGCCATCGAGCATACGCATCAGTTCAATCACGCCTTTACGTGGCACGATCACCGAATGACTGGGCAGCGACTGACCGATGGGCATAGAGCAGACCGCCAGACGGTGACCATCGGTCGCTACGGTACGCAACTCTTCACCTTCGGTCTCAAACAGCATGCCGTTTAAGTAGTAACGCACGTCCTGATGGGCCATCGAAAACTGTGTGGCTTCAATCAGACGCTTCATCGTCGCCTGCGGCAGGGTGAATTCTACCTCGCTCTGCCAGTCATCCAGATTCGGGAAGTCAGCAGCGGGCAGCGTGGACAGCGAAAAACGGCTGCGACCCGAACGCACCAGCATGCGATCGCCTTCCAGTTGGACGGCAATTTCCGCCCCTTCCGGCAGGCCACGGCAGATATCAAAGAATTTCCGCGCCGGGACAGTGGTGGCGCCAGGCTCATGCGGCTGAATCAACGCAACGCGGGCCACCATTTCCATTTCCAGATCGGTACCCGTCAGCGACAACGCACCGTCAGCCACCTGTAACAACAGGTTGCCAAGAATAGGCAGCGTAGGACGACCACCCAGCGGGCCGCTGACCTGCTGAAGCGGCTTTAATAAATGTTCACGTTCAACGGTAAATTTCATAGCGTCACGAAGATAATGTTCTGATTAAGTTTGAGAAATCTTCTTTAATATCATGGCTTTCTTCACGCAACTGCTCAATCTTACGGCAGGCATGAAGCACCGTAGTGTGGTCGCGGCCACCAAACGCATCGCCAATTTCCGGCAAGCTGTGGTTGGTGAGCTCTTTCGCCAGCGCCATGGCCATCTGACGCGGACGCGCTACCGAGCGAGAACGACGCTTGGACAGCAAATCCGCAATTTTGATTTTGTAATACTCCGCCACCGTCTTCTGAATATTGTCGATGGTGACCAGTTTTTCCTGCAACGCCAGCAGATCGCGCAGCGCTTCGCGAACGAAGTCGATGGTAATCGCCCGACCGGTAAAGTTGGCGTTGGCGATCACGCGGTTCAGCGCCCCTTCCAGCTCACGCACGTTAGAGCGCAGGCGCTTGGCAATAAAGAAGGCCACCTCGCCCGGAAGACGAATGTCGTTCTCGTCGGCTTTTTTCATCAGGATCGCCACGCGGGTTTCCAGTTCTGGCGGCTCGATCGCCACCGTCAGCCCCCAGCCGAAGCGGGATTTAAGACGATCCTCAACGCCGTTGATCTCTTTTGGATAACGATCCGAGGTCAAAATGATCTGCTGATTGCCTTCAAGAAGGGCGTTAAAGGTGTGGAAAAACTCTTCCTGGGATCGTTCTTTATTAGCAAAGAACTGGATGTCATCGATGAGGAGGGCGTCGACGGAACGATAATAGCGTTTAAACTCTTCGATCGCATTGTTTTGCAGGGCTTTTACCATGTCCTGGACAAAGCGTTCGGAGTGCATATACACCACTTTAGCATTAGGTTTACGCGCCATAATGCCATTTCCCACCGCGTGCAGCAGGTGGGTTTTACCCAGACCGGTGCCACCATAAAGGAACAGTGGGTTATAGGCGCCGCCAGGGTTATCCGCCACCTGACGCGCCGCCGCGCGTGCCAGTTGGTTGGATTTACCTTCAACGAAGTTATCAAACGTGTGTTTGACGTTGACGTTAGAGCGATAGGTGGGTTCTGCCGGCGCGGGCACATTATCCCAGCCCGGACGCGCCGCGACAGGCGCCGCGCGCTGCGGTTGAACCTGGTGTGCCACCTGAGCCGGTGCAGCGACGTTGTTGTTCACGGGCGGCTTCAGCGTCTGGCTGACGGGTTTCGTTCCGACCTCAAAACGCAGTTGTGGGGCATCCGCACCGCAGAAGTTATTCAGCAGCCCATTGATATTGTTAAGGTACTTGTCTCTTACCCAATCGAGCACAAAACGGTTTGGCGCATACAAAGCCAGCGTGTTATCGCTCAGTTCCGCCTGCAAAGGGCGTATCCACATACTGAATTCTGTGGCTGGTAACTCATCCTGCAATCGGGCAAGACACTGCTGCCAAAGCGAAAGTGACACGGCGGACTCCACTCGAACAAAAGTCGATAAATGACAAAGGCTGAAACATTCATGATTGTTGACGCACATCGGCTAGACCCTATGCAAAGGGTGACGTGCGAATTGCTATCTGCAATTTTACCCCGATCAGGATCCTTTGAAACGATCGGGACCGCGGATCATAGCGTAAACTGCGCAAGAGATCTTCTGTTTCTCACAGATTCTTCCCGATTTATCCACAGGCCTTCACAGGACCGGATAAGTGTAAACGATCCTGGAGAAGTGCTGCACGATTTCGCCCGCATATTGGAAAAATTAATGAGTAAAGACGCTTTACTGCTAAAACGATCTCATAAAGATCCCGAGGGATCCTTGCGCTTTATTCATCAGGCCGTATAATCTTTCCCCCGTTGCGCGATGCCCGTAACACGGTGTCAACGCTGCCTGTTTTTCACGCGAAAAGGTGCGGAAAAAGGCAGGGATTTAAGCAAAGAGAATTGACTCCGGAGTGTACAATTATTACAATCCGGCCTCTTTAATCACCCACGACTTGGGCGTCCGTCATTCGAAATTCGTTCGGGCTCTCGTAAATGTCATGAATTTATTCAAGTTTAGGTAGAAATCGCCATGAAACGCACTTTTCAACCGTCTGTACTGAAGCGCAACCGTTCTCACGGCTTCCGTGCTCGTATGGCTACTAAAAATGGTCGTCAGGTTCTGGCACGTCGTCGTGCTAAAGGCCGCGCTCGTCTGACCGTTTCCAAGTAATAAAGCTAACCCCTGAGTGGTTAAGCTCGCATTTCCCAGGGAGTTACGTTTGTTAACTCCCAATCATTTCACATTCGTCTTCCAGCAGCCACAACGGGCTGGCACGCCGCAAATCACCATCCTCGGCCGCCTGAATTCGCTGGGGCATCCCCGTATCGGTCTAACCGTCGCCAAGAAAAACGTTCGACGCGCGCATGAACGCAATCGGATTAAACGTCTGACGCGTGAAAGCTTTCGTCTGCGTCAGCATGAGTTGCCAGCAATGGACTTCGTGGTGGTAGCGAAAAAGGGGGTTGCCGACCTCGATAACCGTGCACTCTCGGAAGCGTTGGAAAAATTATGGCGCCGCCATTGTCGCCTGGCTCGCGGGTCCTGATAGCCCTTATTCGGGTCTATCAACGCCTGATCAGTCCGCTGCTTGGGCCGCATTGCCGTTTCACTCCAACGTGTTCAAGCTACGGAATTGAGGCATTGCGCAGGTTTGGAGTGATAAAAGGCAGTTGGTTGACGGTGAAACGCGTATTAAAATGCCACCCTTTACACCCTGGTGGTGACGATCTCGTCCCGCCCGGACCATTTGATACCAGAGAACACTAACGATGGATTCGCAACGCAATCTTTTAGTCATCGCTTTGCTGTTCGTGTCTTTCATGATCTGGCAAGCCTGGGAGCAGGATAAAAATCCTCAACCTCAGACCCAACAGACCACGCAGACAACGACCACCGCAGCGGGTAGCGCCGCCGACCAGGGCGTACCGGCCAGTGGCCAGGGGAAACTGATTACGGTTAAGACTGACGTGCTTGATCTGACCATTAACACCCGTGGTGGTGATGTGGAACAGGCCCTGCTGCCAGCTTACCCGAAAGAACTCGGTTCCAGCGAACCGTTCCAGCTGCTGGAAACCACGCCGCAGTTTATCTATCAGGCTCAGAGCGGTCTGACAGGTCGTGACGGCCCGGATAACCCGGCTAACGGCCCACGTCCGCTGTACAACGTCGAAAAAGACGCTTTTGTCCTGGCTGATGGTCAGAACGAGCTGCAGATCCCGATGACCTATACGGATGCCGCGGGTAACACCTTTACCAAAACGTTTGTCCTCAAACGTGGCGACTATGCGGTGAACGTGAACTACAGCGTGCAGAACGCCGGCGAGAAACCGCTGGAGATCTCCACCTTTGGTCAGCTGAAGCAATCCATCAATCTGCCGTCTCATCGCGATACCGGAAGCAGCAACTTCGCGCTGCATACTTTCCGTGGCGCTGCGTACTCCACGCCAGATGAGAAGTATGAAAAATACAAATTCGACACCATCGCGGATAACGAAAACCTGAACGTCAATGCGAAAGACGGTTGGGTGGCGATGCTGCAACAGTATTTTGCCACGGCATGGGTGCCACGTAACGACGGTACCAACAACTTCTATACCGCGAACCTGGGTAACGGCATTGCCGCTATCGGCTATAAATCTCAGCCGGTACTGGTTCAGCCGGGTCAGTCTGGCGCGATGACCAGCACCCTGTGGGTTGGCCCGGAAATTCAGGACAAAATGGCGGCCGTTGCACCGCACCTGGATCTGACCGTGGATTACGGTTGGTTATGGTTCATCTCTCAGCCGCTGTTCAAACTGCTGAAATGGATCCACAGCTTCGTCGGTAACTGGGGTTTCTCCATTATCATCATCACCTTTATCGTTCGTGGCATCATGTACCCGCTGACTAAAGCGCAGTACACCTCCATGGCGAAGATGCGTATGCTGCAGCCGAAGATTCAGGCAATGCGTGAGCGTCTGGGCGATGACAAACAGCGTCAGAGCCAGGAAATGATGGCCCTGTACAAGGCCGAGAAGGTTAACCCGCTGGGCGGCTGCTTCCCGCTGATCATCCAGATGCCAATCTTCCTGGCGCTGTACTATATGCTGATGGGCTCCGTGGAACTGCGTCATGCGCCGTTCGCCCTGTGGATCCATGACTTGTCTGCACAGGACCCGTACTACATCCTGCCGATCCTGATGGGCGTAACGATGTTCTTCATCCAGAAGATGTCGCCGACCACCGTGACCGACCCGATGCAGCAGAAGATCATGACCTTTATGCCGGTCATCTTTACCGTGTTCTTCTTATGGTTCCCGTCAGGTCTGGTGCTGTACTATATCGTCAGCAACCTGGTGACCATCATTCAGCAACAGCTGATTTACCGTGGTCTGGAGAAGCGTGGTCTGCATAGCCGCGAGAAGAAAAAGTCCTGATTCGGTTGTAGGCCGGATAAGGCGAAGCCGCCTTCCGGCAAACGGAACATAAAACAAAGGGCGGTCTGATGACCGCCTTTTTTATGGGTATTGAAAGAGAAAAACCATGAGCCATAACGACACTATCGTCGCCCAGGCTACCCCACCGGGACGCGGTGGTGTGGGTATTCTGCGCATCTCCGGCCTGAAGGCGCGTGAGGTGGCCGAAGCCGTTCTGGGCAAACTGCCCAAACCCCGTTACGCCGACTATCTGCCGTTTAAAGATGCCGACGGCACCGCGCTGGACCAGGGGATCGCCTTGTGGTTCCCCGGCCCGAACTCATTTACGGGTGAGGATGTGCTGGAGCTACAGGGACACGGCGGCCCGGTCATTCTCGACCTGCTGTTAAAACGCATCCTGACGCTGCCCGGCCTGCGTATTGCCCGCCCTGGCGAGTTCTCTGAGCGTGCGTTTCTCAACGATAAGCTCGACTTAGCCCAGGCCGAAGCGATTGCCGACCTGATTGATGCCAGTTCTGAACAGGCGGCTCGTTCAGCGTTGAACTCATTGCAGGGGGCGTTTTCCGCCCGCGTAAACCATCTGGTGGAAGCACTTACTCACCTGCGCATCTACGTAGAAGCGGCCATCGACTTTCCGGACGAAGAGATCGACTTCCTTTCCGATGGCAAAATCGAAGCACAACTCAATGGTGTGATTACCGATCTTGATGCCGTTCGCGCTGAAGCGCGTCAGGGCAGCCTGCTGCGTGAAGGGATGAAGGTGGTCATTGCCGGGCGCCCTAACGCCGGTAAATCAAGCCTTCTGAACGCCCTGGCGGGACGTGAGGCGG
Source organism: Citrobacter sp. ANG330 (assembly GCF_047467925.1). Lineage (NCBI taxonomy): Bacteria > Pseudomonadati > Pseudomonadota > Gammaproteobacteria > Enterobacterales > Enterobacteriaceae > Citrobacter > Citrobacter sp. ANG330. Next base: position 45,835 of record NZ_JASJUI010000014.1, on the reverse strand, counting down.
CCATTGTCACTGACATCGCCGGGACCACGCGCGACGTGCTGCGTGAACACATCCATATCGATGGCATGCCGTTGCACATTATCGATACCGCCGGTCTGCGTGAGGCCAGCGACGAAGTGGAGCGTATCGGTATCGAACGGGCCTGGCAGGAAATTGAGCTGGCGGATCGCGTGCTGTTTATGGTCGATGGCACCACCACGGATGCCGTTGATCCGGCAGATATCTGGCCGGACTTTATCGCTCGTTTACCGTCAAAACTGCCCATTACCGTGGTGCGAAACAAAGCGGATATCACTGGCGAGCCGCTGGGTATCAGCGAGGTGAATGGTCACTCACTGGTTCGTCTTTCGGCGCGCACTGGTGAAGGTGTGGACGTGCTACGCAACCATCTCAAACAGAGTATGGGCTTCGATACCAATATGGAAGGCGGCTTCCTGGCCCGTCGCCGTCACCTGCAGGCGCTGGCCGAAGCCGCTGAGCATCTCCAGCAGGGCAAAGCCCAACTGTTAGGCGCGTGGGCAGGTGAATTACTGGCTGAAGAGCTACGTCTGGCCCAGCAAAGCTTAAGCGAGATCACTGGAGAATTTACTTCCGACGATCTGCTGGGGCGAATTTTCTCCAGCTTCTGTATTGGTAAGTAATCCTGTCGCCCCGAATTAACAGTCAGTTATTCGGGGCGTTATCGTTTTATAAGAGGGCCTCTTTTTATGGAACATAAACGTTTACTTGACTGTAGTGCTTCTGATTTCGCGTGCATGGACAAAACCGCGCTGTTGTATGCAATTCGCGCCAGTGAAGGCCGCGTCCTGGTCAGTGAAACCATCGCCATTACCCAACCGCTGCTTAATAACGTCACCAATGCCGAACTTGCCGCGTCACAGGGCGCGGACATTCTGCTGATCAATATGTTCGATAGCGAAGCACCACTAATTCAGGGAATGCCTGCCGGTACCGCACCGGATCAGACGTTGCATGAACTGCAGCGCCTGACCGGACGCATCATTGGCGTCAACCTGGAGGCCGTTGATCCTGCATTTGCCAGTGCGCATGACGATATCTGGAAGATGAAGCCAGGCCGTGCTGCCACCGCAGAGAATGCCCGTAAACTGGTCGCAATGGGCGCGAAGATCCTGGTGCTGACGGGAAATCCCAACAACGGCGTCAGTAATCAGTCATTGGGCAAAGCGGTGAAAGCGATCCGTGAAGCCGTTGGCGACAGCGCCATTATCATCACCGGTAAAATGCACGGCGCTGGGATTGTCCGGGAAAGCGGCAGCGCAATTATCAGCGAAAATGACGTCGCTGCCTTTGCCGATCAGGGCGCAGATATCGTGCTCATTCCAGCTCCGGGCACTGTACCGGGTATGAGCCAACAAAAAGTAGAGTCGCTGATCGCGTGTGCACACGCGCACGGCGCACTGGCAATGACGGCAATCGGCACCTCTCAGGAAGGCGCAGACGTCAGTACCATTCGCCAGATTGCCCTGATGAGCAAAATGGCGGGGGCGGATCTCCATCATATTGGCGATACTGGCTATATGGGAATGGCGTTGCCGGAAAATATACTGGCCTACAGCGTGGCGATTCGTGGCGTCAGACATACCTATACGCGCATCGCGCGTTCAGTTAATCGCTAACGTATATTGATTTTACGATTTAATTGAATGATCCTTAATTAATTTAATTTAAATTTAACTGTGAGTTTTATCACAGTTAAATTATTCTCTCATAGACAAATATTTTCATTGCCATAATGTAGCACTGTGTCTACAGAGGATAACTCAATCATGATTATCTTACATGCATACATCATTTCAAAATGGTTTAATGTTGACAATAAAATTGTCAATCATCACCCTTAAGTTTCCCTGCCTTTATTTTGCCAGAGCATAGGCTATTCGTAGTCTGTTCATTTGGCATATCTCAAACATAGCTCAATTCCTCATTGTGATTGCATATCGCAACGCCACGTATGCCTGTTCGTTTTTTAAAACGAAAATACAGGCATGGCTGGAATAAATGAGGGATGAATTATGCCGGGTATATTTATACCCGCGTGCAGACGTATTGAGTCAATACAGCGAAATAAATTAAAGGATTATGTCATGGATAACTTTAAACATTTACCAGAACCCTTCCGCATTCGTGTTATTGAACCGGTAAAACGTACAACGAGAGAACATCGGAATAACGCAATCATTAAATCCGGGATGAACCCTTTCCTGCTGGATAGTGAAGATGTTTTTATTGATCTGTTGACTGACAGCGGTACTGGCGCAGTGACACAGAATATGCAAGCTGCCATGCTACGTGGGGATGAAGCCTACAGCGGCAGTCGCAGCTATTACGCGCTATCTGAAGCAGTGAAAAACATTTTTGGTTATCAATATACGATTCCAACGCACCAGGGCCGCGGTGCAGAACAAATTTATATTCCGGTTCTCATCAAAAAACGCGAGCAGGAAAAAGGGTTAGACAGAAGTAAGATGGCGGTTTTCTCCAACTACTTCTTCGATACTACCCAGGGACACAGCCAAATCAACGGCTGCGCCGTGCGTAACGTGTACATCAAAGAAGCATTTGATACGGGTGTTCGTTATGACTTTAAGGGAAATTTCGATCTCGATGGATTAGAGCGCGGCATTCAGGAAGTCGGTGCAAACAACGTACCGTATATTGTGGCGACCATTACCAGTAACTCTGCAGGCGGGCAACCGGTTTCATTAGCCAACCTGAAGGCCATGTATAACATCGCTAAAAAATATGACATTCCGGTGGTCATGGACTCCGCACGCTTTGCCGAGAATGCGTATTTTATCCAGAAACGCGAAGCAGAATATCGGGACTGGAGCATCGAAGAAATTACCCGCGAAACTTATAAATATGCCGATATGCTGGCAATGTCCGCGAAAAAAGATGCGATGGTGCCAATGGGTGGCTTACTGTGCATTAAAGACGACACCTATTTTGACGTCTATACCGAGTGCAGAACCCTGTGCGTCGTGCAGGAAGGCTTCCCGACATACGGTGGTCTGGAAGGCGGCGCAATGGAGCGTCTTGCGGTGGGTCTGGTCGATGGTATGAACCAGGACTGGCTGGCCTATCGTATCGCGCAGGTGCAATATTTAGTCGATGGCCTCGAAGCGATTGGCGTCACTTGCCAACAAGCCGGTGGTCACGCGGCCTTTGTGGATGCCGGTAAACTATTACCGCACATTCCGGCAGAACAGTTCCCGGCTCAGGCTCTCGCTTGCGAACTCTATAAAGTGGCTGGTATCCGCGCCGTTGAGATTGGTTCATTCTTATTAGGCAGAGATCCTAAAACCGGTAAGCAATTACCTTGCCCGGCCGAGCTTCTGCGTCTGACCATCCCAAGGGCAACGTATACTCAGTCTCATATGGACTTCATTATTGAAGCCTTTGAACATGTCAAAGAAAACGCAGTGAATATTAAAGGGTTGACCTTCACCTACGAACCGAAAGTATTACGTCACTTCACGGCTAAACTGAAAGAAGTTTAATTATAAGCATCAGGGGTGGTTATACTTTATAACCACCCCAGCGATAAATCCACTTCCTTTATATTGTTGCATAATTAAAACCTTATAGGTTCACAATAATTAATGAGGCATCATGGAAGAAAATTCGAATGCTAAACACTCCTCCTTTTGGGGGATTATGGTCATAGCCGGTACGGTGATTGGTGGGGGGATGTTTGCTCTCCCCGTTGATTTGTCCGGTGCGTGGTTTTTTTGGGGGGCGTTTATCTTAATAATCGCCTGGTTTTCAATGTTGCATTCCGGACTTCTGTTATTAGAGGCAAATTTAAATTACCCCGTCGGATCCAGTTTTAATACCATTACTAAAGATCTCATTGGCAACAAGTGGAACATTGTGAGTGGATTTACCGTTGCCTTTGTTCTTTACATCCTCACCTATGCCTATATTTCTGCTAATGGCGCCATTATTAGCGAAACAATCTCCATGAATATGGGGTATCGCGTTAACCCCCGAATCGTTGGAATCTGCACCGCCATTTTTGTCGCCAGCGTGTTGTGGATCAGTTCACTGGCAGCCAGTCGAATTACCTCCCTGTTCCTCGGGATTAAAATTATCTCTTTTATTATCGTTTTTGGGTCATTCTTCTTCCAGGTCGATTTTTCTATACTGCGGGATACAGCAGGCCAGGCTCAAAACAACGCCTCTTACTTCCCTTATATTTTTATGGCATTACCAGTATGCCTTGCTTCATTTGGCTTTCACGGAAACATTCCCAGCCTGATCATCTGCTATGGCAAAAGAAAAGATAAATTAATTAAAAGCATCGTCTTTGGTTCTTTGCTGGCATTGGTCATCTATCTGTTCTGGCTGTATTGCACCATGGGTAACATTTCGCGGGAAAGCTTCAGCGAGATCATCGCCTCAGGCGGTAATGTTGATTCATTAGTGAAATCATTCCTCGGCACCAAACAAACCGGCATCATCGAATTTTGTCTGTTGGTTTTTTCAAATCTGGCCGTCGCCAGCTCTTTTTTTGGCGTGACTCTGGGGCTATTTGACTATCTTGCGGATCTGTTCAAATTCGATAACTCATCGATGGGTCGCTTTAAAACCGTCTTGTTAACTTTCCTACCCCCGGCGATTTTATACTTAATCTTCCCGAACGGTTTTATCTATGGCATCGGCGGCGCAGGGCTGTGCGCAACAATATGGGCCGTGATCATCCCTGCGGTACTGGCCCTGAAAGCCCGCCAGAAATTCCCCAATAAAATGTTTACCGTCTGGGGCGGCGTCATTATCCCGACTATCGTGATCCTGTTCGGCGTAGCGGTTATTGTTTGCTGGTTCGGCAACGTCTTCAACCTGTTACCCCGATTCAGTTAAATTGCTGTGCTTCCTGGCTGACATGCTGCCTCATTCAGGGCGGCATGTCCTTTCAGGAAATTACTGTTGTCCAAATGGCAATTCGCCTTCTCCCCCTGTCGCCCCGTATCCTTAGCGCCACGCTTATCGTGAGGACGCTATGATCCGCTTTCTACTCTGCAGTTTTGCCCTTGTTTTACTCTATCCCGCCGGTATTGATATGTATCTGGTGGGGCTACCGCGCATCGCGGCCGATCTCAACGCCAGCGAAGCGCAGTTGCATATTGCGTTCTCTGTCTATCTGGCCGGGATGGCTTTCGCCATGCTGTTTGCCGGACGCATTGCTGACCGATCCGGCCGCAAGCCTGTCGCTCTTGCAGGGGCCTTCATTTTCATTATCGCTTCCACGCTGTGTTCACAGGCCACCAGCAGTACGCTGTTTCTCGGCGGACGTTTCCTGCAGGGTGTTGGCGCCGGTAGCTGTTATGTCGTCGCCTTCGCCATCCTGCGTGATACGCTCAACGATCGTCTGCGGGCAAAAGTACTGTCATTGCTAAACGGCATCACCTGTATCGTCCCGGTGCTGGCTCCGGTTCTCGGACATCTGATCATGCTCCGTTTTCCGTGGCAAAGTCTGTTCTATACCATGACCGCCATGGGAGTGACGGTCGGGCTACTGTCGCTGTTCATCCTTAAAGAGACGCGCCCGACCATACACGCTACCTCAGCCTCACCACAGGGACGCGAGTCGCTGGTAAACCGCTTTTTCCTCAGTCGACTGGCGATAACAACCCTCAGCGTGTCGGTGATCCTCACCTTTGTGAACATATCGCCGGTGCTGTTGATGGAGATGATGGGCTTTGCGCGCGGTGAATACGCCACCCTCATGGCGATGACCGCAGGTGTCAGTATGGTGGTCTCTTTTTCCACTCCGTTCGCGCTGAGCATTTTTAAACCGCGCACCCTGATGTTCACCTCACAAGTGCTCTTTCTGACTGCCGGTGTTGTGCTTAGCCTTGCCGATTCCAGCGCAGTGACGCTATTTGGTTTGACGCTGATCTGTGCCGGATTCTCCGTCGGCTTTGGCGTGGCGATGAGCCAGGCGCTGGGGCCATTTTCACTGCGCGCAGGGGTAGCCAGTTCGACGCTGGGCATAGCACAGGTCTGCGGGTCGTCGTTGTGGATTTGGCTGGCCGCGGTGCTGGGCATCAATGCGCTGAATATGCTGATCGGGATCCTGATTGCCTGTAGCATGGTGAGTCTGTTACTGATTATATTTGTCGCGCCCAACAGCTCCGTACCCAACCATGAAGAAATCCATCACCCGTCTCGATCTTAATTTGATGTTATGCCTGCAGCTACTTATGCAGGAGCGCAGCGTTACCAAAACAGCGAAGCGGATGAACGTCACGCCTTCTGCGGTGAGCAAGTCGCTGTCGAAGCTCAGAGTGTGGTTTGACGACCCGCTGTTCGTTAACACGCCGCTCGGCCTGTCGCCAACGCCGCTGATGCTCAGTATGGAGCAGAATCTGGCGGACTGGATGCAGATGGGCCATCAGCTGCTGGATAAGCCACATCACGAGACGCCACGCGGCCTGAAATTTGAACTGGTTGCCGAATCTCCGCTGATGATGATCATGTTCAATGCGCTGTCGCAGAAGATCTATCAACGCGACCCGCAGGCGACTATCAAAGTGCGTAACTGGGATTACGACTCGCTGGATGCCATCACCCGCGGTGAAGTGGATATCGGGTTTACCGGGCGCGAGAGCCACCCGCGTTCACGAGAATTATTGAGCCTGCTGCCACTGTCGATAGATTTTGAGGTGCTTTTTAGTGACATGCCGTGGGTCTGGCTGCGTGAAGATCATCCGGCCCTACAGGAAGAGTGGAATCTCGAGACGTTTCTGCGCTACCCACATATCAGCATTTGTTGGGAAAAGAGCGATACCTGGGCGCTGGACGATGTGCTGCAGGAGATGGGTCTCAAGCGCAATATCGCGATGAGTCTGCCTGGGTTCGAGCAGTCCCTGTTTATGGCTGCGCAACCGGAACACGCGCTTCTGGCAACCGCTCCACGCTATTGTCATCGCTATAACCAACTTCACCAGCTTCCCCTTGTCGCCCGACCTCTGCCGTTTGATGCCACACAGCGGGAAAAACTGTTGGTGCCTTTTACCCTGCTCTGGCACAAGCGCAACAGCCATAACCCGAAAATCGCCTGGTTAAGAGAGACCATCAAATCCCTGTATAGCGACCTCTCCTGACGCAAAAACAGCCAATCCGTGCCAGGAAATGTAAATGCGCGTAAGGGAGGCTGATTCAGTCGTACTTTTAGGCGATTGTATCTGTCTATAAACCGAGTAAATGCTACTCTCGTCATTATTAACGACCATTAATCATGGAGAGAAAAATGGCGACCCATTTTGCCAGAGGGATCCTGACGGAGGGACACCTGATTTCGATACGTCTTCCGTCATCCTGCCACCTTGAAGCACGGAGTTTACCCTCACATCGCCAGACCCGCTTTCTGGCATCCCGCGGGCTTCTCGCCGAGCTGATGTTTATGCTGTATGGCACGCTCGAGTTGCCGGAAATTGTCTACAAAGCCAAAGGTAAACCGGCATTTCGCGATAAAAATTTGCCCAGCTTTTCCATCGCCTATGCGGGGAACATGGTCGGTATAACGTTGACAACCGAAGGGGAATGCGGACTGGATATGGAACTCCAGCGCGCTACCCGAGGATTTATCAGCCCCCATTCCGTCGAAAGCCCGACCTTTTCCAGCAACGAAAGTCTGTGGATCAGCAAGCAAAACGATCCGGACGAAGCGCGTGCGCAGATGATCACTTTACGTCAGAGCGTGCTGAAACTGACGGGCGACGTGCGCAATGACGATCCTCGCGAACTCCAGCTTCTGCCGGGCGCCGGGCGACTGAAATGCGCACATGTTGCTCAAATTGAGGCTATCTGTGACGCAGAAGATCTGCTGGTATGGTCAGTTGCGGTTACGCCGGCCATTGAAAAACTTCAGCTTTGGGAGTTTGATGGTAAGCAGGGCTGGAAAAGCCTGCCTGATATCCAGACCCGCGCGAATGCGCCAACGGGTCGTCTGATGCGATTCGCGCCATTATCTGCCGCGACGTCTTATACGCATAACTGATGGAGTTACCATGTCTGAAACGTTGAAGGTTGTTACGCTACTGGGAAGCCTGCGCAAAGGTTCGTTTAACGGTATGGTTGCCCGTACGCTGCCGAAAATCGCCCCGGCGGGTATGGAAGTGAGTGCGTTACCGTCTATCGGTGATATCCCGCTCTACGATGCCGACGTGCAACAGGAAGAGGGTTTTCCGACAAGCGTCGACGCGCTGGCTGAACAGATCCGCCAGGCTGATGGGGTCATTATCGTTACGCCGGAATATAACTACTCGGTGCCGGGTGGCCTGAAGAATGCCATCGACTGGCTGTCGCGCCTGCCCGATCAGCCGCTTGCCGGCAAACCGGTGCTGATCCAGACCAGTTCGATGGGCGCCATTGGCGGCGCACGTTGCCAGTATCATCTGCGCCAGATTCTGGTGTTCCTGGACGCAATGGTGATGAACAAGCCGGAATTTATGGGCGGCGTAATTCAGAACAAAGTAGACCCGCAGACGGGTGAAGTGATTGACCAGAGTACGCTGGATCATCTGACCGGCCAGCTCACCGCGTTTGGCGACTACATCCAGCGCGTGAAGGCGTAAAATCAACCGACCTACGATCGTGAATCGTAGGCCGGATAAGCGCAGCGTCAGGCGGCGACGGCAAGAAATTAGTGCGCGTCGATAAACACAATCTTCAATACAAACAGCAGCGCGACAACCACCACGCACGGGCTGAGATCACGTACACGGCCTGTACCAATCTTCATTACGCAATAAGAGATAAAGCCCAGCGCGATCCCTTCAGTAATCGAGAAGCTGAATGGCATCATCACGGCGGTGATAAACGCCGGTACGGATTCGGTGAGGTCGTCCCACTTCACGCGCGCCAGACTGGAAGTCATTAACACGCCGACGTAAATCAACGCACCTGCGGCCGCATAGCCCGGCACCATCCCCGCCAGCGGCGACAGGAAGATCACCAGCAGGAACAGCAGACCCACGACCACCGCAGTCAGGCCAGTACGCCCCCCGACTGAAACGCCGGAAGAGGACTCAATATATGCGGTGACGGAAGAGGTACCGATAAATGCCCCGGTCACAGAGGAGACGCTATCAACATACAGCGCCTGCTTCATGCGTGGGAATTTCCCTTTTTCATCCGCCAGACCGGCTTTGTCAGTCACGCCGATCAGTGTGCCTGAAGAGTCAAACAGGTTAACCAGCATGAAGGAGAAAATCACGCCTGCCAGCCCGATGTTAAACGACCCGGCCAGATCGACATGACCAATCACCGATGACACGCTCGGTGGCGCAGAGACGATGCCGTTGTATTGCACATCACCCAGCATCCAGCCCAGCAGCGTGGTGACGATAATCGACACCAGTACGGCTGCATGAATGTTACGTGATGCCAGAATCGCGATGATGAAGAAACCGAGCACGCCCAGCAGCACGCTGTGGGAGGTCAGATTACCGATGCTGACCAGCGTTTCCGGGTTCGCGACGATTACGCCCGCGTTTTTCAGCCCCATCATACCGATGAATAAACCGATACCGCTGGTGATCCCCACGCGCAGACTGACCGGGATATTGGCAATCATCCAGTAACGCACGCGGAAAATGGTCAGCAACAGCAGACCGACCGCCCCCCAGAAAATCGCCCCCATACCGACCTGCCACGACAGGCCCATCGCGCCAACGACCACAAAAGCAAAAAAGGCATTCAGCCCCATCGCAGGCGCCAGCGCTACCGGCAGGTTAGCGAACAGCCCCATCAGGATGCTGCCAAAGGCGGCAATCAGACAGGTGGTGACGAAGACGGCGCTGGTGTCCATGCCAGCGACGCCTAAAATTTGTGGGTTCACAAAAACGATGTACACCATCGTCAGGAAAGTGGTGAAACCGGCGATCACTTCGGTGCGAGCCGTCGTGCCATGTTCGCGCAGTTTAAACACGCGTTCCAGCATACCCTGACCAGACGTCTGGGTTGTGTGTTGTTGACTCATTATCAATTTCCGAACAAGGAGGGAAAATTCGTCGCTATCCTATACCAAAATGCGACAATAGGGGGCGATTGTGAGAGGTTTTTTTCATTGAATTTGCTTATACGGCAACGATTGCGTTTCACGATCGTGCAGTACGTAAACGTTAAACCAGTTAAAAGGGAAAGGCATGTCCGGAATTGAAGCGGTATTTTTTGACTGTGACGGTACGCTGGTCGACAGTGAAGTCATCTGTGCCCGTGCGTATGTCGCGATGTTCCAGGAATTTGGTATCACTCTCGATCTCGACGAAATTTTCAAACGCTTTAAGGGCGTCAAACTCTATGAAATCATTGATATCATCAGTGAAGAACATGGGGTTGCGTTGGCGAAAGCTGACCTGGAAACCGTCTACCGCGCCGAGGTCGCACGCCTGTTCGACTCGGAACTGGAAGTGATCCCCGGAGCAAATGCGCTGCTGGACAGCATGACGGTGCCGATGTGCGTGGTCTCTAACGGCCCGGTCAGCAAAATGCAGCACTCGCTGGGTAAGCTGGGCATGCTGCATCATTTCCCGGATAAACTGTACAGCGGCTACGATATCCAACGCTGGAAACCCGATCCGGCACTGATGTTCCATGCGGCGAAAGCGATGAACGTGGATGTTGAAAACTGTATTCTGGTGGATGACTCGTCCGCGGGCGCACAGTCAGGTATTGAGGCGGGAATGGAAGTGTTCTACTTCTGTGCCGATCCGCATAACAAGCCTATCGAACATCCCAAAGTGACGACGTTTACCGATCTGGCGCAGTTGCCGGCGTTGTGGAAGGCGCGGGGCTGGAATATTACCCGGTAATGTTTTGTAGGCCCGGTAAGCTTGCGCCACCGGGCAATTGCCGGATGGCGCTAACGCTTATCCGGCCTACAGAGCACGTAGGGCGGGTAAGCGTTAGCGCCACCCGCCACAAACATCACTCTTTCGGATCTTTACCCGCCAGCAGCTTATCCAGTTCATCACCACCTACGTGACGGAAATCCTGACCTTTCACGAAGTAGAAGATGTATTCGCAGATATTCTGGCAACGGTCGCCGATACGCTCGATAGAGCGCGCGCAGAACAACGCAGTTAACACGCTGGGAATGGTGCGGGAATCTTCCATCATGTAGGTCATCAGCTGACGCACGATCCCTTCGTATTCCTGGTCGACTTTCTTGTCTTCGCGGTAGATGCGCACCGCTTCGTCCAGATCCATACGCGCAAACGCATCCAGCACATCGTGCAACATCTGTACGGTATGGCGGCCCAGTGACTCCAGGCTCACCAACAGTGGCTGATGCTGCTGGGAGAATTTCTCCAGCGCAGTACGGCAGATTTTATCTGCGACATCACCAATACGCTCCAGCTCGGCAATGGTTTTGATAATCGCCATCACCAGACGCAGGTCGCTCGCCGTCGGCTGGCGCTTGGCAATGATACGCACGCAGGCTTCGTCGATCGCCACTTCCATCATGTTGACGTGCTTATCGCCATCAATAACGCGTTTCGCCAGCTCGCTGTCCTGATTGTGCATCGCGGTGATGGCATCAGAAAGCTGCTGTTCAACCATGCCGCCCATTGTCATCACCTGGGTGCGGATGCTCTCCAGTTCAGCGTTGAACTGGCCGGAAATATGTTTATTAAGGTTCAGACTGTCCATTACGCGCTCCTGAATCAACCGTAACGACCGGTGATGTAATCTTCTGTTTGCTTTTTCGCAGGCCTGGTGAACAGCGCGTCCGTATCGCTGAACTCAATCAACTCGCCCAGGTACATAAACGCCGTATGGTCGGAACAACGCGCAGCCTGCTGCATGTTGTGGGTCACGATCACCACGGTATAATCCTGTTTTAGCTCGGTGATCAGCTCTTCGATACGACCGGTAGAGATCGGATCCAGCGCTGAACACGGCTCATCCAGCAACAGCACCTCCGGGCGAATGGCGATACCTCGCGCAATGCACAGACGCTGCTGCTGACCACCGGAGAGAGAGTACCCGCTCTGGTGCAATTTATCCTTGGTTTCATTCCATAATGCGGCCTTGGTCAACGCCCACTGGACACGCTCATCCATATCCGTACGGGAAAGCTTTTCAAACAGACGTACACCGAAGGCAATGTTGTCGTAAATAGACATCGGGAAAGGCGTCGGCTTCTGGAACACCATCCCCACTTTGGCACGCAGCAGAGCGATATCCTGGGTGTTGGTGAGGATATTGTCGCCATCCAGCAGGATTTCGCCTTCCGCACGCTGTTCCGGATACAGTTCAAACATCTTGTTGAACGTACGCAGTAGCGTCGATTTACCACAGCCGGATGGCCCGATAAACGCCGTCACCTGGTTCTTCGCAATATCCAGGTTAATGTTCTTCAGGGCATGGAATTTGCCGTAGTAGAAGTTCAAATCACGAACCTGAATCTTACCCGGAGCAGTATCAACCATACTCATTTTACTCTTTTCCTTATCATGCCTGATGGCGCGCAGCTTTCAGGCCTACAACAAATAGATTCAACCGTAGGCCGGATAAGGCGATTACGCCGCCATCCGGCAAGTCGTGTTAACCGTGTTTACTCTTGGCGAAAATCACACGCGCCAGAATGTTAAGCAGTAATACGCACAGGGTAATAATCAGCACCCCGGCCCACGCCAGTTGCTGCCATTCCGCAAACGGACTCATCGCAAATTTAAAGATGGTGACCGGCAGGTTAGCGATAGGCTGCATCATGTCGGTGCTCCAGAACTGGTTGGAGAGCGCCGTAAACAGCAGTGGAGCGGTTTCACCCGCGATACGCGCAATCGCCAGCAGAATACCGGTCATGATCCCGGAAACAGACGCTTTCAGCGTAATCGCGGAGATCATTTTCCACTTCGGCGTGCCCAGCGCATACGCCGCTTCACGCAGGCTGTCCGGCACCAGTTTCAGCATGTTTTCGGTGGTTCGAATCACGATAGGCACCTGCAGCAGCGCCAGCGCAATCACGCCCGCCCAGCCGGAGAAGTGCTCCATCTGCGCCACCACAATGGTGTACACGAACAGGCCAACGACGATAGACGGGGCGGAAAGCAGAATGTCATTGATGAAGCGAATCACTTCCGCCAGCCAGGATTTGCGGCCATATTCCGCAAGATAAATCCCGGCCATGATGCCCAGCGGCGTACCAAACACGGTCGCCCAGAGGATTAACAGACCACTGCCCGCCAGAGCGTTCGCCAGACCGCCACCTGCCGTATTTGGCGGCGGCGTCATTTCGGTAAACAGCGCCAGCGACATCCCGTCGATGCCACGGGTAATCGTGGACATCAGGATCCAGACGAGCCAGAACAGGCCAAATGCCATCGTCGCCATAGAGAGCGTCAGGGCGATGCGGTTTTTCATCCGGCGACGCGCCTGCATTTTGCGGCGGGATTCCGCAAGCTGAGCGGTGTTTTGCATTTCAAGCGTAGCCATTAGCGTGCCCCCTCGTTCTTCGCAAGGCGCAGAATCATAAACTTGGACGCGGCCAGCACGATGAAGGTAATCACGAACAGAATAAGACCTAACTCCATCAACGCCGCAACGTGCAGGCCGGATTCGGCTTCCGCAAATTCATTCGCCAGCGCAGAAGTAATACTGTTACCTGGCATATACAGCGACGCGCTGTCGAGCTGGTAGGTATTACCGATGATAAAGGTGACCGCCATCGTTTCACCCAGCGCACGTCCCAGACCCAGCATAATACCGCCAATCACCCCATTTTTGGTGAACGGCAACACGATGCGCCAGATAACCTCCCAGGTGGTACAGCCGATACCGTAGGCAGACTCTTTCATCATTACCGGCGTCTGTTCGAACACATCACGCATAACCGCCGCGATATACGGGATAATCATGATGGCGAGAATCACCCCTGCTGCCAGAATACCGATACCAAACGCCGGGCCAGAGAACAGCGCGCCAACAAACGGAATGTTGGAAAGGACGTTGCCGACCGGCTCCTGGAAATAAGTGGCAAACAGCGGAGCAAAAATAAACAGGCCCCACATGCCGTAGACGATACTCGGAATAGCCGCCAGCAGTTCAATCGCGATGCCCAGCGGGCGACGCAGCCAGCCAGGCGCGAGTTCGGTCAGAAACAGGGCAATGCCGAAGCTCACCGGAACGGCGATCAGCAGGGCGATAAAGGAGGTGACCAGCGTACCGTAGATCGGTACCAGCGCCCCGTAGATGTCATTTGGCGCATCCCAGTCTTTCGTCCACAGGAATGAGAAACCAAATTTCTCAATGCTGGGCCAGGAGGAGATGATCAGAGAGACAATAATGCCACCCAACATCAATAGCACAATCAGCGCAGCCAGTTTTACCAGCGCGCTGAAGATTTTGTCACCCTTTTTACCCGGTGGGTTAAAAGCAGGCTTGGTTGCAGCCATAAATCACTCTTTCCATTAAACGCGTTTACGAAATTGCCCATGCCGGATGGCGCTACGCTTATCCGGCCTACAAAGCGGGCCTACAGGCGGAACTGTAGGGCGGATAAGCGTAGCGCCATCCGCCAATTCGTCAAAGATATTCTGTTAGTACAGCGCTTTACCGCTGCTATCCTTCACATTGGTCTTCCATGCTGCACGGATCTGCTCAACCACGCTGTCCGGCAGGCTGGCGTAATCCAGGTCATTCGCCTGTTTGCCGCCATTTTTGTATGCCCAGTCGAAGAATTTCAGCACTTCAGCACCCTGCTCAGGTTTCTTCTGCTCTTTGTGAACCAGGATGAAGGTAGTGGAGGTAATCGGCCACGCATCATCACCTTTCTGGTTCGTCAGATCCTGTGCGAAGGATTTACTCCAGTCAGCGCCTTTCGCGGCGTTAGCGAAGTTCTCTTCGGTCGGACTAACCGGTTTACCGTCAGCAGAAATCAGTTTGGTGTATGCCAGGTTGTTCTGCTTAGCGTAAGCGTATTCAACGTAACCGATGGAACCTGGCAGACGCTGTACGAACGCGGCGATACCGTCGTTACCTTTACCGCCGAGACCAGTCGGCCAGTTAACGGTAGAGCCTGCGCCCACTTTGGTTTTCCACTCTTCGTTCACTTTCGCCAGATAGCTGGTGAAGACGAAGGAGGTACCGGAACCATCAGCACGACGTACAACGGCGATGTTCTGAGAAGGCAGTTTCACGCCCGGGTTCAGTTTGGTGATGGCTTCATCATCCCACTTCTTAATTTTACCCAGGTAGATGTCACCCAGCGTTTTACCATCCAGCACCAGTTCGCCAGACTTCAGACCCGGGATGTTTACCGCCAGCACCACACCGCCAATGACGGTCGGGAACTGGAACAGGCCTTCCTGATTCAGTTTTTCGTCAGACAACGGCGCATCAGATGCCCCGAAATCGACGGTATTCGCTGTAATTTGTTTAACACCACCGGAGGAGCCGATACCCTGGTAGTTGACTTTACTACCGGTCTCTTTCTGATAAGTATCAGCCCATTTGGCATACACCGGCGCAGGAAAAGTTGCACCTGCGCCTGTCAGACTTGCTGCTGCTAACGCAGAGAACGCGCTCATCGATAAGGTCGCGGCGACAACAGTTGCGACAGTGGTACGCATAACTTTCATAATGTCTCCTGCATGATTTTCGTAAATCATTGTTAAGTGGCTACGATGAGCAAAATAGGACAAACAGGTGACAGTTAAATGTACGAAATATGACAGTTTTATGACAATGAAAATCTCCATTAAATCAGTATCATTTTTTTCCTGTTTATCATTAACTTAACTGGATATATGACAACAGCTTTTCAGGAAAATTTTCTTTTTGTGACACTGAAAAAAGTAGCTGAAGATGAAGATTTGTCACATTAAAACGGCGGGAGAATTGATTAAAAACAGCACAGGGGTGAAAAAAATGCCCCGCTTTCGCAGGGCATGAGCCTTTTACTCGACGGTAACCGATTTTGCCAGGTTACGCGGCTGATCCACGTCGGTGCCTTTAATCAGCGCCACGTGATAAGCCAGCAGTTGCAGCGGCACGGTATAGAAGATTGGTGCAATCACCTCTTCGACATGCGGCATCTCAATGATGTGCATGTTGTCGCTGCTGACAAAACCAGCGTCCTGATCGGCGAAGACATACAGCTGACCGCCACGGGCGCGTACTTCTTCGATATTAGACTTCAGTTTTTCCAGCAGTTCGTTGTTTGGCGCAACAACGATAACCGGCATATCGGCATCAATCAGCGCCAGCGGGCCGTGTTTCAGTTCACCTGCCGCATAGGCTTCAGCGTGGATGTAGGAGATCTCTTTGAGCTTCAGTGCACCTTCCAGCGCAATGGGATACTGATCGCCACGGCCCAGGAACAGGGCATGGTGCTTGTCAGAGAAATCTTCCGCCAGGGCTTCAATACGTTTGTCCTGAGAGAGCATTTGCTCGATACGGCTCGGCAGCGCCTGCAGGCCATGAACGATGTCATGCTCAATGGACGCATCCAGACCTTTCAGACGTGCCAGTTTCGCCACCAGCATGAGCAGAACGGTTAACTGAGTGGTAAAGGCTTTCGTCGACGCCACGCCGATTTCCGTACCGGCATTGGTCATCATCGCCAGATCCGATTCACGTACCAGAGAGGAGCCCGGAACGTTACAGATGGCGAGAGATCCCAGATAGCCCAGTTCTTTCGACAAACGCAGGCCTGCCAGCGTATCCGCCGTTTCACCCGACTGAGACAGCGTGATCATCAGGCTATTACGGCGTACTGCTGATTTGCGGTAGCGGAATTCAGAAGCGATTTCGACGTCGCACGGAATGCCGGCCAAAGATTCAAACCAGTAGCGAGAAACCATCCCGGAGTTGTAGGACGTGCCACACGCGATGATCTGGATATGCTCAACCTGAGACAACAGCTCATTAGCTTTTGGTCCGAGTTCGCTTAAATCCACTTCGCCGTGGCTGATGCGACCGGTCAGGGTGTTTTTAATCGCGTTCGGCTGTTCGTAGATCTCTTTCTGCATGTAGTGGCGATAAATACCTTTATCACCCGCGTCATATTGCAGATTAGATTCGATATCCTGACGCTTCACGTCCGCGCCCGTTTTATCAAAAATGGCGACGGAACGGCGGGTGACTTCTGCAATATCGCCTTCTTCCAGGAAGATAAAGCGACGGGTCACCGGCAATAGCGCCAGCTGATCGGAGGCGATAAAGTTTTCCCCCATCCCCAGGCCGATAACCAGCGGGCTACCTGAACGCGCAGCCAGCAGTGTATCCGGATGACGGGTATCCATGATGACCGTACCGTACGCGCCGCGCAGTTGCGGGATGGCGCGCAGCACGGCATCACGCAGTGTACCGCCCTGTTTCAGCTCCCAGTGCACTAAGTGAGCAATCACTTCGGTGTCGGTTTCTGAAACGAAGGTATAGCCGCGCGCTTTCAGTTCTTCACGCAGCGGTTCATGGTTTTCGATGATGCCGTTATGCACCACCACAATGTGTTCAGAAACATGCGGATGCGCGTTTGCTTCCGAAGGTTCGCCATGCGTTGCCCAGCGAGTATGAGCAATACCAGTGCCGCCGTGCAGCGGATGTTCTTCCGCAGCCTGAGACAGCATCTGTACTTTACCCAGACGACGCAGACGGGTCATATGACCTTCTGCATCCACCACGGCCAGACCCGCAGAGTCGTAACCACGGTATTCCAGACGACGTAAACCTTCGAGAAGGATTTCAGCTACATCACGTTGCGCGATAGCGCCAACAATTCCACACATAGTTTTTTATTTCCGAATCAAGGCATTATGCCTGTCGTTGTCTTTCGACCTGTATTTACCCTGCGTCTTTCACGCTGCGGCTGCGTTGGCTTCTCGTTCTCGCCACGGTCACTTACTTAAGTAAGCTCCCATGGACTCATACGCTTGCCGCCTTGCCACAACGCGAAATCCTTTGGGTAACGCCCTTTCGGGCACCCCGAGCCTTGTAGAGAGTGGGGTTATTTTTATGGGTACTGCTTGTGGGGGGAGATATATATTTATCTCCTCTCCCGGGTTTGCCTGATGACGGCTACGCCTTATCAGGCCTACTCAATCGTAGGCCGGATAAGCGAAAGCGCCATCCGGCAAAAATATCTATTTTTTCTTCACCGGGCGTTTCCAGCCCTGCTTGTTAACCTGCGGCACGCGACTTATCACCAGTTCATTATCCGCAACATTACGGGTGACGGTGGTCCCGGCAGCGATGGTTGCCCCATGGCCTACGGTTACCGGTGCCACCAGCTGAGTATCGGATCCAACAAACACATCATCGCCAATAATGGTTTTAAACTTGTTCGCGCCGTCGTAGTTGCAGGTAATGGTGCCTGCGCCAATGTTCACGTTGTCGCCAATTTCCGCATCGCCCAAATAGGTCAGGTGGCCGGCTTTTGAGCCTTTGCCAAGACGCGCTTTCTTCATCTCGACAAAGTTCCCGACGTGAGCGCCTTCCATCAGCTCCGCACCAGGGCGCAGACGGGCAAACGGTCCGATGGTGCAGGCCGCATCAAGATGGGCATCTTCCACCACGCTGTACGGGCTGATTTCACAGTCATCACCAATAACGCTGTTTTTAATGACGCAACCCGCGCCAATCTTCACGCGATGGCCCAACGTGACGTGACCTTCGATGATAACGTTAGTATCAATTTCAACATCTCGCCCGTGAGCGAGCGTACCGCGCAGATCAAAACGCGCCGGATCGCGCAGCATCACGCCCGCCAGCAGCAGTTTTTCTGCCTGCTCGGACTGGTAAACACGCTCCAGGCGGGAGAGCTGAAGACGGTTATTCACCCCTTCGGTTTCGCTAATACGCGCCGGATGTACCGCCGCAATCTCACGCCCTTCCTGGTACGCCATCGCAATAATGTCGGTGATGTAGAATTCACCCTGCGCGTTGTTATTGGTCAGTTTAGACAGCCAGCGCTTCATGTCCGCGCCATTGGCAATCAGGATCCCGGTGTTGATCTCCTGAATCCTGCGCTGTTCGTCGCTGGCATCTTTGTGCTCAACAATGCCGGTCACTTTGCCGTTTTCACGCGTGATACGACCATAACCGCTTGGATCGTCCAGCACGACGGTCAGCAAACCGATGCCGCCCTGGGGTTTGGCTTCACGCAAGCGAGTCAGGGTTTCAACAGAGATCAGCGGGACATCGCCGTAGAGCATTAAAATGTCTTCATCATCGCCAAAGAATGGCGCAGCCTGCTGCATAGCGTGGCCGGTGCCCAACTGCTCCGCCTGCAGAACCCAGTTCAGGTTCTCTTCTTTCAGGCTTTCTTTAAGCAGATCGCCGCCGTGCCCGTAGACCAGATGCACTTGAGATGAGCCTAATTCATTTGCTACATCAATGACATGCTGAACCATCGATTTCCCGGCAAGGGTATGCAGCACTTTTGGAAGATCGGAATACATACGTGTGCCTTTGCCTGCGGCAAGGATCACTACGCTCATCGCTTTATTCAACATACGCGCCCTGACTGTAATTTGAGAACGAATTTATACCGTTTCACGTTGAAAATACTACATTTTTTTCGTCGTGAAATGGGCAGAGGATAAAACGCACAATCGCGAGTTTTCCTCTACGAAGATAGAGACATTTTCGTCCATTGATGCGGCTTTTGTCTTCTGAAAAGTCACCTGATATCGCGATTAACGCGCCAGGCTAATGTTTTTGCTCTTTTTTTGATCCAAAAAGAAAGATGACGTAAAGAGCACAACAATGACAGGCAAAAAAAAACCAGCCTGAAATCAGACTGGTTTTCGTTTTTTAACCCGGTGTTACATCGCTTTTTTGGTCAACTCGATAACGCGCAGTTTTGCGATCGCTTTGGCCAGTTCCGCAGATGCCTGAGCGTAATCCACGTCACCATGAGAGCTCTTAATGTGCTCTTCAGCCTTACGTTTCGCTTCCAGGGCTCTCGCTTCATCGAGATCCTGCCCGCGAATCGCGGTATCAGCCAGTACGGTCACGCTGCCTGGTTGCACTTCAAGAATGCCGCCAGACAGGTAGATAAACTCTTCATGACCGAACTGTTTAACGATGCGGATCATACCAGGCTTAATGGCGGTGAGCAGTGGGGCGTGCCCTGGGAAAATACCCAGTTCACCTTCACTACCCGTTACCTGGATTTTCTCGACCAGACCAGAGAACATTTGTTGCTCTGCGCTGACGACATCCAGGTGGTAAGTCATTGCCATATCACCCTCCGATTAAGGCGTTAAAGTTTTTTGGCTTTTTCTACGGCTTCTTCGATAGAACCAACCATGTAGAACGCCTGCTCTGGCAGGTGGTCATACTCGCCTTCCATGATGCCTTTAAAGCCACGGATGGTGTCTTTCAGGGAAACGTATTTACCCGGAGAACCGGTGAATACTTCCGCAACGAAGAACGGCTGGGACAGGAAGCGCTGGATCTTACGCGCACGTGCTACCACCAGTTTGTCTTCTTCAGACAGTTCATCCATACCCAGGATGGCGATGATGTCTTTCAGTTCCTGGTAACGTTGCAGCAGGGACTGTACGCCACGCGCGGTGTCGTAGTGTTCCTGACCTACCACCAGCGGATCCAACTGACGGCTGGTAGAATCCAGCGGGTCAACGGCCGGATAGATACCCAGAGACGCGATCTGACGGCTCAGTACCACTGTTGCATCTAAGTGAGCAAAGGTGGTGGCTGGCGACGGGTCAGTCAAGTCATCCGCAGGTACGTATACCGCCTGAACGGAAGTGATAGAACCGGTTTTGGTCGAGGTGATACGTTCCTGCAGAACACCCATCTCTTCCGCCAGGGTCGGCTGGTAACCTACCGCTGATGGCATACGACCCAGCAGTGCGGAAACTTCCGTACCGGCCAGGGTGTAACGATAGATGTTATCGACGAACAGCAGTACGTCACGACCTTCGTCACGGAATTTCTCTGCCATGGTCAGACCGGTCAGCGCAACGCGCAGACGGTTTCCCGGCGGCTCGTTCATCTGGCCGTAAACCAGGGATACTTTATCCAGAACGTTGGAGTCGGTCATTTCGTGGTAGAAGTCGTTACCCTCACGAGTACGTTCACCTACGCCCGCAAACACGGAGTAACCGGAGTGCTCGATCGCGATGTTACGGATCAGCTCCATCATGTTTACGGTTTTACCTACACCCGCACCACCGAACAGACCGACTTTACCGCCCTTCGCGAACGGACACATCAGGTCGATAACTTTGATACCGGTTTCCAGCAGTTCCTGAGAGCTGGACAGCTCTTCATAGGACGGTGCTGCGCGGTGGATAGCCCAACGCTCTTCTTCACCGATATCGCCTTTCATGTCGATCGGGTGACCCAGGACGTTCATGATACGACCCAGGGTTGCTTTACCTACCGGGACTTCGATCGGGTGCTCAAGGTCTTTGACTTCCAGACCACGACGCAGACCGTCGGAAGAACCCATTGCGATGGTACGTACGATACCGCCGCCGAGCTGCTGCTGAACTTCCAGCACCAGACTCTCTTTACCATTCATAACCTCAAGAGCATCGTACACGCGCGGTACGGCATCCTGAGGGAATTCGACGTCAACCACGGCGCCGATTACCTGGACAATTTTTCCAGTAGCCATCTTGAATCCTCTACGAATTAACCTGGTTATACCGCGGATGCACCACCGACGATTTCGGTGAGTTCCTGAGTAATGCTGGCCTGACGAGCTTTGTTGTATACCAACTGCAGCTCTTTAATCAGGCTGCCGCCATTGTCGGTCGCGGCTTTCATCGCCACCATACGTGCGGCCTGCTCGCTGGCCAGGTTTTCTACCACGCCCTGATAAACCTGAGATTCAACGTAACGACGCAGCAGGGTATCCAGCAGCGGTTTCGGATCAGGTTCATACAGGTAATCCCAGGCTTTTTGTTTTAACTCTTCATCTTCTGATGCCGGTAATGGCAGCAGTTGAGTCAGCGTCGGAACCTGAGACATGGTGTTGATAAATTTGTTGCTGACAACGTACAGTCTGTCCAGACGACCTTCATCGTAAGCCTGCAGCATCACTTTAACCGGACCGATCAGTTCGGACAGGGAAGGGTTATCCCCCATACCGGTTACCTGCGCAACCACATTACCGCCAACGGAATTAAAGAAAGACACGCCCTTAGAGCCGATCATTGCGATGTCGCACTGAACGCCTTTATCGGACCATGTTTTCATATCCGCCAGCAGCTTTTTGAACAGGTTAATGTTCAAACCACCGCACAGACCACGGTCAGTCGACACCACCAGGTAGCCCACGCGTTTAACGTCGCGTTCTTCCAGGTACGGGTGCTTATATTCCAGATTACCATTCGCAAGGTGACCAATCACTTTGCGCATGGTCTCTGCATAAGGACGGCTGGCCGCCATGCGATCCTGCGATTTACGCATTTTGGAAGCGGCGACCATCTCCATCGCTTTAGTGATCTTCTGCGTGTTCTGGACGCTTGCGATCTTACTACGTATCTCTTTTGCGCCGGCCATGAGCTTCTCCTCAATGCCTTGCGGCCTGTCCTAAGACAAGCCGCCAGACGTTACCAGGACTGGGTTGCTTTGAAGGAATCGAGGATAGCTTTCAGCTTGCCTTCGATTTCGTCGTTATAGTTACCAGTCTGGTTGATTTCTTGCATCAGCGGAGCATGGTCACGGTCGACGTAAGCCAGCAGAGCGGCTTCAAAGCTACCGATTTTCGCCAGTTCCACATCTTCGAGGTAACCGCGTTCAGCCGCGAACAGAACCACACCCTGCTGTGCTACAGACATAGGGGCATACTGTTTCTGTTTCAGCAGTTCGGTCACTTTCTGACCGTGGCTCAGCTGTTTACGGGTTGCTTCGTCCAGATCGGATGCGAACTGAGAGAACGCAGCCAGTTCACGATACTGTGCCAGCGCGGTACGGATACCACCGGACAGTTTCTTGATGATCTTGGTCTGAGCAGCACCACCTACACGAGATACGGAGATACCCGGGTTAACTGCCGGACGAATACCGGAGTTGAACAGGTTAGTTTCCAGGAAGATCTGACCATCGGTAATGGAAATTACGTTGGTCGGAACGAACGCAGAAACGTCACCCGCCTGGGTTTCGATAATCGGCAGAGCGGTCAGGGAGCCGGTTTTACCTTTCACTTCACCCTTGGTGAAGTTCTCAACGTATTCCGCGTTAACGCGGGATGCGCGCTCCAGCAGACGGGAGTGGAGGTAGAACACGTCGCCCGGGAATGCTTCACGTCCTGGCGGACGACGGAGCAGCAGGGAAACCTGACGGTAAGCAACAGCCTGTTTAGACAGGTCATCGTATACGATCAGCGCATCTTCACCGCGGTCACGGAAGTATTCGCCCATGGCGCAACCGGCATACGGCGCCAGGTATTGCAGTGCGGCAGATTCAGACGCAGTCGCTACCACAACGATGGTGTTAGACAGTGCGCCATGTTCTTCCAGTTTACGAACCACGTTAGAAATGGTGGACGCTTTCTGGCCGATAGCCACGTACACACATTTGATGCCGGAGTCACGCTGGTTGATGATGGCATCGATTGCCATTGCGGTTTTACCGGTCTGACGGTCACCGATGATCAATTCACGCTGACCACGACCGATTGGGATCATGGCATCAACGGATTTATAACCGGTCTGCACCGGCTGATCGACGGACTGACGTTCGATTACGCCCGGTGCGATAACTTCGATTGGCGAGAAGCCATCGTTATCAACCGGACCTTTACCGTCAATCGGGAAACCCAGGGTGTTCACCACACGGCCCAGCAGGCCGCGGCCAACCGGAACTTCCAGAATACGACCCGTACACTTAACCTTCATACCTTCAGCGAGGTCAGCGTATGGACCCATCACCACTGCACCCACGGAGTCGCGCTCCAGGTTCAGTGCGATAGCGTAACGGTTACCCGGCAGGGAAATCATCTCACCCTGCATACAATCGGCCAGGCCGTGAATGCGGATAACACCGTCACTTACAGAAACAATAGTACCTTCGTTGTGAGCTTCACTCACAACATTGAACTGAGCAATGCGCTGCTTGATCAGTTCGCTGATTTCGGTGGAATTCAGTTGCATGCTCCAGTCCCCTTAAGACTGCAAGACGTCTGCAAGGCGTTCAAGACGGCCGCGTACGCTGCCATCAATGACCATATCACCCGCACGGATGATTACGCCTGCCATTACAGACTTATCGATTTTGCAATTCAGCTTAACTTTGCGTGACAGACGTTTTTCCATCGCAGCGCTAATCTTCGCAAGCTGTTCTTCACTCAGTTCGTTCGCGGAAGTGACTTCTACCTCAGAGATAGACTCACTCGCGGCACGCAGGTGAATAAACTGCTCAAGAACATCCGGGAGCGCGTTCAGACGGTTATTCTCAGCCATTACCTTAATCAGGTTCTGACCGTTTTCGTCCAGTTGCTCACCGCAAACTGCGATAAACGACCCAGCGAGTGTTTCCGGCGCCAGTGCGCCAGAGAGAAGCTCGGCCATTTGTTCGTTCTTCGTCACCTCGGCGGCAAACGCCAGCATGTCCTGCCAACGCTCTACACTTTGGTGTTCGACGGCAAAGTCAAAAGCTGCTTTGGCGTAGGGGCGAGCTACCGTAACAAATTCAGACATCAGCCCCTCCCTCCTTACAGTTCAGCGACAAGTTTATCCACGATGTCGCTGTTAGCAGCTTCATCCACGGAACGTTCGATGATCTTCTCGGCGCCAGCAACAGCCAGGATAGCAACTTGCTTACGCAGCTCTTCACGGGCACGTTTACGCTCGGCATCAATTTCCGCCTGCGCCTGGGCCACGATTTTAGTACGTTCCTGTTCTGCTTCCGTTTTGGCTTCGTCCAGGATCTGAGCGCGACGTTTGTTCGCCTGCTCGATGATTACCTGAGCTTCCGCCTTCGCTTTTTTCAGCTGGTCGGTCGCGCTGGCCTTTGCAAGGTCAAGATCCTTGTGTGCGCGTTCAGCAGAAGCAAGACCGTCAGCAATTTCTTTTTGACGCTTCTCGATGGCAGCCATTAACGGCGGCCATACATACTTCATGCAGAACAGAACAAACAGGACAAACGCGATGGCCTGGCCGAGGATTGTTGCGTTAAGATTCACAGCACAATGCCTCTATCTAGTTAACGTTCTGATATTGCTCTTAATTCAAGCAACGCTTACTACGCGACAGCGAACATCACGTACAGACCCAGACCTACAGCGATCATCGGGATAGCATCCACCAGACCCATAACGATAAAGAACTGAGTACGCAGCAGAGGAATCAGATCAGGTTGACGCGCTGCGCCTTCCAGGAATTTACCCCCGAGGATGCCGATACCGATCGCAGCACCGATTGCCGCCAGACCCATCATCACAGCGGCAGCCATGTACAGCAGATCCATATTCAGGTTTTCCATGACAGTCTCCAGTTTGTTTCAGTTAAAACGTAGTAGTGTTGGTAAATTAATGCTCTTCAGACGCCATCGACAGATAGACGATCGTCAGAACCATGAAGATGAAGGCTTGCAGCGTAATAATCAGGATGTGGAAAATGGCCCACGGCACATTCAGGATCCACTGTGACCACCACGGCAACAGACCAGCAATCAGAATGAAAATCAGCTCACCGGCATACATGTTGCCGAACAGTCGCAGACCGAGAGAAACCGGTTTAGACAGCAGACTTACCCCTTCAAGGATTAAGTTGACAGGGATGAACGCCCAGTGATTGAACGGCTGCAGCGTCAACTCTTTCGCGAAGCCACCGATGCCTTTCATTTTGATGCTGTAGAACAGAATGAGGATAAATACGCCGAGCGCCATGGACAGGGTAACGTTCACGTCAGCAGACGGAACCACGCGCAGTGCAGGCAGACCGAAGATATGCTCGCCGATGTACGGCAGCAAGTCGATTGGCAGTAAGTCCATCAGGTTCATCAGGAATACCCAGACGAAAATCGTCAGGGCCAGCGGTGCAATCAGCTTGCTTTTACCATGGTACATGTCTTTCACGCTACCATGCACAAAGCCGATTATCAGCTCAATCGCGGTCTGAAACTTGCCTGGTACGCCGCTGGTCGCCTTTTTGGCCACACTACGGAACAAAGCCAGGAACAACAGACCCAGAACCACCGAGAAAAACATGGAGTCAATATTGAGCGTCCAGAAGGTGGCTGGGGGGTTATGCGGATCCACCAGCGAGAATGTACGCAGGTCCAGCTGAAGGTTGTTCAGATGGTGTCCTATGTAATCCTGCGGCGTCATATTTTCAGAAGCCATGATGCCTTTTACCCTTTGTTGTTAATTACAGCCGGCGCCAGTATCTGAACCACCAGCACCAAAACCCACGTCACTATCAGCGGCAAAAATACCGCCTTGAAAACCGCCAGCGCCACCACCAGCAAAATCAGCATCGCTAACACCTTGAAGGCTTCGCCGAAGGCGAACGTCCATGCCACTCGGCCTTTAGCAGGTGTATGCGCCTGGTGACGCCAGGCAAATATCATAAACAACACGTTAGGCAGAAAGACTGCCATACCTCCGCATATTGCGGAAGTGCCCCAGAAGAGGTCTTTGAGGCTGAACAGCAATCCGCTTGCTACTACCGCCAGAAACTGAATGAACAGAAGCTTACGAGCAACGTTTCGACTCAAGAGCGACACAGACATCACGTTTTTAACTCCTGCTCACTTCGAGGTATGCCGCGTGTCGTATAAAACGTTCTTTAAGGCTTAGAGTCAAGCATCAAAAAGCGGTCAAATTATACGGTGCGCCCTCGTGATTTCAAACAATAAGTAGCTAAAAGGTGAATAAATGTTTAAATATTTTTCCCTGGCCCACATTTATGACTTTTAGCCAAACTGTGAACGATCATGCAAAACTGCAAATGGCGCGTAAACACTGGTGTTAAAGCGTGCTTCAGATCACATATTGAGCATATTCGCCCCGGCAGTATTTATTTACTTGGCAAATGATGCCTTTTCAACTTTCTGATATTTAAGCCTAAAATCACTCACTCTTTTAAAAACGACCGATTACATGTTAAAAACCAACCATTGACATTTTTAATAAAATTTCAACATTCAAGAGTGATTCTCTGCCTGGATTTTTAGCAGCCTGATATTTTCAGTGTTGACTAATTTTGTCTTTAACCAAAAAAGCCACGTTGCTCTGTTGATAAGAGACAGTAAACGTGACGTAAAGTGTAACGACTTATATCGGCAAAAATGACTCAGTGTTTTAACAAGAAAAATCCCTTTTTTTCTCTATTTTTTTTGATAAATATTAAATTTTGTTTGGCTTAATCACCACCAGATGGCGCTCACCTTCCAGATGCGGAACCTGCAGTTTAACAACAGATTCGACGCAAAATCCTGCAGGGAGAGATGCAATCTCGTCTTCCGGTAACTGACCTTTCAGCGCATAAAAGCAGCCCTTCTCGCCTGGCAGGTGGTGACACCAGCTCACCATGTCATTGAGTGAAGCGAACGCCCGGCTGATCACGCCATCAAATGGTGGCTCCGCGGGAAAATCTTCAACACGACTTTGCACAGGCGTGACGTTCTCCAGTTTCAGCTCATGCTGGACCTGACGCAGGAAACGCACGCGTTTACCCAGACTATCGAGCAGGGTGAAATGCGCTTGCGGACGCACAATGGACAACGGTATGCCCGGCAATCCCGGTCCGGTACCAACATCAATAAAACGCTCACCCTGCAAGTACGGCGCAACGATAATGCTGTCGAGAATGTGACGAACCAGCATCTCGTTGGGATCCCGCACAGAGGTCAGGTTGTACGCTTTGTTCCATTTGTGCAGCATCTCAACATACGCAATCAGCTGATTTTTCTGGTGATCGGTAAGCGAAATGCCGGCGTCTGCCAGCAGGCGAGAAAGTTTGTTGAGCACGGTGAATACCTGTTCTAAATAATTTTCCCGGTAAGCGAAGGGCTACCGGGCAACGTTCAACACATTATGCGCTGCGGCGCAGCATACCCTGTTTTTTCAGCCATACCAGCAGAATGGAGATGGCAGCAGGGGTAACGCCGGAGATACGCGATGCCTGACCGATCGAGACCGGTTTGTGATCGTTCAGCTTAGCAATCACTTCGTTCGACAGGCCGGATACCTGACGATAATCCAGCGTTGCAGGCAGCAGCGTGTTTTCATTGCGCTGCTGTTTTTCAATCTCATCCTGCTGACGCGCGATATAGCCTTCGTATTTCACCTGGATTTCAACCTGCTCAGCGGCCTGCACATCTTCCAGTGCGGGGGCAAACGGAGTCAGGGCCGTGAGCTGTGCATAGGTCATTTCCGGACGACGCAGCAGATCTTCACCACTGGCTTCACGAGACAGCGGCGCGGTAAGGTGAGCGTTCACTTCACCAGCCGATTCAGCGGTTGGGTTAACCCAGGTGGATTTCAGACGCTGGCGTTCACGTTCGATATTCTCCAGCTTCTCGTTGAAACGAGCCCAACGTTCATCATCCACCAGACCCAGTTCACGCCCCATTTCGGTCAGACGCAGATCGGCGTTATCTTCACGCAGCATCAGGCGGTATTCGGCGCGCGAGGTGAACATGCGGTAGGGTTCTTTGGTGCCCAGGGTGCAGAGGTCGTCGACCAGTACGCCGAGATAAGCCTGAGAACGCGTCGGCGCCCAGCCGTCTTTGTCGGCAGACAGACGCGCGGCGTTGAGCCCTGCAAGCAGCCCCTGCGCAGCAGCTTCTTCGTAACCCGTGGTGCCGTTAATTTGTCCGGCAAAAAACAGGCCCTGAATGAATTTGCTTTCCAGCGTCGGTTTCAGGTCACGCGGATCGAAAAAGTCATACTCAATGGCATAACCCGGACGGACAATTTTCGCATTCTCCATCCCTTCCATGGAGCGGACAATCTGCATCTGCACGTCGAAAGGCAGGCTGGTGGAGATCCCGTTCGGGTAAATTTCGTTAGAGGTTAGTCCTTCCGGCTCCAGGAAGATCTGGTGCTGATTACGATCGGCAAAACGCATCACTTTGTCTTCGATCGATGGGCAATAACGTGGACCGATCCCTTCGATCACACCAGCATACATCGGGCTACGATCGAGATTATTGCGGATCACATCATGCGTTTTCTCATTGGTGTGCGTGATATAGCACGGCACCTGCTGTGGGTGCTGGGCCGCATTGCCCATGAACGAGAAGACCGGCATAGGGTTGTCGCCATGCTGTTGCGCCAGCACGCTGAAATTGATCGTACGCGCATCGATACGCGGCGGCGTGCCGGTTTTAAGACGGCTTACGCGCAGCGGCAGTTCGCGCAGACGACGAGAGAGCGGAATGGACGGCGGATCGCCGGCACGGCCACCGCTGTAATTATCCAGACCAATATGAATTTTGCCGTCAAGGAATGTCCCGACAGTCAGTACCACGGCTTTGGCGCGGAATTTCAAACCCATCTGGGTCACGGCGCCAACGACACGATCGTTTTCAACGATCAGATCTTCAACCGCCTGCTGGAAGATCATCAGGTTTGGCTGGTTCTCCAGCGCAGTGCGTACTGCCTGACGATACAGCACCCGATCCGCCTGAGCTCGGGTGGCGCGAACGGCTGGTCCTTTGCTCGCGTTTAGTATCCTAAACTGAATACCCGCCTGGTCGATCGCTTTCGCCATCAGCCCACCGAGCGCATCCACTTCTTTTACCAGGTGTCCCTTCCCAATACCGCCGATCGCCGGGTTGCAGCTCATCTGCCCCAGGGTGTCGATATTGTGTGTCAAAAGCAGGGTTTGTTGACCCATACGCGCTGCGGCCATCGCGGCCTCAGTGCCTGCATGACCCCCGCCAATGATGATGACGTCAAAAGGATCCGGATAAAACATGGTAATTGCCTCGCATAACGCGGTGTGAAAATGGAGTGAAGCCCGGGCGGTGGATTCTACTCAACTTTAGCCGCTGGAGAAAGACCCCGGGATCCTGGGTATTAAAAAGAAGATCTTTTTATTTAGAGATCTGTTCTATTGTGATCTCTTATTAGGATCGACATAGCCTGTGGATAAGCCGGATCCGGGCATTAAGATCAATACGTTGGTAAGGATCATTAGCTGTGAATGATCGGTGATCCTGGTCCGTATAAGCTGGGAGCAGAATGAAGGGTTATACACAACTCAAAAACTGAACAACGGTTGTTCTTTGGATAACTACCGGTTAATCCAAGCTTCCTGACAGAGTTATCCACACTCGATCGCACGATCTTTACACTTATTTGAGTAAATTAATCCAGGATCCCAGCCAGGCTTCTGCCGGATCTTCCGGAATATCGTGTTCAAGGATGTTGATCTTCAGCGTTTCGCCAATTTGTTTGGCCCCTGATTCCTTTAGTTCCACGTCGATCTTCTCGATAGCGCCGCAGAAGGTGTCATATTCGCGACTGCCGATACCGATCGCGCCAAAACGAACCTGCGACAGATCCGGTTTTTGCGACTGCAGAGCTTCATATAAAGGAACAAGGTTATCCGGAATGTCTCCCGCGCCGTGCGTGGAGCTAATAACCAGCCAGATCCCGGAGGCAGAAAGATCTTCTAATAGCGGACCGTGCAGGGTTTCGGTTGAAAAACCGGCATCTTCCAGCTTTTCTGCCAGGTGTTCTGCAACATATTCAGCGCCGCCAAGGGTGCTTCCGCTAATGAGAGTTATGTCAGCCATACGAGCCCATCCAATAAAAGAAGGGCTATTGTACGCTGTGAGTGAGCTGGGATCTACCTGTGGAAAAATGTGGGATTAAAAAAGACGATCACGGCTTGATAGTCCGCATGATCGGGTTCTGCAGGACGATCAACGTCTCAGTGGACTGAATTTCATCAATTGTTTGGATCTTGTTGATAAGTACATGCTGGAGTGCGTCGATCGACCGACACATAACCTTAATAAAGATGCTGTAGTGACCGGTGGTGTAGTACGCCTCGGTCACTTCATCAAGGCTTTCCAGTCTGGCCAGTGCAGAAGGATAGTCCTTAGCGCTTTTGAGGATGATGCCAATAAAGCAACCGACGTCATAACCAAGCTGTTTTGGGCTGACATCTATCCGTGCGCCGGTGATGATCCCCGCCTGCTTCATTTTCTCAACGCGAACGTGAATGGTCCCCGGACTGACGCCAAACTGTTTTGCCAGTTCGGCGTAGGCGGTACGGGCATTTTCCATTAAGGCATCCAGAATGCCACGGTCCAGATTGTCGATCTGATAATTTTCCATCGCTTTTTCTTATGTGTATTAATGATTCTCTCTATTTTAGCGGGTAATTTTAACGAAACAAAATCGAATCAGGCTTTTTGTTTGTTGATTATTGAATATTGCCCTCGTTCTGTTGCTTAATCATAGGCAACAGGACGCAGGAGTAAAAAAATGAAAACCGCTTACATTGCCAAACAACGCCAAATTAGCTTCGTGAAATCTCACTTCTCTCGTCAACTGGAGGAGCGTCTGGGTCTGATTGAAGTCCAGGCACCAATCCTCAGCCGTGTAGGGGATGGCACGCAGGATAACTTGTCGGGTTGTGAAAAAGCGGTGCAGGTGAAAGTGAAAGCGCTGCCAGATGCCCAGTTCGAAGTGGTTCATTCGCTGGCGAAGTGGAAGCGTCAAACACTGGGACAACACGACTTTAGCGCCGGCGAAGGGCTCTACACGCACATGAAAGCCCTGCGCCCGGATGAAGATCGTCTCTCCCCGCTCCACTCGGTCTATGTCGATCAGTGGGACTGGGAACGCGTGATGGGCGACGGTGAGCGTCAGTTCTCCACTCTGAAAAGCACGGTAGAGGCTATCTGGGCGGGAATTAAAGCGACCGAAGCGGCGGTAAGCGAAGAATTTGGTCTGGCACCGTTCCTGCCAGAGCAGATCCACTTCGTTCACAGCCAGGAATTACTGAGCCGTTATCCGGGTCTTGATGCAAAAGGTCGTGAGCGGGCAATCGCCAAAGAGTTAGGCGCGGTCTTCCTGGTGGGGATCGGCGGCAAGCTCAGCGACGGTCATCGCCATGACGTTCGTGCGCCGGACTATGATGACTGGAGCTCCGCATCCGATCTGGGATATGCCGGTCTGAACGGCGATATTCTGGTCTGGAACCCGGTGCTGGAAGATGCGTTTGAACTCTCTTCCATGGGGATTCGTGTTGATGCTGACGCGCTGAAACATCAACTTAAGCTTACCGGTGATGAAGATCGCCTGAGCCTGGAATGGCACCAGGCGCTGTTGCGCGGTGAAATGCCGCAGACCATCGGCGGCGGCATTGGTCAGTCGCGCTTAACCATGCTGCTGCTGCAACTGCCGCACATTGGTCAGGTTCAGTGCGGCGTATGGCCTGCGCAGGTTCGTGAAAGCGTCGCCTCTCTGCTGTAATCTTATCGCCGCCAGCGTCTGAGCAGGCGGCTTCGCATCCCGGTATCAAAGCGCCAGATATGATCGAAAATGCGCATGATGCCGGGTTTGCCATGTGCTGACATCGCAACTGCATGAAAGCGATGTTGATGAACACGCTGCAGCTCTCCAACTTTACTCACCACTTCGTCAGGCAAACGCTGGGCGATAAAATCTGAAATCACCACCGCATCGGCATCAAACCACTCCCGTCCCTGCATACGTTCAATAATGGCGCGAAAACAGCTGGCGATATCCGTACCGCCGCGAAAGCGTTGGCTAAGAAAGCGGATAGCCTGCTCAATACCTTGTGGGCCGGAAAGCTCATAGCGCACCACTTCCGTGGAAAACAGCATAATGAAGCAGCGACGGTTATCGGCAAGGGCAATGCGCATCAGGGCGAGGCAAAAAGCCTTCGCGCACTGTTCATTAAAGCCGCCCATTGAGCCGGAGGTGTCAACGCACACAATGAACGGCCCGCGCGGCTGTTCATCGAAATCCTGATGAGACACCGGTCGTTCAGTGACCTTCTCGCGCCAGGCTTCACCGTGCAGACGATAAGTGAGCAGTTGTTTTTCCACCAGCCGCCGGTAGAACTCATATTCCAGTTCTGTTATGCCAAGCGTGGCCAGTTCCGGCGGCAACAGACGCAAAATATCGTCACTTTGCTGAATTCCATCAACCTGCTCAGGAACCGTGGCGGGCTCGCGCACCAGCGTGCGGAAGGTCTCCATCGGCGCCTCTTTTCGCGGAACGGATTTGGCTTCTCTGGAGCGCCCCAGTTGCTCTGCCAGTCGCATCAACTCCGGCTGTTCGCTCAGAAAATCACCATACTTCACGATCAACTGATAATCACCGCGTCTGAGCTGGCCTGCGCTCATATCCCACAGGCGGCCTGCAGCGGTTTCGTTTTCTGCCAGAACCGGATCCAGTTGACCGCTCAGGGTCATTCGTTCCTGAACTTCGCTAAGCAACTGCTCACGCTCCTCTTCAAGCAGCTGCTGATTAAGCGTGGTGGCCTGCACCACCAGGCTTAAACGCCAGCGCTGCAAAAAGAGTGTATGCAGAGCGGGGGTGAATACCGTGTTGCTGTCCACCAGTTGCTGTGCCTGCCCGGCATACGGCGAGTGCAGTCGGTGCAATAAAGTCAGTATTTGTGGGAGCTGGACGATGAACTGCGCGGTGGAGAGAAGTTGGCTTTGCTGGTAGCACATGACCTCTTCCGTTAACTCTGGCGGTACGCGTGCATCTTTTAGCCGACGACGAAGCGCTTCGCGCCAGCGCGGTAGATCGTCCGTGATTGCCGCTTTCAGACGGGGAAATTTTTCAAAAAAGATCGCCAACTGCGGCGAGGCCAGCAGCGCGAGGATCATCTCTTCGATCATCCCCTCTTCACTGACGGCTAACATGACATTGAGTGTATCCAGTGTCAGCATTGTTGCGCCTGACGGATCTGCTCACCGACATCCTGAAGGCTGGCCTCGATACGACCTAACCAGTCGCTATGAATAAACAGGCACTTTTGCTGTTCGCTAAAGCGGGTATGCTGCTGGTGCCAGTCGTTTTCCAGCGCCTCCAGCTGTTGCTTGATTTCGCCGGGCATAGCTTCTTCCGACGAACCAGGAAGCGCCAGTCGTGTGCCCTGTAGACTGACATCACGCACAACCAGATGCTGGGCGCTGTCGACTTCCATATTCAGCGTCTGGGCAAAACCGATCCCGTTGAGTTTGCCGCGGATCTCGCCGCCTTTCGCCAGCCATTGCTCAAGCGCGCTGCGATCAAAAGCGATGTGGATCACTTCCATATCGTGCAATTTCAATGGTTTTTGCAGGAGTAGCGTCAGAGTTGTCGCGGTGATCTCGGCGGGCAAATCGTAATGCGGACGACGGCTGAACATGCCACCCTGACGCTGGACGGTAAACGCGGTTTTATCGCTTTGTTGTTGCTGCAACTGAATGCGTCGCTGAACAATGTCGCCGAGGCGCGTCAGCATGGTTTGCTGTTGCCAGGCGTGTCCGGTCATCAATATTTCGAGCTGCTGTTGCATCAGGTTCAGGCTCTGAGCGTCATACCACAGACAATCCTTCAACAGAATGAGATCGATAGGGGCAACGGCGTCACGCCCGCTAAAGAAGGCGCTGGCCTGTAACAGGCGAATCGCTTTTTTCCAGCGACGGTCTGAGACGTAAGGCGCATTCGGCAGATTATCCAGTTGCTGGCGCAGCGTAAAAATCAGTTCAAAAACATGATCGGGCAGCGTAATCGCGCCAATGTCTTTCTGCCAGCGGTAATACTCTTCATCGCTCACCTGTAGTGAGGCGGGTACCGGGTTTTCGCTTTCGTCCTGTTGACTTACCAACAGGGAGCGAAAGTTGGCTTTATCCTGCACTTTGTCCAGCCACAGACGGATCAGCATACGGTCGTACAACGCTTCCAGACTGCTGTCTGCTTCCGGCAATTCGTTGGAGGCGGCCACCAGCAGGCGCATGGGGATTTTTTCTTCATGCGCGCCGTTGCGAAAGTGACGTTCGTTAATGGCAGTCAGCAGGGTATTAAGGATTGCCGGACCCGCTTTCCAGATTTCATCGAGAAAGACGATTTCCGCTTCGGGAAGGTAACCGGCGGTTAAGCGTTCGTAACGACCTTCATCTTTGAGCGCCTGAATAGAGAGCGGGCCAAAAACCTCTTCCGGCGTGGAGAAGCGCGTCATCAGATATTCAAACGCGCGCGCATTCTGGAAGGCATATTTCAGCCGGCGGGCAATCAGGCTTTTGGCGATCCCTGGAGGTCCAAGTAAGAAAACGCTTTCGCCGCTGAGAGCGGCCAGCAGGCAAAGCCGAATAGCGTGACTGCGCTCATAGAGACCTTTTTCCAGCGCGCTGCTCAGGCGGGAAATTCTTTCCGCTAATAAATGTGGGTGAGCCATAATAGAGTGGCGTCCTTTCATCAAATGTACTGCGTTAACAGCGAGTATAGACGGTTCGACTCAGAGGCTGAACTTGTCTGAGAGGCTGTTTATTTTTCTTTGAGCCAGATTAACCCTGGACTCATTTAGGGGTACGATTTTGCTTTGAATCGTGCATACTGTGCGCTTTTGTGGGCCAAGGGACTACGCACACATTTCTTTGAATATGAAAAACTAGTCTATGAGCACTGATAATAAGCAATCATTGTCTGCGATAACCCTCGCAGCCATTGGGGTTGTCTACGGTGATATTGGTACCAGCCCACTTTATACACTTCGTGAATGTTTGTCCGGTCAGTTTGGTTTTGGCGTGGAACGCGATGCCGTATTTGGCTTCCTGTCGCTGATTTTCTGGCTACTCATCTTTGTTGTTTCCATTAAGTATCTGACCTTCGTCATGCGTGCTGATAACGCCGGTGAAGGGGGGATCCTGACGCTGATGTCGCTGGCGGGGCGTAATACCTCCGCGCGAACAACTTCTATACTGGTCATTATGGGGTTAATTGGCGGCAGCTTCTTTTATGGTGAGGTGGTGATCACCCCGGCTATCTCGGTGATGTCGGCCATTGAAGGTCTGGAGATCGTTGCGCCGCAACTGGATACCTGGATTGTCCCGCTGTCGATAATCGTTCTGACGCTGCTGTTTATGATTCAGAAGCATGGTACCGGGATGGTGGGGAAGTTATTTGCGCCTATCATGCTGGCCTGGTTTTTGATTCTGGCCGTACTTGGCCTGCGCAGCATTATTGCCAACCCCGAAGTGCTGCAGGCGTTGAACCCGATGTGGGCGGTGCATTTCTTCCTTGAATATAAAACCGTCTCCTTTATTGCGCTTGGCGCGGTGGTACTGTCGATTACCGGTGTCGAAGCGCTGTATGCCGATATGGGGCACTTTGGTAAGTTCCCTATTCGCCTGGCATGGTTCACCGTGGTACTGCCTTCGCTGGTACTCAACTACTTTGGTCAGGGCGCGCTGCTGTTAAAACATCCGGAAGCGATTAAAAACCCGTTCTTCTTGTTGGCGCCGGACTGGGCTTTGATTCCGCTACTGATCATTGCGGCGCTGGCGACGGTGATCGCCTCTCAGGCGGTGATTTCAGGCGTCTTCTCGCTGACGCGTCAGGCGGTTCGCCTGGGATATCTGTCGCCCATGCGTATCATTCATACCTCTGAAATGGAGTCCGGGCAGATCTACATTCCGTTCGTCAACTGGATGCTCTATATCGCGGTGGTGATTGTTATCGTCAGCTTCGAACACTCCAGTAACCTGGCGGCGGCGTACGGGATTGCTGTGACCGGTACGATGGTGCTGACCTCTATTCTCTCGACTACCGTGGCGCGTAAAAACTGGCACTGGAACAAATACTTCGTGGCGCTGATTCTCGTCGCGTTCTTGTGTATTGATATTCCCCTTTTCTCGGCAAACCTCGACAAACTGTTGTCCGGTGGTTGGTTACCGTTATCGCTGGGTCTGGTGATGTTTACCATCATGACCACCTGGAAGAGCGAACGTTTCCGCCTGCTGCGTCGTATGCATGAGCACGGTAATTCTCTGGAAGCGATGATCGCCTCGCTGGAAAAATCTCCGCCGGTACGCGTGCCGGGCACGGCGGTGTACATGTCTCGTGCGTTGAATGTGATCCCTTTTGCTCTGATGCACAACCTCAAGCACAATAAGGTATTGCATGAGCGAGTGATCCTGCTGACGTTGCGAACTGAAGATGCGCCGTACGTGCATAATGTCCGTCGTGTGCAGATAGAACAGCTGTCGCCAACCTTCTGGCGCGTCGTCGCCAGCTACGGCTGGCGTGAAACGCCGAATGTAGAAGAGGTTTTCCATCGCTGCGGTCTGGAAGGATTGAGCTGTCGGATGATGGAAACGTCATTCTTTATGTCGCATGAGTCGTTAATCGTCGGTAAACGACCCTGGTATTTGCGTCTGCGCGGCAAACTGTATCTTCTTTTACAACGTAACGCGTTGCGAGCACCCGACCAGTTTGAGATCCCGCCTAATCGCGTGATTGAACTGGGGACACAGGTCGAAATCTAATCCCTCCTGAAAACGCCGGGTGGCGCTTCGCTTACCCGGCTTACCAAACACCTCGCCAACCCGCAATAATTGTCTCTCCATTTCACTTAGCGAAACGTTTCGACGACGATCACAAATCTGTTACGTCGTGATGGTTTTCTGCTCATGTCTCAGACTAAACTGAAGATCAGCGAAACGTTTCGCTAGTGGAGCAAAAAATGAAGAAAGGCACTGTACTCAATTCTGAGATTTCATCGGTGATCTCCCGTCTGGGGCATACCGATACGCTGGTGGTGTGTGATGCAGGTTTACCCATCCCGAACAGTACAACGCGTATCGATATGGCATTAACCCAGGGTGTACCTTCTTTTATGCAGGTACTGGATGTGGTGACCCGTGAAATGCAGGTTGAATCGGCCATTCTCGCGACGGAAATTAAACAACATAATCCGCAACTCCACGAAACGTTGCTCAGCCACATTGAGCAACTGCAACAACACCAGGGAAATACCATAGAAATTCGTTACACCACGCATGAACAATTCAAAAAACAAACCGCAGACAGTCAGGCGGTAATTCGCAGCGGGGAGTGTTCCCCGTATGCGAATATCATTCTCTGTGCTGGCGTCACGTTCTGAGGCCATCATGGACGCATTACTGCAACTCAAAGGGATCGATAAAGCGTTCCCGGGCGTGAAAGCGCTATCCGGCGCCGCACTCAATGTTTATCCCGGCCGCGTGATGGCGCTGGTGGGGGAAAACGGTGCCGGCAAATCCACCATGATGAAAGTGCTGACCGGTATCTATACCCGCGATGCCGGTTCGCTGTTGTGGCTGGGTAAAGAAACGACCTTTACCGGCCCTAAATCCTCCCAGGAAGCCGGTATTGGCATCATCCATCAGGAACTTAACCTGATCCCGCAGCTCACCATTGCGGAAAATATTTTCCTCGGTCGCGAATTTGTTAACCGCTTTGGCAAAATTGACTGGAAGAAAATGTATGCCGAAGCGGATCTCCTGTTAGATAAACTCAATCTGCGCTTTAAGAGCGACCGCATGGTCGGTGAATTGTCGATCGGCGATCAGCAGATGGTCGAAATTGCCAAGGTGCTGAGCTTTGAGTCGAAAGTCATCATTATGGATGAGCCAACGGATGCGCTCACCGATACCGAAACCGAATCCCTGTTCCGCGTGATCCGCGAACTGAAGTCGCAGGGGCGCGGTATTGTCTATATTTCTCACCGAATGAAAGAGATCTTCGAGATTTGCGATGACGTGACCGTTTTCCGTGATGGGCAGTTTATTGCCGAACGTGAAGTGGCCTCGCTGACCGAAGATTCGCTGATTGAAATGATGGTGGGCCGTAAGCTCGAAGAGCAGTATCCACGCCTGGATAAAGCGCCTGGCGACATCCGCCTGAAGGTCGATAACCTGTGCGGACCCGGTGTGAACGATGTCTCTTTTACTCTGCGTAAAGGTGAAATCTTAGGGATCTCGGGCCTGATGGGAGCCGGACGTACCGAACTGATGAAGGTTCTGTATGGCGCGCTGCCGCGCACCAGTGGTTATGTCACGCTCGACGGGCATGAAGTGATCACCCGTTCTCCGCAGGACGGACTGGCGAACGGTATCGTTTATATTTCTGAAGACCGTAAGCGCGACGGTTTAGTGCTTGGCATGTCAGTGAAAGAGAATATGTCGCTGACCGCGCTGCGCTATTTCAGCCGCAGCGGCGGCAGTCTGAAGCATAAGGATGAGCAGCAGGCGGTAAGCGATTTTATCCGCCTGTTCAACGTGAAAACGCCGTCAATGGAACAGGCTATCGGTCTGCTTTCCGGTGGCAACCAGCAGAAAGTGGCGATTGCCCGTGGGCTGATGACCCGTCCGAAGGTGCTGATCCTCGATGAGCCGACCCGCGGCGTGGACGTGGGGGCCAAGAAAGAAATTTATCAGTTAATCAACCAGTTTAAGGCCGACGGCCTGAGCATCATTCTGGTCTCCTCTGAGATGCCAGAAGTATTAGGCATGAGCGATCGCATTATCGTCATGCATGAAGGGCATCTCGGCGGTGAATTCACTCGCGAGCAGGCCACCCAGGAAGTTCTGATGGCTGCCGCTGTGGGCAAGCTTAATCGCGTGAATCAGGAGTAAAAAAGATGACTACCCAGGCTGTTTCTGGTCGCCGTTATTTCACCAAAGCGTGGCTGATGGAGCAGAAGTCGCTCATCGCCCTGCTGGTGCTGATCGCGATTGTCTCGACATTGAGCCCTAACTTTTTTACCGTCAATAACCTGTTCAACATTCTGCAGCAGACGTCTGTAAACGCCATTATGGCGGTGGGGATGACGCTGGTTATTCTGACATCGGGTATCGATCTGTCCGTCGGTTCTCTGCTGGCGCTCACTGGCGCGGTGGCGGCTTCAATTGTAGGGATTGAAGTTAACGCGCTGGTGGCCGTTGCCGCAGCCCTCGCATTAGGTGCCGCAGTTGGCGCAGTCACTGGCGTGATTGTGGCGAAAGGCCGCGTGCAGGCGTTTATCGCCACGCTGGTGATGATGCTGCTGCTGCGCGGCGTGACGATGGTGTACACCAACGGGAGCCCGGTCAACACGGGCTTTACCGAAAACGCCGATCTGTTTGGCTGGTTTGGTATTGGTCGCCCGTTGGGCGTACCGACGCCGGTCTGGATCATGGGGATTGTTTTCCTGGCGGCGTGGTACATGTTGCACCATACGCGTCTGGGCCGTTATATCTATGCGCTGGGCGGTAACGAAGCGGCAACGCGTCTGTCCGGTATCAGCGTCAGTAAAATCAAGATTATCGTCTATTCACTGTGTGGGCTGTTGGCATCGCTGGCGGGCATCATTGAAGTGGCGCGCCTCTCCTCTGCCCAGCCGACGGCCGGTACGGGTTATGAGCTGGATGCCATCGCAGCCGTTGTGCTGGGTGGGACCAGTCTGGCGGGCGGCAAAGGACGGATTGTTGGGACCTTGATCGGCGCATTAATTCTGGGTTTCCTCAATAATGGTTTGAATTTGTTAGGTGTTTCCTCCTATTACCAGATGATCGTCAAAGCGGTGGTGATTTTGCTGGCGGTACTGGTAGACAACAAAAAGCAGTAACAACGACTACAGGACATCTTAAATATGAACATGAAAAAACTGGCTACCCTGGTCTCTGCTGTTGCGCTAAGCGCCACCGTGAGCGCGAACGCAATGGCGAAAGATACCATTGCGCTGGTGGTCTCCACCCTTAACAACCCGTTCTTCGTCTCGCTGAAAGACGGGGCGCAGAAAGAGGCGGATAAGCTGGGTTATAACCTGGTGGTACTGGATTCCCAGAACAACCCGGCAAAAGAGCTGGCGAACGTTCAGGATTTAACCGTACGTGGCACCAAAATTCTGCTGATCAACCCGACGGATTCCGACGCGGTGGGTAACGCCGTGAAGATGGCTAACCAGGCGAAAATCCCGGTGATCACTCTTGACCGTCAGGCAACCAAAGGTGACGTCGTCAGCCATATCGCCTCTGATAACGTTCTCGGCGGGAAAATCGCCGGCGATTACATCGCGAAAAAAGCGGGTGAAGGTGCAAAAGTTATTGAACTGCAGGGCATTGCCGGGACTTCTGCGGCGCGTGAGCGTGGCGAAGGTTTTCAACAGGCCGTTGCGGCTCACAAATTTAATGTTCTGGCCAGCCAACCGGCAGACTTCGACCGTACTAAAGGTCTGAACGTGATGCAGAACCTGCTGACTGCGCATCCGGACGTGCAGGCTGTCTTTGCACAGAACGATGAAATGGCACTGGGTGCGCTGCGTGCTCTGCAGACCGCAGGTAAATCTGATGTGATGGTAGTCGGATTTGACGGTACGCCTGATGGCGAAAAAGCGGTAAATGATGGCAAACTGGCTGCGACTATCGCTCAGTTACCAGACCAGATTGGCGCAAAAGGCGTTGAGACGGCGGATAAGGTGCTGAAAGGCGAGAAAGTTCAGGCCAAATATCCAGTTGACCTGAAGCTGGTCATCAAGCAGTAACTGGCGATTCAGGCGACTGCGTGTCGCCTGAGGGACTAAATATAAAGAAAAGTGTGGCATACGCCACCGGGTAATACCGGTGGCGCTCTCAGATGGACACCCCAATCATGAAAACCGCAGGCAGTCTTGTCGTTCTAGGCAGCATTAATGCCGACCATATCCTGAACCTTGAAACATTCCCTACGCCAGGCGAAACC
Source organism: Citrobacter sp. ANG330 (assembly GCF_047467925.1). NCBI lineage: Bacteria > Pseudomonadati > Pseudomonadota > Gammaproteobacteria > Enterobacterales > Enterobacteriaceae > Citrobacter > Citrobacter sp. ANG330. The sequence continues at coordinate 4,197 of NZ_JASJUI010000014.1, read as the reverse complement.
GTCACCGGAAATCACTATCAGGTGGCATTTGGCGGAAAGGGGGCGAATCAGGCGGTGGCCGCGGGTCGCAGTGGGGCGAATATTGCGTTTATTGCCTGTACGGGCGATGACAATATCGGAAGTAACATTCGTAAACAGCTTGCCAGTGACAACATTGATATTGCTCCAGTCAGCGTTATCAGTGGTGATTCCACTGGCGTAGCGCTGATCTTCGTGAATGGCGAAGGTGAAAACGTTATTGGTATCCATGCTGGCGCTAATGCGGCGCTCTCTCCTGCAATCGTTGAGGCGCAGCGCGAGCGTATTGCTCAGGCTTCCGCCTTGTTGATGCAACTGGAGTCGCCGATTGAAAGCGTACTGGCGGCGGCAAAAATCGCTAAGCAAAACAACACCATTGTGGCGCTGAATCCGGCTCCGGCGCGCGAGTTATCCGACGAACTGCTGGCGCGGGTAGATATCATCACCCCCAACGAAACCGAAGCAGAGAAGCTGACCGGGATCCGCGTTGAAAATGATGAAGATGCCGCGAAAGCTGCGCAGGCGCTGCATGCGAAAGGCATTGGCACTGTTTTGATTACGCTTGGAAGCCGGGGCGTCTGGGCCAGCGTAAATGGCGAAGGTCAGCGGATCCCGGGTTTTAAAGTGGAAGCGGTTGATACTATCGCAGCGGGGGATACCTTCAACGGCGCGCTGATCACCGCTCTGCTGGAAGAAAAATCGTTGTCTGACGCAATCCGCTTTGCGCATGCCGCTGCGGCGATTGCGGTGACCCGTAAAGGAGCACAGCCTTCCGTGCCGTGGCGTGAAGAAATTGAGGCGTTTTTAGGTCAGCAGAGGTAACGCTTGGCTACCATGAAGGATGTTGCCCGCCTGGCGGGCGTTTCCACCTCGACCGTCTCGCACGTCATCAATAAGGATCGTTTTGTCAGTGAAGCGATAACTGAAAAAGTCGATGCGGCGATCAAGTCATTAAATTATGCCCCTTCTGCGCTGGCGCGCAGCCTGAAGCTGAATCAGACGCGGACCATCGGCATGCTGATTACAGCGAGTACCAACCCCTTTTATTCCGAACTGGTGCGCGGCGTTGAGCGCAGCTGTTTTGAACGTGGTTACAGCCTGGTGTTATGCAATACCGAAGGCGATGAACAGCGGATGAACCGTAATCTGGAAACCCTGATGCAAAAGCGGGTGGATGGTTTGCTTCTGCTTTGTACCGAAACGCATCAGCCATCACGTGAGATCATGCAGCGCTATCCTTCTATCCCCACTGTTATGATGGACTGGTCGCCTTTTGATGGCGAAGGGGATAGCGATCTTATTCAGGATAACTCGTTGCTTGGCGGCGACCTGGCTACACAGCATTTGATTGATAAAGGCTTTACCCGTATCGCCTGTATTACCGGTCCGCTGGATAAAACCCCGGCGCGGTTGCGTCTGGAAGGGTATCGCGCTGCGATGAAGCGTGCCGGGCTGGATATCCCGGACGGTTACGAAATTACCGGTGATTTCGAATTCGGCGGTGGGTTTGAGGCCATGCAAAAACTGCTTTCGCATCAACATCGGCCCCACGCTGTGTTTACCGGCAATGATGCCATGGCCGTCGGCGCCTATCAGGCGTTGTACCAGGCGGGGTTGCGCATCCCGCAGGACATGGCGGTGATCGGCTATGATGATATCGAACTGGCGCGCTACATGACGCCGCCGCTTACCACGATTCATCAGCCGAAAGATGAACTGGGCGAGCTGGCCATTGATGTGCTGATTCATCGTATGGCGCAACCCACTCTGCAGCAACAGCGTCTGCAGCTTACTCCTGTTTTGATGGCGCGGGGTTCTGTGTAGTCTTGTGTCGCTCCTTGATCAGGTTGCGGCCATCTTTGGCTTTCAGCAACATGAACATCAGGGCTGACACGATTGTAATCGCACCCATCGTTATAAAGGTGTAGTGGAACTGTTCGACCGTATTGGTTCCCTCCATCCCTTCATAAATTCGCAACACCGCTGCGCTTATCGCCACTCCTAAACTGATGGACAGTTGCTGCGTAACGGCCAGAACGCTGTTGCCACTGCTGGCGTTGTCATCGGTCAGATCGGCCAGCGTAATGGTATTCATCGCGGTAAATTGCGTCGACATCGCCATCCCCAGAACGAACAGCGGCAGAATCAGCATCCAGACGGGCATGGCGGGCGATTGCAGAGAAAACTGCGCAATCATCAGTCCGATAAAGACCGTAATGCCCACCAGGGTGGTTCGATAACCCAGACGGCGCAGCACCTGTGTCACCATCGACTTCGCCAGTATCGAACCCAGTGCGGTAGGGGCCATCATGCAGCCCGCAATCAGTGCCGGAAAGCCAAATCCCACCTGTAGCATCAATGGCATCAGGAACGGCACGCATCCTGTTCCCAGACGGGTTGCCAGGTTGCCGGAAATGCCGACAGAGAAAGTGCGGGTCTTAAACAATGACAATGAAATCAGCGGAGTAGGGTGGCGCCGCGCATGACGAATATATGCCAGCAATAACACAATGCTCAGCAGGATAATGGTCAGTGCTATCCAGGTCGCGACAATTTTCTCGCCAAATAACTCCATCCCGCTGGAAAAGAGCACCAGGCTCAGGCCGAAAAGAAAGAAGCCAGTCATATCAAATTGGCGCCGTGGCGTGGTGAAGTTCGGCATATATTTGCGTGCATACAGAATGCCGGCGACGCCTATCGGAATATTGATCAGGAAAATCCAGTGCCAGGTGGCCCAGGTAACCAGAACGCCGCCCAGAACCGGGCCTAAAATGGGGCCGACCAGACCCGGCATGGTAACAAAGTTCAGTACCGGCAGCAGTTCACTGCGCGGGTAAGCTCTGAGTAACGCCAGACGGGCAACGGGCATCATCATTGCGCCGCCAATTCCCTGTATAACACGAAAGATAACCAACTGAGGCAGCGTACTGGAAAGCGCACAGGCGAGTGAACCGAGTGTAAACAGGCTCACAGCGATCATGAATACGCGTCGGGTACCAAAGCGATCGGCCAGCCATCCACTCACCGGAATCAGCATAGCGACCGTCAGGGTATAGCTGATAATGGCAGACTGCATGGCCAGAGGGGAGCGGTTAAGGCTCTGGGCGATGGCGGGTAAAGCGGTATTAAGAATGGTAGCGTCCAGTGCTTGCATGAAAAAGGCCATTGCGGCAATCCACGGCAATCCGGCCATACTGCGTGATTTTTTTCTGGTCATGCACAATCCTGGTGATTTTCTGGACGCTCATTCGGGGCTGTCAGTAGCGCCTGACAGGCCTTAAACGCACCTTCGCCGTCGCTTTGTGCAATCGCGTCGACAATTGCCTGATGCAAATCCAGCTTCACAACGGTGTTATAAGTGATTGAATTAAAATAGGTGTGGTAGACGGAATGAAATAGCGAGGCAAAAGAGGTTAAGAACGGGTTCGCGCTCATTTCATAAATGTGTTCATGCCAGGCCATATCCACTTCAATCCAGCGCTCGCGCTTAAAGTTCTTTTTCAGCGCCACCATCTCTTCCATTAATGTATTCAGATGCGCTTTTTGCTCCGCCGTGCCGATTGTTGCCGCCAACGAACACGCCTGAGGCTCCAGACTGATACGCATCACCAGAAAGTGTTCAATAATCTGCTGAAAATTCTTTTCAGTCATCCACCAGGTGAGTAACTCCTGATCGAGGAAGTTCCAGTTTGCCTGTGGCATCACTCGGGTGCCAATGCGAGGGCGCGGCAATACCATCCCTTTGGCGGTTAATGTTTTTACCGCTTCCCGAACGGCGGTCCGACTCACACCAAACTGTTCTCCAAGCTCAATTTCGCCAGGAAGAATGGCGCCAGGGGCATATTCGCCTTTGAGGATCTGCTGCGCCAGCTTCTCAGCCAGGACATAGGAAAGGTTTTTCTGTGCAGCCAACTGTTGTGCGCTTAAAGGCATTACGCTTTGTCCTTTATCTTTCTCTTACTCATTAGTATGCCACCAGGAAGTGTGATTACGGTTGCAAAAACAGCAAAACGCTTATTTTATGGCATGTTAATACCGCTATTGGTGAAAAAAGGAACATTCGGTAAATTATTTTAAATTTCCCCTTGTCAGCCCGAAATAACTCCCTATAATGCGCCTCCACTGACACGGAACAACGGCACACAAGCCGCCGGGTCAGCGGGATTCAGCGATGAATAC
>NZ_JASJUI010000013.1:0-107617 GCF_047467925.1 Citrobacter sp. ANG330 | reverse complement strand
GCCCCGCGCCAGCCAGAAGCGTTCGCTGCGACTGAAGGCGGTTTCACCGGGAAACAGCGGTTCAAAGTGAATGCTTCTGCCGCCGTTGTCGTTGAGGATAAGTTTCTCATCGCGAAGCTGTAAGCGAATATCGAAAGGAGCTTTCCAGCCGGGACCAAAAATACTCACCGGGGCAGGCGTTTTCGTCCGGTAGCTGCTGTAGGTTCTGGAGAGTACAAACGGTAAAGGACCGGGCAGGGCGATATCGCTTTCGCCGGGCAGGACTTTGGCACCGAGAAGGGGATTAACCGGATTGCCGGAGGTTCTGCCACCGGGGCAGACCGAGCAGGCCACACCGGTGGGCGCGCCAATCATCACGCCCGCCGAACCCTGGACAATGCTACCGCCCGTCTGCGTCATGTCGCCCAGACGCGCCGCTGGTTTTCCGCTCATGCTCAGTTCCTTTTTGCATAAAAATCAGAAGGATTACCTTAAGTCGGCATCAGGGGAAAAAACTGCGAGGGGAGAGCAATATAGCCCGGATTCGGAAAACGTTTAGGCGGGAGGAAAAAAGCCCCGGGGCAGGCGGGGCGAAACGACAAGCAATATCGCACTTCCGTGTGCGTGAGGTTAATCAATCAGTGGTGATATCGCCGGATGTCGACGCAGAGCGTCTTCTCCGGCCTACAGGGGCAACGTTTTAAGCAGGGCGAAAGCCTCCTTCATCCGGTCTTCGCTGACCACGAAGGCGCAGAGCTGACCTTCTCCGTTTATCCCTTTGGCCACCATGCCGTCAGATTCTGCGGCAATGTGCCAGTTCAGATCGCGACGCTGGGTTTCCCCTGCCAGATGCAGCGGCAATTCCGGTGTTTTGATTTTGACTAACATGGCAGGCAGCTTCAGCGGCGTGTTGCCGCCGAGCAGATTTTTCGCCAGATACATCGCGCTGAGCTGAATGGGCTGTAGGAACGGTAGCACCTGACCGTTGATCTCCGCGCAGTCGCCAAGCGCATAAATATCCGGGTGGCTGGTTTGCAGGTAGCTGTCGACGCAAACGCCGCGGTTGAGGGTTAAACCGGCGCGACGTGCCAGCGCCGTTTCCGGGCGCAGACCCGTGGCGGCAATCACCGCATCAACCTCAATGCTGCGTTGGCGATCAAAGGTGGCGCGAATTCCTGATGCGGTTTTCTCCAGCCCTTGTAACTGTGATTTCAGCAACAGGTGTACGCCCATATCGGTAAGACGATGCTGTAAGCGACTGCTCACTTCCGGTGGCATCAGCGAGGCGAGCAGGCTGGCGGCGTTATCTATCAGCGTGACCGCTTTACCTGCGCGGCAGAAATCCATCGCCAGTTCGGTTCCAATCAACCCGCCGCCGACAATCAGCACCCGTTGGGCATCGCGCAGTTGCGTTTCGCAGGCGCGATATTCCTGCTGGCTGTTCAATGTGAGCATTAACTCACGTCCTGCTATTGGAGGAACAAAGGCCGCAGCGCCCGTGGCCAGCACCAGTTTGTCATACTGCCACTGCTTGTCCTGGCTTTTCACCACGTGAGCATCGGCATCAATGTCGGTGACCCAGGTATGAGGAAACAGACGCAGATTGAACTGTTCAGCAAACTCTCCCGCCGACTGACGGCTGAGATCGTCGGCGTGCAGCCCCTGGCTTATCACATGACTGAGATCGGGCTTGTTGTACTCATCCATGCTGTCAGCCGCAATCAGGGTTAACGGGATATCCGCATCCTGTTTACGAATGTTTTTGACTAACTGGCGGGCGGCGAAGCCCGAACCAATGATGACGATTCCCCGGCTCATTTTGCCTCCGTAGCCAGCACGTCGAAGACGTCTTTGCCTAACGAACATTCCGGACACAGGAAGTTGTCCGGCACGTCGCTCCACGGCGTACCTGGGGCGACGTCCTGCAACGGTTCACCTTTTGTCGGATCGTAAATCCACTGGCATACGCTGCACTGCATGCTCGGGCCGAGGTCGGCTGCCGCTGCGGCGGCGCAGGCGCATGCTTCTTCTTTGGTTGTCGCTTTCACTGTCGCTTTCACTGTCGCTTCCGGCAACGGCGCGAGCGCCCACTGACGGGCAATGTCCCGACCGTGCTGGCGGCACAGTTCCAGTGCATCCAGATCCGGGCGCCATTTGGCCTTCAGGCTGAGCGACATCTCAAAACCGGCGTCCTGTAAACGGGTGGATAAGCGGTCAACCGCTCCGCCGCTCCAGCCGTGGGAGCCAAAAGCGCTGGCGCGTTTGTTACGAAAACGCAGCCCGGTCATCTCTTCCACCAGACCGGCAATTTTCGGCATCATCACGTTGTTCATGGTGGAGGTGCCGACCAGCACGCCTTTAGAGCGGAAAACGTTGGTCAGGATTTCGTTTTTATCACTGCGGGCGACGTTAAAGATTTTCACCGCCACGTTCGGGTCGACTTCGTTAATTCCCTGCGCAATCGCATCCGCCATCATGCGGGTGTTATTGGACATGGTGTCGTAGAAGATTGTGATGCGATCTTCCTGATAATCCGCCGCCCATTTCAGATACAGCTCAACAATCTGGGTCGGATTATCGCGCCAGACCACGCCGTGTGAGGTGGCAATCATATCGACCGGCAGGTTGAAGCCGAGGATTTCAGTAATTTTCGGCGTCACCAGACGGCTGAACGGCGTGAGGATATTGGCGTAGTAGCGCTGGCACTGCTCGAACAGTTCGGTCTGATCCACTTCATCGTTAAACAGACGTTCATCGCAGTAGTGCTGACCGAAGGCGTCATTACTGAACAGCACTGCGTCGCCGGTCATGTAGGTCATCATGCTGTCCGGCCAGTGCAGCATTGGGGTTTCCACGAAGATCAACTGTTTGCCGTTGCCAATGTCCAGCGTATCGCCGGTTTTCACGACGTTAAAATTCCACTCCGGATGGTGGTGGTGACCGGTAATCGAGTCAATTGCGTTGGCGGTACAGTAGATAGGGGTATCCGGGATCTGCGTCATCAGCTCGGTCAGTGCCCCGGCGTGATCTTCCTCCGCATGGTTAATAATGATGTAGTCGATGTCGGCGAGGTCGATTTCATTACGCAGGTTCTGCACAAACTCACGGCTGAATTTATGATCGACGGTATCGATCAGGATATTTTTTTCTTCGCGGATGAGATAGCTGTTGTAGCTGCTGCCGCGCAGCGTTTTGTATTCGGTTCCGTGGAAATCACGCACTTCCCAGTCACGTTGGCCAACCCAATGGATATTATTTTTAACCAGAATAGACATAACAACCTCAATTAATTCAGCATGGTTTAAATACGTTGTCTTGCTTTGCAGGTTGCGTGCCAGTTTTTTATTTCATTGATAATCATGTTGTTATGCGTGAATACTCATTAAATGGTAGTCAAAATGACTGTTATGAACGCTGTCAATATGACACTATGGATTGTCAAAATGACCATGAGGTAGCCATGAGTTTTTCCGTTGATGTGCTGGCGGGGATCGCCATTGAATTACAGCGCGGGGTGGGGCATCAGGATCGTTTTCAGCGTCTGATCACCACGCTACGCCAGGTGCTGGAGTGCGACGCCTCTGCGCTGCTGCGCTATGAGGCGCGTCAGTTTATCCCGCTGGCGATTGACGGTCTCGCGCGTGACGTACTGGGAAGGCGTTTTACCCTGGAAGGGCATCCGCGCCTCGAAGCCATTGCCCGTGCCGGGGACGTGGTGCGATTTCCGGCGGACAGCGACCTGCCTGACCCGTATGACGGATTGATTCCTGGTCAGGAGAGCCTGAAAGTGCACGCCTGCATTGGGTTGCCGCTTTTTGCCGGGCAAAACCTGATCGGCGCGCTGACCCTCGATGGCATGAAGCCGGATCAGTTTGACGTCTTTAGCGACGAAGAGTTACGGCTCATCGCAGCGCTGGCCGCTGGTGCGCTGAGCAATGCGCTGCTGATTGAACAACTGGAAAGCCAGAATATGCTGCCGGGGTCGCGTACCGATTTCGGGCAGGTAAAAGAGACGCAGATGATTGGTCTTTCGCCAAACATGATGCAGTTGAAAAAAGAGATTGAGATTGTGGCAGGCTCCGATCTCAACGTGTTGATCAGTGGCGAAACCGGCACCGGAAAAGAACTTGTGGCGAAGGCGATTCATGAAGGCTCACCCCGCGCCGTTAACCCGTTAGTTTATCTGAACTGTGCCGCACTACCGGAAAGCGTGGCGGAGAGCGAATTGTTTGGTCACGTGAAAGGGGCGTTTACCGGGGCTATCAGCAACCGCAGCGGGAAGTTTGAAATGGCCGATAACGGCACATTGTTTCTCGATGAAATTGGCGAGCTGTCGCTGGCGCTACAGGCCAAACTGCTGCGCGTATTGCAGTATGGTGATATTCAGCGTGTCGGCGATGATCGCAGCCTGCGTGTGGATGTGCGGGTGCTGGCGGCAACCAACCGCGATCTGCGTGAAGAGGTGCTGGCGGGCCGTTTTCGTGCCGATCTTTTTCATCGTCTGAGCGTGTTTCCGCTTTTAGTTCCTCCGCTACGGGAGCGTGGGGAAGATGTGGTGTTGCTGGCGGGCTATTTTTGCGAGCAGTGTCGATTGCGACTGGGGCTTTCCCGCGTTGTGCTCAGCCCTGGTGCGCGTCGCCATCTGCTAAATTACGGCTGGCCGGGTAACGTGCGTGAACTGGAACATGCGATACATCGAGCGGTGGTGCTGGCGCGAGCGACCCGATCCGCAGACGAAGTGGTACTGGAAGCGCAGCATTTCGCGCTGCAGGAGGAGGCAATGATGCCGCAGCCGGAAGTGACAGCGGATTTACCGCGCAATCACAATCTGCGTGATGCGACGGAGACGTTCCAGCGGGAGATGATTCGCCAGGCGCTGGCGCAAAATAATCACAATTGGGCGGCCAGCGCGCGGGCGCTTGAAACGGACGTCGCCAACCTGCACCGGCTGGCGAAGCGTCTGGGGCTGAAGGATTAGAGTATCCCGGCCTGATAGAAATCCTGCAGGTTGATGGCGCCAGTCAGTTTTCCGTTCTCATCCACCACCGGTGCGGCAGTGATTTTGCGCTTCATCAGCAGCTCTTTGGCATCAATCGCCCGACTTTCTGACTGCAAGGTGATGCCGTTCTGGGTCATCGCTTCACTGACCGGCGTAGTGAGCGCGCCGCCGCCGACCAGCCAGCGACGCAGGTCGCCGTCGGTAAAGACGCCTTTCACCTGCATCTGATCGTCGCAAACGGCGACCAGACCCAGACCGGTACGGCTTAATTCCAGCATCGCGTCCATCACGCTGGTTGCGAGCTGAACCTGTGGGACGGCGTCGTCACGGCGCATCAGGTGATGCACTTTATTGAGCAGACGTGCGCCCAGCGCGCCAGCCGGATGTGAGCGGGCAAAATCTTCTTCATTGAAGCCGCGCGCCTGCATGACCGCCATTGCCAGCGCGTCGCCCAACATCAGGGTATTGACGGTGCTGGAGGTCGGCGCCAGGTGCATTGGGCAGGCTTCGCGCTCAACGGAGATATCCAGAACGGCCTTCGCCGCCAGACCCAGCGGTGAATTGGGTTTACCGGTCATTGCCAGCAGGGCGATGGATTTATCTTCCAGACGCGGGATGATGAGCTCCAGCTCTTTTGCGCCGCCGGAATAGGAGATAAACAACATCACGTCGCGGCTTTCGATCATCCCCAGATCGCCATGCAGCGCTTCGGCAGGGTGAACAAAAAAGGCCGGGGTGCCGGTACTGGCGAGCGTCGCGGCGATTTTCTTACCAATATGGCCCGATTTGCCGATACCCGAGACAATCACTTTGCCTTCACACTGGATAATGGTATTGGCGGCACGGACAAAATCATCGCCCAGACGTTCCGGCAGACGGCTTGCTTCCTGTAATTCCAGCATTAACGTCTGACGGCCCGCGTTCAGTAGTGCATCACTCATTGGTTTCTCCGGTTATGATAACTGTAATCCCTTTCTCTTCCAGCGCCTGACGAAATGCGGGATCAATACCCGCGTCGGTAATCAGTTTGTCGACGCTTTCCAGACTGCACACAACATTCGGACTCTTGCGGCCAAATTTCGATGAATCCGCCATCAGGATCACTTCGCGAGCGGCATTGCACATCGCTTTACTGACGGTGTAGACCTCATTAAAGGTGGTTACGCCAGCGTTGAGATCAATGCCGTCGGTGCCCATGAAGAGTTTATCAAAACTGAACTGCTCGAAGGCGTTTTCGGCCAGTTGTCCGTGAAATGAGGCCGATTTTTTACGGAATGTGCCGCCCGGCATCAGGATGGTTTGTTCGTTATCTAACTCGGACAGCGCGTTGACGATGTGCAGGCTGTTGGTCATGACGGTGATATTGCTAAAGCGGGTAAGCATCGGCACCATTTGTAGCACGGTACTGCCGGCATCCAGAATGATGGAGTCGCCATCGTGGATAAAGCGGACCGCAGCTTCGGCAATACGCTCTTTCTTATGCGTATTGATCAGCGTTTTGTGATCGATAGGCGGATCGGACTCATCTTTATTTAACATCACGCCGCCATAGGTGCGAATGACGGTACCGGCATTTTCCAGAACGACAAGATCTTTGCGAATGGTCGTGCCCGTGGTGTCAAAGTACTGGGCCAGTTCTTCCACAGAGCTTTTACCCTGTTTTTGCAGATGCTCCAGAATGGCGGCCTGACGCTGACGAGGTTTCATAGGCGAAATAACCCTGAATTAAATTTGCGAAATGATAATTTCGCAAGCTAATAGCATTCACAACGAAATTACCCATGTTTCAGATTAAGCGCCAATGATAGTGCATTCTGCGATAGCGGATCATGGGGAAAGATCACATCAGGCTGTAATTCATTAAGATGTTTGCCCTGAATGTCGGCGATTTTTCCTGGTCTGGCGAATACGGTGAGACCTTTCATAAACAACGTATCGGTCACTCGCTCATCGTCATTGAGGGCGACGGCGACCACAACGCGGGGTTTAAAGCGTCCTCCGGAACGGCCTACGCCGACACGTCCTTGCAGGCAAAGTTGGTCAAACGCTTTGTTAAAGCGTGATATTTGCCAGTATCCCAGCGCCAGTTGCGCACACCAGGCAATGACAGCGACAGTAACGAGTGCAGATACCATAATGTGTTCCTTTTATTTTGCCAGATGGCGGTTTCACCTTATCTGGTCTGCGGGTAGGCCCGGTAAGCGTAGCGCCACCGGGCGACATCCATTAAAACATCACCTGTCCACCGGTAACGTTGATCGACTGCCCGGTGCAGTACGACGCTTTCTGGCTGGCATAGAATAACAGCATGTTCAGCACATCCTGATAATCACAGCCGCGCTTCAGCGGAACCTTATCAATGTAATACTGCTCCACTTCGTCAGGCTCGATACCCAGCTTGGTGGCGTACTGCGGCAGCAGCGACTGGAACATCGGTGACTTCAGCAGGTTGCCGAGCATCAGCGAATGCACGGTAATACCATATTCCGCCAGATCCAGCGCCAGCGACTGCGTTAACCCCACGCCGCCAAACTTCGCCGCGCTGTAGCCGGAATTGTGTTTGCTGCCCACTTTACCGGATTTGGAGTTGATCTGGATAATACGTCCCTGAATACCATCGCGGATCATCAGACGGGAGAATTCACGTGCGCACAGGAAGTAGCCAACCAGATTTACCTGCAGCGAGCGGTCAAAATCACCGAGCTGGAAGTCGCTGATAAACGCCGCTTTCGCAATCCCGGCGCTGTAAACCAGCAGATCCACGCGGCCAAAGATTTCATCCACACCGCGAGAGAGCGCAAGCACGCTCTGTTCGCTGGTGGCGTCGGCGCCAAAACCATAGGCCATGCCTTCGCCAAATTCTGCGTTAATCTCCTGTGCAACGTTTGCGGCTTTATCACTCTGAATATCTACCACCGCAACGCGATATCCTTCTGCTGCAAGCCCACGGCTGAGGAACGCCCCCAGGGTCTGTCCTCCACCAATGACAACGGCAACCTGATTCATTTTTCTCTCCTTAAGCGACAAACTTCAAAATACAGCCCGGTGCGATATCGTCCGGTACAGGCCCCGCGACATGCACGGTGCCGGGAAATTCCGCTTCGCTCAGTCCGTCGAAGCGCAGGGTGATATGCCCCAGTTCACGTAAATTCTGTTCGGCCACGCTGCCAACGGCGGTGACCGGATAACGATGCTGGCCCAGTTCGAACTGCGCGCCGGGCTGCAGCGGGCCGTTCAGTTCGCCATGACAATGGATAAAGCAAAACTCCTCGATATCCGCAGGCGCGCCTTCACGAAAGGTAATCAGCATCTGATCGCAGAGGGCATCCGGCGCGCTCTGGCCGATACGGGTGATGGTGGTCTGATAAATAACGGTCATGTCGAACCCTCTTATTGATAAATAAAGCCGGAAACAAACCAGGCGATGAGAACAGTAGGCGCACCGGTCAGGAAGCGGCTCACCAGAACCGACGGCACGCCGACGCGAACGGTGTCCTGGCGGGCTTCTGCCAGCGACAAACCGACCGGGATAAAGTCACAGGCTGCCTGGGCGTTGATGGCGAACAGGGCGGGCAGCGCCAGATGCGGCGGAATGTTGCCCAGACCAATTTGCACACCGATCAGAACGCCGATAACCTGCGCAATGACCGCACCTGGGCCGAGGAACGGCGACAGCAGCGGGAACGAACAGATCAGCGCCAGCGTCACCAGACCCAACGGATGGCTGGCAAGCGGCGCCAGGCCGTGGGCTATCCAGTCACCCAGACCCGAGGCCATGATGATGCCGATCAGTGCCGAAACGAACGCCATGAAAGGCAGAATGGTTTTCAGCACCGTATCAATGGTGTCGCGACCGGACTGGAACAGTACGGCCACCGCCGAGCCCATCCCCATGCCGACTTTTGCCAGCAGGCCATCGCTCTGTTCGGTGATCTTTTTGCTGGCGTCGTAATCGCGCCCGGCGGTTGCGCTTGCCGGTTGTGATTGTGGTTGTGGTGCAACAGACGCGTCGCCGATGACGGTAATGTTGTCTTCCCTGACGCCAGAGACATAAATGTCTTCGACGATGTACTGGGCCAGCGGGCCGGATTTCCCGGTTGAGTGAATGTTCACGGTCGGGATACGGCGTTTTGGATAGATGCCACAGCGCAGCGTCCCACCACAGTCAATGATGGCGACGCCAATTTCGTCTTCTGGCGGTTCTCCCTCTTTGAAGCCATCGACAGCCTTCCAGCCGGTTAACTGCGCCAGTTTGTCGACAATCGCCGGGCGCGTGCCTGCGGTGATATAGACAATTTTCTTGCCGGCCGTCACGTCCAGCTCTAACGGACCACCCCATCCGCCGGTCCCTTTTTCAATACGAATACGCGTCATGATGCTGCTCCTGCAAGGTGGACTTTCTGCTCAAGTTGGATGCCCATTTTTTTCTCAAAAATGGAGGTCGTGAGGTCGGTGACCCAGCCACGGAAAAAGTTAGTAACCAGACCGACCAGCAGATAGCTCACGGCGAGTGGTCCGAGCGGCAGGCCAAGCGTGGTCAGACCGCTGGCAATACCGAGATAAACGAACAATTCACCGGGGTTGATGTGCGGGAACAGACCGTTCATCGAGTGGCAGCTGTAAGACGCTGCCGCGTAGTAACTGGGCTTGTATTTCTCTGGCATAAAACGCCCCAGGCTCAGGGTCATGGGGTTACAAAACACAAATGTGCCGATAAAAGGCAGAATCAGGTAACGGGATATCGGATTTCCGGCGCAGCGCTGGGCGAAGCGTTCGATCCGCTGCTGGCCGATGAAATTGATCAGCGCATTCATGATGACCAGCAGGCTGATCAGCAGCGGAAGAATGCCGGTGACCATCCCGGTAAAGACTTCTCCACCTTTCTGAAACAGCCCGATGAACCACTCTGCTCCATGTGTAATGGTTTCGATCATTGTTCTCTCCTGTAGGGATTTATCGTTATCTTGCGAATGGGTGACTTATTTTAATCAGATTGAAAGAAATAAAAGTGTTATTTTGATCTCAAAATGAAAGTAAAATATTTTAATTTGAAAGTTTTTGCAGGTGAGAAAGAATCTGCTGAGGATCAAACGTCCGGAAGCGATACGTAAATATTGTGTGAAGGAGCGCGGTTGGCGCTTCCTTGTATGGCGGGCGATGCTTTACCATACTTCCCTCTGGCTGAATCTGTTTAATGGATGTCTCATGTTCAAGCGTCGTTACGTAGCATTACTCCCCCTGTTTGTGTTACTGGCTGCCTGTAGCAGCAAACCGAAACCTCAAGAGCCTCAAACGACAACGGGTACGCCTTCCGGCGGCTTCCTGCTTGAGCCGCAACACAACGTGATGCAGATGGGCGGCGACTTTGCCAACAACCCGAATGCGCAGCAGTTCATCGACAAGATGGTGAACAAGCATGGTTTTAACCGCCAGCAGCTGCAGGAGATTCTGTCGCAGGCAAAGCGTCTGGACTACGTTTTACGTCTGATGGACAGGCAGGCGCCGACCACGCAACCGCCGGCCGGGCCTAATGGCGCATGGCTGCGTTATCGCAAACAGTTTATTACTCCGGATAATGTGCAAAACGGCGTGGCATTCTGGAATCAGTATGAAGACGCGCTCAACCGCGCCTGGCAGGTTTACGGCGTTCCGCCGGAAATCATCGTGGGCATTATTGGCGTGGAAACCCGCTGGGGTCGCGTGATGGGGAAAACGCGCATTCTGGACGCGCTGGCGACGCTGTCGTTTAACTACCCACGCCGCGCGGAATATTTCTCTGGCGAGCTGGAAACGTTCCTGCTGATGGCGCGTAACGAACAGGATGACCCGTTAGATTTGAAAGGATCCTTTGCCGGCGCGATGGGTTACGGACAGTTCATGCCGTCTTCCTACAAAGAGTACGCGGTGGATTTCAACGGCGACGGACACATCAACCTGTGGGATCCGGTCGATGCGATTGGCAGCGTGGCGAACTACTTCAAAGCCCATGGTTGGGTGAAGGGCGACGCGGTGGCGGTGATGGCGAACGGCCAGGCGCCGGGGCTGGCGAATGGCTTTAAAACGCAGTACAGCCCTTCGCAACTGGCGGCTGCCGGATTAACGCCGCAGCAGCCGCTGGGCAACCATCAGCAGGTGAGCTTGTTGCGCCTGGATATCGGTACGGGATACCAGTACTGGTACGGTTTGCCGAACTTCTATGCCATTACCCGTTACAACCACAGCACCCATTACGCGATGGCGGTGTGGCAGTTAGGGCAGGCAGTGGCGCTGGCGCGCGTGCAGTAACCGTTTTTACCCAGGGTTGCTTCGGCTTCCCTGGGTCTCACTCGTTTTTCCGGAATCCCCCTCGTAAATTTGTTACCTCATCCCCATCTCTGTTGGGAAAGTGCTATCTTGTCCGACATATTTTTTAACTGACAGAGGCTGATATGACGGACAGTGAACTGATGCAGTTAAGTGAGCAGGTCGGGCTGGCGCTAAAAGCGCGTGGTGCGACGGTGACCACCGCAGAGTCCTGCACCGGCGGTTGGGTGGCGAAAGCCATTACCGATATCGCTGGCAGTTCTGCCTGGTTCGAACGCGGTTTTGTCACCTACAGTAACGAAGCGAAATCGCAGATGATCGGCGTGCGCGAAGAGACGCTGGCACAGCACGGTGCGGTCAGTGAGTCGGTGGTGGTTGAGATGGCGATTGGCGCGCTGAAAGCGGCACGCGCCGATTTTGCCGTTTCCATCAGCGGGATTGCCGGACCGGACGGCGGCAGCGAAGAGAAACCGGTCGGCACCGTCTGGTTTGCCTTCGCCAGCGTGAGCGGAGAAGGGATCACCCGTCGGGAATGCTTTCACGGCGACCGCGATGCGGTGCGTCGACAAGCGACGGTTTATGCGTTGCAGACCCTGTGGCAACAATTTCTACAAAACACTTGATACTGTATGACCATACAGTATAATTGCGACAACAGTACAGAATCACTATCCGGTTTCAGCCGGCATGACAGGAGTAATTAATGGCTATCGACGAAAACAAACAGAAAGCGTTGGCGGCAGCGCTGGGCCAGATCGAAAAGCAATTCGGTAAAGGCTCCATCATGCGCCTGGGTGAAGACCGTTCTATGGATGTGGAAACGATCTCCACCGGTTCGCTTTCACTGGATATCGCGCTGGGCGCAGGCGGCCTGCCGATGGGCCGTATCGTCGAAATCTACGGGCCGGAATCATCCGGTAAGACCACGCTGACGCTGCAGGTGATTGCCGCGGCGCAGCGCGAAGGTAAAACCTGTGCGTTTATCGATGCAGAACACGCGCTGGACCCGATCTATGCACGTAAGCTGGGCGTTGATATCGACAATCTGCTCTGTTCTCAGCCGGACACCGGTGAACAGGCACTGGAAATCTGTGATGCGCTGGCGCGTTCTGGCGCCGTCGACGTTATCGTTGTCGACTCCGTCGCGGCACTGACGCCGAAAGCGGAAATCGAAGGCGAAATCGGTGACTCTCACATGGGCCTCGCGGCGCGTATGATGAGTCAGGCGATGCGTAAACTGGCCGGTAACCTGAAGCAGTCCAACACGCTGCTGATCTTCATCAACCAGATCCGTATGAAAATTGGCGTGATGTTCGGTAACCCGGAAACCACGACCGGTGGTAACGCACTGAAATTCTACGCTTCTGTTCGTCTGGACATCCGTCGTATCGGCGCGGTGAAAGAGGGCGACAACGTGGTGGGCAGCGAAACCCGCGTGAAGGTGGTGAAAAACAAAATTGCGGCACCGTTTAAACAGGCTGAATTCCAGATCCTTTACGGTGAAGGCATCAACTTCTATGGCGAACTGGTTGACCTGGGCGTGAAAGAGAAGCTGATCGAGAAAGCAGGCGCCTGGTACAGCTACAACGGCGAGAAAATTGGTCAGGGTAAAGCGAATGCAACCGCCTGGCTGAAAGACAACCCGGCTACTGCGAAGGAAATTGAGAAGAAAGTCCGCGAAATGCTGCTCAATAACCAGGATGCCAAACCTGACTTCGCTGTTGATGACGGTGAAGGCGTTGCGGAAACCAACGAAGATTTTTAATCGTCAGGTGTCGTGCGTCCGGATAACGCAAAGCTGCCATCCGGAAAAAAGTTGAATTACACTCAAGGGCTGCATTGATGCAGCCCTTTTGCATTTCTGATTTCGAAGGTTGTTATGAGTGAATCCACACCGCGCCGACCCGCGTATTCCCGGCTGTTAGATCGCGCAGTACGTATCCTCGCGGTTCGTGACCACAGTGAACAAGAGTTGCGACGTAAACTTGCCGCCCCGGTGATGGGAAAAAATGGACCGGAAGAAATTGTTGCCACACCAGAAGATTATGATCGGGTGATCGCCTGGTGTTACGAGCATCAGTATCTCGATGACGACCGGTTTATTGCCCGCTTTATCGCCAGCCGCAGTCGCAAAGGTTATGGCCCGGCGCGCATCCGTCAGGAGTTGAATCAAAAAGGCATTGCCCGTGAATCGACCGAAAAAGCGATGCGGGAATGTGAGATCGACTGGAGCGCCATCGCACGTGAACAGGCCCATCGCAAATACGGTGAACCGCTGCCCACTGCATTTTCAGAAAAGGTTAAAGTACAGCGGTTTTTGCTGTATCGCGGGTATCTGATGGAGGATATCCAGCAAATATGGCGAAATTTTGACGATTGAGCGCATACGGGATTTTACTTCCCCGTAAAGAAAACTTATCTTATTCCCACTTTTCAGTTGCCGGCGGCCCAGTCAATCAAGAGTTGTTGCTGGTAATGATTTTTCGTTAGCAAGATTTCAGGATAATTATGAGCAAGAGCACCGCTGAGATCCGTCAGGCGTTTCTCGACTTTTTCCATAGTAAGGGACATCAGGTAGTTGCCAGCAGCTCCCTGGTTCCGAACAATGACCCCACTTTGTTGTTTACCAACGCCGGGATGAACCAGTTCAAGGACGTTTTCCTTGGGCTCGACAAGCGTAATTATTCCCGCGCGACCACGTCCCAACGCTGCGTGCGCGCAGGCGGTAAACACAACGATCTGGAAAACGTTGGATACACTGCACGTCACCATACCTTCTTCGAAATGCTGGGCAACTTCAGCTTCGGCGACTATTTCAAACATGATGCGATTCAGTACGCATGGGAACTGCTGACCGGTGAAAACTGGTTTGCCCTGCCGAAAGAACGTCTGTGGGTGACCGTCTATGAAACAGACGATGAAGCCTACGAAATCTGGGAAAAAGAAGTCGGTATCCCGCGCGAACGTATTATCCGCATCGGTGATAATAAAGGTGCGGCCTATGCGTCCGACAACTTCTGGCAGATGGGTGATACCGGTCCGTGCGGCCCTTGCACCGAAATTTTCTACGATCATGGCGATCACATCTGGGGAGGCCCTCCGGGAAGCCCGGAAGAAGACGGCGATCGCTACATTGAGATCTGGAACATCGTCTTTATGCAGTTCAACCGTCAGGCTGACGGTACAATGGAACCGCTGCCGAAACCTTCTGTCGATACCGGTATGGGGCTTGAGCGTATTGCGGCCGTGCTGCAGCACGTTAACTCCAACTACGAAATTGATCTGTTCCGCACGCTGATTGAAGCCGTTGCAAAAGTGACCGGAGCGACCGACCTGAGCAACAAATCGCTGCGCGTGATTGCGGACCACATTCGTTCCTGTGCGTTCCTGATTGCTGATGGCGTGGTTCCGTCGAACGAAAACCGTGGCTATGTTCTGCGTCGTATCATTCGTCGCGCGGTACGGCATGGCAACATGCTGGGCGCGAAAGAGACCTTCTTCTACAAACTGGTGGGTCCACTGGTTGAGGTGATGGGATCGGCGGGCGAAGAACTGAAGCGTCAGCAGGCTCAGGTTGAGCAAGTTCTGAAAACCGAAGAAGAGCAGTTTGCCCGTACGCTTGAGCGCGGCCTGGCGCTGCTGGACGAAGAACTGGCGAAACTGTCCGGCGATACGCTGGACGGCGAAACGGCATTCCGTCTGTATGATACTTACGGTTTCCCGGTTGATCTGACGGCTGACGTTTGCCGTGAGCGCAACATCAAAGTGGATGAAGCCGGTTTTGAAGCCGCCATGGAAGAGCAGCGCCGTCGCGCGCGCGAAGCCAGCGGTTTTGGCGCGGACTATAACGCGATGATCCGCGTGGATAGCGCCTCTGAATTTAAAGGTTATGACCATCTGGAACTGAACGGTAAAGTGACCGCGCTGTTCGTCGATGGTAAAGCGGTTGATACGATTAGTGCCGGTCAGGAAGCGGTTGTCGTACTGGATCAGACCCCATTCTATGCGGAATCCGGTGGTCAGGTTGGCGACAAAGGTGAACTGAAAGGCGCGGGTTTTGCCTTTATCGTAAGCGATACGCAAAAATATGGTCAGGCGATTGGTCACCTCGGCAAACTGTCTGCGGGTTCTCTGAAAGTGGGCGACGCGGTTCAGGCTGACGTCGATGAAGCGCGTCGTGCGCGTATCCGTCTGAATCACTCCGCCACGCACCTGATGCATGCGGCGCTGCGCCAGATTCTGGGCACGCATGTGGCACAGAAAGGCTCGCTGGTGAACGACAAAATGCTGCGTTTCGACTTCTCGCATAATGAAGCGATGAAGCCGGCGGAAATCCGTGCGGTTGAAGATCTGGTGAATGCGCAGATTCGTCGCAACCTGCCGGTTGAAACCCATGTGATGGATCTGGAAGCGGCGAAAGCAAAAGGCGCAATGGCGCTGTTCGGCGAGAAATATGACGAACGCGTTCGCGTGCTGAGTATGGGGGATTTCTCTACCGAACTGTGTGGCGGAACTCACGCCAGCCGTACGGGTGATATCGGCCTGTTCCGCATCGTCTCGGAATCAGGTACAGCCGCCGGGGTTCGTCGTATTGAAGCGGTAACGGGTGAAGGCGCCATTGCGACTGTGCATGCAGAAAGCGATCGCTTAACCGATATCGCGCATCTGTTGAAGGGCGATAGCCAGAACCTGGGCGACAAAGTGCGTTCAGTACTGGAACGTACTCGTCAGCTCGAGAAAGAGCTTCAGCAGTTGAAAGAACACGCTGCGGCGCAGGAAAGTGCGAATCTTTCCAGCAAAGCGGTTGATATCAATGGCGTTAAGCTGTTGGTGAGTGAGCTTGCGGGTGTTGAGCCGAAAATGTTGCGTACTATGGTTGATGATCTGAAAAATCAACTGGGGTCGACAATTATCGTGCTGGCAACGGCGGCTGAAGGTAAGGTTTCTCTGATTGCTGGTGTGTCTAAGGATGTGACCGACCGTGTCAAAGCAGGGGAGCTGGTCGGTATGGTCGCTCAGCAGGTGGGCGGTAAGGGTGGTGGTCGTCCGGATATGGCGCA
Source organism: Citrobacter sp. ANG330 (assembly GCF_047467925.1). Taxonomy (NCBI): domain Bacteria; kingdom Pseudomonadati; phylum Pseudomonadota; class Gammaproteobacteria; order Enterobacterales; family Enterobacteriaceae; genus Citrobacter; species Citrobacter sp. ANG330. Next base: position 91,276 of record NZ_JASJUI010000013.1, on the reverse strand, counting down.
AGCCGGTGGTACGGATGCATCTGCTCTGCCTGCGGCGTTAGCCAGTGTGCAAGCCTGGGTCAGCGCAAAATTGTAATAACTATAAGCGTTAGCCGATGCCGCGGATACGCATTCCGCGGCGTTTGCATCAACGTTGTCGACAACGATAAAGTCAGGTTGAAGTTGTGTATATCGGCTAAACTTAGGTTTAACAGAATGTGATGCCGTGACTGCTTACATGTAATGTGTTTGTCATCGCTTACTTTTTGGCGTTATATGATGGATAATGCCGGGATACAGAGAGACCCGACTCTTTTAATCTTTCAAGGAGCAAAGAATGCTGATTCTGACTCGTCGAGTTGGTGAGACCCTCATGATTGGCGATGAGGTCACCGTGACAGTTTTAGGGGTGAAGGGCAACCAGGTACGCATCGGCGTAAACGCCCCGAAAGAAGTTTCTGTCCATCGTGAAGAGATCTACCAGCGTATCCAGGCTGAAAAATCCCAGCAGTCCAGTTACTAAGGTTTCCGCGTCTCACCTGACCGGGTGAGGCGCAACCTGACTCCTTCGCACATCCCTGACTTTTTCGTTCTTCTGTGACTCTTTTCCTGTTCCGCATGACTCTCCTGCAGTGATAAGGCTTTTGCATTGCGCTTGCCAGAGGCCGATTTATCTGTTGATAAAACACTCTTTTTGCCGTTTTTGCAGACTAATTGAACGTGAAGTGTGCAAACGATAAAAGCTCAGGAAAAATTGTTTGACTTATAAGTCCCAGAAAGTAATATGTGCGCCACGCAGCGACGATGAGCAGAAACAAGTTCTTCGAAGCACTCGTAAGAGGCGTGTGGTGAGGTGGCCGAGAGGCTGAAGGCGCTCCCCTGCTAAGGGAGTATGCGGTCAAAAGCTGCATCCGGGGTTCGAATCCCCGCCTCACCGCCATTTGCATCCGTAGCTCAGCTGGATAGAGTACTCGGCTACGAACCGAGCGGTCGGAGGTTCGAATCCTCCCGGATGCACCATCTCTTACTTGATACGGCTTTAGTAGCGGTATCAAAATCTGCAGTAAAGTAAGTTTCCCGATGCATCCGTAGCTCAGCTGGATAGAGTACTCGGCTACGAACCGAGCGGTCGGAGGTTCGAATCCTCCCGGATGCACCATCTCTTACTTGATACCGCTTTTGTGCAGTATCAATATCGGCAGTAAAATAAGTTTCCTAATGCATCCGTAGCTCAGCTGGATAGAGTACTCGGCTACGAACCGAGCGGTCGGAGGTTCGAATCCTCCCGGATGCACCATTTTCTCCTCGATAACAACAAAGATGTTGTTTCATGGTCTGCGAGAGAGTCGCAAGCACCAGGGGGGATAACGTTGCTTCAGCAACGGCCCGTAGGGCGAAGCGCAGTCGAGTCATCCTCCCGGATGCACCATTTTCTCCTTTCCTTACTCCTTTGCATTCATCTCCTGAACAATCCTCAGCATCGTCGTCAGCGACAAAATTCCTCATTTACGATAAAGTAACGTCTGTTTATTTGCCGGGTGAGAGCGCTATGTACGAACGCTATGCGGGTCTGATTTTCGATATGGATGGTACTATCCTTGATACTGAACCGACGCACCGTAAGGCGTGGGTTGAGGTATTAGGTCGTTACGGTATGCACTTTGATCTGCAGGCGATGATCGCCCTGAATGGCTCTCCCACCTGGCGTATTGCTCAGTCCATCATTGAGCTGAATCATGCGGATCTCGATCCTCATGCGTTAGCCCGTGAAAAAACCGATGCGGTAAAAATGATGCTCCTCGACAGCGTCGAGCCGTTGCCGCTTGTTGAGGTGGTAAAAGCGTGGCATGGCCGTCGACCAATGTCCGTAGGCACCGGCAGTGAAAGTGCGATTGCAGAAGCACTGCTGGCCCATCTGGGGCTACGCCGCTATTTTGCAGCGGTTGTCGCCGCCGATCATGTTCAACACCATAAACCTGCACCCGATACCTTCCTGCTGTGTGCAGAACGTATGGGTGTGCCCCCGGCACAGTGCGTGGTTTTCGAAGATGCTGATTTTGGTATTCAGGCAGCACGCGCCGCTGGAATGGATGCCGTGGACGTTCGACACTTGTGAGTGACGGACTGTCGCTCCTTTCATTGTTCGCCAGCAGTTTTCTCAGCGCTACGCTGTTGCCCGGCAACTCGGAAATCGTTCTGGTCGCCATGTTACTGGCCGGGCTCAGTCATCCCTGGGTCTTAGTCTTAACAGCAACAATGGGTAATAGCCTTGGAGGGTTAACTAACGTTATCCTTGGGCGTTTCTTTCCGCTACGCAAGACATCGCGCTGGCAGGAGAAAGCCACAGGCTGGCTTAGCCGCTATGGTGCGGTCACACTACTCTTAAGCTGGATGCCGGTTGTGGGTGATTTACTGTGCCTGTTAGCGGGATGGATGCGCCTCTCATGGGGGCCGGTACTCTTTTTTTTATGCCTTGGCAAAGCGCTGCGCTATATTGTTGTCGCGGCTGCTACCGTTCAGGGCATTACCTGGTGGCACTAATTGTGCCTGGGGATTAGCCTTTAGGGTAACCACTACAATTATGCTAATTACTACGATTTTGACAGGCGGGAGGTCGATTTGATCCCGGACGTATCACAGGCTCTGGCCTGGCTGGAAAAGCATCCTCAGGCATTACAGGGGATTCAGCGTGGGCTGGAGCGCGAAACATTGCGCGTGAATGCGGATGGCTCGTTGGCGACAACGGGGCACCCTGAAGCGTTAGGCTCAGCGTTAACGCATAAATGGGTAACCACAGATTTCGCTGAAGCGTTGCTGGAGTTTATTACGCCAGTCGATGGCGATATCCAGCATATGCTGACCTTCATGCGTGACCTGCATCGTTATACTGCCAGAAATATGGGCGATGAGCGTATGTGGCCCCTGAGTATGCCTTGCTACATTGCCGAAGGGCAGGATATTGAACTGGCGCAATACGGCACCTCGAATATGGGGCGCATGAAAACGCTGTATCGTGAAGGGTTGAAGAACCGTTACGGCGCACTGATGCAAACCATCTCCGGCGTACATTACAACTTCTCGCTGCCGATGGCATTCTGGCAGGCGAAGTGCGGCGTTGCGGAAGGCGAAGAGGCAAAAGAGAAAATCTCTGCGGGCTATTTCCGCCTGATCCGCAACTATTACCGCTTCGGTTGGGTCATCCCTTATCTGTTTGGCGCATCCCCGGCGATTTGTTCTTCCTTCCTGCAGGGCAAACCGACCACGCTGCCGTTTGAGAAAACCGATTGCGGGATGTACTACCTTCCGTACGCGACCTCATTGCGTCTGAGCGACCTGGGTTATACCAATAAGTCGCAAAGCAATCTCGGTATTACGTTTAACGATCTCTACGAATATGTGGCAGGATTGAAGCGGGCGATTAAAACGCCTTCTGAAGAGTATGCGGCGGTAGGGTTGGAAAAAGACGGTAAGCGTCTGCAAATCAACAGTAATGTGCTGCAAATTGAAAATGAGCTGTACGCGCCGATTCGTCCGAAACGCGTTACGCGCAGTGGTGAGTCGCCTTCAGATGCGCTTCTGCGTGGCGGTATTGAGTATATCGAAGTGCGTTCGCTGGATATCAACCCGTTCTCGCCGATTGGCGTGGACGAGCAGCAGGTGCGCTTCCTTGACCTGTTTATGGTCTGGTGCGTGCTGGCCGATGCGCCGGAAATGAGCAGCAGTGAGCTGTTGTGTACGCGCACCAACTGGAACCGTGTGATTCTGGAAGGGCGTAAGCCGGGCCTGACGTTAGGTATCGGTTGTGAAACCGCACAGTTCCCGCTGCCTGAGGTGGGCAAAGATTTGTTCCGCGATCTGAAACGCGTGGCGCAAACGCTGGACAGCATCCACGGCGGAGAGGATTATCAGAAAGTCTGTGACGAACTGGTCGCCTGCTTTGATAATCCGGAATTGACGTTCTCTGCACGCATTTTGCGTTCTATGCTTGATACAGGCATTGGCGGTACGGGCAAGGCGCTGGGCGAAGCTTATCGCAATCTGTTGCGTGAAGAGCCGCTGGAATTATTGCAGGAAGAAGACTTTGTCGCTGAACGTGAGGCTTCAAAACGCCGCCAGCGTGAGATTGAAGCGGCGGATACCGAGCCGTTTGAAAGCTGGCTGGAAAAACAGGCCTGACAGAAAAGAAAAAGGCCACTCGTGAGTGGCCAAAATTTCATCTCTGAAAACAGGGATGATGATAACAAATGCGCGTCTTTCATATACTCAGACTCGCACCGGAACAAAGAGTTCAGTTTATTTAAAAAAAATTATCGGAGGTGGCTAAATGCCGTTGTTAGATAGTTTCACTGTCGATCATACCCGGATGGAAGCACCTGCAGTCCGCGTGGCGAAAACGATGAATACCCCGCATGGCGACGCTATTACCGTGTTTGACCTGCGTTTTTGCATTCCAAACAAAGAGGTGATGCCGGAGAAAGGGATTCACACGCTGGAGCATCTGTTCGCAGGCTTTATGCGTAATCATCTCAACGGTAACGGCGTCGAGATTATCGATATCTCCCCGATGGGTTGCCGTACCGGTTTCTATATGAGCCTGATTGGTACGCCGGATGAGCAGCGCGTGGCAGATGCCTGGAAAGCGGCGATGGCCGATGTGCTGAAAGTGCAGGATCAGAATCAGATCCCGGAACTGAACGTCTACCAGTGCGGCACGTATCAGATGCACTCCCTGAGCGAAGCACAGGATATCGCACGTCATATCCTGGAGCACGACGTCCGCGTCAACAGCAATGAAGAGCTGGCTCTGCCGAAAGAGAAGTTGCAGGAACTCCACATCTAGCTGTCGGTGTGGTTACCGGCAAAAAAAGCCCGTTCAGTCTATGAACGGGCTTTTTTATCGCTGTCATCTAATGCGCGCCACCGCCGCCACCGCCTGCACCAAACGGGGGTTTGGCGAACCAGACCAGACCGAGCAACACCAGGAAGATCCCCGCCGACATCCAGAAGATCTCGTTAGCTGAAATAATCAGCCCCTGATTTGTTATCTGCTGGGCTATCCAGCCAGACGCCTGTTGCTGCGTCATGCCCAGTCCCTGTAACTGATCGTACATTGCCTGCGCATTCGGGTTATACGGATTCACCGACTCGGTTAACTGTGCATGGTGCATCGATTCCCGGTTGGTCCACATGGTGGTGGTGATCGATGTCCCGATAGAACCCGCCAGCGTTCGCGTAAAGTTAGACAAACTCGATGCCGCCGCCAGACGCTCGGGCGGTAAGCCAGACAGCGTGATGGTCGTCAGCGGCATAAAGAAGCACGCCACCGCGAAGCCCTGAATAAACTGTGGCCAGGCAGAAGCGCCGAAGTCCATTCCCGGTTCAAACGTCCACGCACGCCAGTAAAAGCAGACGGCGTACATAATAAAGCTAAACGTCACCAGCCTGCGCATATCCAGCTTATGGGCAAAGCGGCCAATAATCGGCGACAGGATCACCGGAATGATCCCTACCGGCGCGGAGGCCAGACCCGCCCACGTCGCGGTATAGCCGTAGACCTCCTGCAAAAGCTGCGGTAGCAGAACAATTGCCCCGAAGTAAAGCATATAGGCCAGGCTGATACACAAGCAGCCAATGGTGAAGTTTCGCGACTTAAACAGCGAGAGATCGACAATGGGGTTATCGTCGGTAAGCTCCCAGACAATCAGGAAGCTAATGGCGACCACCGCCACCACGGTCAGAATGATGATCTCTTGTGAGGCGAACCAGTCCAGCTCTTTCCCCCGGTCGAGCATAATCTGCAGGCTACCGATGCCAATTACCAGCAGCGCCAACCCGATGGCGTCGATGCGCCGTTGCTCGGTACGCGTTTCACGACCGCGCAGGGTTTGCAGCGTCATCAGTACCACCGCAATCCCGATCGGCACGTTGATAAAGAAGATCCAGCCCCAGTGATAGTTATCGCTGATATAGCCGCCCAGAATCGGGCCGCAAATCGGCGCGACGATCACCGTCATCGACCACAGCGCCAGCGCAATTGAGCGCTTAGCGGGAGGGTAGTTATTAAGCAGCAGACTTTGCGAAAGCGGGATCAGCGGTCCGGCAACCACGCCCTGGACGACGCGGAAGAAGATCAGCATGTTCAGGCTGCTGGAGACACCGCACGCCCATGAGGCAATGGCAAACGCCACCGTTGACCACATGAACAACTTCACTTCCCCGACGCGCTTCGCCAGCCAGCCGGTGATGGGAATCGAGATGGCGTTTGCCACCCCGAAAGAGGTGATCACCCACGTCCCCTGGCTCAGCGATGAGCCCAGGTTCCCTGCGATAGTGGGGATCGCCACGTTAGCAATGGTGGAGTCCAGCACCTGCATGAATGTCGCCAGCGACAGCGCAATCGTCATAATGACGAGTTGCGCGCCCTCCAGCGGTTTTTGCTGTTGCATCACACGCACCTCAGATTAGCCTGCGTTGGCCTGCACAATCTCTTCGATCAGTTTGTTGACCGGGGCAAGGCTGATTTCACGGGCGTTACTCTCAGACACCGGCGTGGTGCGAACCTGGCTGGCCAGCACCTGGCCGTCGCGGTTCGCGGTATCGACGGTGACGAGCGTCGATAAACCAATCCGCAGCGGATGTTGCGCCAGTTGCTGTGCATCCAGTTCGATACGGACAGGCAGACGCTGAACCACTTTAATCCAGTTGCCGGTTGCGTTCTGAGCCGGCAGCAGAGAGAAGGCGCTACCGGTTCCCATATCCAGACCGACCACTTTACCGGTGTACTTAACGTCATCGCCGTAGATATCACTGATCACGGTTGCCGGTTGGCCGATGCGCATGTGGGCAAGCTGCGTCTCTTTGAAGTTAGCGTCAATCCACAGATTAGTGGCCGGAACCACAGCCATCAGCGGTGTGGTGGGGCTGATCTGCGCGCCAGGCTGCACGGCGCGGCGCGACACGTAGCCGGTCATCGGGCTGACGATCTTCGTTCGCTCGAGCGCCAGCCAGGCGTTACGCACTTCGGTGGCGGCCTGTTGAACGGCGGGCTGATCTTCCAGCTTGCTGTCCAGAATCATCGCCTGATTGGCATTGTATTGCTGAATGGCAACATCAAGCTGCGCCTGAGCGCTGGCCACGGCATCCCGCGCGTGTTGCAGTTCTTCGCGACCAATCAGGTTGGCGTTACCGAGCGGTACGCGACGGTTAAAATCGCTTTGCGCCTGGGCGAGGGCTGTTTTCTGCACCGCAATGTTCGCCTGCAACTGCTTGCTGTTGATCATTAACTGATGCGTCTGACGGACGCTGGAGGCCAGCGCGGTCTTCGCTTTTTCAAATGCCTGTCTGGCATCCGTCTGATCGAGCGTGACGAGCACGTCACCCTGTTTAACAAAGTCCGTATTATCCGCCCAGACTTTCGTCACACTGCCGGATACCTGTGCCATGATTTGAACCTGGTTCCCTGCCACGTACGCATCATCGGTCTCTTCGACGTGACGCAGTACCAAAAACCAATAAATCCCATATGCCACGGCAATAATGATAAAGAGCAAGGTCAGGAGGAGCAGCGTACTTTTACGTTTGCTTTTCTTCTTAACCGGTTGCTGCGGGGTTTGGGTCTCCGCATTTGCGCTCATGTTGTTCTCCACGATCTTATTTTTTCGTCGGCTGAGCCGAGCTGTTTATCAGAAAGGCCAGCACGTTCAGGTGCTGGCCAGTCAATTTTCTTTGGTAATCTGGATTATTGAGCGAGTCGACGCGTTAGCTCAGCGCCTCAAGGATAGCCCCATCCTGGTCCATCTGATCGAGACGCGTCAGAAGCTTACGAGTGATGTGCTCAAGCTGTTCTTTTTCTGCGGTGTTAAGAACGGACCACAGTTGATGCAGGCAGTTATGCTGCGGCGGTAATACTTCGCGCAAAAAAGCATGGCCTTTATCGGTTAACTGCAGATGCAGGCAACGACGATCGTTGTCGCTTTCACGGCGCTCGATCCAACCACGCTTTTCCAGCTCATCAGCGATACGTGTCGCGTTAGTACGGGATGACCCCAGGGCACAACTCAGTTCAGAAGGCTGAATGCTGTGGTTTTCCTGAGACTCCAGCGTAATCAACGCCATAAACAACGTCTCGTTAATCCCTTGAGCTTTCAGCATTTTATTGCGGTTATCCAGCAGCTTCCCTTGCATATGCATGCAAAGACGAGTCAGCAGGATTTCCTGATACGGAAAATCCTCGTGGCGGCTGGCGCGAAATTTTAGCATTTGTTCAATGGGCGTAAACGAACTATCCATTTGGGCATGACCTCATTAATTTCAGCCGATATAGTAACGACAGTGACAAATAAAGTAAATGTATTATTAAATTAAAATGATTTTTCCAACCTATAAAACCGCCAACATTTTCCACGCTAATCCATAGGCCAGAGCACTTAATAGCGTAGGAATGATGATACTGCGCGTTTTATAAAAACTTGCACCCAGTACAGCAAAACCCACGAGCGTCGGCACGAAGCGACTGGCATCGTGCATTACCTCGGGGGCCGTTGACACCACCAGCAGGGCGCAAATTGATGCAATGCCGATGGTGTCGAGTAAAACGCCGGTTGCGCCACGCTTGCCCGGACGGGTATTGCCCATCTTCAGACGTAGCGGTAAATAGCGAAACCCATAATTTACACAGCCGACCAGCAATCCGAGCAGCAGCACCTCATAGCGCATCGGGAACTCCTTGCCAGAAAGCCTGAATCAGCGCGGTCAGACAACCACACACAATCCCCGCAAGAATGGCTGCGGGGATGGAAAACAGCGTCACGCCCGCCAGTGCGCCCGCTAATGCGGCGGTCACGCACAGGGACTGTTTACGCTGGAATGACGCCAGCAGAAAACTCATAAACAGCGCGGGGAGCATAAAACCGAGCGCCGCTTCGACCGCCGGGAATCCTTTCAATAAACCGCTGCCGGAAAAGGCGCCGAGCACGGTTCCCAGCACCCAGGAGGCCCAGGAGCAAAACGCGATGCCAATCATCCAGTTCTCGCTCCAGCGACGGTTATCCCGCACCAGCTTCGCGGTGGCAGCGGCAAAGACTTCGTCGGTGAGACCAAACGCCCACAGGGCGGTTTTCGGTTTACTGAGTTTCTGAGCGATACGACTGCGCAGGGAAGGACCGTATAAAACATGGCGTACATCCATCGCCATGACGGTCAGGGCGGCAACCCATAATGTGCTGCCTGCGGCGAGCATGGCGGTGATAACGAACTGGCTGGCGCCGGCATAAATAATGCAGGAGAAAAATACGCTCTCAATCGGGCTAAACCCGAGACGGGTGGCATTGAGACCAAATGCAAAGGCAACAGGAATATAGCTGATGACGATGGGTAAGCTGTCTTTGAATCCTTCCGCGCAGGTAGCCGGAGGGATATTGGGCAGAGAAGCGGGCCTTTCCATAGAGTTTTGCGCGTTATCACCAATGTTAAAATTATCAGGGTTAATAATCCCTATCACCTTAACAGACTGGGGGGCTCCTTAACACCCTCAGGAGCCCAAACGCTTGCCGGGCGCTTAAATTGCAGCTTCTTGTCGGTGAAATCCTCGCCACCAGACCAGCAGGTTCAGTACGGCAACGGTCGTCCCTGCCAGGCAAACGCCCAGCCATCCGGCATGCTGCCAGGCCGAGGCGGAGATCAATGACCCTGCTGCGCCGCCGATAAAGTAACTGGTCATATACCCGGCGGTCAGACGGTTTCGGGCCTCCGGATAAAGACGGTAAATCACCGTCTGATTAGTGATGTGAACCCCCTGTACGGTGAGATCCAGAACCAGGATCCCCACAATCAGCGCCAGTACTGAGGCGTGTCCCAGCCAGATAGCGAGCCAGGAAAGCAACAATAACAGCAGGCCATAGGTGGTAGTGAGGTGAGAATGTCCTTTATCCGCAAAACCGCCAGCCGGACGTGCGCCGAGCGCGCCAGCGGCACCCGCCAGCCCAAACAGGCCAATCATCCCTTCAGAATAGTTAAACGGTGGGGCGGCCAGTAAAAAGGCCATTGAGGTCCAGAGAATGCTGAAATTAGCAAAGGTCAGGCAGCCCAGTAGCGCACGCGTGCGCAGCAGTTTATCGCGGGCAAACAAACTGAATACCGAACCCAGCAACTGCGGGTAGTTCAGATGGGTTTCTGACTTCACCTTTGGCAAGCCGCGCCACAGCGCGATAGCCATCAGCGCCATCAATACGGAGGCGACCCAGAAGACGGTGCGCCAACCTCCGAGATTCGCCAGCAGTCCCGCCACGGTTCGCGCCAGCAAAATGCCCAGCAGCAGACCGCTCATGATGGTCCCGACCACTTTGCCGCGTTTATCCGGCGTGGCAAGCGTCGCCGCCAGCGGTACCAGAATCTGTGCGACCACGGAAAAGAGCCCGGTCAGCGCCGTGCCGAGGATCATCATCGCCAGCGACTGACTGCTGGCGGTAATGAGCATCCCGCCCGCCGCCAACAGCGTCATAGAGACGATCAGCGTCCGGCGTTCAAACATATCGCCAAGCGGAACCAGAAACAGCAAACCGGCGGCGTAGCCTAACTGTGCTGCGGTAACAATAAAACCGGCTGAGCTTGCGGAAAGCGAAAAGTTGCGTGCGATGGTTTCGAGCAGTGGCTGTGCATAATAGTTGCTGGCGACGGCCAGACCGGTTGCCACTGACATGAGAACGATCAGTGCCGGGTTCAGCCCGTGAGATGTTTTGGTCATTATGTTCGCAATCGTGAGTCAGGTGATGATTTCTTTGGGAATCAATCATAGCGGACATTTATGAATGCGGGGAATTTGTTGCGTGCCGGATTGTGCGGTCAGGGGAGAAGAATGAAGGGAACAGGCCGGGAACCGCGTTTCCGGCCATCCCTGGCCGGATAAGCGCATCGCGCGCCATCCGGCATTCAGGAGGCTATTACTTCTGCGCTGCCAGCGCGTCGTTCACCCAGCCGTCGAACTGCTGCTGGTGGGCTTTGATCCAGCCGTCAACATGGCCCTGAACGTCAGCTTCCGACGCTTTGCCTTCATGCATCATCGCGTTCTGCGCGTTAATGTCCGCCAGCGGCAGTTTCATGATGGCAAACAGTTTCGCCGCCGCCGGGTTTTTCTCTGCCCAGGCCTTGTTGGCAACGATGTGCATGGTGTTTACCGGGAAGCCATAGTTCGCGCCATTCGGCAGTTTAGTATCGATATCTTTCTGTTCGCCCGGCAGTGAGGAGAACGGCACCTGTAACCAGACCACATCTTTACCTGGCTTCATTACGTCACTCACCCAGTAAGGCGTCCAGGTGTAATAGAGAATCGGTTTACCTTCTTTAAAGCGGGTGATGGTATCGGCCATCATCGCCGCGTAGTTACCGTGGCTGACGTCGACGGTTTTTTCCAGATCAAACGCTTTGTTCTGGTGGTTAATCACGGCTTCACAGCCCCAGCCTGGCGAGCAGCCCATCATGTCCGCTTTGCCGTCGCCGTTGGTGTCAAAAATCTTCGCAATTTTGGGGTCTTTCAACTGGGCGATATTGGTGATGTTGTACTGCTCAGCGGTTTTCTTATCGATCAGGTAACCCTGCGCGGCGCCGGTGACGAACGTGCCTTCGCGCCAGAACTTCTTATTCCCGCCAGCCGCAGAGTACATATCGTCGTGCAGTGGCTGCCAGTTGACGGCGGTAAAGGTGGCGTCGCCAGAGGCAATAGAGGTGTAGCCCACGTTATAGTCGACTTCGCTCGGTTTGTTTACGGTATAACCGAGTTTCTCCAGCGCACGGCTCACCAGCAGCGTCTGGAAGGTTTCTTCGGTGATGGTGCTCTGTACCGGTTGGACGGTAATGCCTTTGCCTGGCAGGTCGGCAGCGAAAGCGCTGGTAGAGACAAGGGTGGCAAACGCTGTGGCAATCATGATTTTCTGTCGCATCGTTGTTCCTTAATTATTGGAGGGACGTGTAGGCCCGGTAAGCGCAGCGCCACCGGGCAACAGGTGAATTACTTAATGAAAGGGCGCGTGATGAGCCCGACGGGACCGGTGGTGTACCAGCGACGGTTGCCGCGGCTGCGTGAGTCACGACCCACGGCCTGGGTCAGACGGTCCAGAATGATGGCGAGGATCACAATGCCGACCCCGCCGACGGTAGCCAGCCCCATATCGAGACGACCGATACCGCGCAGTACCATCTGGCCCAGACCACCGACGGCAATCATAGAGGCGATCACGACCATCGAGAGCGCAAGCATGAGCGTCTGGTTAACCCCCGCCATAATGGTGGGCATCGCCAGCGGTAACTGAACTTTGAACAGCATCTGACGCGGACTGGCTCCGAACGAGCGTGACGCTTCGATCAAATCAGCCGGAACCTGGTTAATCCCGAGGATCGTCAGGCGCACAATCGGCGGCAACGCAAAGATGATCGTCACGACTACCCCCGGCACGTTCCCGATACCGAACAGCATCACAATCGGCACCAGATAGACAAACGCCGGCGTTGTCTGCATGGCGTCGAGCAACGGACGGACAATCTTCGCCGCCCGTGGGCTGCGCGCCAGCCAAATCCCCATCGGCAGGCCGATCACCACGCAAAAGAGCAGGGCGGTTAGCACCAGCGCCAGGGTAATCATCGCCTGCGACCAGGCGCCGATAGCGCCAATGGCAATCAGGGAAACAAGCGTTGCAACCCCCATCCCCACCCCGGAAATCTGCCAGGCGATCAGGGCGAAAACGATAATCGCCACCGGAGACGGCATTCCCAGCAGCAGTTGCTGGAAACCGTTAAGAATGTAATCCACCGGAACGCGAATGCCCTGGAAGACAGGACGAAAATGAGTGACTACCCAGTCGATCCCATCGGTGACCCAACTGTCGAGCGGGATCAGCGTTTTATGGAAGGGATCCATAATGTTGAAATGTTCCGGTGCTGGCGCAGGTGCGCTGGTCAGCCAGTCTGCGCTGCCGCTATCGGCAGGCGTCCCGGACGGCGTGCCCCATGCGTCAGCGGATTGTGCGGCGCTATCGGCCGCCGGTGCGGTATCCCACGGATTAGATTGATCAGCCATTGTTTGTCCCCTCGCGATCTAAAGCCTGCAGCAGCATGCGTTTTGAAATAATGCCGACATACTGTTGTTCCTCATCGACAACCGGCACCGCGCACGGCGCTTGTCCGACATGAGAGAGCAATTCGCTAAGCGGGGTTTGCGCATCGACGGCCAGTGGCTCGTCGATCAACGCCCCTTCAATGCCCTGGGCCTGACTTAATGCCGCTTTTAATGAGTCGATAGAGACCACGCCAACGAACTTATTACCGCGTTCGATGACGTAACCATATTCCCGGTCTTCATCCTGCAATAATTTCAGCGCAGAACGCGGGCCAAAGCCCGGCGTTTTACGGATCAATCCGACCGGGCTACGGCGGGCAATATCTTTCGCGCTAAAGACCTGGCTAATATCAACGCCACGGAAGAACGTGCGAACATAATCATTCGCCGGATTATTCAGAATTTCATCCGGTGTACCGACCTGAACCACTTCGCCATTTTGCATAATGGCAATTCGGTCGCCAATACGCATTGCTTCGTCGAGATCGTGGGAAATAAAGACCACGGTGCGCTGATGTTTCGCCTGCAGTTTCACCAGTTCATCCTGCATCTCGGTACGAATTAAGGGATCGAGCGCGGAGAAGGCTTCATCCATTAATAAGATGTCAGGGTTAATGGCTAATGCGCGGGCGAGACCAACACGTTGACGCATCCCGCCGGAAAGTTCATCCGGATAGCCGTGGGCGTAATTCTCAAGTCCCACCTGGCGCAGGGCATCCAGCGCTTTTTCGCGACGTTCCTCAGCACTTACTCCGGCTAATTCCATGCCGAATGCAGTATTGTCGAGAACGGTCATATGCGGCATCAGCGCAAATGACTGGAAGACCATCGCAATCTTTTTTCTGCGCACCTCGCGGAGTTCGGCATCCGATATTTTGGCGATATCGACGCCGTCGATCAGTACCTGTCCGCGGGTGGGTTCAATCAGGCGATTGAGAAGGCGTACCATTGTGGATTTACCCGAACCGGATAATCCCATGATGACAAATATCTCGCCTTCTTCAATGGCCAGACTGGCGTTTTTAACGCCAAGCGATAGCCCTGTTTTTTCCAGAATTTGTTCTTTCGAAAGTCCTTTTTCAATATATTTGAAGGCGCGCTGTGGATGCTCTCCAAATACTTTATATAGATTTTTCACTTCTAATTTAATTGCCATGCAATAGAAAGATTCCTGTTATTTATTTATGTCGATATGATACCTGATAGAAATAGTCACCTTTTTCTACCCTAACATACTGAGAATCTGAGACAACCCTGAATGTGACATGAGGGGAAATAGAAGAGAAGGCAAATTGCCGGGACTTCCCATGATATAAGGGCTGAGAGCAAGCCACCGCCGATCAATATTTTTTGTCAAGACCACTAAAAATGCGCCTGAATTTCAGCAATTCAGGCGAATATGACAGCAACTATTGAGTGTAGATCACCCTGAAATAGTTGGGTGATAAAAACGTGATCCGCTTAAAATATTAACGTAAATATTGTAATGATATTCCCCGTATTAATTTTCGTTAAAAATTCCAGTCTTCGTCTTCCGTTTCGACGGCTTTTCCCATCACATAAGACGATCCCGAGCCGGAAAAAAAGTCGTGGTTTTCGTCGGCGTTGGGTGACAATGCGGCAAGGATCGCTGGATTCACCTCCGCCATTTCCGCCGGGAACAACGCCTCATAGCCCAGATTCATTAACGCTTTGTTGGCGTTATAGCAAAGGAACGCGTTAACCTCTTCAGCCCAGTCGGTGTCGGCATACAGTTGTTCGGTATAACGGACTTCGTTATCGTACAGTTCCATCAGCAGCTCGAGGGCGAAATTCTTCAGCTCATCACGTCTGGATTGAGGCAGTTTTTCCAGCCCTTTCTGGTACTTATACCCAATGTAATAGCCATGAACCGCTTCATCACGAATGATCAGACGGATAAGATCGGCGGTATTGGTGAGCTTACCGCGGCTGGAGAAATACATTGGTAGCCAGAAGCCGGAATAGAACAGAAACGATTCCAGAAATACGCTGGCAATCTTTTTCTTTAAGGGGTCGTCGCTGGCGTAATGCGCGAGGATAATTTGCGCCTTCTGCTGTAACGGCGCATTTTCTTCACTCCAGGCGTAAGCGGCGTCGACATCTTTAGTCTGGCACAGTGTAGAGAAGATGGAGCTGTAGGAGCGGGCATGCACCGCTTCCATAAAACTGATATTCGACAGCACTGCCTCCTCGTGCGGCGTCAGGGAATCTGCCATCAGCGATGGCGCACCCGCGATATTCTGGATGGTGTCGAGCAATGTCAACCCGGTGAAAACGCGGATGGTGAGCTGCTGCTCAGCGGCTCTCAGGGTTTGCCATGCCGGAATGTCGTTAGACAATGGCACCTTTTCCGGCAGCCAAAAATTACTCGTCAGGCGGTTCCAGACTTCCAGATCCTTGTCGTCCTGAATCTTATTCCAGTTGATGGCGCTCACGCGTGATAATGTCATACCGCTCTCCTTACAGTGCGCACGAGACGCAGCCTTCTATTTCAGTACCTTCCAGCGCCAGCTGTCGCAAGCGAATGTAATATAACGACTTAATGCCTTTTCGCCAGGCGTAAATCTGCGCTTTGTTGATATCGCGAGTGGTGGCGGTATCGGGGAAAAACAGCGTAAGCGACAGGCCCTGATCGACGTGTTTAGTGGCTTCGGCGTAGGTATCAATGATTTTCTGTGCGCCGATTTCCCAGGCGTCCTGATACATATCCAGATTCTCATTGGTCATGAACGGGGCCGGATAGTAGACGCGCCCGGTTTTGCCCTCTTTGCGGATCTCTATTTTCGAAACAATCGGGTGAATGCTCGACGTCGCATGATTGATGTAGGAGATCGAACCGGTCGGCGGCACCGCCTGTAAATTCTGGTTGTAGATGCCATAGCGCATCACTTCGTCGCGCAATTGCAGCCACATTTCACGCGTCGGCAGCGTGATGCCGCTACGGGCAAACAGCGCACGGACTTTTTCGGTTTTCGGCGTCCAGTTCTGCTCCAGATACTGCGTGAAGAACTCGCCGCTGGCGTAGCGCGACTGCGCGAATCCGGCAAATGTCTGTCCACGCTCGCGCGCCAGCATCATCGATGTATGCAGGGCATGCCAGGTGATGGTGTAAAAGTAAAAATTGGTGAAATCGAGTCCTTCTGGCGAACCATAAGCAATACCTTCACGCGCCAGATAGCCGTGCAGATTCATCTGTCCCAGTCCGATGGCGTGGGAGGCGGCATTACCGGCGGCAATCGACGGGACGCTGCGAATATGGCTCATATCTGACACCGCCGTCAGCCCGCGAATCGCCGTCTCAACCGTCCGGCCAAAGTCCGGAGAATCCATGGTGTGGGCAATATTCAGCGAGCCGAGGTTGCAAGAGATGTCATGCCCGATTTGGGCGTAGTCAAGATTCTCCTCCCAGGTAGAGGCGCTGTTGACCTGCAAAATTTCCGAACACAGATTGCTCATATTAATGCGGCCTGCAATCGGGTTGGCGCGATTCACCGTATCCTCATACATAATGTAGGGATAGCCGGATTCAAACTGAATTTCTGCCAGTGTCTGGAAAAAGTCGCGGGCATTAATGTATTTCTTGCGCACGCGTTCGTCGGCAACCAGCTTGTCATACTGTTCGCTTATCGCGATATCGCCGAAGGGTTTACCGTAAAGACGCTCGACGTCATACGGCGAAAACAGCGCCATTTGCGCATTCTCTTTCGCCAGACGGAACGTCACGTCCGGAATAACCACGCCAAGCGAGAGCGTTTTAATGCGGATCTTTTCGTCGGCGTTTTCGCGTTTGGTATCGAGGAAACGCAGAATATCCGGGTGATGAGCATGTAAATAGACTGCGCCCGCCCCCTGACGCGCGCCGAGCTGGTTGGCATAGGAAAAGGCGTCTTCCAGCATCTTCATCACCGGGATCACCCCGGAAGACTGGTTTTCGATGCGCTTGATGGGCGCGCCGGCTTCGCGCAGATTTGAGAGTAAAAACGCCACGCCGCCGCCGCGTTTGGAGAGCTGAAGCGCGGAGTTCACCGCCCGGCCAATCGACTCCATGTTATCTTCAATCCGCAGCAGGAAGCAGGAGACCAGTTCACCGCGCTGCTGTTTACCGCAGTTTAAGAAGGTGGGCGTGGCGGGCTGGAAACGCCCCGAGAGCATCTCATCGGTGAGTTGTGACGCCAGCGCTTCATCACCCTGCGCGAGCGTCAACGCGACCATCACCACCCGGTCTTCAAAATCTTCCAGGTAGCGTTTGCCATCAAAGGTTTTCAGCGTGTAGCTGGTGTAAAACTTCCAGGCGCCAAGGAAGGTCTGGAAACGAAAACCGCTGGCGTGGGCGCGGGCAAACAGCGATACCACGAAAGCGCGATCGTAGCGTGCCAGAACGCTTTCGTCGTAATACCCTTCGCGCACCAGCGTTTGCAGACGTTCCTCCTGACTGCTAAACGTGACAGAGTGGGGGACAACATGGGCGGCAAAAAAGGCGTCTACCGCCTGCCGGTCCTTATCGAACTGAATACGGCCTGCTTTATCGTACAGATTCAGCATGGCGTTCAGCGCATGGTAATCCAGCGATTCCTGCGTTACGCGTTCTGCGGTTGTCGTTGCCAAAATTCGCTTACTCCTTTTCGAACGTTGTCGATGTCGGCGGGGGTTCCCATCAGTTCAAAACGATAGAGCCAGGGCACGGCACATTTTTGGGCGATCACTTCCCCTGCGCGACCATACGCCTCGCCGAAGTTACGATTGCCAGAGGCAATGACGCCGCGAATTAACGCCCGGTTGTGAGCATCATTTAAAAAGCGGATCACCTGTCGCGGCACTGCGCCAGCCGTGCCGCCGCCACCGTAGGAAGGCACCACCAGAATGTAGGGATCGTCTACCCGGATCCGTTCGCGTTCATTCAGCGGAATGCGAATAGCGGGCAGCCCCAGACGCTGCATAAAGCGGTGCGTATTTTCGGAGCTGCTGGAAAAGTAGACGAGCGGGTTCATGCGCTGGCTACCCGAGGCTCCGGATGCAGACGGTTGATCATATCCGGACGAAATCCTGACCAACGGGTTTCGCCGGCAATGACAACCGGCAACTGACGAAAACCTTGCGCGCGCAGGGTATCGGCCGCGTCGGGCACCAGATCGACGTTTACCATCTCAAATTCAAATCCACGGCTTTCCAACGCCCGTTTAGTGGCGTGGCACTGAACACAATCATTTCGAGTGTAAATAGTAATGCGCATGATTCGTATTTCCATCTAAAATGAGAAAACGGCGCGATGAGTCGCGTCGGATTGGGTGTGTACTGATAGAGAGAATACTAGATGTAGTTGAAATAAGTTTCAACCATACAAGATATGGGAATTATCGATTGATTTCTCCCCACCGATGAGCCCGGCGGGGAGCGGGAGTTTATGCTGAAAAATCGCCGGATTACATCCGCATGCTTACGGCCAGGCGGTTAAAACAGTTCATAAGGCCGATCGCAAAAGTCAGGTCGCTGATTTCGCGGGCGCTGAAATGCGTGAGCAGCGGCAGATAAACGTCATCTTCGGCATGAGTTCTGGCGATGTCGGTGACTGATTCGGCCCACGCCAGCGCCGCTTGCTCCTGCGCGCTGAAATGATGGCTGACTCGCCAACCGGCCAGCGCGTCCAGTTTGCTTTGCGCGACGCCCGCTTTACGCAGCGCTTTGCTGTGCATCTCCAGACAAAACGCGCAGCCATTAATTTGCGAAATCCGCAGGTATATTAATTCCATCAGCGTGGTATCCAGCGCGCTGTTTTCCAGTGCCGTTTTCGCCTGTACCAGTGCGTTATAAACTTCAGGGCTGAGTTCGTAGTAGGGTTGGCGTAACGTCGTCATTGTGCATCTCCTCATGTTGATGGCCGGCAATGTAGCACTATAATGGCCTGCATCAGAGAGCCATATTTTTATAGAAAAAGCAGACCATATGCCGCGCTACCAGGACATTGCTCGTCAGTTAAAAACCGCCATTGCGCGCGGGGAACTCAAGCCCGGCGCCAGATTGCCATCCAGCCGTACCTGGTCACAGGAACTGGGAATTTCACGTTCAACGGTGGAAAGCGCCTATGCGGAGCTGGTGGCGCAGGGCTGGCTTGAACGGCGCGGGCAGGCCGGAACGTTTGTCAGCGCCCAATTGCAGCCGGAACAGGCGATCAGTGAACCGTTGGTCTTTGCCGGGGAAAGTACAATCCCTCAGCCTTTTCAGATGGGGCTTCCCGCACTGGATCTCTTTCCGCGGGATATCTGGGCGCGGGTGATGGGGCGACGATTACGCACGCAGACACGTTTTGATCTGGCTCTCGGCGACGTGTGCGGTGAAGCCGTATTGCGCCAGGCGATCGTGGATTATCTGCGCGTGTCGCGCAGTATTGAATGTTTGCCCGGGCAGATTTTTATCACTTCTGGCTATGCGGCTTCGATGACCCTCATCCTGCGTGCGCTGGCAACGCCAGGCGATGGCATGTGGATTGAAGATCCCGGCTTTCCGTTGATCCGCCCGGTGATTGAACAGGAAAATGTCAAGCTGCTGCCGGTTCCGGTGGATGACGACGGGCTGAATGTGGCGGTCGGGATCCGCGACTATCCAAATGCGCGTTTTGCGTTGCTTACTCCGGCACATCAAAGTCCGCTTGGCGTCGCGCTGTCATTATCACGGCGTCATCAACTCCTGGAGTGGGCATCCCATACCCAGGCGTGGATTGTTGAGGATGATTATGACAGTGAATTTCGCTATCACGGTAAACCGCTGCCGCCGTTAAAAAGTCTTGATGCGCCACAGCGGGTGATTTACGCGGGTACGTTCAGCAAATCGTTGTTCCCCGCCTTACGCTGTGCGTGGCTAGTGGTGCCAGTAAACCAGGTTGAACGATTTCGTCAGCAGGCAGTACGAATGGCCTGTAGCGTACCGCTGCTCTGGCAGCAAACACTGGCGGATTTCATCCACGATGGCCATTTCTGGCGACACCTGAAAAAAATGCGTCAGCACTATGTACAGCGAAGAGAATGGACTGAAAAGGCGCTGGGCGAACAAGGTTTTCAGGTCGTGCCCCAACAGGGTGGGATACAACTGGTAATTGCGGTTGATGGTGATGATGTCGCGCGGGTACGTAAAGCCAATGAGGCAAATCTGGCTGTTCAGGCGCTTAGCCGCTGGCGGGTCAAATCAGCCGGACAGGGGGGAATGCTGCTTTCATTTACGAATATCACGTCTCCAGAGATGGCGAGTCAGGTGGCAAAACGGCTGCGACAGGCGATTGCGTAAACGAAGCGTATCCGGTAAGCAAGAGTCGTTGCAGGCCGGATACGCCTGAGAGCGTTAGCGACGAAGGCTCAACAGCGCGCCGACAAAGATCCCTACCGCGGCGGCAGTCCCGACGCTACACCAGGGCTTCTCACGGACAAACGTATCGGCGCAGCCTACGGCATCCCGGGCAGCCTGTTGTACGCGGGTCCGGCCATGCATTCTGGCGCGGGTTTCCTTCAGTAGCGCTTGTGCTTTATGTCGCGCAGCCTCTGCTTCATCCTTCGCATCGCTGCCCCAGGATTTCAAAACGGCTTCCAGACTATCGGCCAGTTGATTGACGTCGTTTTGAATATCCTGCACGCCATCATCAACGTCGTTTCGGTTAGGTCGGTTAAACATATGATCCTCCTGTGATTTCGATGTGACTTTTAGTTTAGTCGATATTTTTAACTTATGAGGCCGTTCACGCCGTTATTACGCGTTTATGGACTTTTCTGAAAGCGTTGCTAATGCTGAATCAGGTAAGGTAAGCCCGCAGTAAAAGATAACGAGGAAAACATATGTATTTACGACCTGACGAGGTGGCGCGCGTACTTGAAAAAGTGGGGTTTACCGTTGATGTGGTGACACAGAAAACGTACGGTTATCGACGTGGCGAGAATTATGTCTATGTTAATCGCGAAGCGCGTATGGGACGCACAGCGCTGGTTATCCATCCGACATTAAAAGAGCGGAGTTCTTCTCTGGCTGAACCAGCATCGGATATTAAAACCTGCGATCATTATCAGCATTTTCCGCTTTATTTAGCCGGGGACACACACGAACACTACGGTATTCCCCACGGCTTTAGTTCGCGTATTGCGCTTGAGCGTTATTTGAATGGTTTGTTTGGCGAGGCGAATTAATTTAGCGACTGGCGATGCCAGTCGCTAAGTGGCTTCAGGCTTTAACCTGCTGGTAGCGACTCACTTTAAACAGGCGGCGGCAATAATCCAGGAAATAGCCATATACCGCCCCCATCAACATCGATATGACGATATTAGAACTGACTGCGGCGGTAATTTGATGCCAGTCAGCGCCCACCGTCAGCAGAATAGCGACATAAACCGGGGACTGGAAGGTGACATAAGCCAGCACGTCCGCCAGGTTTTTCAGCCACCCGGCAGAACCCATTTTACGTGACGCTTTCATAAAGAGATCGCGATACATTCCGTAAGGCCAGGCGATCAGTATGTTGACCGGAATGGCGACCAGTCTGGAAGAAAGTGATTGCTCAAAGGTCATTCCGGAGAGGAATATCTCGATCAGCATGTTCACAACAGAACAATAAACAACCATCGCGAACGTGTCTGCTACCGCATGACGCAAGCGTGACTGTGGTGAGAACATGCTAATGCTCCTTGTAAAAAAGGGGAAAATCGTCGTTAAATGAGCCTGGCTTAGTGTTTTAGCGTAGTATTTTCGCTTGATGATAGAGTATATTGCTGGGTTGTAACTATCAACTAGCGTAATGTTTTTATTTTTACGCTTTTTGTCGATAAAATACTCTGTAATCGACTGATTTTTGTTCTACATAGAGTTTTTGTTGTTGTTGTCTTTTAAATCATTAAAAATCAAGTGGTTATGTTAATGCGCTGGTTGCGGTCCTCCCACATCAGCTAAAAAACGCCTCTCAGGCGTGGGGACCTGACATGAAGATTATTTGCCAGGGGATGAAAATATAAGTCTGGATATTATTCAGGATGACGTAATCCTATTATTACGACAGGCTGTAGGTATTCTCTTTGTTATATGACAGGGTCTGGAAAAGTATCTAATAATATAATACAATTGCCCATGTAATACTTTTTTAGCGTTAAAAGGTTTTAATTATTATGAATTTGATGTTACAGAACTTAAATAATATTCGTAAATTACGCGCCATGGCTCGCGAATTCTCCATTGACGTTCTTGAAGAAATGCTGGAAAAATTCAGGGTCGTCACTAAAGAAAGACGTGACGAAGAAGAACAGTTACAGCGTCAGCGCGCTGAACAGCAGCAGAAAATTAATACCTTGCTGGAACTGATGAAGGCCGACGGAATTAGCCCGGAAGAGTTATTGGGTGGTGACGTGGCGAGCGCACGAGTGGGTAAAAAACGCCAGCCGCGTCCGGCGAAATATCGCTATACCGATCTGAATGGAGAAAGTAAAACCTGGACTGGTCAGGGACGTACGCCAAAACCCATTGCCCAGGCACTGGCGGCAGGTCAATCTCTGGACGATTTTCTGATCTAATTCTGTAAGCGGTGAGGTGTTCCTCACCGCTTATTTCCCGTCATTATTGAGGACGACGATTCCACGGCATTTTGTCGAGCAGTCGCGCCATGCCACAAAAGCCTGTCAGCCCGGCAAGCAATAATCCCGCGCCTACGAACCCGCTAAGCAGGAAAAAGCCACTGCTGACACTGTACCCCAGCACAACGCCCAGTAACGCCAATCCACCTGCTGCAATTTGTACCTGGCGCATCAGTGGAAGCGGTTGCGATTTATCCTCTGCTGTGGGGAAACCTGCCGCTTTCCAGCCTTCAATGCCGCCTTCCAGTAACAAGGCTTCTGCCGGTGCGGCAAGAGCCTGCAATGTTGCTGCATTGTTTTGTGTCCGTTTCCCGGACTGACAATGGAAGATGACTTGCTCACCCCGCAATCTGGCAGGAAAGCCGCTCTGTTCAAGTGCCGCCAGCGGTGCGAGATGGGCCTGCGGAATATGCTCACGCCGGTATTCGTCGGCATCGCGAATATCAATCAGTCTGGCGCCTTGCTCGATACGGGCCTTTGCGTCGCGCGGGGAAATCGTCCCGATGGTCATGTTCACTCCTTATGGACAATAGACGTTTTTCAATGTGGCAATGAGTGAGTTCACCGCTGCATTTTTAATGAAATAGAGGATGCGCTGAGCATCGCGCTGGCTGCTAATCAGCCCTTCTTCGCGCATTTTTGCCAGATGCTGTGAGGTGGCCGACGGGCTTAGCCCGGTAGCACGTGCCAGATCGCCCGCGCTGGTTCCCGGCGAACCGCAAAGCATACACAGGATCAGCAGCCGCTTAGGGTTGCTCATTGCTTTCAGCAGGGCCGCGGCCTGTTCCGCGCTGGCCTGGAGTTGTTCGAGTTCGCTCATATTTACTTTAGCTTTTTCTAAATTAAGTAAAGTCTAAAATAAAAATGAAACGACTGCCAGCGTAAAAATCGTAAAAGAGGGTAAAAGCAGGAGTGATAACTGGCGAACTTCGCTAAGCTCGCTACGCTTAGGAATAAACCCCTTTTTAAACAATGAGTAATTTTATTTTTGGAGTGTGTATGGGTTTCTGGAGAATTGTATTTACGATCATTCTGCCGCCGCTGGGTGTCCTGTTGGGTAAAGGATTCGGCTGGGCGTTCATTCTTAATATCGTTCTGACGTTACTGGGCTATATTCCTGGTCTGATTCACGCGTTCTGGGTGCAAACCCGTTCTTCGTCTCTTTCTTAACCGTCATGATACCGCCCGATAGCGTGACGTTATCGGGCCACGCCAGTCGCCGCCCCGTCAGAATTTTAAGTGAAACTTTCTGCTACACTTCCTGAGTGTTTATTGTCAATGATCGAGGTGGATATGGGACT
Organism: Citrobacter sp. ANG330; assembly: GCF_047467925.1. Classification (NCBI taxonomy): domain Bacteria; kingdom Pseudomonadati; phylum Pseudomonadota; class Gammaproteobacteria; order Enterobacterales; family Enterobacteriaceae; genus Citrobacter; species Citrobacter sp. ANG330. The sequence continues at coordinate 67,277 of NZ_JASJUI010000013.1, read as the reverse complement.
TTTCAACTTTGTAAAAGATGCCGGGGAAAAACTGTGGGATGCAGTAACCGGTAATCACGATAAAGACGATTTAGCAAAAAAGGTGCAGGACCACCTGAATAAAACCGGTATTCCGGATGCCGACAAGGTGAATGTACAAATTGCTGATGGTAAGGCGACGGTGACGGGCGACGGATTAAGCCAGGAAGCGAAAGAAAAAATCCTGATTGCGGTCGGGAATATTTCCGGGATTGCCAGCGTGGAGGATCAGGTTAAAACCGACGCGCCTGCCGCCGAGAGTCAGTTCTACACGGTGAAATCCGGCGATACCCTGAGCGCTATTTCGAAACAGGTTTACGGCAATGCCAACCTGTATAACAAAATATTCGAGGCGAATAAGCCGATGCTTAAAAGCCCGGATAAAATATATCCCGGCCAGGTGCTGCGTATTCCGGAAGAATAAGTGCCGTCAGGATTTTTGTGCCAGCAGTTTACCGGCCATGGCCTGCTGGATAACAGGAATTGGCGTCAGTAAATGTTGACGCATCAGTTCACTGGCGCGCGTCGCATCGCGCGCCAGAATTGCCTCGGTTAGCGCCTGATGCTGAACGTGTTTATCCTCCAGCATTTCAACCGACAAGACCGTTTTTCGCAGCCAGATAAATCGATAGCGCGCCGCGAGATCAAACAGCCGTTCGCGCATTTGCAGCAGATACTGCGAACCGCATCCGGCAACGATGGCGGTGTGGTATGCCTGATGGCGCAAATCCCACTCATCCAGCAGGTGTTCGCTGGCGTCGCAGGCCTCAAGTTTGCTGAGCATGTGGGCGCGGGCGAGGATCTCGGCTTCCCATTCGTCACCGCCGCGTTCAATCGCCAGCCTTACCAGCATGGCCTCCATATTGGCGCGGGCGTCGAAAATATCGAGCAACTCCTGCTCTGACATAGACGCCACCCGATACCCTTTCTGATTCACCACCGTGACCAGCCGTTCCGCCACCAGATGAGAAAGCGCCTCCCGGAGCGGTCCAACGCCAAGTGAATAACGTGAAGTTAATAAACTCATGCGCAGTTTTTCATCAGGCTGATAAATACCGCGGATAATATCGTTCTTAAGCCAGCGGTATCCATCTATGGCCGTCGGATGGGAAATGGCGGTCATGGTCTTACTCCTGAATCGTGTTCCCGGCCTGCGCCGGGAAATCATTTAACGGGTATTTTGTAGCGGTGTCTTTTGCCACAATACCAGTTTTTTCCAGCGCGACATAATCGGCACGGTGCAAATAATCCCCAGCCCCAGTAACCCTGTGGAAATTACTTCCAGCTGTTGTGCCGGGCGGAAGAGCATCACAACCAGCACAAAGATGATAAAGCCAATCACAAGCCAGGTCAGCCACGGATAGAGCCACATTTTCAGTTTGATCTCACCGCCTTCCGCCAGCAGGATTTTGCGCATCCGTAACTGGGAAACGGCGATAACCAGGTACACCAGCAGGGCGATCGCGCCGGAACTGTCGATCAGGAACTTAAACACTTTCGCCGGGGCGTAATAATTCACCACCACGGTTAAAAATGCGGCGCCGGTTGAGAGCAGTACCGCCACCCAGGGAGTTTTGCTGCGATTGATTTTGCCCATCATGGCCGGCGCGTCGCCACGGCGGCTCAGGGAATAAAGCATGCGGGAGGCGGTGTACAGCGCAGAGTTCAGGCAACTGGTCACCGACAGCAGGATCACACAATCCATGATCAGTTTGGCATGCGGAATATGCAGTAGTTCCAGCACCGACTGATAGGAACCTACCTCTTTCAGACCCGGCATGTTCCACGGGATCAGGGCGACGACGACAAAGATCGAGCACAAATAGAAGATAGAAATACGCCAGATAACCGAGTTAGTGGCGCGAACGATGTGCTTATCCGGCGTGTCGGATTCGGCAGCGGCGATGGTGACAATTTCCGCGCCCATAAATGAGAACATGGTGATCAGCATGGCGCTCAGTACGGCACCAAAGCCGTTCGGCATAAAGCCGCCGTGATCCCACAGACGTGAAATCCCGCTGACTTCAGCGTAAGGATAAAAGCCGCTGATTGCCGCGGCGCCCAGCGCAATAAAGGCAAGAATGGCAATCACTTTGCACAGCGCCAGCCAGAACTCAAACTCACCGTAGTTTTTGACGCTCAGCAAATTACTGCCGGTTAACGCCAGCGTGATGACCAGCGAGAACAGCCAGATCGGAACGCCAGGAACCCAGGAATTGAGGATAATCGCCGCGATATTCGCTTCAAGCGGGATCACCAGCACCCAGAACCACCAGTACAACCAGCCGATGGTATAGCCGGCCCAGCGTCCGATGGCTTTATCGGCGTACGTAGAAAAGGAACCGGTGTCCGGCGTGGCGACGGCCATTTCGGCCAGCATGCGCATAATCATCACCACCAGTAACCCGGCAAACAGATAGGCCAGCAGGACTGCGGGCCCGGCCTGGGCTATCGCCACGCTGGAACCCACAAACAGACTTGCGCCGATAACCCCGGCAATAGACAGCATGGTGACGTGGCGTGATTTCAGCCCGCCCCCTAAATCATGTGATTGTGACACTTGCCCCATCTTATGACCTCGTTATTGTTATTGAGTCGTTTGCCGGATGGCGGCTCCGCCTTATCCGGCCTACAAACCATGCCGACTCTGTAGGCCGGATAAGCGAAGCGCCATCCGGCAATTGGCTGTAAGGGTTAACTCTGCTTCGCCTCATCAAAACACTCGGCAATAATGTCCAGACCCTGGCGGATCTGCGCGTCTTCAATGGTGAGCGGAACGAGGACGCGCAGCACGTTGTAGTACGGCCCGCAGGAGAGCAGGATCAGCCCTTTGTCGCGGGCGCGCGCGACGATCTCCGCCGTCAGTTTTGCATCAGGCTTGTTGTGGTCGCCGTCTTCGAACAGTTCGATGGCGATCATCGCTCCCAGCCCGCGAACATCGCCGATTTCACGATGCGTTTCGGCAATCGCCAGCAGACCGTTGCGCAGGGTTTCTCCGAGTTCGCTGGCTTTTTGCAGCAGATTTTCCTGCTCGAAAATGTTCAGTACCGCTAATGCGGCGGCGCAGGCAATCGGGTTACCGGCATAGGTACCGCCCAGTCCACCCGGCGGGATGGCGTCCATCACCTCGGCGCGTCCGGTGACGCCCGCCAGCGGGAAGCCCCCGGCGATGGATTTGGCGAAGGTGGTGATGTCCGGCGCCACGCCCATCTGCTCCATCGCAAACAGCGTACCGGTACGACCCGCACCGCTCTGTACTTCATCGGCAATCAGCATGATCCCGTGTTCGTCACAAATCGCGCGCAGGCGCTGCATAAAAGCCGGAGAGGCGGCGTAAAAACCGCCTTCGCCCTGTACCGGTTCAATCACAATGGCGGCGATATCTTCCGGCGCGGCATCGTTTTTAAAGATGCGGTGAATGCTGGCGATGGCGTCATCTTCGCTAATGCCGTGCAGGGCACACGGATAGAGCGCACGATAGACGTGACCCGGCATCAGCCCCATTCCGGCGGAGTACGGATTCACTTTTCCGGTCAGCGACAGGGTGTAATGGGTGCGGCCGTGATATGCACCGCTGAAGGCGATGGTCCCCGTTCGTTTCGTTGCCGCGCGGGCGATCTTCACCGCGTTTTCCACCGCTTCGGAACCGGTGGTGACCAGCAGGGTTTTCTTGGCGAAGTCGCCCGGCACTTTCTGGTTCATGATTTCGCACAGTTGCAGGTACGGCTCATAGGCCAGCACCTGGAAGCAGGTATGGGACAGTTTTTTCAACTGCGCTTCGACTGCCGAGACAATTTGCGGGTGCAGGTGTCCGGTGTTCAGCACCGCGATGCCGCCAGCAAAATCCAGAAACTCGCGGCCTTCCACGTCCCAGACCCGACAGTTTTCCGCACGCTCGGCAAAAATAGGATGGATCTGTCCTACGCCACGCGGAACGGCGTTACTGCGGCGCTGCATTAATTCATTATTGGTGCTCATCAGGTGTTCTCCAGTCGATTTATTATTAAAGGCCAATGCACAGGTATTTGATTTCTAAATAATCTTCGATGCCGTATTTGGAGCCTTCACGGCCAAGACCGGAGGCTTTGATTCCGCCAAAGGGCGCGACTTCGTTCGAGATAATGCCGGTGTTAATGCCGACGATGCCGTACTCCAGCGCCTCGCCAACGCGAAAGACGCGGCTTAAATCACGAGCGTAGAAATAGGCCGCCAGACCAAACTCGGTGTCATTGGCCTGTCTGATCACGTCGGCTTCATCCCTAAAGCGGAACAGTGGAGCCAGCGGGCCGAAGGTCTCTTCTTTGGCGACTTTCGCGTTGTCTGGCACGTCCACCAGAATGGTGGGCTGGAAGAAATTGCCGCCCAGCGCATGCGGTTTTCCGCCGGTAATGATGCGCGCCCCTTTTTCCAGCGCATCGGCAATGTGCTCCTGCACTTTGGCGACGGCTTTCTCATCAATCAGTGGGCCGGTAGTGACCTCGGGTGCCAGACCGTCGCCGAGTTGCAGTTTTTCCACCGCCTGCTGCAGTTTCTCCGCAAAGCGCTCATAAACGCCCTCCTGGACATACAAACGGTTGGCGCAGACGCAGGTCTGCCCGGCGTTGCGGAACTTAGAAGCCAGCGCGCCTTCTACTGCTTTATCGAGGCACGCATCGTCAAAGACGATAAACGGCGCGTTACCGCCCAACTCCAGGGAGACTTTTTTGATGTCTTTGGCACACTGTTCCATCAACTGGCGACCAATCTCCGTCGAGCCGGTGAACGACAGTTTGCGCACCAGCGGATTTTGGGTCAGTTCGTTACCGACGGCGCCCGCCGAACCGGTGACAACGCTGAATACGCCCGGCGGGATCCCGGCGCGGTTTGCCAGTTCCGCCAGCGCCAGCGCGGAGAACGGCGTCTGGCTGGCGGGTTTAAGCACCATCGTGCAGCCAGCCGCCAGTGCCGGACCGGCTTTGCGGGTGATCATCGCTGACGGGAAGTTCCACGGCGTAATGGCGGCAGTAACGCCAATCGGCTGCTTAATGACGATCAGGCGTTTGTCGGCCTGGTGTCCGGGAATAGTGTCGCCATAAATACGTTTGCCCTCTTCGGCAAACCACTCAATAAAGGAGGCGGCATAGCTGATTTCCCCTTTGGCCTCTGCCAGCGGCTTGCCCTGTTCCAGGGTCATCAGGCGGGCGAGATCGTCCTGATGCTCCAGCATCAGATTGAACCAGCGACGCAGAATATTCGCCCGCTCTTTGGCGGTGAGGTCGCGCCAGGCAGGCAGTGCGCGGTTTGCGGCCTCAATGGCGTCGCGGGTTTCCGCACTGCCCATTTTCGGCACGCTGCCCAGCGTCTGACCGTTGGCCGGGTTAGTCACCGCAATGACTTCGCCGCTATCGGCATCGCGCCACTGGCCGTCGATCAAGGCCTGCTGGCGGAACAACGTCGGATCGTTTAGTTGCATGATGGCTTCCTGTCTGAAAAAAGGTTAACGGGTGAAAGCGGCGTGTAAGGTGTCCACGCTACGTGCCGCACGCAGCGTGCGTCCGGGAGTGCTCTGGTTTGCCAGTAACGTCTGGACCTGACTGACGATGTGTGCGCCGATAGGCAGCGCTGACGTCGCCGCCGGGGAGGGGGCATTGCAGGTGTGGATCGATCTCGGCGTAGTGACAAACAGAAAATCGTCAATTAGCTTGCCGTCCGGCGACACCGCCTGAGCGCGGACGCCAGCGGGCCACGGCTGCAGATCGTTGAGCGTCAGGCTCGGGCAGTACTTTTGCACCAGTCGCAAATAGCCACTCTTGCACAGCGAGTTTTTCATCTCGCTTAAGCCTGAGCGCAGGTTGTTTTGCAGAACCCGACGAATGCCGGAAGAACCGAGGATCTCCAGCGTATCGCTGAGTGAAAAGTCGCGTTTGCGATAGCCTTCGCGCTTAAACGCCAGCACCGCATTCGGCCCGACCGTGACGCTGCCGTCGATCATGCGGGTGAGATGGACGCCGAGAAACGGCATCGCCGGATCGGGGATTGGGTAGATCAGATGGTTGACTACCTGATTGTGCTCCGCCGCCAGGCGGAAGTACTCGCCACGAAATGGGCAGATGATAAAACCGGGTTCGACGCCAAGCATTTTCACCAGTCGGTCAGCCATCAGCCCGGAGCAGGTAATTAGCGTCGCCCCTTCAAATTCCTGCCCCTGGCGGGTGTGTACTACCACGCCCGTGGCATGCTCTTTGAGGGCGATGACGTCGGCGTTGTAGATAATTTTGCCGCCTCTGGCCTGGAAGATTTTCGCCATCGCCGCCGTGACCTCCCGGTAGCTGACGATCCCGCTGGAGGGTACAAAAATGCCGCCAAGCCCGGTAATGTTCGGTTCGCGCTCGCGCAATTCCTGTGCACTCAGCCATTCGCGCTCTAAGCCATTGGCGGCAGTGCGATCCCACAGAGCGCGCATCCGTTCCATTTCCCGTTCCGAGGTGGCGACCAGCATCTTGCCGCAGGTGTCGTAGCGGATGTCGTTTTGATCGCAAAAGGCTTTGGTCGCACGGTTACCGGCGAGACAAAACTGCGCCTTCAGACTGCCGGGGGTGTAATAAACCCCGGCATGGATCACGCCGCTGTTGTGGCCCGTTTGATGGCAGGCCGGACCGGACTCTTTTTCCAGCAGTGCGATACGGGCGTCCGGATAAACATCCATTAACTGCATGGCGGTCGACATGCCAATAATGCCGCCGCCAATGATCACAAAATCATACATCCGCTTTTTTCCTTCGCGCTTACTGATGCGTCTGGTAGTGGTGGGTGGAATACGCGAAGTAGCCGCGCTGGCGCATCAGTTCGCGGCGCAGATCCGGGTGCGGGGTAAAGCGATCGCGACCGTGCAGCCAGAAAAGGTTATTAATCAGCAGGAATTTACCCACCGATACCGGAACGGACAGAATGCTTTTACTGGTTTCCAGCGCATCAGACAGCTCGCTCAGCCAGACACCCTCTTCAAAATCTTTCGGTTGTACGAACTGATCGATATAACGCATGACCGGGCGACCCTGTTGGTCGACGTCAAATACCGGGTGGAATACCTCCTGGCTGACGTTTTTGCTCGGCGGCGCGGCGAAACGCATCGGACGACGCGCCAGCGGATGGCTAAAGTACTTGTCGAGATGCTCCCAGTCGTCGAGATGCAACAGCAGCGAGTTACCGCCAGTCATGTTCTGCTCGTCAATTTTCATCATCAGCACGTAATCGGTGACTTCTTCAAGATAAGTACCGTCGTTATGCAGCTCCATAACGCGATGCGGCTGACGCAGATAGCTGTCTGAGTTATCGACATTTTTCACTACGAAGCGCGCATAGTACTGGCCGCTCATCGCATCGAAATTGGAACGTCCAACCAGATGCGCCACCGCCGTTGCCAGTTTGACCATATCGTCAGCCTGTTCCACGTCATTGATGCCCTCTGCGTTGATCAGTAGCGCACCCTCAGCGCGATCCAGCAGCGTTTTCAGCAGCAGCGGCTGCAACTGGTTGTCGCAAAGATCGTCAAGGATCTTGCCCACTTTGAAGCGCAGGAAGGATTTGTATTCCAGTGCCTGCACCGGCCACTGTGCGACCTGCTGGAGAAAGTGTTCCGTCGTCCGGGCGGAAAAGGTCAGCTCCAGCAGCCGCGGGGACTGGGCTGACGGTTTCAACGTAAATCCGTTGTCGTATTGGCCTGGATCTTCAGCGTTTGGTTTAACGGCAGTCAGTGCATTCATCAGAATCGATCCTCTCAGTAGATGGTCAGGGAGACATGGCGAAGCTCATTTCGTAGCCATAAATTAAAAATATCTACATTTTCGATAAACGCGCACAAAATGAACTTTTTGTTTCTTTTTTGTGATCAAAACCAACAAATATTTAACATTATTAAATGCAGGGACAAGAGGAGGCATACCGGCAGAAAAAGGTGGAAATGGTTGAGGAAACCGCTGGTTAACCTACACTAACGCCGGTTGTGGTGCGGCTGATAAGCGAAGATTAGGATAAACATGGTCATTAAAAACCTCTTTCGCCGGGTGAAGTGGGTCAGTTCCGGCCTGTTGGTGCTGGTCAAACACGTGGCGCTGACGCTGCTGGTGGTGCTGATTATTTTCCTCGGCGTGCGGGTGTATCAGACCGAGAGCGGGCCTGACCTTCATCCCTGGCACACCTGGCAGGGGAATGAAATGAGTGTGGCAGCGCTGGATAACGCAACGTTTGCACACTATCTGGTGCGGGAAGAGGCGCTGTTCGTCGATTTACAAAAACAGGTGGGTGACAAACTGAGCCCGGATGAGCAAACGCCGATCAACCGTTTCTGGTCTGGGAGTCGGGTTTATCCCATGCAATTTGCCCCCAACGGGAACCGTTCATTCGTGTTGATGCCGCATGGCAAACCGCGCGGCGTTGCCGTGATGCTGCACGGCCTGACCGACTCGCCCTACAGCCTGAAATATATCGCCCGGATCTACCAGCAGCAGGGATTTATCGCCGTGGTGCCCCGCCTGCCCGGACACGGCACCGCGCCAGGCGCGTTAACGGCGGTTGACTGGGATGCGTGGCTGGCCACGACGCGCCTGGCGGTTCGTGAAGCGACACGACTGGCGGGTAAAGACGTGCCGCTGCATCTGGTGGGATACTCTAATGGCGGCGCGCTGGCGCTGAAATACACGCTGGACAGTCTGGACGACGTTACGCTGCGACGCCCTCAGCAACTGGTGTTGCTGTCGCCGATGATTGGTGTCACCTCCTTCGCCCGTTTTGCCGGGCTGGCGGGACTGCCAGCCATGTTCCCCGCCTTTGCCAAAGCGGCGTGGCTCAATGTCACGCCAGAGTATAATCCCTTCAAATACAATTCGTTTCCGGTCAATGCGGCGCGGCAGTCTTATCTGCTAACCAAAGCGCTACAGCAGCAAATTGTTCAGGATGCGCAGAATACGCGACTTCACGAAATGCCGCCGGTGCTGACCTTCCAGTCGGTGATGGACTCTACCGTCAGCACCCGGGCGGTGGTGGAGTCGTTATATCGCTATCTGGGCGCTAACGGCAGCGAACTGGTGCTATTTGATATCAATCAGGCGGCTAACCTGCGTCCTCTTCTGCGGGCGTCTTCTTATACCGCCGCGACGACGCTGTTGCCATCCGTACCGCGTACTTATCGCACAACGGTGGTCACCAACGCCACAGCGGAAACGCTGGCCGTGGTGGCGAGCGACACCCTCGCCGGAACGCGTGACGTGCAGGTTCAGCCGCTACAGGAAGCCTGGCCGCAGGAGATGTACTCACTGTCGCATGTGGCGGTGCCGTTTCCGATTACCGACTCGCTGTATGGGTTGAAGCCGGATGAGCTGAATCGCTATGGGTTGAGTCTGGGCACGATTGCATTGCGTGGGGAGACCTCCACGCTGCTGGTGGGGCTGGATACGTTAATGCGCGTCACCTCAAATCCGTTCTTTGCTTATATGCAGGAACGGATTGAGGCGGTTGTCGGAGGCAACGTTAAGGATTGAGCCTGTTGTCGGATGACAACGCTGCGCTTTTTAGGTAGGCCGGATAAGCGAACCGTCATCCGGCGAGGTATTACCCCACATCCACCTGCGGTTTGGTGTTGCGTTTGCGGAGGATCCGTAACAGTGGCGGGATCACTATGACCGCCACCGCCATCACCAGCAGCACTTTGGTGACGCTGCTTTCCCACAAAATCGCCATATTGCCGTTGCTGATCGACAGCGCACGGCGCAGGTTTTGTTCGAGCATTTCGCCCAGCACAAAGCCTAAGATCAGCGGCGACATCGGGAAGTGCATTTTGCGCAGAATATAGCCCAGCACGCCGAGCGCGACCATCAGTACCAGATCAAACGTGGTGCTGTGTACGGCATACACGCCGACTGCGGAAACTGCCGCGATAGCCGGCACCAGAAACCACAGGGGAATGGTCAGCATGCGGGTGAACAGGCCGATCAGCGGAATGTTCATCACCAGCAGCATCACGTTGGCAATCAGCAGCGCTGCAATCAGACCCCAGACGATATCCGGTTGTTCGGTAAACATCGCCGGTCCGGGCGTGATGTTATAGAGCGTTAACGCCCCCATCATCACTGCCGTCGTGCCGGAGCCGGGAACGCCCAGCGTCAGCATCGGAATAAACGAGCCGCAGGCCGACGCATTGTTGGCGGCTTCCGGCGCGGCGACACCACGAATGTCGCCTTTGCCGAAGCTGTCGCTGTTGCCGCTGATTTTTTTCTCGGTCATGTAGGTGATGGCGCTGGCGATGGTGGCGCCCGCACCTGGCAGCACGCCGACGAAGAAACCGATCACCGACGAGCGCAGCGTCGCGCCGACGCACTGCGCACCCTCTTTAGCGTTAAACAGCATGCGTCCCGTTTTGCGCACCAGTTTCTGCCCGCTGCTGGTATGTTCCAGCATCAGCAGGATTTCAGAAACCGAGAACAGACCGATCACCACGACGATAAACTGCACGCCGTCAGAAAGATGCACGCTGTCAAAGGTAAAGCGATACACCCCGGTGTTGGCGTCGACGCCGACGGTCGCCAGTCCCAGACCAATCAGCGCAGCCAGAAACGATTTCAGCGGATTTTGCGCCATCATGCTGCCAAGACAGGCGATAGCGAAGACCATCAGCGCGAAGTACTCTGCCGGACCAAACGCCAGCGACCACTGCGCCAGTAAAGGGGCGAACAGAATGATCCCGCCGATGGCGATCAGTGAGCCAAAGAAGGAGCTGACCGCAGAAATAGAGAGCGCGACGCCGCCGCGCCCCTGTTGCGCCATCGGGTATCCGTCCAGCGCGGTCATAATTGCCGCCGCATCACCGGGCACGTTGAGCAAAATTGACGAAATGCGTCCGCCGTATTCGCAGCCAATGTAAACCGTCGCCAGCAGGATCAACGCCGATTCCGCCGGCAGGTGCAGCGCAAAGGCCAGCGGCAGCAGGATAGCCACGCCGTTAATCGGCCCCAGACCGGGCAGCAGGCCAACAATGGTGCCAACGAAGCAGCCAATCAGCGCGATCACCAGGTTTTCCGGGGTCATCGCCACCGCAAAACCCTGAGAAAGATATATCCAGGTATCCATCATTTCTCCGTTAACTCAGCCAGGCGCCAAGCGGTAGGGTGACATCAAGCAGGCGGTCAAAGGCATACCACAGGGTGATGCCAAGAATGGCGCCGGAAATGCCCGCGGCGGGTAATGTGGCGCCAAACAGAATGCCAATCACCAGCGTCAGAATCGCGGTGGCAACCGGGAAGCCCAGCCATTCAAATCCCCAGGCGTACATCAGCAGGACGATCACCATGGTTAACAGTTTTTGCAGGACGTGCCGGCGCGGCCAGTCCACAACGTCAGGATGGCGTAGCAGTAGCGCCAGCGCGCACAGCGCCATCAGGCCGATAATCCCCAGCGGAAACGGACGCGGGCCGACCGGTTCGTAACTGTATTCACTCTGAATTTGCCAGGCGATAAACAGCCCGGCGATACAGAGCAACAGCCAGATACCGGCGAAAATACGATCGCTCATTGGAGTCTCCACGCTTATTTCGCCAGGCCAAAGGCTTTCGCCTGCTCGCGGTAACCGGTCACCTGTTTTTTGACATACTCATCAAGCTGTTGACCCGTCATATTGAACTCAAACAGGCCACGCAGGTCGCGCTGCTTTTTGAATGCGTCGGTTTGCTGGAGTTTTTCAAACGCCTGCACCCACCACTGATATTCGGCATCACTGACTTTCGGGCCGACATAAAAGCCGCGAATGATGGGCCAGACCAGGTCGTAACCCTGCTCTTTGGCGGTAGGCACATTGGCGAGTTGTCCAGGCAGACGGTTTTCGGAGAAGACCGCGAGGACGCGGATTTTATCGCCGCTCAGATAGGGCACCATCTCACTGAGATCGCCGGAAACCACCTGTACATGGTTGCCCATCAGCGCGGTGACCGGTTCGCCGCCGCCTTCAAAAGCGACGTAGCGCATCTTATGTGGATCGACGTTAGCCTGCTGGGCCAGCAGCGCTGATTTCATCCAGTCCTGGCTGCCGATTGACGCACCGGCGCCGATCACCACGCTGTTGGGATCTTTTTCCATCGCGGTGAGCAGATCTTTCAGCGATTTCCACGGCGAGTCAGCGCGCACGGCGATCATGCCGTAGTCAGTGCCGACGCTCGCCAGCCAGCGCACATCATCCACGCCGTAACGACCAAACTTGCCCTGCGAAAGGTTAAGCAGCGACCCGCCGGAAAACGCGACGACCGTTCCCGGTTCGGCGGGGCGTTGCGCGACGATCGCGTTATAGGCGACGGCACCTACGCCGCCGGGCATGTAGGTCACGCGCATCGGTTTTTCGATGGTGCCGGTTTCCATCATGCTCACCTGAATCAGTTTGCAGGTGAGGTCAAAGCCGCCGCCGGGCTTCGCCGGGGCGATACATTCAGTACGCGACGGCGCTTCCTGCGCCAGGACAGAGGTGCTCATCAGTAAAAGGCTTGCAGCAAGGGTACGAACGAACTGTTTTTTCATTATTTATCCTCACGTCGGACGACCGGACTGTAGGGTTCGGAAGATTATTTTTTGATTATGTGAACCTGCATGTAGCGGTTCGGTTGCGTGATTGTTAAAACATTAACCTTTCATTTCCCTTTCAATGCGGCAGAAACTTTACAGGATGTGATATGCGTCTCTTATTGGCGGAAGATAACCGTGAGCTGGCTCACTGGCTGGAAAAAGCGCTGGTGCAAAACGGATTCGCCGTGGACTGCGTATTCGATGGGCTGGCGGCCGATCATCTTCTGCACAGCGAAACCTATGCGCTGGCGGTTCTCGATATCAACATGCCCGGCATCGACGGACTGGAAGTGGTGCAGCGTCTGCGTAAGCGTGCGCAGACGCTGCCGGTGCTGCTGCTGACAGCGCGTAGCGCGGTGGCGGATCGGGTCAAAGGACTTAATGCCGGAGCGGATGATTATCTGCCCAAACCCTTCGAACTCGAGGAACTGGACGCCCGGCTACGGGCTTTGCTCCGGCGCAGCGCGGGACAGGTCCAGGAGTTGCAGCAACTGGGCGACCTGGCATTCCATGATGAAGGTTATTTCTTGCTTCAGCAGCAACCGCTGGCGCTTACCCCGCGTGAACTGGCGCTGTTAACGGTGCTGATGTATCGCAGAACCCGTCCGGTATCGCGCCAGCAGTTATTCGAGCAGGTTTTCAGCCTGAACGATGAAGTCAGCCCTGAAAGTATTGAACTGTACATTCATCGTCTGCGGAAAAAATTGCAGGGCAGTAATGTGCGGATCACCACTCTGCGCGGTCTGGGATACGTGCTGGAGTGTATTGATGAGGTGGGCTAAACCCCAGTCGTTATACCTGCAACTGCTGCTGTTCCTTGGTCTACCGCTGATCCTGTTGTGGGGGCTGTCGGCGTTTAACAGCTACGTCAGCGCCCTGCAGGCGGCGACGCAGGCTTATGATCGCACGCTGCTTTCGTCCGCGCGAACGGTGGCGGAACGGCTGGTGGTTCGCCATGCGAAGCTGGAAGTGAATGTCCCCTGGGTGGTGCTCGACAGCTTCGAGCTGAATATGAACGACCGGTTATACTATAAAGTGGTGGATCCGGCGGGGAAGGTGATTTCGGGTTATGACGATCTGCCGGCGATGCCGCCTTCCACCTCTCGCACGCAACTCTACCCTGCGCTGGCCTGGTTTTATCATACGCAATATCAGGGGCAGGCCATTCGCGTGGCGCGTTTGCTTCAACCGGTGAATGAAGGTGGCATTGTCGGGATGGCCGAAATTTATGTCGCTGAGACGCTGCAGTCGCGGCGTTACCTGGCAGGACAACTGCTGTTTTCATCATGGGTAACGCAGGGATTGTTGGTCATGTTGACGCTGGTGCTGGTCGGCTGGCTGCTGCGTCGCGTACTGCGCCCGATGCGTCAGCTCTCTTCACTGATGGTGCGCCGTGAACCGGAACGCCTGACGCCGTTACCTGAGCTGCTGCCCTGGTCGGAAACGCGCCTGCTGATTGTCGCCTTCAACCGCTATCTGGATCGCCTGCGTGCCCTCATCTCCCGGCAGGAACGTTTTAGCGCCGATGCGTCTCATCAACTGAAAACCCCGCTGGCGGTACTGAAAACGCAGGTTGCCGTGGCGCTCGCCAGTGAGCAACCTCAGCAGTGGCACGAGAGCTTACGGGCGATGAGCACGACGCTGGACAACACCATCCTGTTGACGGAAAGACTGCTACAGCTATCCGCCGTGAAGCGAAAAGAGCAAGGGGAACGGCAATTTTTACCGGTTAATCTGTTCGAGGTGGTGCAAGAGAGTTGCTTTACCCGACTGGCGCAGGCGCGTAGCAAAGGCATCGATCTGGGCTATGAAGGCGCACAGGAGGCGATATGGACTGACGGTGATGATGTCCTGTTGGGTGAACTGTGCGGCAATTTACTGGATAACGCTCTGAAATATACGCCGCAGGACGGCACTGTCACCGCCAGGTTAAGGCAGGAAGGGGATGCCGTCGTGCTGGAGGTAGAAGACAGCGGCCCCGGCATTGAGGATGAACAGGTTCATCAGGCGATGCTGCCGTTCCATCGCCTTGAAAATGTAGGATCAGAAGCCGGGGCGGGCATTGGCCTGGCGCTGGTTAATGATATTGCCCGTTTGCATCGCACCCATCCGCATCTTACGCGTAGCGCTACGTTAGGCGGTCTTCTCGTCCGGGTCCGCTTTTTAAGGACTTCACACTTTTCTACAAAAACATGAATAGCCTTTGTAGGTAATCGGATACAAACGGTTATCCCATTACACTTTAAAGTTTTTAGCAAAAAGTGCTCTTGAAAGGCTATTTTTACGAACCTGAAAAACGTTAAAAATCTTATTACTCACTATAAATATCCTGAGCTCATCGCGACTTCCCCTTTCCTGATACGGAAAAATCGAATTATGTAATGTGACCCTCCCAGGAATTTATGCTCACTAATTATTATTTTCTCAAATTAATGACCCAGCTAATAGTCCGGTGGGTGTATTGACAGCTTTTCAGGCGGGTGTAAAACTGAGTGCAATAAATACATAAGGATTATTAATCAAACAACGCGCTGCAATGGCGGTTGTTGAACCCCTATCGGTTCGTCATCAGAAACTCTGAGTCGAAATCGTGGTGTCAGTATCAAACTGGCATCAACCTCTATTTTGCACAGAGTGATATTTTATATTTTGCATAGCACTGATTTAATTTCTGACAATTGTCTGTGATTCCATCAATGCTCTCCCCGGAGGGCGAATTGTGGATCCTGGGTGTTAATAAACTGAACATGGATATTATTGTCGGAGCCAATATGTGAAATCATTATAAAGCCTCAATAATGTATTTAATTTAAGACTGCTCAGATTCTATTTCTGAATGGCCCTCTGTTACCCATTTCCAGATGAGGGAAGCTTATCGATTCTATGTTGCGTATTAAAAACTATTACACCGCATATAAACATTTTATCTGATTATGAGCATTTAACATGAATATCAATTATCGCGTTATATGGAATGACATTCTGCATGTATTCCAGGTTTGTTCTGAGCTGGTGCGAGGGAAAAGCCAATCGTCAGCCCATTCATCTTTGAAAACAACGTCCTCTTCCGCGCAACGACAATCTTCTTTTGAATCTCTTTTTAAACGCAGTGCCCTGTCACTGATACTGCTGGCCTCTTTGCCCGCTTATTCGGCCATTATCGATAATGGCGAGGTCGTCAACGTGTCGGCAGGGTATTCACTGGATTACTACACTTTTGTCGGCATGGACGGCGTGGGCACGCTAAATATCCTCGCGGGCGGTGTGGTGGCAGGATCGGATGTCTACAAGCTCACTATTGGCGATAACACCCAGGCGAACGGTACGGTGAACGTCGACGGTTCCGGCTCTTCGTTACGCTCAGGGGCGATCGCCATTGCCGAGTCCGGTGTCGGCACCATGACCATCTCCAACTCCGCAGTGGTTAACACGGCAGGACTTGGCGTACTGGGTGGTTCAAACGGCAGTCACGGATCCGCCACGATCCGCACGGGTGGACAGTGGAATTTAGTGAATCCCTCGGGGGCGCTCCAGGACCTGAATATTGGTTATGGCGGCACAGGCGTGATTAACATTGAAGAGGGCGGTGCGCTGAACGCCGGTATGACAACGATTGGCAGTTTTGACGCCGGAGTGGGAACCGTCAGCGTTAGCGGTCAGAATTCAACAATGAGCACCGGCGCGCTGCGGGTCGGGGATTATGGTTCGGGAACGCTGAATATCACTGACTCTGCAGTAGTTCATTCGAGCGCCGACAGCATGCTGGGGCGTTCGCCTGCTGGCTACGGGCGAGTGAATATCAGCAACGGCGGGGAATGGCGGATCGCCGACGCCAGTAACGTCACCAAAAAACTGAATGTAGGTCATTCCTCGACGGGGATACTGGATATCCAGTCGGGTGGGAAAGTGGTTGCCAGCGCGGTGAGCCTGGCGGCAAACGGTGGTGAGGGGACGGTGAATATCAATGGTGCCGGATCGCGGCTGGATACGACCTCAGTGACCGTCGGCGCCGTGGGTGACGGAACCCTCACCCTGAGTAACAGCGGCGCGCTTAACCTGAACGGTAAACTGTTCATTGCGCAGAATGCCTCGGGCACGGGAGTGGTGAACATTGGCGCGGCTGAGGGGCAGGCCGCCGCCGGCGCGGGCGTGATTTCCGGTGCCACCGGTGTGACATTCGGCTCGGGAACGGGGTCGCTTGTGCTCAACCACACCACCAACGATCCCTCCACAGCGGGAGGATATCAGCTCGCCATGCCGATTACGGGTCAGGGATCCATCGTTCATCTGGCCGGGCATACCGTACTGACAGGCGACAATACCTACAGCGGGAAGACGCTTATTAATGGCGGGACGCTCACCTCGGCTTTGCAATCTAATGACAACAGAACGGGCCTCGGCAGCAGTGAAGTGACGATGGGCAACAATGGCACACTCGAAATTGTCGGCGCAACCGACGCCAGCACCCATGACTTTGCCTTCAGTAATGTGCTGAACGGCACGGGGCTGCTGTCCGTTAATCTGAACGCCGGAGATGATGTTTTTTCCTTTGCGCCAGGCACCGGGGACAATTTTCACGGGGTTGTTGAGCTGCGCAATAGCACCTTTGCTCTCTCCGGGGATAATGCCTCGGCAATGGAACAAGCGATGCTAATCAGCAGTGCGGGAAATACCACTACTGTCAGTGATACGCAGCATCTCGTGGGGTTACTTTTCAATGGCGGGACGCTGGTTTTTGATGCGACTTTTCCGGGTTCAAAGACCTCTGACAGTCTGATTGAGGTCAACACGCTGGTTGCCGGAGCGGAAGGGGTATCATACAACGGACGTGGCTGGCATGCAGATGGAACCGGCACGGTGAAAGTGAACCTTGCTGACCCCTGGAACGATACGGGCGCCGCAGGGGATCCGAACACGACCGTAAACCTGCTTCAGCAGGATGATACCGGGATTGGCGTACAACTGGTGAGATCGTCGGTTGTTCTTGGAACCGGTGGTTCGCTGACGCTTGCCGATCAAAACGGCACGCCGATTGCGGCAGATAAAACCCTTCAGATAGCGCAGGGTGGGGCGACGGTGGCGAACGGGCAATATGGTTTTCGCCTGACCACCGCGCCGGGTGACGGACTGTATGTGAACTACGGTCTGAAGGCGCTGGATATTCTCTCCGGGCAAACGCTGGTGCTGTCGCCGTATGCCGGTGTGACGGGCGCCGGCGCGGATATGTCGGCGGCGATCTCCGGCAGCGGCAATCTGGCGGTGAATACGGGAGATGTCGTGTCGCTCTCCAATGGACTGAATGACTACAGCGGCGCCACGCTGGTACAGGCCGGGACGTTACGTACTGACGCGAATGGCGCACTGGGCGACACCAGTGAACTGTCCATCAGCGGCGGTGCAAACGCCGATCTCAACGGGACAATCCAGACAGCGGGGACGCTGACGGGGCAGGCCAATTCCACCCTGGCGTTGAATGGCGGCGCGCTGACTCTGCGCAACGGCGGGCTCAGTGAGGGAACGCTGACCGGCAGCGGTGCGCTGAATGTTATCGGCGGTCTGTTAACAATTGACGGCCCCAATGCTGGGCTGACAGCCAAAACCACCATCAGCAGCGGGGCGGAAGTGCGTGTGAATGATGTGCAGGGCGCAGGCAGTGGCGATATCGTCGATGACGGGACGCTGACCCTGAATGGCATTGTCGGCACGCTGACGAACGTCATCAGCGGAGCGGGCGGCATTGATGTTGCGAATATGTCAGATGTGGTCGTCAGCGGAGATAACAGCGGTTTTAGCGGCCTGTTCAATATCGATGCAGACAACAAACTGACCGTCAGTGAACAGCAGAACCTTGGCTCTGCCTCTGTCACGGATAACGGCCTGTTGACGGTAGCGACGGACACGGACTGGACGCTGAACAATGTCATTAGCGGCGCAGGGGATCTGACTAAAACCGGTCGCGGCGTGCTGACGCTGGTACAGGATTTTGCCTCCTGGACGGGGACCACCGACATTGTCGACGGTGAGATTGCGCTGGGTAGCGATGCCGATTCCGCCGTTGATATGGCTAACCAGCAGGTGAATATTCACGATGGCGCTACCCTGTCAGGGTATGGCCGCACCGCCGGTGATGTGGACGTGATGAATGGCGGGACGATGCAGGTGTCCGATTTTACGGTTGGCGGCAATCTGACTCACAGCGGCACCGTGATCCTGGGGCGTTCGGGCATACAGCCGGGCAATTATCTGGATGTGGACGGTAACTACCACAGCAATGACGGTCTGATGGTATTCAATACCGCCCTCGGCGGTGATGATTCAGCCACGGATAAACTGACCGTGCATGGCGATACCTCCGGCAACACGCGGGTGGATGTCAATAACGTTGGCGGCACAGGCGCGCAAACCCGCAATGGTATCGAACTGGTGCGCGTGGACGGCAATTCCGCGGGGCAATTCGCGCTGGCCCGTGGTTCCGTGGAAGCCGGCGCGTATGTCTACACGCTGGCGAAGGGAAGTGGCGAAGCAGCGAAAAACTGGTATCTGACCAGCAAATGGGATGGAGTGATTGATTCGGACAACCCGCCGGTTGTCGATCCGCAGGCGGTGGATGTTCTGCGACCCGAAGCGGGCAGCTATATCAGCAATCTTTCTGCTGCGAATACGTTGTTTGCTCATCGTCTGCACGATCGTCTGGGTGAGCTGCAGTATGCCAATACGCTGAAGGATGACGGGCTGGCCGGCAGCATGTGGATGCGGCACGTTGGCGGGTACGAACGTTCCTCTGCGGGTGACGGCCAACTGAAAACACAGAGCAATCGCTACGTGCTGCAACTGGGCGGCGACATTGCACAGTGGAGTATGGACGGGCTGGACCGCTGGCATCTCGGTGTGATGGGGGGGTATGCCAATGAGCACAGCAACACCCACAGCAACCGTGCCGCATACGGTTCAGACGGACGTACCAGCGGCTACAGCGTTGGTCTCTACGGAACCTGGTATCAGAACGAGGCGGATAACACGGGAGCGTATGTGGACAGTTGGATGCTCTACAACTGGTTCGACAATACAGTGGATGCGGATGCGCGTGAGAGCGACAGCTACGACTCAAAAGGGCTGACGGCCTCGCTGGAAGCGGGTTACACCCTGAAAGCCGGTACGTTCAGCGGCAGCCAGGATTCTCTGAACACCTGGTACATTCAGCCGCAGGCACAGGTCACCTGGATGGGCGTGAACGCTGACACGCATACCCGGCATGACGGGACGCGCATTGAATCAGAAGGTGATGGCAACGTTCAGACGCGTCTGGGAGTGAAAACGTACCTCAACAGTCATCACAAAATGGATGACGGACAGCAGCGCGAGTTCCAGCCTTATGTCGAAGTGAACTGGATCCACAATACCGAATCCTTCGGCGTGAAGATGGACGGCGAGAAAATCAGCCGTGATGGTGCCCGCAACCTGGGAGAAGTGCGTACCGGGGTGGAAGGTAAACTGAATAACCGTTTAAGCGTCTGGGGTAACGTCGGTGTACAACTGGGTGACAAGGGCTACAGCGATACCCAGGGCATGCTGGGGGTAAAATACAGCTGGTAAGTTTGAACGGGTAAAAGCAGAAATTAAAAAGCCGCGTAAGCGGCTTTTTAATTGATTAACGATCAGGGCGAAAGTTTTATTCGCTGATTTTTTTCTCTACGCTGGCTGCGCCTTCTTTGGTCTTATTCCAACCCTGTTCAGCACCTTCTTTCGTGGCGTTCCAGCCTTTTTCAGTGCCTTCTTTAGTTTTATGCCAGGTTTCTTGTGAGCCTTCGCTAACTTTGCTGCTGATATTGTCCTGTTTACCTTCGGCGCGGTGTTCTGCTTTCAGTTTTTGCTCTTCACCCTGATTCTGCGCCTGGTGTAATTTCTCTTTCGCTGTATTTGCGTTTTCATGTGCGGCAGCAACATCATTATCGGTTGCGTGTGTCGTAGCGGCAAAAACAGGAGAAGCCAGCAGAAGTGCAGATAATGCGATTAGGGTCTTTTTCATCATGTCCTCGCTTTACGTTATAAGTTATTAGCGTGATTAAGCATGGCATCTTAACGAAGCGCTGGCTCTAGGAAAAAACTGTAAGTGAAAACAATGGCGACAGCCCCTGTTATTCAGGCATTTGAACAAACGCATTTCACTATTAAGA
This sequence comes from Citrobacter sp. ANG330, assembly GCF_047467925.1. Taxonomy (NCBI): domain Bacteria; kingdom Pseudomonadati; phylum Pseudomonadota; class Gammaproteobacteria; order Enterobacterales; family Enterobacteriaceae; genus Citrobacter; species Citrobacter sp. ANG330. The sequence goes on along the minus strand of NZ_JASJUI010000013.1, from coordinate 46,506 downwards.
ATATTGTCAAAAAAATATCCTTTTGTTTTTAAAGGTTTTTATGAAACGCGAATTGTCTGATTTTGGGGTGTCTGTTATAAGACCCCGGATGTTAAATCTGAAAATTCCTATGAGTGTAAATATATTTAAATGCCAGTAAAGATGTGACGAAAAATTGATAATGACATGGAGTCGTTTATGACAATAAAGAAGTATGCCTTACTGATGGGTTTATTTTCCTTCGAGGGAGTTGCCGCCGAAGCCGTGTGTAGTTCTGCTGATGGTGTGAGTGCCGTCTGCAATGGTGACACAGGGCTGGTGAATGATATCGACAGTAAAATTAACGGTTATGACAGCATCACCATTAATACGACGGCGAATGAACGAGGCTATGGGTTTGATTTCCGCCAGACAACGCATCATTTGACGCCGAAGGATATTACAATTACGACACTTGGAAAGTATTCGGATGGGATCCTCGGCCGAATTGCAACGACGACCATTGACGGTAATTTGACGATTAAAACGTATGGTGAATACTCTTCCGGTATTTTATTGCAGGAAGTGGAGGACGCTAATATCACTCTTGCGGGTGCCACGAATATCTATGCACGTTATGGCATGGGAATTGCGCTGGAACTGACTCTGGGAAGTAACAAGAATAATATTTTAACCGCGGGGGATAATGTCACCATTGTTACTGATGGCGCCGGCAGTAATGTTAACAGGGGGACGGGTTATGGCGTCTATGCCGGTTCCGCCTACTATCTGAACGCGATGGGGTTTATTCCCGATCACAGTACCGCCCGCATTACGCTGGGAAATCATGTTTCCGTACAAACCAATGGCGATGAAGCCCATGCGGTTTACGCCAATAAAACGGGCATGATTCAGGTTGGCGATATCGCGGTCGTTACCCGTGGCGACAGGGCGACGGGACTGAAAGCGGAGGATGGCAATAAGTATGTACCGCCGGGAACGCGCATGCTCAGAGCCCAGACGCAAAACTACGAAGGCGGGAAAATCTTCCTGACCCGGAACGTGAATATTGATCTGGAAGGAACCGGAAGTCACGCCATGTATTCCACTGGCTTCGGTTCGTACATTGGCTCATCATACCTGGGAGGACAGCAGTCACGCGGAACCTATATCGTCAACGGTGATTTGTTGGCGGACAGACAGGGAGTTATCGATCTCCGTATGACCCAGGGCTCTGCGTTTACCGGTAGCGCCAACTCCACCCAGCTCAATGCTGATAAGTCCCTGAATACCGTAGATAACGGTTATATTTACCTGGATCTGTCCAGAACCAACAGCGTCTGGAATATGACGGAAGATTCTGTCGTTACGCGTCTCGATCTGCATGATGCGAATTTGACGTACACGGCGCCCATCAGTTTTGCCTCCTATCGACCTAAATTCCTGCATGTCGTCGAGGATTATTCCGGTACGAATGGCATCCTGACGCTGAATACGGTGCTGGGCGGCGACGATTCATTAACCGATAAACTGTATGTGCTGGGCGATGTGGCAGCGGGGAATACTCAGGTCAGCATCAACAATATTGGCGGGCAGGGCGCGCTGACTCAGCAGGGGATCGAAATTGTTAATGTTGGCGGCGAGTCGATCGGTACGTTTACCAAACATGGGCGTATTGTCGCAGGCGCCTATGACTATGATGTGGTGCGCAAAGGGGAAAACTGGTACCTCGTGAGCGGTATTGCGACGAACCCAACGCCGGAACCTTCTCCTGAGCCTGGCCCGACGCCGGAGCCTGGCCCGAAACCTACACCCGTGATTCGCCCTGAAGGGGGAGAATACGTGGCAAATATCGCGGCCGCGAACACGCTGTTCCAGCATCGTTTACATGACCGTTTAGGCGAGCCTCACTATGTTGATGCGCTGAAAGGCGAAGCAGAGAACGTTTCCAGCCTCTGGATGCGCCACGTCGGCGGGCATACGCGATTTAAAGACAACAGCGGGCAAGTCAACACCCAGGCGAACCGTTATGTCGTCCAGTTGGGCGGAGATATCGCACAGTGGAGCGGCGATGAACAGGACCGCTATCACCTTGGCGTCATGGGTGGATATGCTAATCAAAAAAGTAACTCTCATAATAAGTTGAACCGCTATTACAGCAGGGGCAGCGTGGAGGGTTATAGCCTCGGGGTTTACGGCACGTGGTTGCAAAATAATGAAGAGAAAACGGGCGCTTACGTGGACAGCTGGTTGATGTACAACTGGTTTGATAACACCGTCAGCGGTGAAAGTCTGGCGCAGGAAGAGTATAAATCGAAAGGATTTACCGCGTCTGTGGAATCCGGATATACCTGGAAAATCGGCGAGAAGAATGAGCGCGAACGCTACTATTTCCAGACAGTGGGCCAGTTAACCTGGATGGGCGTGAAAGCCAATGCGCACCGTGAAGCTAATGGTACGCGGGTGACCAGTGAAGGAGACGGTAATCTTCAGACTCGTCTTGGCGCACGTGTATTCATCAAAGGGCACAGCAAAATTGATGAAGGGAAAGAACGTATATTTGAACCTTTCGTCGAAGCGAACTGGATCCACAATACCAAACGTTTTGGTGCGTCGATGAGCGGTGTCGATGTTGAACAGGCAGGAACGCGCAACATTGCCGAACTGAAAGCCGGTGTGGAAAGTCAGCTTAACCGTAACGTGAATCTCTGGGGTAATGTTGCCCAGCAAATTGGCGATGCTGGCTACAGCGATACCAGCGCGATGCTGGGGCTGAAAGTGAATTTCTGATACTCGTCTGAACGCGGGACAACAGACCATAATGGCGCTATTTTCCTGTCGTCAAAAACGGCACCCCAAACGTTGGCTCCCCAACTGAGTAAGGTGCTGTTTTTATTTGCCCGTCTGTCATTCTTCTTTTTAGCCTTTAAAAAATAAAGGGCTCCGGGACTATGGTGATTTTCAGTGCTTTCAACCATGCTTTTAGAGTCATGACGTGAAGGCTGCCAGCCACATGATAAAACTAAGATCTCCTTTGGGGCTGCCAATGCGCAATCTACTTCTTCCTGTCCTTGTTGCTGCGTTGCTCTTTATTTTTGGCGTATCTATTTTGAATGTGCAATTGTGGTATTCGGCAAAGAACGATAGCCTCGCAGGGGCGCGTTATGCTGTAAGTAATATGAACGTCATCATGGACGAAGCCAGACATGCCAGCGAGATCGCCAGAGATATCTCCCTCAAAGGTTGCGATCGGGAAGGACAATACCGGCTTGGCACCGAGGCCGCGTTACAACCTCATCTCAGGACCATTTTAATTCTCCAGCACGGCGAGACCTGGTGTTCCTCGTTACCGGGAAATCGCACGTTACTGACTGAACCTTTACGAATGCGTGAGCCAGTATTGCAGTTGGTGCCTGCCAGTCAGGTGGTCAATGGACGACCGGTATTGCTGTATCAAACGCCGTTTGCCGCGAGTCAAATTGTTATCACTATAAGCGATCAGCATATCCGTGACGCGCTGAGCACGCCGCTAAAAGGGGTGAGTTATGCATTGATGGTGGGTAATGCTGTGTTGGGGCCCACTGGCGATATACACCTCGCGGAGAAAAAAGAACCTAACGTCGGATACGTTGCCTCGACCACCCTTCCTTACGCCATCAGATTTAACCAACCCCCCATTTTTAGCGTGCACCGGCTGATCAAACAGGGGATGGGAATCGTGATTTTCATCTTTCTGATGTCCTGTATCGCCGCGTATGCACTGGTTAAGTATTTAAATAAAAGCACCACGCCGGAAGAAGCGCTCCGTAGGGCGATCATGAAAGGTGAAATCGTGCCTTTTTATCAGCCGGTAGTTAACGGCAAAGAAGGGACCCTGCGAGGCGTTGAAGTTCTGGCGAGATGGAAACACCCGAAAGCTGGATATATTTCACCGGCGTCATTCATCCCGGTGGCGGAAAAGTCGGGGCTGATTATTCCTTTGACCAAAAGCCTGATGGAGCAGGTCGTCACCCATATGAATGCTATCGCCTCGAAGCTGCCGGAAGGATTTCATGTCGGCATTAACTTTAGCGCCTCACATATTACTTCCCCAACCTTTGTGGAGGAATGCCTGAAGTATAAGGCGCGATTTCACCGAAAAGATTTGAATCTGGTGCTTGAAGTCACCGAGCGCGAACCTTTACATGTCGATGAGCACCTGGTTAAGACGCTGAATGTTCTGCATGAGAATGGTTTTGTTATCGCCCTGGATGATTTTGGCACAGGCTATTCGGGACTTTCTTACCTTCACGATCTACACATTGATTACATTAAGATTGATCAGAGTTTTGTGGCGCGAGTCAGCATGGAAGAAGATTCCACCCGGATTCTGGACTGTGTACTGGATCTGGCACGAAAACTGTCGCTAAGCATCGTGGCGGAGGGCGTGGAAACAAAGGAGCAGGTTGACTATCTGAACCGTAACGATATTACCTTCCAGCAGGGTTACTATTTCTTTAAACCAGTGAACTTCACCGAACTGATAAAAATTATTTTGTCGAAGCCGAAAGTCAAAGTGATCGTTGAATAGGCGCGTTATTTTTTCTGTAAATTTTGCGTATTGATATTATCCACTTCCTGCATCCCTTTTTGCGGGTCAATAAAATAGCATTTCGTCTTTGACGAATAGGCCAGTGATGCCGTCTCGCATTGCGCCAGATCGCTAAACGCGCCAATTACTTCACTTTTCGTTGTGTTATTGGAAAGGGCGAAAATCAGTGCCAGAACGTACATATTCATTCCTTGAATAAATGGCTCATGGAGAGCCAATGTTTTATTGAAAGGAGAATACTACGTAGGGCATGGCGCAAAACAAATTGATAATGTCCGAAAGTCTGATTCCGGATGGGAGCTAACAGAGGGTACACCTCGTCTGGTAAGGCCTGAAGTGACCAATGAGTAGAGTAGCCAGGTTTGCTATGAACGAAGAGGGGAATAATAAACCAAAGTCAGAAGCGCCTGATAAACTCGCTATCACAAGGAATACTCTTTGTTAACCACATCATGAAATACCTGATGGTGATAGGGTTATTTTTTCCATAACAGGAGATAAAACTAATGATTGTAAGAACCTGGCACGGCTGCGTTCCGCTTGAGCATGCGGATGGCTTTGCTAAGCATCTTGAGAAAACAGGAGTCGAGCATTCAAAAAGCATCCCAGGAAACATAGGCGCGTTTGTTCGTAGAGAAACGCAGGGTGGCTGGGAGCATTTTTTTCTTGCTACCTACTGGCAGGATCTCCAGTCGGTAAAGGCGTTTGCTGGAGAAAACTATCACGTGGCGGTCACCTATCCGGATGACGAAGAGTTTGAACTACTTTCTGATCCTTACGTTTTCCAGCATGTTGTTGAATCCTTCTCACCACTTTAATCCTATGTCCGGGGCAACCTGTCCGTAACCCGGAAGTTTAATCACACCCGCACTCATTACTATCATCAACGTCCGCTCCTGGTACGGAGCGGACAGACCAGGCGACCAAAAACAATAGAGCTTTTCGTTGGGCCTGGCAATGGGCCTAAAAGGTTCGGATTTAATGAGTTCTCTTCTGACTTCGCGGGAAAATTGAGGGCACAAAAAAGCCCGCAGAGCTTGTGCTATGCGGGCTTAGTAGACTTTACTGAACTTCAGTACATCAATATTTGGTGGAGCTGGCGGGAGTTGAACCCGCGTCCGAAATTCCTACATCCTCGGTACTACATGCTTAGTCAGTCTTTACATTCGCCTGGCACCTGCGGATTGACACGCCACTACCAGACTAGCCTGATTAGTTTTAACGCTTCAACCCCAGGCAGGGCATCCACGCGATCTCTTTTGGGTTTGACCTCTCTTTGATCCCCGTCTTAAGAGCGGAAGCTAGGGAGAGAGGGCTCAGAGCAGGTTATTAAGCTGCTAAAGCGTAGTTTTCGTCGTTTGCGACTATTTTTTGCGGCTTTTTACGAGGCCAACCGCCCCTCGGCATGCACCTTGGGTTTCGCAAATCCCGTCGAATCCAGAATCAGCCCCAATGTGTTAAGACAAGTATAACAGACTTGTGACAGCCCTTGCCACCCCCAATCATCAGGCATTTACCGCTCGCGCAGCGCTTCTTTGGCTCGATTGAACGGTTTGATTAAATAGTCGACGATGCTTTTTTCCCCTGTTTTTATATCCACTGTCGCGATCATGCCCGGTACGATGGAGAAACGGCGTCCCAGCTTGTTTTGCAGATAGTCCTGATGGGTACGAATAAAAACGCGATAGTAGAAGATTTCCGGCTTCACTTTGTCCTGAATGGTATCCGGTGAAATGGTTTCGACAACGCCTTCCAGCCCGCCATAAATGGCGTAATCGTAGGCGGTGATTTTCACCAGCGCACGCTGGCCTGGGTGGATAAAAGCGATGTCGCGTGGCGACAGACGCGTTTCGATCAGCAGATGATCGTCAACGGGGACGATCTCCATCATCTCGCCGTTTGGCGGGATCACGCCGCCGATCGTCGTGACCTGGATATTCTTCACAATGCCGCGAACCGGCGAGCGGACGGTCAGGCGGGTCACCGAATCTTCGCGTCCCTTAATGATCGCAGAGAGCATTGCCACTTCGGCGTTGGCTTTAGACAGCGCCTCGCGCGCCTGGACGTAATATTGCGAGCGCAGATCGGTGAGTTTAAGGCCAATATCGCTTTTTTGCCGTTGCAAACGCAATACCTCAACGTGGCTCGCAGCACCGCTTTTTGCCAGCCGTTCGGTAATTGCCAGCTCTTTATTCACCAGCGCCAGCGCCTCGTTCAGTTCGGATTGCGCGTCGGCGAGTTGCGCGCGACGACTGGTGTAAAGCCGCGTTTCCGAGGCCAGCAGATCCGGCCAGGCGTTTAGTTCGTCAGAGAAGACCAGCGGCTTGTCGCTAACCTCCGCCGTCAGGCGTTGGCTGGAGGCCAGCGAGGCGCGGTAGCGCGCAGCGCTTTCGCCGACGTTAGACTCCGATCGCGTCGGATCCATTCGCGCCAGAACCTGTCCCGCCTGGACCTGATCGCCTTCATGCACCATCAGTTCCGCAAGGATCCCCCCGTCGAGCGACTGCAACACCTGCTCGCGCGAGCTGGGGATCACCTTGCCGGTGCCGGTTGAGACCTCATCAAGAATGCCGAACCACGCCCATACCGCGAGGATCAGACACAAGATCCCGGTGAGCCAGATGATGCGGCTGGCGCCCGAAAATTCACGCTCGCGGCTGTCGTCGAGCACGTCTTGGGTCGCGTCAGGCTGACTGGTTTTCATTTTTCCACTCCCGCGTGTTGGCCTGCGCGGCCATTCGACTTTGCCCCAGAGCCTGCGCTTTCGGCGCGTCCATCACCAGTTGCCCCTCTTTAAGCACCACTACCCGTTCTACCAGCTCCAGTACCGGTACGCGGTGGGTGGCGACTACCAGAGTGCGGTTGCCAAGCCACTGTCCCAGTCGTTGAATAAACTCGCGTTCGGAATGCTCATCCAGCGAGGCGGTTGGCTCATCGAGCAGGACGATATTGGGGCCGCGCAGCAGCATGCGGGCGAGCATGATGGACTGTCGCTGACCGCCGGATAATCCGCTGCCGCCTTCCATGATCGGATGATCGAGCCCTTTCGGCAGCCGTTTCACGAAGTTGGCCGCACCGCAGATCTCCAGCACGGCGAAAATCTCGTTGTCGCTGGCGTGCGGTGCGCCGAGCGTCAGGTTCTCGCGCAGGGTGCCAAAAAACAGGCGCGCGTTCTGGCTCAGTAGACCAACGTTGCGGCGTAAATCAGCCATATCGATGTGCGGCAGGCTGAGGTTATCGAGACGGGCGTCTCCCTCGACCAGATCCACGCCGCCTGCCAGCGCCTGCAACAGCGTGGATTTGCCCGCGCCGTTGCGTCCGAGCACCGCGATGCGCTCACCGGCGGCGATCTCCAGTCGGTTAATGCGCAGTGGCACCCGCTGGTCTTCACTGTGATAGCGAAACTGTGCGTTCTCGAACAGATAATGACCGTGAAAGATCTCCTGATGCACCAGCGTTTCATCGCGCCGGGTCTCGGTGGGGAGTTCCATAATGCTGTCCAGCCCCTTTTTGGCGGCTTTCACCTGCTGCCAGCGTGCCAGCACGCCGCACAGATTACCCATCGGGGCGATCATCCTTGAGCCAAGCATGGAGGCGGCAACCACTGAGCCGGTGGTCAGTGTGCCTTCAATCACCAGCGGGGCGCCAAACATCACCATCGCCGCATAAACCAGCCCCTGGACGGTCACCCCCCAGTTGATTAGCCCCTGCGACAGTTCGCGGGTGCGCAGTCCGGACTCGGCGGTGATGCGGATATAGCTGTTCCACTGTTGCAGAAACCGGTTCTCCGCCTGCATCAGCTTGATGTCCTCCAGCCCCTGAACGCTCTCCACCAGCACGGCGTTACGCAGCGTGGCCTCGTGCGCCGACTGATTCGCCAGCTCCGCGAGCTTTTTTTGCAACAGCAGACCGGGAAGGATCATCAGCAGCGCGGCGACCGGGGCGATCCAGGCGAGCGGTGGGGCGATGATCGCCAGCACCACGATGAACAGGAAAAAGAAGGGCAGATCCACAATGGTGGAGATAGTGGAAGAGGTCACCATCTCGCGGATCTGTTCCAGCTCGCGTAGCTGCGAAATAAAGCTGCCGGTGGAGCGCGGGATCGCGCTGTTACGCAGGCGCAGCGCGTGACCGAAGACGCGATCCGACACCCGCATATCGGCGCGTTTACCTAACAGATCCATCACATGACCTCGGGCGAGTCGCAGCAGAAAACCGAATAGCATAGCGATCAATACGCCGACGGCGAGGACATACAGCGACGGCCATGACTGTGCGGGGATCACCCGGTCATACACCTGCATCGAGAAAACGATCCCGGAGAGCGACAGAATATTGATCAACAGCGCCGCCAGCATTACCGGGCCATAGGGGCGAAGATCTTTTAGCACCAGGCTTTTCAGCCAGTCGGGTTTGAAACGCGAGACGTAGGCATCTACCCGGCTGTCTTTCACAGCGGAAAGCGGACGTAACGCGATAATAAAACGGACCGTTGGCAGCAGGTCGCGCAGGGCGATCCGGTTGCGCTGGAGTTCTCCATTGATAAAACTGACGTCAAGCTGGTCTTCGCCGTCGAATTGTTCAACCAGCACCAGTTCACCCTCCTGGAGCTGGATCACTACCGGCAGACGCCAGCGGGTGAGAGATTGTTCAGTGGGGGCCAGCGGTTGAAAAGAGAGTCCGGCCTGGCGGGCCAGTTGGCTGAGCGCCTGCTGCATCGGCTTATCCTGAAACCAGGGCGCGCTGGCCTGTAGCGCACCGGGTGAGCAGGCAATACGATAATGGGCGGCAATATGGCTCATTGCCCGCGCCCAGTTGGCCAGCGCCGGTGCGGTGATGCGCTCGTCGTCAGGGATGTCGGCGTGGGTCATGGCTGGATCTCCACAGACTGGATGGTGCGATTTTCCAGACCAAAGGCCTGGCGCATCAGACCGGTGTTGTACAGGCAGTTAAGCTGCAGTTGATGCAACTGACTCTCCGTCTGTAACTGTGCGAAGCGCGCCTGATAAACTTCTTGCTCAGCGTTGAGCACGTCGAGAAGGGGGCGGGAGCCGAGGTCGAGATACTGCTGCTGATACAGCTCGCGCGTTCGCTCGCTCAAGGTCTCCTGCCGCTTTTGGATCTGTAAGGAGGTCGCCAGGTTCATCGCTTCACTGCGATCGGCAAGCAGCTTCTTGCGCACATCCAGCCGGGTGCGCTGGATGGCTGACTGGGCGGATTCCACCGCGTGGCTGGCGGCGTTGCGACGCGCGGTTAAGCCGCCGCCCTGATAAATGGGCATCTCCACTTTGACCCACGCAGAATACTGGGTGCGGTCAACGGACTCATGCCCGGCGTAATTATCGTTGAGATAGTGGCGTACCTCCGGTTCCAGCGAAACTGTCGGCGTCATCTGCGCATTGGCATAGTCAAGATTGGCCTGGGCGACGTTGGCCTGCGCCCAGGCGGCGAGCACCGAAGGCACCAGTTTGTCGTCCGGCGTTGCCAGTTCGCAACTGCGGCCCAGCTTTTGCGGGAAGTCGTTGCTGATGGTGTTAAGGTTTTTCCAGCCCAGCCAGGTCATGAGCGTCGCCTGTGAACTCTCAAGATTGGCCTGATACTGCACAAGCTGGGAGCGCGCGCCCTCAATGCGCGCATCGGTCTGCACCACGTCCGACAGCGAGCTGGCCCCTTCATCGTTGCGCTGATTCGCCAGTCTGCCGATGGCGCTCAGGGCATCCAGTTGCTCCTTTGCCACCGCCACCATCTGCTGCCAGGTTTGCACCTGTACAATAGCGGTCGCCGTTTCATGACTGACTGTATCAATACTGACCAGCACGTTGGCCTGCTCCTGCGCCACGCCAGCGTTTTCGGCCCGCACCTGGCTTGCGACTTTGCCGAAGTCATACAGCATTTGTGAAAGCGAAAGCACCAGCGACGGACTGAATCCGCTGTCGGAATAGCTGTTGGTATAGCCGTTATTCATTCCGGCGTTAACCTGCGGATAGTATTTGGCTTTTGCGACATCGACCTGCTCGATTTGCGCATACAGTTTGCCGACCACTTCCGCAATTGACGGATGCCAGGTGGCGGCACGATTGACCGCCTGAGAGAGAGTCAGTTCGCCGGGGGCGGCGCTGTCGCCGCTGAATGGCATTGGGCCATCAAGCGCGGGCAGTTCCTGTTGTTCAACCCATTGTTGCGGGGCGATGCGAGGCGTTTCCACGGCAGCGATAGCGGGCGCAGCGCACAGATTGCCCGCCAGCCACCAGAAAGTAAGCTGTCGTTTTCCCATTTTTCTTCCCTAATTGCGCGTTGTTTTTGCCCCGGGCGAACGTGCGCCCGGGGTCGTTGTAGGTTCTTTATCAGGTCACAATATGGTTTTGTTCGATAAGCTCCGTCAGCGTGGTTTGTACATTCTCCAGGGTCACCAGTTGTGTGGAGTGGTAAGTGCTGCCCGCCCCGTCACGGTCAATAGAGAGGGTGGTATTGCCGCCACTGGTGCTGACGCTGAGATAGTTGCCCAGCGAGGCGGTTTGTCCGTTCCAGCCCACCAGCAAATCGCCGATATCAATTTTGTCTCCCTGCGCCAGCGAGAAGTTTTTCCAGGTGTCAGCGCCGTTGCCTCCTGTGGCATCGCTGGCGTTGAGCAGGTTGTAGATCAACGTGTCGCCATATACCGATCCCACCAGCACATCGCTTTGTGACGTGCTGGCAACCTGCGGGGCAATATCCACCGTTAGCGTGGCGGTATCGCTATGCCCGTGGGTGTCATTGAGCGTGTAAGTGAATGTCTCCTTCGTGGTTATGGACGAGAGCGCCACACCGTTATTCAGCGTGTAGGTGTACGAGCCATCGGCGCGAATTTGCAGCGAACCGTAATGGCCCTGAATGGTAGTGGTGGCGCTGGAGTAAGGATCGAGCGTGGCGGTACTGCCGTTAAAGCCGGTAATGGTCAGGCGGGTATCGACGGTATTCAACTGATCCATCGCCCCTGCGGAATCGCTGCCGTCAAAGATATTGCCGGTGACGCTGTGCGTGCCGGAGGTTTCGAAGTTATCCAGATCGACCGTCGTACCGGTGATTTTCGGCGTAATAGTCGCTGCGCCTGCCAGGGTGTTATTGCCGGTGAAGCTCAGCGTGTAGGTGCCGCCATCCAGCTCCAGCCCGCTCAGATTGACGGTCACGGTGGCGCCGCCGAGCGTGATATTAGCGACCGGCACGGTGCCGGAGCGAATGATCACCCCATTTTCCAGAATCGACCAGTTAATGGTCAGGTTGCCCAGCGTGACCAGCGTCGAGACATCAAAGACGATGGACGCGCCTTTCAGAATGGTGCCTGCCGCGACGTCAAAGGTTCCGCTGCCGCTACCGGTTCTGCCGAGTACTCCCCAACTGGCGCTACCAACGGTGGAATCCAGATAACTCGCGGTGTCCTGAACGGCCGGGGCCAGCAGGGTATCGCTGACATCGTTCACCGCATCCAGCGGGCGGGCGGTCGGCTGGATATTGAGCGAGGCGGTATCGGTGTCCCCGTTTGGCGCTTTCACCGTGTAGATGAAGCTGTCCGGTGTTTTGGTGCCGTCCGCACCTACGCCGCTTTTCAGGGTGTAGGTGTAGTTCCCTTTCGCATCAATGGTTAACGTGCCGTAGGTGCCGACAATGGTGGTCGTGCCGGTGGCGGCAATCGCCACGCCGTTGACCTGGGTGACCAGCGTGCCTGCGGGGGCAATATCGTCGCTCAACACATTGCCCTGTGTGCTGGTGGTCAGGCTATCAACGCTATAAACATGATCCTCCAGCACGTTCAGGGTATAGCCGGTCAGCGCCGTGACGCCAAACGCCGGGTTCAACAGGAACAGGTATTCACCGCCCGGCAGATTCAGCGTCAGCTTGTCGGATTGACCGCCCAGCAGCGGTGCGTTCAGCCAGTTTTTCTCCACTCGCCATTGCTCAAACTGCTGGGTGACGTCGTTGAAGCGATAGATGTACAGATCGAAACTGGAGGCTATCGCCACGCCACCAATGGAGGATTGCAGCGTCATGGTGCGCGTTGAACCCTGCTCAACGTCGAAAATAATCGGGTTGCTCAGTTTGTCCAGCACGCCCAGATCCAGCACGTTGCCCAGGCTGACGTTGACCACCGTAAAGCCACCCTGCGAGGACGCCCCGTTGTTGATCGCTTCCACATGTGTGTCATAGGGCAGGGTGGCGACGTTGTCCACAGCAGTGACGCTGCTGGCTGGCGCGTCATTGCCGAGGGTAATGACCAGTTTTGCCGAGGCGCTGTTGCCGCCGCCGTTGATGGTGTAGGTGAAGCTCTCTGTCCGACCGATGACCGAGGCCGGGCTGTTCGGGTTCAGCGCGTAGCTGTAGGAACCGTCCTGATTGATCGTCAGCGTGCCATAGACGCCTTGTATGACGTTACTGCCAGCGTTAAGCGTAAAGACTTGCCCGTTGGCGTTAGTGACCGTGGTAACAAGCGTATCCTGCGGCGCGCTGTCGTTATTCAGCACGTTGCCGGTCTGCGGTGTGGCGGTGGTGATGGTACCGGCACTGGTCTCTTCGACGCTGACGTTCAGCGCGGTATAAGAGCCGGTTGCCAGCAGCGCCGTGTTATAGGTCAGAACCCGATAAGTACCGCCCTCCAGTCCGGATACGTTCACCGTGACGCCGCTGCTGCCGAGCGTCAGTAAATTGGCAAACTGCGCCTGCGCGGTGTCGATGACCGTGGTCCACGAGTTAGTCTCAGCATCATATTTCTGGATCGCCACCTCCTGCGTATTCAGCAACGAGAGCACAACCCCGGTAGCGCTGGCGTCGATTACCAGACTGGCGCTGCCGCCGTCCTGAATGGTGAATTCCACGGCTGCCGTATCGTTACCCAACACGTTCGCTACGTTGCCCAGCGCGCCCACCAGCAACAGACCATAGTCGCTCAGTTGCTCGGTGGTGACGGTGGCGCTGGAGGTTAACTCCATATTCTCAACGTTATCGCTGGCCGAGATGGGCAGCGTTGGCGCGGTGACCTGCGTCGGAGTCGAGGCGTTGCCGACGGCGTCCGTGGCGCTGATGCTGATGTTCTCACCGCTGGTCTGTTTGCGATCGAAGGTATAGGTGTAATTGCCGCTGCTGTTGGCGGTCGTGGTTACCGTTAAGCCCGTGCTGAGCGTGATGCTCACCGTACTGCCCGCTTCGGCGGTGCCGCTGATGCTGGCGCCGTCGGCGCTCACCGTGCCCGTTGGCGCAGCCGTGACTGTATCCACCGTGACGGTATAACCTGATGACAGAGTACTGGTGCCGTTGGTGTTAGTGGCCGTAGCGGTGAGGATGTGCGTCCCGTCGGCGATAGTGGCCTGCGGGGTCAGCGACCAGTTACCCTGTGCATCCACGCTGGTGCTGCCAATAGAGACGCCGTCGCTGTACACCGTGATGGTGGAGAACGGCTGGCCCGTCCCGTTTAACAACGGTCTGGCGTCATTGGTGGCCTGACCGTTGGCCACCAGACCGGTGATGGAGCCCACATCGTCCGTCAACGAAGCGATCACCGGCGCACCGGGCAGCCCGCTGAAGGGGGCAATCACGCTGCCGGATGCCCCGATGTTTCCCGCTTTATCCTGGGCGACAACCTGCAGTGTCTCCCCACCGACCTGCGCCGGGTTAATCAGAATGTTAAAGCTGCCGGTGGTGCCGTCCGCCACGCCGGTTCCCAGTACCGTGCCGTTACTGCTGGTGATAGTGACCGTGCTGCCGGCCTCTGCCGTGCCGGTCACATGGCTGCCGTTGGTGATCACCGCCAGACTGGTGGGGGCGCCAGGCGGCGTGGTATCTACCACGATGGTCGATGTCGCCGACGATACGCTGACGTTGCCCGCCGCGTCGGTGGCTTTCGCGGTAAAGCTATGCGATCCCTCCGTCAGTGCGGTGGTTAGCGTAAAGCTCCATGCGCCGTTGGCATCCGCCTGAATCGGGGTTGGCGTGAGTAACGTTGCACCGTCATAGAGCGTGATGAATGCGCCAGGTTCGCTGGTGCCTCGTAGCTCTGGCAGGGTGTCATTGGTGCTTTGCCCGCTGCCGACGGGACCGGTGATATTGCTGACATCATCAAGAATGGTGGTGATCACCGGCGCGGTGGGCGCCAGCGTATCCACCGTGACGGCGAAACTGGCCGCCGGACCGACGTTGCCCGCCGTGTCGGTCGCGGTCACGGCGAGGGTATGCGCGCCGTTAGTCAGGGCGGTGGTAGGGGTGAAGGTCCAGTTGCCGTCGGGGCCAGCAACCAGGCTACCAATGACCGTGCCGTTATCAGTAAAGGTTAGCGTGGCGCCTGGCTCTGCCGTGCCGTTAAGCGTTGGGCGAGTGTCATTGGTGCTCTGATTGGGTGACAGATTGCCGGTCTGCGGCGCGCTGTCATCGACCACTGAGGTGATCACCGGCACCAGCGGCGCGGTGGTATCTACCGTGACGGTGAAGCTGGCTGAAGGGCCGACGTTACCGGCGGCATCGGTGGCGGTAAAGGTCAGCGGATGATTCCCCTGGCCCAGATCGCTGGTGGGGGTAAAGGTCCAGGTTCCGTTCGCCTCAACCGTCACGCTGGCGAGGAAAACGCCGTTGTCCGCGATGCTGATGGTGGTTCCCGGTTCACCGGTGCCGGTGAAAGCAGGACGCGCGTCGTTAGTCGTTTGACCGTTGCTCAGACTGCCGGTGACCGGGCCAACGTCATCCTGCACATTGCTGATGATTGGCGCGCCGGGAGAGACCGTATCGACCGTCAGCGTAAAATTCGCCGACGTGGGCCCGGTATTACCCGCGCTGTCGGTGGCAGTGACCCGAAGCGAGTGGTCTCCCTGGGAAAGCCCGTCCGGCCGGTAGCTCCAGCTTCCGCCTTCGGTCACGTTAGCAGTACCAAGCAGAACGTTGCCATCGTAGACGTTAATCGTGCTGCCTGGCTCGCCGGTTCCGGTAATGATCGGGCGGGTATCATTGGTGCTTTGCCCGCTGGTGATCGCGCCGGTTCCTGGCGTCACGTTATCGGTGACGCTGACGATAACCGGCGCTACGGGCGCAACGGTATCGACGATCACAGTAAAGGCGGCGCCAGGGCTGACGTTACCGGCGGCGTCTGTGGCGGTTACGTTGAACGTGTGTGAGCCATTGCCCAGCGCGGTGGTGGGTGTAAATGTCCAGGCGCCTGTACCGTCAGCCTGCACGGTGCCTAACAGTGTGGAGCCGTCAAAAACACTGACGGTGCTGTTCGCTTCAGCGGTTCCGGTCAGCGTTGGTCGCGTGTCGTTGGTGCTTTGTCCGTTGCTCAGCGAGCCACTATTGGGGGCGATATCATCCGTAACGGAACTGATGACAGGGGCGGATGGCGCCTGCGTGTCCACGGTCAGAGAAAAGGCGGCGGACGGACCTTCGTTTCCAGCCGCGTCCGTAGCCGTCACGGTCAGATTGTGTGGGCCGCTGCTTAACGGGTTATCCGGTGAGAGCGACCAGCTTCCGTCTGCGCCTGCCACCACGCTACCAACGGCGAGTCCGCCGTCATACAGCGTAACGGTGGAGCCCGGCTCTGCCGTTCCCCGGAGGGTTGGCTGAGTATCATTGGTGCTTTGCCCGTTCGCCAGTACGCCGGTTGACGGGGTGGTATCATCGGTGACGCTTTGAATCACCGGAACCCGTGGCGCGGTGGTATCGACGTTCACGGTGTACGCAGCAGAAGGCGCGCTGACGTTACCCATTGCATCGGTGGCGGTGACGGTAATCGCATGTGAGCCTGTGGCAAGCGTCGGAGAGGTAAAACTCCAGCTACCGTTAGTGACCTGCGTGGTGCCGATTTTCACCCCATTGTCATAGACGGTAATCGTACTGCCTTCTTCACCACTACCGGTAAAGGCAGGCGTAGTGTCATTAGTGCTGCCGCCATTACTGATGACGCCCGTTTGCGGCTCGCTGTCATCGGTTGCCGAGGCAATGAGCGGCGCAAGGGGTGGCGTGGTATCCACCACCACGACAAATGCTTCTGACGCAACGCTGGTATTCCCTGCCGCATCGGTGGCAGTGATGGTCAGATTGTGGCTGCCTTCCCCCAGACCGGTGGGAGGCGTAAAACTCCACGTGCCGTTGACGACCTGTACCTGACCGACTGGCGTACTGCCATCATAAATCGTGATGGTTTCGCCGTTGGTACCGTTTCCGCTCAGGGTGGGGCGGGGATCGTTGGTTGTCTGCCCGCTGGTCAGCGTTCCCGTACCCGGAGCGACATCATCCGTCACGCTGCCAATCGACGGTTGTTCTGGTGGAGTGAGATCGACGGTGATGTTAACCACGGCGGACGCTTTGCTGCCATCCACGGTATCGATAACCTCGAAGGTGTGCAGGCCTTCGGTTAACGTGGCTGTGGATGTCCAGTTCCAGTTGCCGTTCTCGTCAACCGGGACGTTTGAGGCGACAACGACGCCATCGACCAGAATATCGACGGTTGAGTTCGGTGTGGAAAAGCCGCGCAGCCCCGGCTGCGTATCGTCAGTGGTTTGTCCGCTCTTCAGATCGCCCTGGAGGGGGCCGGTATCATCAACGATGGCGCTGATGACCGGCAGCCCGGTGCCGGAGCCGGTAAAGTTAGTGGGATCGCTGTTGTTACCGGCGGCATCCTGCGCCGTAGCGGTCAGCGAATTGACGCCCGTTTGCGCTGGCGTGACCTGAATCTGGAACGTACCGTCCGTTGCCACGCCTGTACCAATAACATTGCCGTCGGTATCGCGGATCGTCACCGTGCTGCCGGTTTCCGCCGTGCCGCTGACCGTTGCGCCATCGGCTGTGATCGTTACCTCTTCCGGTGCCGCCGGTTTAGTCAGATCGACATTCAGCGAGATAGAGGCGGAAGGCGTGCTGACGTTCCCCGCCGGATCGGTGGCCGTTGCCGTCAGCGTGTAATTGCCTTCGGTGAGCGGCGAATCCGGAGTGATCGTCCAGTTTCCTGCGGAATCGACTTCAGCCGTGCCAATCACCGTGCCGCCATTCGACAGAGTGATGGTGCTGCCGGGTTCGCCGGTGCCGCTAATGGGTAACTCGGGCTGATTGGTGACTGCCGGACTGCCCAACGAGGTGATAAACGGCGCGTCGGGCGCCTGAGTATCAATGGTGATGCCAATCGCGTCCGACGGCTGACTGGTGTTACCTGCGGCATCTTTTGCCGTCACGGTAAAGTGGTAGCTGCCTTCGACCAGTTCGCTATCCGGAGTGAAGCTCCAGACACCATCAATGACTTCGGCGGTGCCAATTGGCACGCCGTTATTCAGAATGGTGACAATGCTACCCGTATCGCCCGTCCCACTCAGGGTTGGGGTGGTGTCATTAGTCTGCTCACCGTCGCTCAACGGTCCACCGTCATCGCTGACGGTCAGCGTCGGCGTACCAGGGGCCTGGGTATCAACACGCACAATGCGATCCGGAGACGTGCTGCTGTTACCGGCAGGATCGGTCGCGGTCACCTGGATGATGTGGTCGCCCTGCGACAGCAGTGGCGACGGGAGGCTCCAGTTCCCGGAATTATCAATCACCAGTGATGGCAGCTCGACGCCATCCAGCGTGATAGTGATCGTGTCACCGGGCGTACCGCTTCCGCTCAGCAGCGGTCGCGTATCATCGGTGTACTGACCGTTATCGAGAGTGCCGGTCTGATTGCCGACGCGGTCAATGACGGTCAGGTTGGGTACGGCAGGTGGGGTGGTATCTACCAGAATGCCGATCGGCGCGGAAGGTTCACTGATATTGCCCGCCGGATCGGTGCTGGTGAGGGTAAAAACATGGTCGCCTTCATCAAGGGCATCCGACGTGTAGCTCCAGACGCCGTTAGTCACCGTGACGGTGGTAACCAGATCGCCATTGTCGTAAATGCTGATGATATCGCCATCTGTTCCCGTACCGCTCAGAACCGGCTGGGTTTCCCGGGTCGCCTGGCCGTCGGTGAGTGGGCCATTTGCGCCATCCGTCAGCGTCGGCGCAGGGGCATCTGGCGCGGTGATATCCACCGTAATGGTAATCGGAGAGGATTTCTCGCTGGTATTGCCCAGAGGATCGCTGGCGGTGACGCGCAGCGTGTGGTCGCCTTCACCGAGCGCAGGAGTCGGGGTAAAGCTCCAGCTACCGTTTTCCGCAACTTTTGTTGTGCCAATGATCGCCGTTCCGTCATACACCGTAATGGTGTCCCCGGCGGTGCCGCTTCCGCTTAACACCGGCTGCGTGGCGTCGGTTACGTCGTTGTTCGTCAGCACGGTGCCCGCATTGCTGCCGGTGTTATCGGTCAGGGTGACAACCGGAATCGCGGGCGGCGTGGTATCGACGGTAATGGTGATGGGGGCAGACGGTGTGCTGGTCTGGTTTTCCGCATCGGTCGCGGTGACGGTGAAGGTATGGTCCCCATCTCCCAATGCAGGTGTCGTGAGGGTCCAGCGCCCGTCGCTGCCCACGGTGGTGGTTCCCGCCAGCGGGATACCTCCCTCCAGAATGGTGATGGTTGCGCCGGGTTCACCGGTACCGTTGAAGGTCAACGTGTTGTCGTCCGTGCGCTGGCTGTCACTCAGATTGCCTTTCTGTACGCCGGCATCATCGATAATCGCACTGACGACGGGGGCGTCTGGCGCTGTGATATCCGGGGCCGTAACGTCAGTTGGCTGGCTGGTATTGTTCGCGGCATCGGTGGCGGTCAGCGTCAGCGTTTCGCCGTTAGCCTGTGGTGGTGTAAGAGCGATATCGAGAGAACCGCTTGCCGGAACCGGATCGGAGACCCCCAGCGTATTGCCATTGCTGTCTTTAATCGTGATCACGCTGCCTGGTTCAGCGGTGACCGTCAGCGTACTCCCGTCTTCCGAAACCACGCCTGTGGGGGGCGGCGGCGCTGTGGTATCCGGTGCGGTAACGTTGGCAGGCGTACTGTTCTGGTTTGCCGGATCGATCACCGTGGCGGTCAGCGTTTCACCATTGGTTTGTGGCGTGTCCAGCGTGACGGTGAAATTACCCTCGCCGTCAGTTTGACCATTGCCAATCGGGTTGCCATCTGGATCGCGAATCGTCACGGTGCTGCCGGGCTCCGCTGTCCCCGTTACGGTCGTGCCATCATCCGAAACGTCCAGATTTCCGGCGGGCTGCGGCGGGGTGGTGTCCGGGGCGAGAGTCGTCGCCGGAGGACTGCTCAGATTCGCTGGATCTTTGACGATGGCCGTTAAAATTTCACCATTGGTTTGTGGCGGGATCAATGTGACAGTAAATGATCCGTCGGGTTGAACCTGTTCAGATCCCAGCGGGGTGTTGTCGTTGCCGTAAATCGTCACCGTTGTGCCGGGCTCGGCGGTGCCGGTCACCGTTGTTCCATCATCAGAAACATCCAGATTGCCTGCTGCCTGCGGGGGCGTGGTATCAGGCGCTGTCGCATTAGCAGGCGAACTGTCGTTCCCCGCTTTATCCGTGGCGGTTGCAGTCAGAACCTCCCCGTTTAACCGTGCCGGATTGAGCGCGAAGCTGAATTTTCCTTCGCTGTCTGCGGTCACGGTGCCGAGCGTGGTGCCGCTGGCGTCAGCAATGGTGACTTTACTTCCCGCCTCGGCGTTGCCGGTTAGTACGGTTCCGTTTTGCGAGATGAGCAGATTGTCGGGGGCAGCCGGTGGGGTCGTATCCACGGTGACCGCAAATTCTATCGTGCGACCGCTGACGCCGTCCTCTGTGGTCTGTGTGGCCGTGTAGTTGTGCAATCCTTCAGGCACACCGCTCAGCTCGAATGACCACGTGCCATCGTCAGCATTCGCCGTTCCGATAGCGATACCATTTTCATAGAGGGTCACCAACGCGCCGGGTAGCGCAGTCCCTGTGAGAGTAGGGGTGGTATCCCTGGTGAACTGACCGCTGCCTAACGTCACGGCGGTGGGTTGCGTATCATCAATGATGCCGGTAATGGCGGGGGCATCGGGGAAACCTGAGTCGGAACCGAGGAAGGAGGCTTCATCGCCTGCGTTGCCGGCGGCGTCAGAGATGTCAGCATAGAGTTGTTCGGAATCGGTTTGCGCCGAGTTGAGGCGAACGGTAAACCGACCGGTATCATCGACCTGAAAGGTGGCGAGGATAGTATGTTGGCTGTCGAAAATAGTGACGACGCAACCCGCCTCTGCGATCCCTGATACCCATAACCCATCTTCGGAAATCATTAACCCGGAGACCTCATCCGGGGCAACGGTATCGACGGTAAAGACGAAATCGCCGGAGATGGCGCTGGTATTGCCATTTTCGTCCGTGGCGGTGGCGGTCAGTACATGTTCGCCTTCGGAAAGCGGGAGGTCGGGTTTATAGCTCCAGTTTCCTTGTCCATTGACGATAACGGTCCCCATGACCTGCCCATTGTCATAGAGGGTGATGACGGAGCCCGCTTCACCGGTGCCGGAAATGACGGGCTGGCTGTCGTTGGTGCTCTGGTTTTCCTGAATCGCCCCCGTAATAGCGGAGACAGCATCTGTTGCGCCGGCAATCACAGGGGCTGTCGGTGGTGTGGGATTTTCCCCGCCCGGAGGGCTTGTGTTGTTATCGCCGCCACCGTTATTTCCACTTCCGTTATTTCCGCCCCCATCCCCCGGCGTGCTGACGTTACCGGAACCCTCACCAGGATTGCTGTTGTCGTTATCATGATGACTACTGCCCCCACCTCCCGAAGACGCAATGGCCGCGATCCCACCCGCAGCAACTGCGCCACCCAGCACCCACGGCCAGATAGCACCGCCTTCGTGAGATTCACCTGCGGTAACCAACAGATCGTCAATACCTGTAATTTGTTCAAAATGCAGGCCGCTTTCTGGGTTTTCCACCCACCACAGCGCACCGTGGCTGTCTTCAAGCACCAGTTGGCTGGCCCCCTGATCGTTCGCCACATAGAAATTTTTAACGGTCAGTTTTTCACCGGAAGTAAAAGTGATCACCAGATCCTGATTCACGCGAGTGAACTGACTGATGTCGTTACGCTCTGCGGATAATTTCACAATGGAAGGGGCATTAAGTGTGACTTCAGAGGCTTCGACATGGGTGGAAACGCCCGTCAACTTAGATATAACGGCGAGAAGACGCATAGGTTCACTCCTGATGGCTTTCTTTATACATTTATTCTTTAAAATCACTGGGCAGGGAAAAATGCAGACGAGCGATCCCGTTCATCATGTGGATGAATTCTTGCCGGTGATTTCAATGTTGTGGCCGTGCAGATGAAAGTTTCTGTTGTGCTAAATGACCCTTTTTTTATTCACTGGTACTTTTGTATTAGATGATATAGTCAGAAAGGACTCATTCTGCAAATTAACGTATATTTTCGATTTGTTTAGTTGCGGTGAAATATATACGGTTTTGCACCAGTTGGTGAAGTGAAACGGTAAGGAGTGGAGAGTGCGTGTGATTTATCTAAATGTATTAAAAGGACTTTTTTGTTTTTGTTAGTCAGGGTGGGTAATGATTTCTCACACAAATTGTATTGGTATTTTAGAGTTTTAAAAAGGTAAAAAAATTTGTTTGAAGTATTTAATAATTGGGCTATGGACGTAATGTGAATGACACTGAAAATATATTCTTATCAGTTTTACGTTTCTGGGAAATAGCAATAATAAAGAAGAGAATATATTTTTGGAGATTCAACAGGTAAATAATTATGACCTATCCCGAATGAGAGATAGGTCACATAATACAGGGTTAGCGTCCGGCATGTTTCATAATGCGCGCTTTATCCAGTTGCCATTCGCGATCTTTCAGGTCAGAGCGCTTGTCGTGTTGTTTCTTACCTTTCGCCACGCCAATTTTGACTTTGCACCAGGCATTCTTCCAGTACAGAGAAAGGGCGACAACAGTGTAGCCTTCACGATTTACGCGGCCATACAGCGAGTCAAGTTCACGCTGATTCAGCAGCAGTTTACGGGTTCGGGTCGGATCGCAAACGACGTGGGTAGACGCCACCGCCATCGGCGTAAAGTTGGCGCCAAACAGGTACGCTTCGCCATCTTTGAGGATCACATAGCTGTCGCCGATGTTGGCCTTGCCGGCGCGCAGGGATTTTACTTCCCACCCCTGCAGGGCGAGACCCGCTTCGAACTCTTCTTCGATAAAGTATTCGTGTCGTGCGCGCTTGTTTAGCGCGATGGTGGCTGAGCCAGGTTTGTGTGCTTTTTTCTTCGTCATAGTGCCGCTCAGTATAGGTAATCTGGAATCGAAAAACACCCCATTTCATCCTGCAGGGGGCAAGAGGATATCTTAGCATGAACAAGGTTGTACCCTGTTGTGGGATAGCGTTTTTTTTAGCGTGGGATAAATGGTATTATTTGTTCGATTTTTGTTGATGGAAAGAGCTATGCCGCAGATTAGTCGAACCGCATTAGTGCCTTACAGTGCGGAACAGATGTATCAGTTAGTGAATGATGTTCAGTCTTACCCCCAGTTTCTACCGGGTTGCACCGGCAGTCGCGTCCTTGAGTCAACGCCGGGACAGATGACGGCTGCGGTGGATGTCTCGAAGGCGGGGATCAGTAAGACGTTCACCACACGAAATCAGTTAACCCGCAACCAGAGTATCCTGATGCAACTGGTCGACGGTCCGTTCAAAAAGCTGATTGGTGGTTGGAAATTTACTCCGCTGAGTGCGGATGCTTGCCGCATTGAGTTTCATCTTGATTTTGAGTTTACCAACAAGCTGATCGAGCTGGCGTTTGGCCGTATCTTTAAAGAGCTGGCAGCCAACATGGTGCAGGCTTTTACGGTTCGCGCCAAAGAGGTCTATCGTGTCGCCTAAGATTGTTATTGAGGTAGCCTATGCGCTGCCTGAAAAACAGTACCTGCAGCGGGTGACGTTACAGCCTGGCGCAACGGTCGAAGAGGCTATCCGCGCATCGGGGTTACTGGAACTGCGTACCGATATCGATCTGACGAAAAATAAAGTTGGTATCTATAGCCGTCCGGTCAAACTGGCGGATGTGTTACAGGATGGCGATCGGGTGGAAATTTACCGTCCATTGATAGCCGATCCGAAAGAGTTGCGCAGACAGCGGGCAGAGAAATCAGCGAAAAAATAGCCGAACCAGGGCAAAGAGTCGTAACAAAAAAGGTGCTCAGTGAGCACCTTTTTTAATATCTGAAGACCCGCTTATTTGTTGTCGGTCAACGCAGGTTTGTTATCAATGTTGGTCAGTACGCCGCTGCTGTTGAAAGTTAACGTCAGCGTTTGCTGCGTGACGCCTTCATGGCCCGGCTGTTGACGGAACACATAGAACCAGGTGTTGGTACCAAACGGATCGGACATCATTGGTGTACCCAGTGCATAGGCAACCTGCTGTTGCGTCATGCCCACACGGATTTTGGATACATCGTTCGCGGTCAGATAGTTCCCCTGGTTGATATCAGGGCGGTAAACCACTCGCTCCAGAGTGGAACAGCCTGCGGTCAACATCAATAATACTGCTGCTGCAGCAGTCAGCGTTTTACAGCGCATGTGATTTGATTCCTTTTCGGGCCCGAGCAGTACGTGGCTCATATGTAATATGCCGATGATAATAGACCTTTCACCACTTTAAAACCTTTTGCTTACGGGTCCGACGGCGTTTTTGTTGTCTACTCTGACCGTTAAGGTGCAAAAAAGTTTACGCCGCCAGCAGTTCTTTCGCATTGGCGAGGGTGTTTCTCGTCACCTCGCTGCCGCCCAGCAGGCGCGCCAGCTCCTGCAAACGTGCGCGTTTATCCAGCGGTTGCATGTGCGTTTCGGTCATTTCACCGTCGGTCTCTTTACTGACAAAGAAATGTTGATGACCGCATCCCGCCACTTGTGGAAGGTGCGTGACGCACATCACCTGGGTCGATTCGCCAAGCTGGCGCAGCAGTTTACCGACCACCGCTGCGGTTGGACCGCTGATGCCGACATCAACTTCATCAAAAATCAGCGCCGGTGTTTCCATTTTCCGAGCGGTAATCACCTGGATGGCGAGGGCAATACGCGACAGTTCACCTCCAGAAGCCACTTTAGCAATGGGCTGCATTGGCTGACCTGGGTTGGTGGTCACTTTAAACTCAACCCGGTCCGCACCGTCCTGGCTAAGATTATGTTCATCAAACGTGACGTCGATGGTGAAACGACCGTGCGGCATAGAGAGTGAGTGCATACTCTCAGTAATCAGCGTACTCAGTTCTTCTGCGTAATGCTTACGCTGCGTGTGCAGCGCTTTCGCCGCTTCCAGCGCCTGCTGGCGATGTTTATTCACAGAAAGAGTCAGCGTTTCCAGCGAATCGGCCTGATCGTCGAGCTGCTGCTGCTCGTCGAGCAAAGACTGATAATATTGCGGCAGCGCTTCCGGGCTAACGTGATGTTTACGAGCCAGCGAAATCTGCTTCGAGAGGCGTTGCTCCAGTTCAAACAGACGATTGGGGTCCAAATCCAGACGGTCGCAATAGTGGCGCAGTTCGTCGCTGGCTTCGGTGAGTTGAATCGTTGCCTCTTCCAGCATATCAAGAATGCCTGAGAGCTTACCGTCCATCCCGACCAGTTCACTGACCAGTTGTTTCGCAGTATATAACTGGCTTTGCAAGTTAACGTCTTCACTGTCCGCCATTAGCGACAGTGCATTCTGGCTGGTGGAGAGCAATTGTCCGCTGTTGGCCAGACGCTTGTATTCTTCATCGATCTGTTCAAATTCACCCACTTGCGGGTTAAATTCATTCAGCTCTTTAAGCTGATACTGCAGCAGTTCCGCACGAGCGGCACGTTCCTGACTCAGCTGCTGGTGGTGTGCTAAATCACGGCAGCTCTGGTGCCAGAGTTGGTAACGCGCAGACATATCCTGTACCCGAACGGATTCATTGGCGTAGCCATCGAGCAGGGATTTTTGATGTTCGGCTTTGGTCAGCAACTGATGTGCGTGTTGACCATGAATTTGAATAAGCAATTGCCCCAGTTCGCGAAGCTGAGAGAGGGGGACGGCAGTCCCGTTAATAAAGCCACGGGAACGCCCGTCGCTGCTGATTACGCGGCGAAGTAAACACTCACGCCCCTCTTCAAGCTGGTTTTCCTCCAGCCAGCGCAGGGCGGCGGGGGTATCCTTCAGCGAAAAGCGGGCGCACAGGTCAGCACGGTTGGCGCCGGCACGAACCATATCGGCTTCAGCGCGACCGCCGAGGCACAAACCGAGCGCATCAATGGCAATAGATTTACCCGCCCCGGTTTCACCGGTGATGACGGTCATTCCGCTCTGAAAATCGATCTCAAGTTCACGAACGATAGCAAAATTGCTGATGGTCAGTTGTGCCAACATAGTCGTTTTCCTGTATGAAAAACCATAACTGTGATTACATACAGTATAAACTGGTTTTTTATACAGTAAAGAGGTTGGCGTTAAATTAGAATAATTTTTTTGACCAGCCTAATTTGGTACTTAATGTATTGAAATAACTGTAATCTTTTGGGTGAATGAGATTCAGATGGTAATCACAGCGACGGATCAGCACATCTTCACCTTCCTGAATCGGTAACGCTATCTGGCTGTCACAACTGATTTCGAGATCGTTACGGCGGTGCGAGAAACGCAGCCGAATGGTGCTGCTGCTGTTGATAACCAGCGGACGCGCCGAAAGGGTGTGCGGGAACATCGGCACCAGCGTGATGGCATCAAGGGACGGGGTTAGAATCGGGCCGCCAGCCGACAGGGAATAAGCGGTGGAACCTGTTGGTGTCGAGATAATCAGGCCATCAGAACGCTGCGAGAAAGCAAAGCTTTCGTCAATGTAGACTTCAAATTCAATCATGTGCGCGACTTTGCCGGGGTGCAGTACAACCTCGTTAATGGCGGTACTGATACGCTTCTGGCAGTCCTTCTGACAGACCTGTGCTTCCAGCAGAAAGCGTTTTTCCGCGACGTAATGGCCTTCCAGCACGTCGGCGAGCTGTTGCTGCGCGTTATCAGGATCAAGATCCGTCAGGAAGCCGAGATTGCCGCGGTTGATGCCGATCACCTTGATATCGTATCGCGCCAGCGTTCGCGCCGCGCCAAGCATATTGCCATCGCCGCCGACAACCACCGCAAGGTCCGCCTGCTGGCCAATCTCCGCCAGAGTGCCGGTTTTCACATTCTTCAACTGTAACTCGTGAGCGATCTGCTGCTCGACAATGACCTCATACCCTTTGGTGCATAACCAGCGGTAGAGCATTTCATGTGTCGTGAGTGCCGTGGGGTGACGGGGGTGTCCCACAATGCCGATACACTTGAAATGATTATTCATTTTTTCGAGGTCCTTGTGACGAAGATTGATGACAATGTGAGTACTTCCCTTGAAACCCTGAATCTGATCCCCATAATAAGCGAAGTTAGCGAGATGAATGCGAAAAAAACGCGGAGAAATTCATGAGTAGTAAAGAACAGAAAACGCCTGAGGGGCAACAAGCCCCGGAAGAAATTATCATGGAACAGCACGAAGACGTTGAGGCGGTTGAACCTGAGGCTTCTGCTGAGCAGGTGGATCCGCGCGATGAAAAAATTGCGAATCTGGAAGCGCAGCTTGCTGAAGCTCAGAACCGTGAACGTGACGCCGTGCTGCGTATCAAAGCCGAAATGGAAAACCTGCGTCGCCGTACCGAACTGGACGTTGAGAAGGCGCATAAGTTCGCGCTGGAAAAATTCGTCAACGAACTGCTGCCGGTGATTGATAGCCTCGATCGCGCGCTTGAAGTGGCAGATAAAGCCAATCCGGATTTGGCCCCGATGGTTGAAGGGATCGAGCTGACCCTGAAATCGATGCTGGATGTGGTGCGTAAGTTTGGCGTGGAAGTTATTGCCGAAACTAACGTGGCGCTGGATCCGAACGTGCATCAGGCCATTGCGATGGTGGAGTCCGACGATGTCGCGCCGGGCAACGTGCTGGGGATTATGCAGAAAGGCTATACGTTGAACGGTCGTACAATTCGAGCGGCGATGGTGACGGTTGCGAAAGCGAAAGGTTAATCTTTCGGCTATTTATATTGCCGGCTGGCACTGACGCTTATCCGGTCTACGGCCCACTGGAAGACCAGCGGGCCGTTTTCATTACTCCGCGACACTTTCCCGGAGTGGCTTAACAGGCAACACTCTGACCTGCTTAATCATATTCTCCTGGACGTCGAGAATATCAATGTCGTATTGACCGATGCGTACGCGAGTGCCCGCAATCGGGATCTCTTCCAGCGCTTCCAGAATCACGCCATTCACCGTGCGCGCGTTGTCTTCCGGCAGATGCCAGTTAAACGCTTTGTTGATTTCCCGCACGTTAGCGCTGCCGTCGATGATCACCGAACCGTCATTTTGCGGCGTCACTTCCTCTGCCAGCGTGGGGGACATCGAGGTGGTAAAGTCGCCGACAATCTCTTCGAGAATATCCTCTACCGTGACCAGCCCCTGAATATCGCCATATTCGTTGACCACCAGGCCCACTTTCTTTTTATTACGCTGAAACTTGATGAGCTGCGTGCTGAGTGGCGTGCCTTCCGGGACGAAGTAGATCTCATCGGCGGCGCGCAGCATAGTCTCTTTAGTGAACTCTTTCTTTTCCGACATCAACCGCCAGGCTTCACGCACGCGCAGCATGCTGATGGCGTCGTCCAGAGAGTCACGGTAAAGCACTATGCGTCCATGTGGCGAATGCGACAACTGACGCACAATCGATTTCCAGTCGTCATTGATATCAATCCCGATGATTTCACTGCGCGGCACCATGATGTCATCCACGCTGACCTTTTCCAGATCGAGCACTGACAGCAGCATGTCCTGGTTGCGGCGGGAAATTTGCGAACGGGATTCGTTCACGAGGGTACGTAATTCATCTTTACTCAACGAGCCGCTGATGACGATATCGGTTTTAATGCCCATCATGCGCATCAACAGGCGGGTAATGGTGTTGAGCAGCCAGACCAGCGGCATCATCAGAATTTGTAATGGCGCCAGTAGAAAGCTGCTCGGATAGGCCACCTTTTCCGGATAAAGCGCCGCAATGGTTTTCGGCAAAACTTCGGCAAACACCAGCACGACGAAAGTCAGTACACCGGTGGCGATGGCGACGCCCGCATCGCCATACAGTCGCATACCGACAATGGTGCCGATGGCCGACGCGAGAATATTGACCAGGTTATTACCAATTAGTACCAGACTTATCAGGCGATCGGGCTTACGCAACAGCTTTTCGACGCGCTTCGCCGGACGGTTCCCTTGTTTGGCCAGATGGCGCAGGCGGTAGCGGTTCAGGGTCATCATGCCGGTTTCAGAACCGGAAAAATAGGCGGAGATGACCACCATGACGATCAATGTGACGATCAGCGTGGTGGTGGAGATGTGTTCCAGGGGGCGCCTCCTTTAAGGCTTAGCTGACAAACTGCTGCAAAATCCGGCTGCCGAAATAGGCCAGCGTCAGGATGACTGCGCCTGCGACGTTAAACCACACCACACGGCGACCGCGCCAGCCTTCATGATAATGTCCCCACAACAGAACAATATAGACAAACCATGCGATGATTGAGAGCACCGCTTTGTCGATATTTTCCATGCTGAACAGATTGTGCATGTAAAACAGGCCGGTACACAGAGTGAGCGTCAGCAGGACCACACCAATCTGCGTGATGTGAAACATCTTGCGTTCGATGCTCATCAGCGGCGGCATTTCATTATTGAACGCCAGCTTTTTGTTTTTAAGCTGATAGTCGATCCACGCCAGTTGCAGCGCGTACAGGGCGGCGATAATGAGCGTTGCATAGGAGAACAGCGACAATCCGATGTGGATCATCATCCCCGGCGTGGCTTCGAGGTGGGTGATGAACTCGTTTGGCATGAAGGTCGCGAAGGCCAGATTGATCAGCGCGAAAGCATACACCACCGGCAACAGCAGCCAGCCACGGTTGCGCGAGGCGACAATCGTCATCACCGTACAGATCATCAGGCTGACCAGCGAGCCGACGTTTAGCAGGCTCAGGTTTTGTCCGCTGTCGCCACCCGGCAGAATGCGGGCTTCAAGCGCAATAGCATGACACACCAGCGCGACAACCGCAGAAAGAATAGCCATACGCCGCCAGCCGCTGTTTTTTTGCAGCAAAGCGGGAATAATCAGC
Source organism: Citrobacter sp. ANG330 (assembly GCF_047467925.1). Taxonomy (NCBI): domain Bacteria; kingdom Pseudomonadati; phylum Pseudomonadota; class Gammaproteobacteria; order Enterobacterales; family Enterobacteriaceae; genus Citrobacter; species Citrobacter sp. ANG330. Next base: position 16,855 of record NZ_JASJUI010000013.1, on the reverse strand, counting down.
GCAAGGCTGACGGAATAGGCGACAAGGGCGAGCAAAGCAAAAACGGGCATAGTGGTGTCGACAGTTGGCCAGTGAGAAAGAGAAGCAGTATAACGTTACGTGACCGTGGCTCCAACCGTTGCATAACAACAAAGACGGCTTCATGTTATACTGCGACAAAATTCTGTTCATGTGTCGCCCGTGCGACCAACCGTTTCCACCCCAGGCGAGAGACAATGTTTGATAATTTAACCGATCGTTTGTCGCGTACGCTGCGCAATATCAGTGGCCGCGGACGCCTTACTGAAGACAACGTTAAAGAGACACTGCGCGAAGTGCGCATGGCGCTACTGGAGGCTGACGTTGCGCTGCCGGTAGTGCGAGAGTTTATCAATCGCGTAAAAGAGAAAGCGGTTGGACATGAAGTTAACAAGAGCCTGACGCCGGGGCAGGAGTTCGTCAAGATTGTCCGCAACGAACTTGTGGCGGCGATGGGCGAAGAGAACCAGAGCCTGAACCTGGCCGCGCAGCCGCCGGCTGTGGTGCTGATGGCGGGCCTGCAAGGTGCGGGTAAAACCACCAGCGTCGGTAAGCTGGGTAAATTCCTGCGCGAAAAGCACAAGAAGAAAGTGCTGGTTGTCTCCGCTGACGTATATCGCCCTGCGGCGATCAAACAACTCGAAACGCTGGCCGAGCAGGTTGGCGTTGATTTCTTCCCGTCAGATGTCGGCCAGAAGCCGGTTGATATCGTTAACGCGGCGCTAAAAGAAGCCAAACTCAAATTCTACGACGTGCTACTGGTGGATACCGCCGGTCGTCTGCACGTTGACGAAGCGATGATGGACGAAATCAAACAGGTTCATGCGTCTATCAACCCGGTGGAAACCCTGTTTGTGGTCGATGCAATGACCGGTCAGGATGCGGCGAATACCGCGAAGGCGTTTAACGAAGCGCTGCCGCTGACCGGCGTGGTGCTGACCAAAGTCGATGGTGATGCCCGTGGCGGTGCCGCGCTCTCTATTCGTCACATCACCGGCAAACCGATCAAATTCCTCGGCGTTGGCGAGAAAACCGAGGCGCTGGAGCCGTTCCATCCGGATCGCATCGCGTCACGTATCCTCGGCATGGGCGACGTGCTGTCGCTGATCGAGGATATCGAAAGTAAGGTTGACCGCGCGCAGGCAGAGAAGCTGGCGACCAAACTGAAAAAGGGCGACGGTTTTGATCTGACCGACTTCCTGGAACAGTTGCGCCAGATGAAAAACATGGGCGGCATGGCGAGCCTGATGGGCAAGCTGCCGGGTATGGGGCAGATCCCGGACAACGTGAAGTCGCAGATGGATGACAAAGTGCTGGTGCGCATGGAGGCGATCATCAACTCGATGACGCTGAAAGAACGTGCGAAGCCGGAAATCATCAAAGGCTCCCGTAAACGCCGTATCGCACAAGGCTGCGGTATGCAGGTGCAGGACGTTAACCGCCTTCTGAAACAGTTCGACGACATGCAACGCATGATGAAGAAGATGAAGAAGGGCGGGATGGCCAAAATGATGCGCAGTATGAAGGGGATGATGCCGCCAGGATTCCCCGGTCGCTGATCTTTACAGGCCTGGCTTATTTGTCATTTCGGCACCGGGGTGTGCTCGCCATCCTCACGTACTACGTGTACGCTCCGGTGGCTGTGCGCACGCCGGCACCGAACTGACCGCATCGCCGACGGCCTTTTGCCGCAGAGTTCTTAACTGCTGATTGCAATTTCCCCAGAAATCAGTAAAATTTTCGGGCTTTTAATATGACACCGGGCTCCGTTCCTCGATGGGGCCCGGTTGTTTTATTCACACAAGAGGATGTTATGGTAACTATTCGTTTAGCTCGTCACGGCGCTAAAAAGCGTCCGTTCTACCAGGTTGTTGTTACTGACAGCCGTAACGCACGTAACGGTCGCTTCATTGAGCGCGTTGGCTTCTTTAACCCAATCGCTAGCGAAAAAGAAGAAGGCACTCGCCTGGATCTGGATCGCATCGCTCACTGGGTTGGCCAGGGCGCGACCATTTCTGATCGCGTTGCTACGCTGATCAAAGAAGTAAGCAAAGCAGCTTAATCTGTCACGGTGGTCATGATGAGCAAGCAACTCACTGCGCAAGCACCCGTGGACCCGATTGTCTTAGGGAAAATGGGATCGTCTTACGGTATTCGTGGTTGGCTCAGAGTGTTTTCTTCCACTGAAGACGCCGAAAGCATTTTTGACTATCAGCCCTGGTTTATCCAGAAGGCGGGTCAGTGGCAGCAAGTACAGCTGGAAAGCTGGAAGCACCACAATCAGGATCTGATCATCAAGCTGAAAGGCATTGAAGATCGGGATGCTGCGAATCTGTTGACTAATTGCGAAATTGTCGTGGATTCGACGCAACTGCCAAAACTGGAAGAGGGTGACTACTACTGGAAAGACCTGATGGGCTGCCAGGTAGTGACCACGGAAGGCTACGATCTCGGTAAAGTCGTCGATATGATGGAAACCGGATCGAATGACGTCATCGTCATTAAGGCAAACCTGAAAGATGCGTTTGGTATCAAGGAACGCCTCGTGCCGTTCCTCGATGGGCAGGTTATCAAGAAAGTCGATCTCACTACGCGAATTATCGAAGTAGATTGGGATCCTGGTTTTTAAACCACCGGATAAGCGGTAAATGACGGCGTGATGGGGATTGGCTTGTGTTTATAGGTATCGTTAGCCTGTTTCCAGAAATGTTTCGTGCAATTACCGATTACGGGGTAACTGGCCGGGCTGTTAAAAATGGCCTGCTGAACATCCAGAGCTGGAGTCCTCGCGACTTCACGCATGACCGGCACCGTACCGTGGACGATCGTCCTTACGGCGGCGGACCGGGGATGTTAATGATGGTTCAACCCTTACGGGATGCCATTCATGCAGCAAAAAGCGCGGCGGGTGAAGGCGCTAAGGTGATTTATCTGTCACCTCAGGGACGCAAGCTTGATCAAGCGGGCGTCAGCGAACTGGCCACGAATCAAAAGTTGATTCTGGTATGTGGTCGCTACGAAGGCATAGATGAGCGCGTGATCCAAACCGAAATTGACGAAGAATGGTCAATCGGCGATTACGTTCTCAGCGGTGGAGAGTTACCGGCAATGGTACTGATTGACTCCGTATCCCGGTTCATTCCGGGGGTTCTGGGTCATGAGGCATCGGCAACGGAAGATTCCTTTGCGGATGGATTGCTGGACTGCCCGCACTATACCCGACCTGAAGTGTTAGAAGAGATGGACGTCCCGGCAGTGTTACTGTCAGGAAACCATGCTGAGATACGTCGCTGGCGCTTGAAACAGTCGCTGGGTCGCACCTGGCTTAGAAGACCTGAACTTCTGGAAAACCTGGCTCTGACTGAAGAGCAAGCAAGGTTGCTGGCGGAGTTCAAAACGGAACACGCGCAACAGCAACATAAACATGATGGGATGGCGTAAGCCCCCGATTATCAGTTTACCCAGGATAAGAGATTAAATTATGAGCAGCATTATTAAGCAACTTGAACAAGAGCAGATGAAGCAGGACGTACCTTCCTTCCGTCCGGGTGATACCGTGGAAGTGAAAGTATGGGTTGTTGAAGGTTCCAAAAAACGTCTGCAGGCATTCGAGGGCGTGGTTATCGCTATTCGTAACCGCGGTCTGCACTCTGCATTCACTGTTCGTAAAATTTCCAACGGCGAAGGCGTTGAGCGTGTCTTCCAGACTCACTCTCCGGTTGTTGACAGCATTGCTGTTAAACGTCGTGGTGCCGTTCGTAAAGCTAAACTGTACTACCTGCGTGAGCGTACTGGTAAGGCTGCTCGTATCAAAGAGCGTCTTAACTAAGATATCGCTCAGGCGACATCCTGTTAGAAGGGCTGGCCAGTTGGCTGGCCCTTTTTTTATCCTCATATTGGTCGCTATTGCCGCGACATCTGTATTTTAGGTAGACGCTTCAGAGCGCAGTGCAATTTAAGGCGCGCTGATGACCACGGCGACGCGGCGATTTTCCGCGCGACCTTTCGCCGACTGGTTACTGGCGATCGGGTATTTTTTCCCTAGTCCTTGCGTGGTGAGATTGGCGCGCGGAATCTTTGCGCCTTCTGACCAGGCGTCCGCCACGACATTGGCGCGCTTGAGCGATAGCGCCTCATTGTAGCTATCCTCGCCGTAGTTATCGGTATGCCCATCCATGCGCGCATGGTTCAGCCCCACTGAGGCGAGACGGGCTGCCATCGACTGGATATGTTGCTGACTTTCCGCACGCAGCTTGTAGTCATTCTTATCAAACAGAATGGTGTCAGAAAGCCCCAGGGACCAGTCACCCGCAGATTGTGTAAATCCGTACGATTGCATGGCCGCCACTTGCGCAGGGGTGAACTTGCCCTGTGGAGTCTGGCAGCCTGCCAGCAATAGCGTGGCAAGAATGAGTGGGGATAAAAGACGCTTAAGCATGTGTGCATTCCTTTTTTATTTTATCAAGCGCTCGCTGCGCTGATGTTTAGCCCGATACATATTGCGATCGGCCAGTTCTTGTAATTTCTCGGCGGAAGCGTGCTCCCAGGTCAGCGCGTAACCCATACTCAGCGTCATACTGACTAAATGCCCGTTATGCAGGTCAAAAGGACGATTAAACTCTTGTGACAGCGCGGCGCTGATTCGCTGGACTTCATAGTCTGAATGGACGCCGTAAAGCACGACGGCAAACTCATCACCGCCGAGGCGATAAGGAATATGGCGGTTGCCACCGAATTCAGCCAGTCGCCTGGCGACTTCAATCAACACGCGATCGCCTGCGGCATGCCCCCAGGTGTCATTCACGAATTTGAAGTTATCGCCATCCAGGAATAAAAGCGCGGAGCTGCTACGGGCGGAATTGTCGTTCATCAGAGCGCTGATGCTGCTACGAAATGCTGCCCGGTTTGCCAGACCCGTCAGCGGATCGTGCAGTGCCGTTCGCAGTAATTGCGCATTTTTGGCCTGCAAACGCAGTTGCCACTCCTCCATTTCATCCAGCAGGCTGTTGAAGTCCTGGGCAAAATTGTGGAACTCTTCAATTCGTTCTTCAGAGACGCGGCGGGAGAAATTACGATTCGTACGCACATCGTGCACCACCTCGGTGATGTTTTGTAGTGCCTCAACCATGCCACGATGCAGATGACGCGTCAGCAAAATGGCGATACCGGAAGCCAACAGAAGTGACCCGGTGAGCACGGCCAGAGAAAGCCAGATAAAGTGGCTGATAAGGCTGTCACGCGCGGTAAGTCGAACTTCACCAATAATCTCACCACTGTGCCAGACGGGCTGGGCGATGGGGAAGGGGAAGAGCCAGTGGCTGATAAAATCGCCCAGCTTATCGTCATTCTCCTGCTCGTTATAGCGCCAGGAGGCAATTACGTTCTGATTGTTGTCGCGAACCTCAGCGGCGGAAAATTGCCCCTGTTGGCCGAGTGCGGCCAGCGTTTCTGCGGCGGCTGCATCATCGGTGAATACCAGCGCGGCTTCCAGACTGTGGGTCATTGTCGCCGCAGTGAGCTCGAGGTTTTTTTGCGCGTACTGTTTTAACGTCACTATTGAGGCAACACACAGCAGCAGCCAGATCAGCGTCATGGTCACGATCACGCTTGTCATGTTGATGCGTCGCAACGCTCGCTTAAACGTTGGACGGGGGGAAGAGGAATGAGCCTTATCCATGCTTTTTATTCCGGGCGAGCATCAATACATCCGGATTGACCCTTACGCCACTGCGCGACAAAGAATCCAGATTAACGGCGAATCTGACATCATTATTGTTAATAATCAAACAAAAGGCGCTGCCTATAATGCATTCGTCATTCTGTTCTGCAATTAATAACAACGCCTTAGACGGATAATTATTTGTTAATTCAACCTGAGCAGTGGGAGATTCACTGCCGAAATAAACACCATCACAGCGCGCAGTTAATGCTTCCTGGGCGGTGTGAATAATGACGGGTTGATAAGGCAGCGGTATATCACTGCTGTCCTCCAGGACGCTGGCGAACCGGGAAGACGAGAAAATGCACAGTCTGGGCGGCCCTGAGAGGGCTGGCCAGTGCGTATAGCTGACGATGCCAGAGACCATTGCACGAACATTTTTCGCCACATCAGGGAAATCCTGAGCATGTACTGGCAATCCCAGCAGTAATAGCATTAACAGCATCAGGCATCGGTGAGAAGCGAACATAACGATTTCCTCACCAGCATCTTTTATCCGTCATCAAAATACATCCATGTTTTGTTTAAAGCAAAATAACATTATTTTTGCGGAGCGTCATTATACCTTGTAGATTAACGTATGCGGTTTAAGCTAAATCTGACTAAATATTAATTCAGACGTATTGAAGCGGCATTTTCATCGGCACCTTGTTGCCATGCCTCACGCAACAGGCTGGCATTTTCTACCGTATCGCAACTGGCAGGGAAGGTTTTCCCCGTTACGCCTCTGGCATAGGCAAAATTTTGCTGGCAGGTTTTACGTTGGCCTTCTGCGTAGCCTTTAAGGTATTGCGAACGATCCACCTCCGGGTCATTAAAGGTATCGGCCAGTGTTTCATTATCTTTAACCGCCATGCCGGCAATTGCATCTTCAATCCCGGCGTCATACCAGTCGGTGCTGGTCCACGTTGGCGCGTGAGTGTAAGGATCGATCTGACAGCCACTAAGCAGCAAAATCACTGCGATACCGACTATTTTCGTCATTGCCTGTTCTCCTGTTTTTTCAAAGCATAGCGGATCTCAAAATAAGTTTGTGTAAACTATTGCGTACAAATTATCTTGCGCTAAATCGAGTTAATTTCACTGATGTAACGTAATGTTTACGTATTTTGGATTGATATCTTTACTCGTTGTGTTATCGTTACGTCATCCTCAGTGAGGAAAACTATCGCAAACGAGCAAAAACAGGATCGCCATCATGCAAAAAGACGCGCTGAACAACGTACATATTACCGACGAACAGGTTCTGATGACCCCGGAACAACTGAAAGCGGAATTCCCGCTGAGCCTGGCGCAAGAGGCGCAAATCGCCCAGTCGCGTAAAACCATTTCTGACATCATTGCCGGACGCGATCCGCGTCTGTTGGTGGTGTGTGGTCCGTGCTCCATTCACGATCCTGAAACGGCCCTGGAATATGCTCGTCGATTTAAAGCCCTTGCCGCAGAGGTCAGCGATAGCCTCTATCTGGTGATGCGCGTCTATTTTGAAAAACCCCGTACCACCGTTGGCTGGAAAGGGTTAATTAACGATCCTCACATGGACGGCTCTTTTGACGTGGAAGCGGGTCTGAAAATTGCGCGTCAACTGCTGCTTGAACTGGTCAACATGGGACTGCCGCTGGCGACAGAGGCGCTGGATCCGAACAGTCCTCAATACCTGGGCGATCTGTTTAGCTGGTCGGCGATTGGCGCCCGCACCACGGAATCACAAACACATCGTGAAATGGCGTCGGGTCTGTCGATGCCGGTGGGGTTCAAAAACGGCACCGACGGCAGCCTGGCGACGGCGATCAACGCTATGCGCGCTGCGGCGCAGTCGCACCGTTTTGTCGGTATTAACCAGGCTGGGCAAGTTGCGTTACTGCAAACCCAGGGTAACCCGGACGGACATGTGATCCTGCGCGGCGGCAAAGCGCCTAACTACAGCCCGGCAGACGTCGCTCAGTGCGAAAAAGAGATGGAGCAGGCGGGACTGCGGCCGTCACTGATGGTAGATTGCAGTCATGGTAACTCCAATAAAGATTACCGTCGTCAGCCTGCCGTGGCAGAGTCGGTGGTTGCTCAAATTAAAGATGGCAACCGCTCAATCATCGGCCTGATGATTGAAAGTAATATTCATGAAGGCAACCAGTCCTCCGAGCAACCGCGCAGCGAAATGAAGTACGGCGTGTCCGTTACCGACGCCTGCATTAGCTGGGAAATGACGGACGCGTTGCTGCGTGAAATTAACAAAGACTTGAACGGCCAGTTGGCGGCGCGCCAGGCTTAAGAGGTTCGTTATGGTTGCTGAGTTGACCGCGTTACGCGATCAAATTGATGAAGTCGATAAAGCGTTGCTGGATTTGCTGGCGCGCCGTCTGGAACTGGTGGCTGAGGTCGGTGAAGTCAAAAGCCGCTTTGGTCTGCCGATTTACGTACCAGAGCGTGAAGCCTCGATGCTGGCTTCGCGCCGTGCCGAAGCGGAAGCGCTTGGTGTACCACCGGATCTGATTGAAGACGTACTGCGTCGGGTGATGCGTGAGTCTTATTCCAGTGAGAATGACAAAGGGTTTAAGACGCTTTGTCCTTCCCTGCGCCCGGTAGTGATTGTCGGCGGCGGCGGGCAGATGGGCCGGTTGTTCGAGAAAATGCTCCTGCTGTCGGGTTATCAGGTGCGGATCCTTGAGCAGCATGACTGGGATCGCGCGCAGGAGATCGTTGCGGATGCTGGCATGGTGATCGTGAGTGTGCCTATCCATCTGACGGAACAGGTGATTGCGCAATTACCGCCGCTGCCCGCCGACTGCATCCTGGTCGATCTGGCGTCGGTGAAAAACGGTCCTTTACAGGCGATGCTGGCGGCGCACGCTGGCCCGGTGCTCGGTCTGCACCCGATGTTCGGTCCGGACAGCGGTAGCCTGGCAAAACAGGTGGTGGTCTGGTGCGACGGGCGTAATCCTGAAGCCTATCAGTGGTTTCTGGAGCAAATTCAGGTCTGGGGCGCACGGCTGCACCGCATTAGCGCCGTCGAGCACGATCAGAACATGGCGTTCATTCAGGCGCTGCGTCACTTTGCGACGTTTGCTTATGGTCTGCACCTGGCAGAAGAAAACGTGCAGCTTGAACAGTTGCTGGCGCTCTCTTCGCCGATTTATCGTCTTGAACTGGCGATGGTGGGGCGACTGTTTGCTCAGGACCCGCAGCTTTACGCTGATATCATTATGTCGTCGGAGAGCAATCTGGCGCTGATTAAGCGCTACTACAAACGTTTTGGCGACGCGATTAGCCTGCTGGAGCAAGGGGATAAACAGGCGTTTATCGACAGCTTTCGCAAAGTAGAGCACTGGTTCGGTGACTACGCGAAGCGCTTCCAGAGCGAAAGTCGTACGCTGTTACGCCAGGCGAATGACAGTCGACAGTAATGGCAGGATTATGCCGGATGGCGACGCTAAAGCGTCTTATCCGGTTTGCGCAACATAAACAGCAGGCCGGACAGGCATAGCGCCCTCCGGCCTTGTTGCATGTTAGCTCGGATCAACCGGCACTACGTTCTCACTCGGATAACAGCCCAACACCTTCATTGAGCGGGTGATCTCGCCCAACTCCTTGAGCGCTTTCTGCATCTGCAACGATTCCAGATTGGCCTGGATATCGAGATAAAACATCTCTTCCCACGGATTGCCGTGTATCGGACGGGATTCCAGCTTAGTCATGATCAGATTATGGTTGCGCAGCACCAGCAGTGCTTCAACCAGGGCACCCGCCTGCTGTCCTGTCGCCATCAGCAGGGTAGTTTTGGCCGGGACCTGATCGGAGACGTTGATCGCTTTACGCGCCAGCACGATGAAGCGAGTGATGTTCTGCGTCTGGTTCGCTTCGATACGTTCCAGGACCTGTAAACCATGCAGCACGCCTCCGGCTTCACTGCCGAGTGCGGCAACGCCTGGAGAGTTTGCCTGCGCGACTTTTTCCATTGCGGCGGATGTACTTTCGGTGTACTCAATTTTCCAGTGTGGATAACGACTGAGGAACTTGCTGCACTGCTGGAACGGCTGCGGATGGCTGTAAACCGTTTCGATGGTGTCGAGGTCTGTTGTTCCCAAAACCAGTACGCAATGGTCGATAGTCACCGTCATCTCGCCCACAATCGACAGACTGGTGTGCTGTAGCAGATCGTAGACATCGTTAATCCCGCCGGAGCTGGTGTTTTCAATTGGTACAACTGCGTAATCGGCCTGACCGGTTTCAACCTGATTAAAAATATCAGCAAACCTGGCGCACCCGCTCTCAATAAACTGTTCGAAGTGGCGTGCGGCGTACTGACGTGCCGCAAGATGTGAGTAAGAGCCTTTTGGCCCCAGGAACGCCACGCGTGCGGAATGCGGATTGATTTTATTCAGATGCTGCTGAAGCAGCGCCTGCTGGGTGAGAACAGAATCTTCAATAATGAGCTGAAAAAGGCGGGTGATGTAATGCGCATCAAGATGATGCGCTTTGCCAAGGGTAATCAGTCTGTCCAGCAGATCGCGCTCCCGGTCGATATCCCGCACCGGACGATGGGATTCGAGTTTAGCTTTGCCGACTTCAACTGCCAGCCCACGTCGCTCGGCCAGTAACGCCAGCAATTTTGCATCCAGCGTGCTGATTTTATCGCGCAGCGCCAGTAAGGGGTTTTCCGATGTCATAGTGTTGCCTTTATTGTTATCAATAAAAAAGGCCCCCCGGTGTGGGAGGCCTTATTGTTCGTCTTCGCATTCTTTTTCACACGACGAAAGCCTCCCGTTCAGGGGAAGGTAAAAAAGAATGCGAAGAAAAACGGGGTAAGTTGCATGTCAGTTTCCTTAAGTGATGTCAGTAAAGTACCCGTACTGTTTTCACCCTGTCAACAAAAAACGCGCCCGAAGGCGCGTTGGCGATACACTCAATGTAAGGGACTACTCTTCTTCTGCTTCGACGAAGTTGGCGTCTTTTACTGAAGTTGTTGCACGACGGGCTTCGCCTTTGTGCTGCACTTTATTGAGCTGCCGTTCCAGCTTGTTGATCAAATCGTTAATAGCGGTGTACATATCTTCGTGTTTTGCGCTGGCGACCAGATGTCCGTTTGGTGTATTGATGGTGGCATCAGCGACGAAACCCTGTGGCTCCTTAGACAGAATGATATGTGGATTAATAAGATGGGTTTGCCATTTTTCGAGTTTGGCGAGACGGTCTGCGACATGTTGGCGAATGGCCGGAGTAATTTCCATTTGTTTGCTGGTAATGTTCATTGTCATAAATTTTACCTCTTGTCTTTCCCGTCTTGGTGAATCCAGCATACCGTTCCTAATGTCAAAATGTGTGATTCAAATCACATTATTTTGTCACTTTTTGTCAAGGGAACCTTTTTGTGAGTTATCGCAGGAAGAGGTGATTTTTAACTTGAGGAAAGCCCGAAAGCAGGCCATAGTTGATGAGTTGCGTTATAGGAAAGTGTACTGGAACATGACGTAAAACGGATAAAAAAACGGCAGCCTGCGGGCTGCCGTTCTGCATTTGAAAATGGGGTCAGGTGTTGCTGCTGTTGGCGGCAATAATCTTCGCCACTTTGTCAGCCTGTGCCGTCATCTGCATTTCGCGATAGGCATTTTCCATCAGCGGCAGGGCGTCTCGCGTTGCCTGCGTATCCGGGTAATCACGCAGCATGCCTTCTACACGGTTAACCACGGCCACCCATGCGCCGCGTTTGGTGTAGTAATCCGCAACGGAGTACTCATATTTCGCCAGACGATCTTTCAGGAACACCAGACGTTTGGTGGCGTCTGTGGTGTACTGGCTGTTCGGATAGCCGCGAACCAGTTTCGAAAAGTCATTGAACGCAGCTCGCGCATGCTGAGGGTCACGGTCGCTACGATCGACACCAAAGAACCCTTGTAATGCGCTGTCATCTAACGCCATATTGGTCAGGCCACGCATATACATGACATAATCAATGTTAGGATGAGTTGGGTTCAGGCGGATAAAGCGATCGATGGCAGCCTGAGCAAGCGGTAGATCGGCGTTTTTGTAGTAGGCGTAGATGAGATCTAACTGCACCTGCTGAGAATAGGGACCAAATGGATAGCGGTTATCCAACGCTTCCAATTGCGTTATTGCCTGTTTCCAGTTACCGTCCTGCAGCTTTTGCTGAGCAGTCGCGTAGATTTCATTAGGCGGATTATCGGGCACCTCTTCCTTTGAACCAGAGCAACCCGCCAAAAACAGGCTCAACGTGGCTGCTGCCACCAGATATTTCATGCGCGTCATGACGTTTTGACTTTCCTCAAAATGTTTTACGGGAGATTCTCTGTTCCTGCTCCCGGTTAAGACCAGCTACAATAGCACACTATATTAAACGGCAAAGCCGTAAAACCCAACGTTAAACGAAGAAGCTGTATATGGCACAACGAGTACAACTCACCGCAACGGTCTCCGAAAATCAACTCGGTCAACGCTTAGATCAAGCTTTGGCCGAAATGTTCCCTGATTATTCGCGATCGCGCATAAAAGATTGGATTCTCGATCAGCGCGTGCTGGTCAACGGTAAAATTTGCGACAAACCAAAAGAAAAAGTGCTAGGCGGAGAACAGGTCGCCATCGATGCTGAAATCGATGAAGAAATCCGCTTCGAACCTCAGGATATCCCACTGGATATCGTTTATGAAGATGATGACATTATTGTTATCAACAAGCCACGCGATCTGGTTGTTCATCCTGGCGCGGGCAACCCGGACGGCACGGTTTTGAATGCGTTACTGCATTATTATCCGCCAATTGCGGATGTTCCGCGCGCGGGTATTGTCCATCGTCTGGATAAAGACACCACCGGATTAATGGTGGTTGCGAAAACCGTTCCGGCGCAGACGCGCCTGGTTGAGGCACTGCAGTTGCGTGAAATCACCCGCGAATACGAAGCGGTGGCGATCGGTCATATGACAGCGGGGGGCACGGTAGAAGAACCTATCAGTCGTCACCCGACAAAGCGTACCCATATGGCGGTGCATCCGATGGGGAAACCGGCGGTTACGCACTATCGCATTATGGAACACTTCCGTGTGCACACGCGTCTGCGGCTGCGTCTGGAAACCGGGCGTACGCACCAGATCCGCGTGCACATGGCGCATATCACCCATCCGCTGGTGGGCGATCAAGTGTACGGTGGCCGTCCACGTCCGCCGAAAGGCGCGTCGGAGGCATTTATCTCGACATTGCGTAAATTCGACCGTCAGGCGCTGCATGCCACCATGCTGCGTCTGTATCACCCAATTTCCGGTATCGAAATGGAATGGCATGCGCCGATCCCGCAGGATATGGTTGAACTGATTGACGCGATGCGTGCGGATTTCGAAGAGCATAAGGATGACGTGGCCTGGCTATGAGTAAGCTTATTGTCCCGCAGTGGCCTCTGCCAAATGGCGTGGCGGCCTGCAGTTCGACCCGTACCGGCGGTGTGAGTTTGCCGCCGTATGATGCCTTAAATCTGGGGGCCCACTGTGGCGATAATCCAGAGCATGTCGAAGAGAACCGCAGACGCCTGTTTGCTGCGGGCAATCTGCCTTCAAAACCGGTCTGGCTGGAACAGGTACATGGGAAAGACGTCCTGAAGCTGACCGGCGAGCCTTACGCCTCGAAACGGGCGGATGCGTCATACAGTAATACGCCGGGTACCGTTTGTGCGGTAATGACGGCAGACTGTCTGCCCGTACTCTTTTGTAATCGGGCGGGAACGGAGGTAGCGGCAGCCCATGCGGGCTGGCGTGGATTATGTGAAGGCGTACTGGAAGAGACGGTGGCCTGCTTTGCGGATAAGCCTGAAAATATTCTTGCCTGGTTAGGCCCGGCGATTGGTCCTGCGGCCTTTGAAGTCGGACCTGAAGTGCGTGAGGCGTTTATCGACAAAGACGCTAATGCGCATGAAGCCTTTGAGTCTCACGGCGAAAAATATCTGGCGAATATTTATCAGCTTGCGCGTCAGCGCCTGGCTAATGTCGGCGTTGAGCAAATTTATGGCGGCGACCACTGTACTTTTAGTGAAAATGAGACTTTCTTCTCTTATCGTCGCGACAAGACCACGGGGCGTATGGCAAGTTTTATTTGGCTGATATAACCTAAAGAATCAAGACGATCCGGTACGCGTGATTTTCTTTTCACATAATTCAGGTCATTAACCTTGAATAATTGAGGGATGACCTCATTTAATCTCCAGTAGCAAATTTGACCTGTTATGGGAGGAGTTATGCGTCTGGATCGTCTTACTAACAAATTCCAGCTTGCTCTTGCCGATGCCCAGTCACTCGCACTGGGGCACGACAACCAATTCATCGAACCTCTTCATTTAATGAGCGCCTTGCTGAATCAGGAAGGGGGATCGGTACGTCCTTTATTAACCTCTGCTGGCATTAATGCCGAGCAGCTACGCACCGCCATCGATCAGGCGCTGAGTCGTTTACCGCAGGTGGAAGGCACCGGTGGCGACGTACAGCCGTCTCAGGATCTGGTGCGTGTATTGAATCTTTGCGACAAGCTGGCGCAAAAACGAGGGGACAACTTTATTTCGTCAGAACTGTTCGTTCTGGCGGCGCTTGAGTCTCGCGGGACATTGCCCGATTTGCTGAAATCGGCTGGCGCAACGACCGCCAATATTACTCAGGCAATTGAACAAATGCGTGGAGGTGAAAGCGTGAACGATCAAGGGGCTGAAGACCAACGTCAGGCCTTGAAAAAATATACCGTCGATCTGACCGAGCGTGCCGAACAGGGCAAACTTGACCCGGTTATCGGCCGTGATGAAGAGATTCGCCGTACTATTCAGGTACTGCAGCGCCGTACTAAAAACAATCCGGTGTTAATTGGTGAGCCTGGCGTGGGTAAAACGGCGATTGTTGAAGGGCTGGCACAGCGAATCATTAATGGAGAGGTCCCGGAAGGCTTAAAAGGCCGCCGTGTACTGGCGCTGGATATGGGCGCGCTGGTGGCTGGGGCAAAATATCGCGGTGAATTTGAAGAGCGCTTAAAAGGCGTACTCAACGATCTCGCGAAACAGGAAGGTAATGTCATCCTGTTCATCGACGAACTGCACACTATGGTGGGCGCAGGTAAAGCCGATGGGGCAATGGATGCCGGGAACATGCTGAAACCGGCGCTGGCGCGTGGGGAGCTGCACTGCGTCGGGGCGACAACGCTCGACGAGTATCGCCAGTACATCGAAAAAGATGCGGCGCTGGAACGTCGTTTCCAGAAAGTGTTCGTGGCTGAACCGTCAGTGGAAGATACCATTGCGATACTGCGTGGTCTGAAAGAACGTTATGAATTGCATCACCATGTGCAGATTACTGACCCGGCAATCGTCGCGGCAGCCACGCTGTCTCATCGTTACATTGCCGATCGCCAGTTGCCGGATAAAGCTATCGACCTGATCGATGAAGCGGCATCCAGCATCCGTATGCAGATTGACTCTAAGCCGGAAGAGCTGGACAGACTCGACCGCCGCATTATCCAGCTCAAACTGGAGCAGCAGGCGTTGATGAAAGAGTCTGATGAGGCGAGTAAAAAACGTCTCGATATGCTTAATGAAGAGCTGGACGACAAAGAGCGTCAGTACTCTGAATTAGAAGAAGAGTGGAAAGCGGAAAAAGCGTCGCTCTCCGGAACACAAACGATCAAAGCCGAGCTGGAACAGGCGAAGATTGCTATTGAACAGGCGCGTCGTGTGGGCGACCTGGCGCGGATGTCCGAACTGCAGTACGGCAAAATTCCTGAGCTGGAAAAACAGCTGGAAGCCGCGACACAGTCGGAAGGTAAAACCATGCGTCTGTTGCGTAATAAAGTGACGGATGCGGAAATTGCCGAAGTGCTGGCGCGCTGGACCGGTATCCCGGTCGCGAGAATGCTGGAAGGCGAGCGCGAAAAACTGTTGCGTATGGAGCAAGAGTTACATAGTCGCGTGATCGGGCAGAATGAAGCGGTCGAGGCCGTATCGAACGCGATTCGTCGTAGCCGTGCCGGTCTTGCCGATCCAAACCGTCCGATTGGATCGTTCCTGTTCCTCGGTCCAACCGGGGTCGGTAAAACCGAACTGTGTAAGGCGCTGGCAAACTTTATGTTTGATAGCGACGACGCGATGGTGCGTATCGACATGTCCGAGTTTATGGAGAAACACTCTGTGTCTCGCCTGGTAGGGGCGCCTCCGGGATATGTCGGTTATGAAGAAGGCGGTTATCTGACCGAAGCGGTTCGTCGTCGTCCTTATTCCGTTATTCTGCTTGATGAAGTTGAGAAAGCGCATCCTGATGTGTTCAACATTCTTCTGCAGGTACTGGATGATGGTCGTCTGACCGATGGACAGGGGAGAACGGTCGACTTCCGTAATACGGTGGTCATTATGACCTCTAACCTGGGTTCCGATTTGATTCAGGAACGCTTCGGCGATCTCGACTACAGCCATATGAAAGATCTGGTGTTAGGTGTGGTGAGTCACAATTTCCGCCCGGAATTCATCAACCGTATAGATGAGGTTGTGGTATTCCATCCGTTGGGTGAACAACACATCGCGTCTATTGCGCAGATCCAACTGCAGCGGCTGTACAAACGTCTGGAAGAACGTGGTTATGAAATCCACATCTCTGATGAAGCGCTGAAACTGCTTAGTGCCAATGGTTATGATCCGGTGTATGGGGCTCGTCCGTTGAAACGTGCAATCCAGCAACAGATTGAGAACCCGCTGGCGCAGCAAATTCTGTCTGGAGAGTTAATTCCAGGTAAAACGATACGCCTTGAAGCCAACGGCGATCGGATTGTCGCAGTACAGTAATTCTTGATGGAATAATAAATGGGCTCTTCGGAGCCCATTTTTGTTTAAAAACCAGGCTAAAATGGCGGTTTATAGAGTGATTTGCCTGGAAAGTGAGCAGTTGATAAGTTTTTTGTATTTTTGACTTGTCAGCCCGAAATAACTCCCTATAATGCGCCTCCACTGACACGGAACAACGGCACGCAAGCCGCCGGGTCAGCGGGATTCAGCGATGAATACCCACAGAGAAAAGCAAAAATAAATGCTTGACTCTGAAGCGGGAAAGCGTATTATGCACACCCCGCGCCGCTGAGAAAAAGCGAAGCGGCACTGCT
>NZ_JASJUI010000012.1:0-126715 GCF_047467925.1 Citrobacter sp. ANG330 | reverse complement strand
TAGTGGTGCCCGGACTCGGAATCGAACCAAGGACACGGGGATTTTCAATCCCCTGCTCTACCGACTGAGCTATCCGGGCAACGGGGCGCATTAAACCGTAATCATGCACGCCAGTCAACCAAATTTAGGGAAAAGCTGTTCAACTGCTTAAGTTTGCGGCAATCCGGCCATTTCTGCGTCCAGATTGCCCCAATCCTCCAGACAAACGTAATGCTGGCTTAGGTCAGCGCACCACCCTGACGGCACTGGGCAAAGCGCAGAATATCTTCCGCCAGACGATGTGCCGTTTCTACGTCCGCATGGCTGCGATTGACCAGCATGCGGCTCAGACAGCCTTCCAGCACCAGTTCCATCTGTTTGGCCACCATCGCCGGATCGTCAATCTCCAGCGTGGTCAGCAGTTCGTGAGTGAAATCGTGCGCCGCGCTTTTTTGCTGATCCGCCAGTTGATGAATGGGGTGCGACGGATCGGGATAAAACGTACAGGCGGCGATAAACAGGCAGCCCGGGTAGCGATTATTGCTCACGCATTCTGCCAGCGCATTGTAGCGGGCCAGCAGTTTTTGTTCGGCACTCAGGGTGTCATCCAGCAACAGCTGGCGACGCCAGATATCCACCTGCTGGCTAAGAAAGCGCAGCGCATCATACAGAATAGCCTCTTTGTCCGGCCAGAAACGCTGCATTTCATCGAGCGGATAATCAACGCGCTCGGCCACCATCTCCAGCGTGGTGTTCGCAATCCCATGGATCTCGAGTAATTTTAGGGCTTCTCCCAGGACATCTTCACGTTGCACGGTCATTCCTCCGTCTTTACCTCTGAAAGTGTCGCTCACGGTTGGCGATCGCGCAAATGCGCGCTAAACGTCGCCGCATCCATAAAGCCCGTCACCCGCGCCTGCGAGTGTTCCTGACCTTGTGCATCAAAGAACAGGATGGTTGGCAGTCCTAACACCTGTAAATGCTTTAACAGCGCCACATCCTGCGCGTTATTGGCGGTGACGTTAGCCTGTAACAGTACCGTATCACCCAGCGTCTGTTTAACCTGCGGATGGCTGAAGGTGTACTTTTCAAACTCTTTACAGGCGACACACCAGTCTGCGTACAGATCCAGCATCACCGGCTTGCCTTTCGCCTCGATCAGCGCCTGATTAAGCTCCTCAACGCTTGCCACCGGTTTGAAGTCCAGATGCGCCTGTGCCTGAGTTACCGTCGTACCAAACGCCCAGTCCTGGAGCGGACGTACGCTGACGAGTGCTGCCGCCAGCAGGATTATCTGTACGATGCGCATCCAGCTACGCGTTGCTTGCAGGCTGGTGATAAACGCCCAGCCAAAGAAAGCCACGCCCAGCAGCGACCACAGACGTAGGCCCCACGTATCGCCGATGATGCGCTCCAGCAAAAAGACCGGCAGCGCGAGGATAACAAAGCCAAACGCCGTTTTGACCTGCGCCATCCACGGACCGCTTTTCGGCAGCAGACGGTTACCAAAGACGGTGACCAGCATCAGCGGCAGCCCCATTCCTAGTGCGTAGAGATACAGCGTGCCGCCGCCGAGCCAGAGGTTTCCGCTCTGGGCGATATACAGCAAGATGGCGCTCAGCGGTGCGGTTGTACACGGCGAACAAATCAGTCCGGCAATTGCGCCCATAACAAAAACACCGCCCGCAGAACCGCCCTGCTGGCGGTTACTCATCAGCGTGAGGCGCGTTTGCAGCGACGATGGCAGCTGCAGGGTGAACAGGCCGAACATCGACAGGGCAAGCAGGGTAAAGACCACAGCCAGGCCGATTAAGACATAAGGGTGCTGAAGAGCCGCCTGGAACTGCAATCCGGCGGCGGCGACGACCAGACCCAGGGCGGTATAGGTCAGTGCCATGCCTTGCACATAGAGGAACGTCAGCAGCAGCGCGCGTCCGGTGGAAAGACGCTGTTTACCGCCCAGAACGATGCCGGAAATCAGCGGATACATCGGCAGTACGCAAGGAGTAAAGGCGATGCCAACGCCAATCAGCAGCGCCCACAGGGCGGAGAAGGGAAGCTGAGCTGGCGCTTGCTCGGGTTGCGGTTGCTGTGTTGCTGTTGGCGCCGCTGGTTTCGGTTCCGCGCTGGCGGCCACTTCACTCAGGGGCACGGTTTTGGTTTCCGGTGGATAACAGAAGCCGGCATCAGCACAGCCCTGATACGTAACCGTGAGCGTGGCGCCGGATTGCGCCTGGTTAACGGTGACCGGAATGGTGAGCGTATTGCGATAGATTTCGCTTTTCCCGTAGAACTCATCTTCATGCCAGACGCCGGCAGGCAATTTTACTGCCGCTATCTCCGCCTGAGCAGGGGTAATACTGATTTGTTTACGGTACAGGTAATACCCGTCTTTCACCTGCCAGGTGAGATTCAGGTCATGTTGGTTTTGCTGAAAGTCGAAGGCAAAGGCCTGGTCAGCAGGGACAAAATTCGAGCGACCCGGCGCGTCGAAGAGTCCGGCAAAAACAGATGTGCTGCAAAGCAGCAGGATCAGCGTAAGGATGCGTTGAGCCATGAGAGGTAATCATTGTCTCCGTGAGTAACGGGTAAAACCAGAAGTTCGGGGGTTTGATACGGGTGATGAGACTTCAGGCAATCGAGTAAGGCGTCCTGGTGCACTACCGAGGTTTTTAAGATCATCTGGACTTCGTATTCCTGCTCCAGTTTTCCCTCCCAGTAATACAGCGAGGTAGCGCCAGGAATAATTGTGGCGCAGGCCGCCAGTTTTTCGGCCAGCACTTTGGCTGCCAGATCCTGAGCGGTGGCTTCATCCGGCGCAGTGCAGAGCACAACAACGGCATTGGGGAGGGAAATATCCTGACGACTAACATCATGCATAAACACCTCGAATGGACAGAATGACCCGCAAAAGAGTGGTCACTATACAACGGACGAGGAAAGGATGTTAGACAAAGGGAGGGGAAATGCGGGGCGCGTACACGCCCCACAGGTAACACTTACAGCATGAAACTGCCCAGCAGGAAGCCGAAGCAGACCGCCAGTACGACACCCAGCGTACCTGGGATGAAGAACGGGTGGTTAAAGACGAATTTACCGATACGCGTTGTCCCGGTGTCATCCATCTGTACCGCCGCAACCAGCGTTGGGTAAGTTGGCAGAATGAACAGACCAGAAACAGCAGCGAAAGAGGCAACGGCAGTCAGCGGAGAAACATTCAGCGCCAGCGCCATCGGCATCAGTGCTTTCGCGGTTGCTGCCTGAGAATACAGCAGCGCAGAAGCAAAGAAGAAGATCACTGCCAGCAGCCACGGATGGCCCTGAATCACTTCACCTGCAGTGTCTTTGATCCAGTCAATGTTGTGAGACACGAAAGTGTCACCCAGCCATGCCACGCCCAGGATACAAATACAGGCGCTCATACCGGCTTTGAAGGTGCTGGAGTTCAGGATAGCGTCGGTTTCCACTTTGCACATGATCGTAGTCAGCGTCGCGACGCTCAGCATGATGATCAGGATAGCGTTAGTGGTGTTCATCAGCGGTTTCTCAACCAGACCGAGGCTCGGGCTGTTGATGATCGCATAAACCACCACGCACACAACGCCCAGCAGGAACAGCCAGACGGAGTTCTTCGCCATTGGTTTGATTTCAATCTGCTTTTCACCGCGCAGTTCGATCAGACCTTCTTCCAGACGCTTACGGTATACCGGATCGTCAGAAAGTTTGGAGTTGAACAGCATGGTCACCAGGAAGGACATCACCAGTACCGCCAGCAGCGTGGACGGAATGACCACGGACAGCAGGTGGATGTAGCTAATGCCATGACCTTCCATCACCGAAGACATGTAGACGACCGCAGCGGAGATTGGCGATGCGGTGATCGCAATCTGAGCGGAAACCACCGCGGTGGAGAGCGGACGGCAAGGCTTGATACCTTGTTCCTTCGCCACTTCAGCGATAACCGGCAGCGTTGCCAGGGAGATGTTCCCGGTACCTGCGAAGATAGTCAGGAAATAGGTCACGATGGGTGCAAGGATCGTGATGTATTTCGGATTCCGGCGCAGCAGTTTTTCTGTCTGGTTAACCAGATAGTCCAGACCGCCCGCCACCTGCATCGCGGAGATAGCAGCGATAACTGCCATGATGATGGAAATCACATCGAACGGGATGTTACCCGGTTTCACGCCGATAGCGGCAAGAACCAGAACACCCAGCCCACCTGCAAATCCAATACCGATGCCCCCTAGTCTGGCGCCCAAAAAGATTGCCAGCAAAACAATGATAAGTTCTACAACTATCATATTAGCCTTCCTTGTTGTTTAACAAGTTGATATTAAATTGTTGTTATTTAGTAACTTCTTATAAGAAAAAAGGCACGTCATCTGACGTGCCCTCCATGGTACTACCCTGTACGATTACTGTTCGTTTTCATCAGTATAACGTTTTGCTTTGTAAGCCGGGTGCATCAGGTTCTGTGCGGAGAAAATATCGTCCAGCTCAGCTTCAGTCAACAGACCGCGCTCCAGCACCACTTCACGTACGCTCTTACCGGTTTCGGCACAAATCTTACCGACGATGTCGCCGTTGTGGTGGCCGATGAACGGGTTGAGGTAGGTGACGATGCCGATAGAGTTGTAGACATACCCTTCACACACTTCTTTGTTAGCGGTAATACCGTTAACACATTTCTCCAGCAGGTTGTAGCAGGCGTTGCTCAGGATGTGAATGGATTCAAACATCGCCTGACCAATTACCGGCTCCATTACGTTCAACTGCAGCTGACCCGCTTCAGATGCCATGGTGACGGTGATGTCGTTACCGATGACCTTGAAGCACACCTGGTTGACGACTTCCGGTACAACCGGGTTCACTTTCGCAGGCATGATAGAAGAGCCCGCCTGCAGTTCCGGCAGGTTGATCTCGTTCAGGCCGGCACGTGGGCCAGAAGAGAGCAAACGCAGGTCGTTACAGATTTTGGACATCTTCACAGCCAGACGTTTCAGCGCGCCGTGAACCATCACGTAAGCGCCGCAGTCAGAGGTCGCTTCGATCAGGTCTTCAGCAGGAACGCAGGCAAAGCCAGTCACTTCCGCCAGTTTCTGTACTGCCAGCGGAGAGTACTCTTTCGGGGTATTCAGACCGGTACCGATAGCCGTTGCGCCGAGGTTAACCTCCAGCAGCAGTTCAGCGGTACGCTCGATGTTTTTCACTTCTTCTTTCAGCAGTACGCTGAAAGCACGGAATTCCTGACCCAGGGTCATCGGAACCGCATCCTGCAACTGGGTACGACCCATTTTCAGGATGTCCTGGAATTCGACAGCTTTACGCTCAAAGCCTTCACGCAGTTGGTTAATCGCGTCGATCAGTTTAACGATGGATGCGTAAACCGCGATGCGGAAACCGGTCGGATAGGCGTCGTTAGTCGACTGACATTTGTTCACGTGGTCGTTCGGGTTCAGGTACTGATATTCACCCTTCTGGTGACCCATCAGCTCCAGCCCGATATTGGCCAGCACTTCGTTGGTATTCATGTTGACGGAGGTGCCTGCACCGCCCTGGTAAACGTCTACCGGGAACTGGTCCATGCATTTGCCGTTATTCAGGACTTCATCACATGCGGCAATGATGGCATTCGCTACACTCTTAGGGATGGTCTGCAACTCTTTGTTTGCCAAAGCTGCGGCCTTCTTAACCATTACCATGCCGCGTACAAATTCAGGGATGTCACTGATTTTGTTATTGCTGATGTAGAAGTTTTCAATCGCTCTCAGAGTGTGAACACCATAGTAGGCTTCGGCTGGAACTTCCCTGGTACCCAACAGATCTTCTTCGATACGAATGTTGTTTAACATGTGAACCTTCTTTATTTAAAGCTGCCAATGAATGCACTAAACACACAGAATATATGTGGTTTCGATTGTTTCTTGACCGACGATTATCCCCTACATCGGTCTGGTCAACGAGATCATATTCTGCTTCAGAAATTGTGCCGTAATCTGGATCACTTTAAGTGTGGTAAATTACTCCTTAATTATTATTTTGTGAAATAGGTCACCGCTTTAGGATTAACTCTAAAAATAAGTGTACAAACAGCTTGAAATTTTGCGAACTACCCCTACATCCAACTAATGCGAATCGCAACTATTTTTGGGCCGACGTGCGCATCACGGCGGTCATTTGAGGAGAATCCTTTTGCGCTGGATACCGTTACTTGCAGTCTTTCTCTATGTTTATATTGAGATTTCTATCTTCATTCAGGTCGCCCATGTAATGGGGGTACTGATGACGCTAATCCTGGTGATCTTCACCTCGGTCATCGGGATGTCGCTGGTACGCAACCAGGGATTTAAGAATTTTTTGTTGATGCAGCAGAAAATGGCGGCAGGAGAGAGTCCTGCAGAAGAGATGATTAAAAGTGTATCGCTGATCATCGCGGGTCTGTTGCTGTTATTGCCGGGTTTTTTCACCGACTTCCTCGGTCTTCTTCTTTTATTACCGCCGGTACAGAAGCATCTGACGATGAAGCTGCTGCCGCATCTGCGTTTTTCCCGCATGCCGGGTGGCGGCTTTAGCGCCGGAACCGGCGGTGGCGACACCTTTGACGGCGAGTTCCAGCGCAAAGATGAAGAACGTGACCGTATCGAACACAAAGACGATCGTCGCGACTGATTCCCGTAGGCCCGGTAAGCGTAAGCGCCACCGGGCCTTTTTGTAGAACCGGCCTATAAGTGATGTTCAATCTTTTTTCGTTGTGGCAAAAACCGCCACAGCACTGCCAGCATAATCAGCGCATACAGGCACTTCCAGCCGACCATTGCCAGTAACAGTAAACACAACACGCCGCCGACCAGTGCCAGCGCACGATAGCGCCCCTTCAACAAACGACAGCCTGCCAGCATGCACAACAGATAGATAATGATAAAGATGCCGTTCGCGTAGACGATAAGGGCATCCAGATTGATCTCCAGCGCATAGATGCACAGCGTACTGATCACACAGCAGCCCAGCACCGCATTAAGCGCGTTGCGCGGAATATGGCGAGCCGAGAGACGCGCGAGATAGTGATCCGGTTTGTATTGCGCCTGTGACCACACCAGGCGAGCAAAACTCTGTATATAAATGTTGAGACTGGCAAAGCAGGCCAGATAGCCGATCACACAGGCTACCCATAGCGCCTGAACGCCGAACAGTTGCACCACGATTTCCGGTAATGAGGCCGCTGCAGCCATCGTTTCGCCATAAGCATCAAAGTGCAGAACCAACACGGTGCAGGCCCAATAGACCGAACCGGCCAGCAGCAGGCCAATCATCAGCGCACGCGGAAAATCACGCTCGGGGTTCTTGAATTCAGATGCCAGATGAGCGAACGCTTCCAGACCGACGAAACACCAGAACATCACTGACAGCGCGGAGAACAGCCCCGAAATTTCAATATCGCCTGGCGCAGGGAAAGGGATTTCTGCCGGTCTGAGGTCGCCGGCCCACCAGATAGCGATAATGAGCGCCACGATCAAAGCTGCAATCACCGTTTGCAAATTCGCGCTGGAGCTCGCGCCGCGTGAGCCGATGAACCAGACCAGCGCCAGCGTGCCGAGTTCGGCCAGCAACAGCTGCCAGCCGTGCCAGCCAAACATCGCCTGTCCAAACCCGGCGGCGATATGCAGCGCAGCAGGAAGACCAACGGGAATGACGGACAGAAATAGCCAGCCAGTGACTCGTTCAAGATGAGGGCCAAACGCCATGCCGACGAAATGTGCGACGCCGCCTGCGCTGGGGTAGTGACGGCCCAGGAGGGCAAACACAATCGCAACGGGAAACACCAGAACAATCAAAACGGGCCAGGCCCACAGGCTGTTATTGCCTGCCACCAGAGCGGCCAGAGCCGGAACGGCAAACACGCCCGTGCCTAATAATGATGTCGACAACAGGCCAATGCCCTGAGCCAGTCCAAGCTCTTGTTTCAGTCCACTCATGAGTTGTTATCCGTTTGCGCCTGAGTTACAGGCAACTGCGTAGATTTTTGATGTTATCACAATCAGATTTGCTTATGACGTGGGGGATTAAATAGGCGAGAAATGTGAGGTAAGTAGTGTTTTTACAGGATTTTTCGCTGAACAGAATTTTTTTTCGCATTGCCCCTTGAAGGGGCAAAACCCCATCCCCATCTCTCTGGTCACTAGCCGGGAACCTTAGCGGGCCGGCGTCATCCATAAGTGATAAAGACTTTCTCAAAGGAGAGCTATCAATGAGTATTCGTCCGTTACATGATCGCGTGATCGTTAAGCGTAAAGAAGTTGAGTCCAAATCTGCTGGCGGCATCGTTCTGACCGGTTCTGCAGCGGGTAAATCAACTCGTGGCGAAATCATCGCTGTCGGTAAGGGTCGCATCCTGGATAACGGTACCGTGCAACCGCTGGACGTGAAAGTCGGCGACATCGTGATTTTCAACGATGGCTACGGCGTGAAATCTGAGAAGATCGACAATGAAGAAGTGTTGATCATGTCTGAAAGCGACATCCTGGCAATTGTTGAAGCGTAATCCGCGAACGACACTGAACATACGAATTTAAGGGAAAGAGAAAATGGCAGCTAAAGACGTAAAATTCGGTAACGACGCTCGTGTGAAAATGCTGCGCGGCGTGAACGTACTGGCAGACGCAGTAAAAGTGACTCTCGGTCCGAAAGGCCGTAACGTAGTGCTGGATAAATCCTTCGGCGCACCGACCATCACCAAAGATGGTGTTTCCGTAGCACGTGAAATCGAACTGGAAGACAAGTTCGAAAATATGGGCGCGCAGATGGTGAAGGAAGTCGCCTCTAAAGCGAATGACGCGGCAGGCGACGGTACTACCACCGCGACCGTACTGGCGCAGTCCATCATCACTGAAGGTCTGAAAGCCGTTGCTGCGGGTATGAACCCGATGGATCTGAAGCGTGGTATCGACAAAGCTGTCGCTGCTGCAGTTGAAGAGCTGAAAGCGCTGTCTGTACCGTGCTCTGACTCTAAAGCTATCGCGCAGGTTGGTACTATCTCCGCTAACTCCGATGAAACCGTAGGTAAACTGATCGCGGAAGCGATGGATAAAGTCGGTAAAGAAGGCGTGATCACCGTTGAAGACGGTACTGGTCTGCAGGACGAACTGGACGTGGTTGAAGGTATGCAATTCGACCGTGGCTATCTGTCTCCGTATTTCATCAACAAGCCGGAAACTGGCGCAGTCGAACTGGAAAGCCCGTTCATCCTGCTGGCTGACAAGAAAATCTCCAACATCCGCGAAATGCTGCCGGTTCTGGAAGCCGTTGCGAAAGCAGGCAAACCGCTGCTGATCATCGCTGAAGATGTGGAAGGCGAAGCGCTGGCGACCCTGGTGGTTAACACCATGCGCGGCATCGTGAAAGTGGCTGCGGTGAAAGCACCTGGCTTCGGCGACCGTCGTAAAGCAATGCTGCAGGATATCGCAACCCTGACTGGCGGTACCGTTATCTCTGAAGAGATCGGTATGGAGCTGGAAAAAGCGACCCTGGAAGATCTGGGTCAGGCAAAACGCGTAGTGATCAACAAAGACACCACCACCATCATCGATGGTGTGGGTGAAGAAGCGGCAATCCAGGGGCGTGTGACGCAGATTCGTCAGCAGATCGAAGAAGCCACTTCTGACTACGACCGTGAAAAACTGCAGGAGCGCGTAGCGAAACTGGCTGGCGGTGTTGCGGTTATCAAAGTCGGTGCTGCGACCGAAGTTGAAATGAAAGAGAAGAAAGCTCGCGTTGAAGATGCCCTGCACGCAACCCGTGCTGCCGTTGAAGAAGGTGTGGTTGCCGGTGGTGGCGTTGCGCTGATCCGCGTGGCAAGCAAAATCGCGGGTCTTAAAGGTCAGAACGAAGATCAGAACGTCGGTATCAAAGTTGCGCTGCGCGCAATGGAGTCTCCGCTGCGTCAGATCGTGCTGAACTGTGGTGAAGAGCCGTCTGTTGTGGCTAACACCGTGAAAGCGGGTGATGGCAACTACGGTTACAACGCAGCGACCGAAGAATACGGCAACATGATCGACATGGGTATCCTGGATCCGACCAAAGTGACCCGCTCTGCACTGCAGTATGCGGCATCTGTGGCTGGCCTGATGATCACCACCGAGTGCATGGTAACCGACCTGCCGAAAGGCGACGCGCCTGACTTAGGTGCTGCTGGCGGCATGGGCGGCATGGGTGGAATGGGCGGCATGATGTAATCGCCTACACCCTGCAGCCTGAAGGATGCAGGGTGTTAATCTCCCAGATATGAGAAACCCCCGGGCAGAAATGCTCGGGGGTTTTTCTTTTAGTCATCTTTTTAGTATAAGATTCAGTGGCGGACAAAACGTCCAGCGCATTGATTATGGGGAATAACATGCACGTGAAATATTTAGCAGGGATCGTCGGTGCCGCGCTACTGATGGCGGGTTGTAGCTCCAGCAACGAACTGAGTTCCGCAGGGCAAAGCGTTCGCTTTGTTGAAGAAAAGCCAGGCGCTGAATGTCAGCTGATTGGCACCGCAACCGGGAAGCAGAGTAACTGGCTTTCAGGTCAGCACGGTGAAGAAGGCGGCTCTATGCGTGGGGCAGCAAATGACCTGCGCAACCAGGCGGCAGCGATGGGCGGCAACGTGATTTACGGCGTCAGCAGCCCGAGTCAGGGCATGTTATCCAGCTTTGTCCCGACCGCCAGTGAAATGATTGGCCAGGTTTATAAGTGCCCTAACTAATAGGCATTGTGGTTCGGAAAAATTCTCTTATCAGGCCTGTGTTCATACACCAGTAGGCCTGATAAGCGCAGCGCCATCAGGCGTGTTGTGTTGCGATGTTAACGGACTGAACCCGTAGATGATGCAGCGCACGCAGGCATTGTTCCTGGGTCAGCTTCTGCGTTTTATTCGCCGTCAGCGTTCTGACAGAGACCTGACACGGTTTACCTGCCAGCTTTTTCAGCCTCGGGCTGAAGTCGAGTAGCCGTCGGGAAATGGCTTCTGCCGTTTTGCTATCAGACGGAACGCGGGTTTTCACGACGGTGCCGCTGAACTGCGTCTTCCCTGTTTCATCTGTAAAACGATATAGCACCGCAAGATAATGCGTGAAAAGCGCATGCTTCCACTCTGGCTGTGCGTAAGCGTCGAATTCCAGTCGCTCGTGGTCCATGCAGTCCGCATCATACAGTGGTAAAAAGTCCAGCAACGAGGCGAGCCTTAGTGCCAGTTCCCGCATGCCGGCGTTATCTATCGCCCGAATAATGGCATACACCAGAGTCTCAATCTGCAAGTCGTTTACCCGCAGGTGGCAGGTTGTGCCATCGTGAAGCGTGAAGGTCAGTATTACGCTGTCGGCACTCCCGTCGGCTAAGGCAACGGCAGTGACACGGCGATGAATATCCGCATGTCGAAGTTCGTCTTCTACTATCGCAGGAATGTTTTCCTGCATTTTCTTGCTGATAGCGTCGCGCGTTTTTTCATAGTGCTGACGTTCAGCTGCGTTCAGTTGCTGTTTTTGATGCAGACGACTCTCCACGGCGATCAGCAGATCGCGTAATTCCAGTGCAGGCAGAAAAAACAGCGATTCCTTGTTTCTTGGCTCTTTAATTTTCAGCGCCAGTGCGATGAATTCGTTCGCTTTACGGATAACACCCGTATTCACTCCTTTGATACTGATAGCCATAACGGTTCTCCCTCACCAATGATAAATTTAGCGATTGGTTTCAACTTAACGATATGATTTTTAAATGTGTAGTTTGCAAGGCGTCGCTAAAATAGCATACAGGGCAGGGGAAGCCGGGGGTTTTGATAACGGGTGTCCGGATGCGGACACCTGATAGCGCGGTTATTGCTGACGCAGTTGTAAATCCAGTGGCGTTTTACTCGGTTCACCACCAATTTCTCGCGCCAGCCTGGGCACCATATACCCTGACACCAGCGTAAGCAGTTCACGCATGATCTGGCGCGCTTCATCGTCTGTCACCATGAAATGCGCCGCGCCCTGCACTTTATCCAGCACATGCAGATAATAGGGCATGACGCCCGCATCAAACAGCGCGTTACTGAGGTTCGCCAGCGTCTGCGCGTTATCATTGACGCCGCGCAGCAGGACGCTCTGATTGAGCAGCGTAACGCCTGCACCGCGCAGTTTTGCCATCGCCTGCCGGAAGCTCTCATCGACTTCGTTGGCGTGATTGATGTGATTCACCAGCAGGATCTGCAGCGAAGAACAGGTGAAACGTGCAACCAGCTCCTCGGTAATACGCGCAGGAATGACGATGGGCAAACGACTGTGAATACGCAGACGCCTGATATGAGGAATCGCTTCCAGCTGCGTGAGCAACCAGTCCAGTTCATGATCTTTGGCCATTAGCGGGTCGCCGCCGGAGAAAATGATCTCATCCAGCTCAGGATGAGCGCTGATGTAGTCCAGCGCGGCCTGCCAGTTTCGCTTATTTCCCTGATTTTCCGCGTACGGGAAGTGGCGACGGAAGCAATAGCGGCAATTTACCGCACAGCCCCCTTTCACCAGCAACAGCGCCCGATTACGGTATTTATGCAGCAGTCCTGGTACGACGCTATGCTGTTCTTCCAGTGGATCGGTAGAGAAACCCGGTGCGGCAATAAACTCATCTTGCGAGGTAAGTACCTGACGCAAAAGTGGATCAGCAGGGTTGCCTTTTTCCATTCGCGCGATAAATGCGCGCGGCACACGCAGGGCGAACAGCCGTCTGGCATCGCGTCCGGCCAACAGTTTTTCATCTGCGTCTATATTCAAAAGACGCAGGAGTTCATCGGGATTGGTCACAACATCGGCAAGTTGCGATAACCAATCTTCTCTGGATGGGGTATTTAGGGTTACAATATGCGCCATTTTGTGGCTTAGCTACCAGTTAACAATTTTCAGAGGGCCTTATGGCAACGTACTATAGCAACGATTTTCGTGCTGGTCTTAAAATCATGTTGGACGGCGAACCTTATGCGGTTGAAGCCAGCGAATTCGTTAAACCGGGTAAAGGTCAGGCTTTTGCGCGCGTGAAACTGCGTCGCCTGCTGACCGGTACTCGCGTTGAGAAAACCTTCAAGTCTACTGACTCTGCAGAAGGCGCTGACGTTGTAGATATGAACCTGACTTACCTGTACAACGACGGTGAGTTCTGGCACTTCATGAACAACGAAACCTTCGAGCAACTGTCTGCAGATGCTAAAGCGATTGGCGATAGCGAAAAATGGCTGCTGGATCAGGCAGAGTGCATCGTGACCCTGTGGAACGGTCAGCCTATCTCCGTGACGCCGCCAAACTTTGTTGAACTGGAAATCGTTGATACCGATCCGGGTCTGAAAGGCGACACCGCAGGTACAGGCGGTAAGCCGGCTACGCTGTCTACCGGTGCTGTGGTTAAAGTGCCTCTGTTCGTTCAGATTGGCGAAGTGATTAAAGTAGATACGCGTTCAGGCGAGTACGTCTCCCGCGTTAAATAATCCGCGCGTTTAGCTCATTATGGTGCAGCGCTTTGCTGCGCCATTGTTTCTCCAGGGCAGGAATGATGAAACGTCTTCTCGGTCTTGTAACACTGATTTTTCTCACTACGTCGTTGCTGGCAGGCTGCAATACCGCGCGCGGCTTTGGTGAGGATATTAAGCACCTCGGCAATTCTATTTCCCACGCAGCCAGCTAATTTTCTTCTCATCGTCCTAAAAAGCGTCTATCTCCCGGCATTGTTCGGGATCTTGTCTATGATTAAGTGGCACTACACAAATAACATTGGCTAGAAAAGGAAGACGTTATGGTTAAAAAGACAATTGCAGCGATCTTTTCTGTGTTAGTACTTTCCTCCGTGTTGACTGCGTGCAATACCACACGTGGTGTGGGTGAGGACATCTCCGATGGCGGTAACGCCATTTCAGGCGCAGCAACCAAAGCTCAGCAGTAACGGTGAAAACGGTACGACAGTGTTGTCGTGCCGTTAATTTTTCAGCTCAGAGGGTGCAAGAAACGGCGAAAAGCGATTATCCATGTGTAACTTCATGCGGATATTGCGTTTATAGGTGTATACCGTTTTACCATGAATGCTGAGCGCACAGGCTATTGCATTATTACTCGCTCCTTCCATCCACATCGTCAGCACTTTCTCTTCCTGTGGCGTAAGCAACGTCGAGGCATTTCCGGGCGCTTCGGATACTGACCCTGTCAGCAGGGCATTGTGGATTTTTTCAGCCAGGACCACCAGAGAGACCTGCTTGGTTAACGACGCGCAGACAGGATAGCGCTGCGTCTCTACCATCACGCCTCCTGACTCCAGTAATATTAATGGACTGTCACCACAGGCGAGAAAAAACGGCGCAATGGCGTGGACGGACAGCGTATCGTTGAGAAAACCATACAGGTCCGCGATGACCAGGTGAGGTTTCCACTGCTGGATGTGCTCTTTAACCAGTAAGAGATTATTGAGCCCAGAGACCAGAAACGACGTAGTAAAGAGTTCGGAATGATTAAGCCATGCCTCGATCCCTGTGCGGGTGAAGTGGCAACGGTCAATCACTAATATTTTCAACATAGCGTTTTCGCATTCAGAAGTAAGGCAAATGGCTTCCTGACTTCAGAAAGCGTCCCATCATAGAGAAGTCGGATGAGTGCTGAATGCGCAAAGTACGTTGCGAAATGCGCCTAATTCAACCTTTTAGGCGTGGAAAGATAAAAATGTTGAAATTGACCGTCGCTCGGGCAAGAATGTTATTTCCATCTTCAGCTTTGCAGGACGACCTGCAAACGCTTCTCTCACCGGGGACGGCCCCATTTCTCTGGAGCCTGATATGTCCTGGATAATCTTATTAATCGCCGGTTTGCTTGAAGTTGTTTGGGCGGTGGGGCTGAAGTATACCCACGGTTTTAGTCGCCTGACGCCGAGTATCATCACCATTGCCGCAATGATTGTCAGTATGGCGCTGCTTGCGTGGGCGATGAAAACGCTACCCGTGGGCACCGCGTACGCCGTATGGACGGGGATTGGCGCCGTCGGTGCTGCCATCACCGGTATACTGTTACTGGGTGAATCCGCCAACCCCATGCGTCTGGCAAGCCTGGCATTGATCGTCGTCGGTATTATTGGTCTGAAATTAAGCACCCACTAAGTACCGGGTTGCTTCACCCAGATTAGCTTACTGACATCAAACCCTTCCCGGGTCGCGACGGCCAGCATCTGCTGCTTAATTTCCTCAGAAATTGTTGGCGTGCGGGCGAGTATCCACAGGTAGTCGCGATCCGGGCCGCAGACCAGCGCGTGTCGGTACTCTCTGTCGAGCGCGATAACGTTATACCCGCCGTAGAAAGGCCCAAAGAACGAAACCTTCAGCGCGGCGCGGCTCGGGTCACCGGTAAAATAGGCTTTTCCTTCACTTTGCTGCCATCTGTTCCTGTCAGGGTTCCAGCCTTTATTGATGACATTAAGGCCGCCGTCATCGCGCTGACTGTAGGTCGCCGTGACCTTATCCAGTCCGCGTTCAAAGCGATGATCAAAACGGGCTATTTCGTACCAGGTTCCGAGATAGCGCTTAGCATCGAAGTTATTTACCACCGTGACGCCCTGTGGTGGTGTGGGGGTACTACAAGAGACAACCAGAAACGCAGCGGTTACAGCAGCAACGATGGGGAGCAGGCGCATAGTTTTATCCTTAGGGTGTTTTTTCCTAAGTGTAGAACCTGGCGGGGGAAATAATGGCGGGAATGAAAAAAACGCCCTCTTATCAGCAGACAAGAGGGCAGATTACGTTAGACAGACAGAATGCCAATCGCCGTGACGACGGTCAGGATTGCCGCCAGACCGTAGAACACCCATTTGCCAGCCGGCACATGGATTTTCAGGTCATGCATTGCGTGGTGCATACGGTGTAAGCCACACCACAGCGGCAGGACAATCATCAGGAACAGGAAAGCACGGCCGATAAAGCTCTGAGCAAACGCCAGAACGCGCTCATAGCTCAGGGCATCGCCCGGGAACAGACCCAGCGGCAGCAGAATCCCCACCAGCAGAACCATCACAGGCGCGATAATCGCACCCCACATACCGCCTGCGCCAAACAGACCCCAGAATACGGGTTCGTCAGAACGTTTTGGATTTGGATTAATCATCCCGGACTCCTTACCAGAACAGGGCAACAAACAGTATGACTACGGTCGCCACCACAGTAACCGCCCAGAGACCTTTGATGATCGGCTCTGGCCCCATTTTTTCGTCTTTTACGATGATGTTGGCGGCTTTCGGCGCCAGCTCAAACCAGGTTTTGGTGTGCAGCAGCGCTGCCGCCAGGGCGATCACGTTGAGGATCACCACCACCGGGTTTTGCAGGAAACTCACGAAGCCTTCCCAGGATTCCACGCCGTGCTTCAGCGCGAACAGGCCGAAAATCAGCTCAATGCTGAACCAGACTGCCGGAACGGCTGTGCCTTCGCGCAGCATGTAAAAGCGATAAAACGGCAATTTTTTCCACCAGGTGGACGTCATCGGCCGCACATAGGGTTTGCGTTTAGTCGTCATGTTGCACTCCTTAGCGTGGTTTCAGGGTAGCGATAAGAAAGTCTTTCGAGCTTTCTACTTTACCCTGCTGAATGGCAGCCGCCGGATCGACGTGCTTCGGACAAACTTCGGAGCAGTAGCCCACGAAAGTACAGGTCCATACGCCGTTCGGGCTGTTCAACTGTGCCATACGCTCCTTCTTACCGTGGTCGCGGCTGTCTTCGTTGTAACGATGCGCCAGGGTAATTGCAGCCGGTCCGATGAACTCAGGGTTCAGGCCAAACTGCGGACAGGCGGCATAGCACAGACCACAGTTGATGCAACCAGAGAACTGGTGATACTTCGCCATCTGCGCCGGGCTCTGGATATTTGGACCCTGATCCGGCGTACGCGGGTTACCGATGATGTACGGCTTAATCGCTTCCAGACTTTCGATAAAGTGCGTCATATCGACGACCAGATCGCGTTCAATCGGGAAATTACCCAGCGCTTCCACCTTCATACCGTTGGTGTAATCACGCAGGAAGGTTTTGCACGCCAGTTTTGGTACGTTGTTGACCATCATGCCGCAGGAGCCGCAGATCGCCATACGGCAGGACCAGCGATAGCTCAGATCTGGCGCCAGGTTATCTTTGATGTAACCCAGCGCATCCAGCAGTGACGTGGTTTCATCATAAGGCACTTCATAGAAAGCACTGTGCGGCGCGGTGTCGGTCTCAGGGTTATAGCGCACCACCTCAACTTTCAGGTTTTTCATCTCAGCCATTAGCCTTCTCCTTCTTATCGGCTGCTTCCGCTTCGCCACCGTAAACACGTTTTGCCGGCGGCAGCGTGGTGATTTTCACGTCGCTATAGTCGAGGCGAGTCGTGCCATCAGCATCGCGGAAGGCGAGAGTATGTTTGAGGAAGTTGACGTCGTCACGTTCGGTGCAACCTTCGTCCAGACGTTGGTGTGCGCCGCGTGATTCCTTACGCGCCAGCGCGGAATGCGCCATACACTCAGCGACGTTCAGGCCGTGACCCAGCTCGATGGTGTACAGCAGATCGGTATTGAATACGCTGGAGGTGTCGGTAATGCGAACGCGTTTGAAGCGCTCCTGCAGTTCGGCCAGCTTATCCACGGTTTTCTGCATGAGTTCCGGTGTACGGTAAATACCGCAACCTTCTTCCATAGAAAGCCCCATTTCGTCGCGGATCTTCGCCCAGTTCTCGTTACCTTCCTGGTTGACCAGGTCTTTCAGACGTTGTTCAACGCCGGCAACCTGTGCGTCAAGGGCGGCGTCGTTAGCGGTGCCCGCTGTCGCTGCGCGCTCCATCGCCTGCTCGCCTGCCAGGCGGCCAAAGACCACCAGCTCAGCCAGAGAGTTAGAGCCCAGACGGTTCGCGCCGTGCAGACCCACAGAAGAACATTCGCCGACGGCAAACAGACCTTTGATGCGGGTTTCGCAGTTCTGATCGGTTTCGATACCGCCCATGGTGTAGTGTGCGGTCGGACGCACCGGAATCGGTTCTTTCACCGGATCGACGCCCACATAGGCTTTCGCCAGTTCACAGATGAACGGCAGACGTTCCAGCAGTTTCTTCTCGCCCAGATGACGCAGGTCGAGATGAACAACATCGCCACGCGGCGTGGAGATGGTGTTGCCTTTACGCCATTCATGCCAGAAAGCCTGAGAAACTTTGTCGCGCGGACCGAGTTCCATGTATTTGTTTTTCGGCTCGCCCAGCGGGGTTTCCGGACCCATGCCGTAATCCTGCAGATAACGGTAGCCGTTTTTGTTGACCAGAATACCGCCTTCACCACGGCAGCCTTCGGTCATCAGGATACCGGAACCAGGCAGACCGGTCGGGTGATACTGAACAAATTCCATGTCACGCAGCGGAACGCCGTGGCTCAGCGCCATGCCCATGCCGTCACCGGTCACGATGCCGCCATTGGTGTTATAGCGATACACACGGCCTGCGCCGCCAGTCGCCATCACTACCGCGTTAGCACGGATCTGTACCAGCGTGCCTTCCATCATGTTCATCGCCACCAGGCCGCGAGCATGACCATCATCGACCAGGATATCGAGGACGAAGTGTTCGTCAAAGCGTTGGATCTGCGGGAACTGCAGAGAGGTCTGGAACAGTGTATGCAGCATATGGAAGCCGGTTTTATCCGCAGCAAACCAGGTACGCTCAATCTTCATCCCGCCAAAGCGACGAACGTTGACGCTGCCGTCTTCGCGACGACTCCACGGACAGCCCCATTGTTCCAGTTGGGTCATTTCGGTAGGACAGTGGTGGACAAAATAATCCACGACATCCTGTTCACACAGCCAGTCTCCGCCCGCTACCGTATCGTGAAAATGGTAGTCGAAGCTGTCATGATCCTGGGCGACAGCAGCTGAGCCCCCTTCAGCAGCCACGGTGTGACTGCGCATTGGGTACACTTTTGAAATCAGTGCGATTTTCGCATTAGGATTTGCCTGCGCTGCGGCAATTGCAGCGCGTAATCCCGCGCCACCGGCGCCTATAATGGCAAGATCGGCTTGAAAGGTTTGCACGACATTCCTCCAGATTATTGTAATTTCGCCACCACATATTTCGGGTAAAACCCCTGAAACAGGTGGGGTGCGAATGCGTTTCCACTGCTCCTTTATAGGTACAACAGTATAGTCGTTGCTATGTGTGGGAAATTTGACGTGTTCGATTTTTTTAGCGTGTCAGAGGCCGGAATTATCAGTGATCTTGATTAATTTAATTACTAAACCATCGGTTTACGGTTTTTTAACTCTTCAGCCGTGCCGGAGTATTCCTGAGCAAAATTTGTTTCATTGCCGCGTTACGAGTAGACTTCGTGCCCTTGTCTTAAACTGGAGAAAGAACCATGAGCGAAACGGCAACCTGGCAGCCGAGCGCGTCTATACCTAACCTGTTAAAACGCGCGGCAATTATGGCGGAAATTCGTCGTTTTTTTGCCGATCGCGGCGTGCTGGAGGTTGAGACGCCCTGCATGAGCCAGGCGACGGTCACAGACATTCATCTGTTCCCGTTCGAAACGCGTTTCGTCGGCCCCGGTCACTCTCAGGGGATGAACCTCTATTTAATGACCAGCCCGGAATACCACATGAAGCGTCTGCTGGTGGCAGGGTGTGGTCCGGTCTTTCAGCTGTGCCGTAGCTTCCGTAATGAAGAGATGGGGCGTCATCACAACCCCGAATTCACTATGCTCGAGTGGTATCGTCCCCATTACGACATGTACCGTTTGATGAATGAAGTGGATGATTTGCTGCAGCAGGTGCTCGAATGCCCGGCGGCAGAGAGTCTTTCGTATCAACAGGCGTTCCAGCGTCATCTGGAAATTGATCCGCTGTCTGCGGATAAAACGCAACTGCGTGAAGTCGCCGCAAAGCTGGATTTAAGCAACATTGCCGATACTGAAGAAGATCGCGATACCTTACTGCAACTGCTGTTTGCGATGGGCGTTGAGCCGCACATTGGCAAAGATAAACCGACGTTTGTGTATCACTTCCCGGCAAGCCAGGCATCACTGGCGCAGATCAGCACTGAAGATCACCGTGTGGCAGAGCGTTTTGAGGTCTACTACAAAGGGATTGAACTGGCAAATGGCTTCCATGAATTGACGGATGCGCGTGAACAGCAGCAACGTTTTGAGCAAGACAATCGTAAGCGTGCCGCGCGCGGACTGCCGCAGCAACCGATCGATAACAATCTGATTGAGGCGTTGAAGGTTGGGATGCCGGACTGTTCTGGCGTCGCACTGGGCGTGGATCGTCTGGTGATGCTGGCGCTGGGGGCGGAAAGCCTCTCGGAAGTGATCGCGTTTACCGTCGATCGCGCATAACGCGTCTTGCCTCTCCGGGCGCCCGATACGAATTCGTTATCGGGCGCCCAGGACGATTTACAAACTCCCCGCCGGGCGACTTCTGCCTGCTGAGCTTAATGTTCTTCCCGTTTGTCTGCCGTTCAAACTTTCCAGACGCATCTGGAACGGCGGGAACGGCATATCGATACCGTGCTCACGGAAGCCCGCCAGTATCAACTGGTGGATTTCATGGCGTAGCGGCATGCGGTGACCCATCTCAGCGGCGTAGATACGCAGTTCGAAGATCTGAATCCCCTGTTGTAAGTCCACAAGGAAGACCTCTGGTGCCGGGTTATCGATGACCAGCGAGCAACGATGCGCGGCGGTCAGCAGGATCTGCGTAACTTCTTCGCTGTTCACATCGGACGGGGCCGGAATGGTCAGCACCACGCGCGTCACGGAATCGGACAGTGACCAGTTGATGAACTGCTCGGTGATAAACGCCTTGTTCGGCACAATAATCTCTTTGCGGTCCCAGTCGCTGATGGTCGTCGCACGGGTATTAATTTTCGTTACGCTGCCGGTCAGATCGCGAATGGTTACCGTGTCGCCAATACGAATCGGTTTTTCAAACAGGATAATCAGGCCGGAGATAAAGTTGGCAAAGATCTCCTGCAAACCAAAGCCCAGCCCGACGCCGAGTGCTGCCACCAGCCATTGCAGTTTCGACCACTCAATCCCAATCATCGAGAAGCCCACCAGGCCGCCAATCAGCATCAGCAGGTACTTGGTGATGGTGGTAATGGCATAACCCGTACCCGGTGTGAGATCGAGGTGCTGCAGCAACGCCAGTTCGAGAAGCGCAGGCAGATTACGCACCAGTTGGGTGGTGATGATAAATACCAGAATCGCGATCAGTACCGCGCCCAGCGTAATCGGTTCTAAACTTTCCACACCCTGCACGGTAGACGTGACATCCCACAGCGAGATGTTTTCGAGGAAACCAAAGGCGGAGTGAATTTCCGACCACAGCACAATCACCGACAGCAGGGCGATCAGCATCAGGATGGAACGCACCAGACGGAGCGACTGGGCGCTGATGGCATCAAGATCGACTTCGCTCTCGTCAACGTCAATGGCCCCTTCGAGGCTGGTTGAGTGAGGCGGTTCTTCTTCCCCACGGGCGCGCTGGGCCAACATTTCCGCACGACGGTGTTTAGCGCGATCAAAAGCCAGTCTGCGCCGCTGAATCAGCATCCAGCGGCGAATGACGTGGTAAATCACCAGCAGCAGGAACCAGATGGCGACGGAGGTTTCCAGCCGCGCCAGCAGCGCCTGCGATGTCGCCAGATAACCCACGGCGGCTGCCAGTATCGCCACCACCGGTGCGCCTGTCATCAGGTTCCACAGCATGCTGTTCACCATGTTATCGCCGCTGCCTTCTTTATCGAGATAGAGCGGGATCCCGGCTTTTTTCAGGCTCAGGGTAACCAGAGCCAGCGCGCCGCAAATCAGCATAAAGCACAGGCGACCGAGCGAGCCGGAGAACTCACGATCGTTGAGATTATCAAACATGATGAGCGCCATGATTAGCGGCACGATAAGCCCGATACTCATCAGGTAATAACGCATCGCACGCGACACACGTTCGCGTGGCCAGCCAAAGTGGGCGATGAACAGGCCATTGGGCCGGGCAAATGCCGCACAAATCATCACCACCCACAGCAGCGGTACCGTCGCCGTGACGCCATCGCCTATCGCGACGGCAAGCGGATAAGGCCAGGCCTCGCGCAGCCCGTAACCCAGCGTCATCCATAGCACCGGCAATGGCGAGGCCACCAGTATCGACCAGAACACGGTACGCAGCGTCAGCCAGAAGTGATCCTGCGTCACCTTGCCCACTCGGGCGGCGGAACGTTCCAGAAAACGGGTGAAGTGGCGACGCGAGTAAATGCTGAACCCGACCAGAATCAACGCGCCAAACAGCGGCAGCAGGGTATCCCTGCTGGTCAGCATCATAAGGCTGGCCTGACCTAACTGACTGAAGGTGTCGAGTGAGATCAGCCGACGCAGATCCTGCACGATATCTATCGGCCAGGAGAAAGACATCGGGCGAACGTCAGAGGTCCAGAACAGATAGCGATGAGTCGCTTCATTCACCTCTTTCAGCGCATCTTCAAGCTGGCTATTGGAGACCTTCAGCTTGGTCAGTTCGAGGATCAGCGTGTCACCGCCCTGTAACAGCGAATTGAGCAACTCGCGTTGGGTGCGCAGTTGCGCCTCAAGAATACGATTTTGTTCCGCAGTCAGTGGTTGCCCGTCCGCCTGATGGAGCTGGCGCAACTGGGGTTGCTTATTAAGCTGATCTTCGTAGCGCAGACGCTGGACGCGCAGTTGCGCCATTTCGGTGTCCAGTTGCTGGGGTTTAGGCATTTCCGGCAGACGCGCTACCTGAGCGCGTAGCGCTTCACCCAGCAGGTTAGACGAACCTAACCACTGCGACTGTTCACGCAGCGTCGTCAACGCCTGACGGACCTGCTGAGTCTGGCTGGCGGCCTGACGTTGCTGAGAGGCGACGAGATCCATGCGCTGAGCCTGCTGATTCAGCGCGGCTGACAGTTCCCGGTTCACTTTGAACTGGGCGACAATATCCGGCGGTAAATCGGCGCTGTTCTCTGCCAGTAGCTCGGTGCTCTCCAGCGCCCGTTCGGCTTCACGCTGGCGCTGGCTGTTGAGCTGATTGCGCAGCGCCTGTAAATACGCATCGAGTTGCTGGCTCTGTTTTTCCGCCAGTTCCGAGCGCATACGCGCCAGTTCCTGACGGTTGTTGGCCGACAACTGCGCCAGCTCCAGCTCATCAACCAGCGCTTTCAGGCGGGCGGATTCTGCCTGCATGCTGAAATTTTGCGCCTGATTGAGTGGAGTGTTGCCGGTGGCGCTGCCAATACGGCGTTCAATTTCGTTGAGCTGTCGGCGGGCATCGGTCTGCTGTTGAGGCAGTTGGCTTAGCGAGTCGGCAATCTCACGGGCGCGCTCTTGCTCCTGCTGGGCCTGACGGCTCTTTTCCAGCAACTGGCTGCTGACCTGGAGGATTTCCTGATTCAGCACATCGGTCGTCATGCCCGGCGATACGCTGCGGGGTTCATCGCGCAGGTTGGTTAACTGCGCGCGCAGACTGGCGGACATTTTCGGGAAATTATCGATAACCTGTTGATATTGCTGTGCGCGTTCGAGAGAAGCTTTACGTTCCTCGAGCGCGTTCAACGCAGACTGAAGAGCTTCAACAACATCAGGCTGGGCAGGCTTTGCGGATTTCGCCTGCTCCAGTTCCTGAGTGATTTGTTTGGCGTCGGGGGCGGTTGCAGCGTACGCCCCCTGGCTGAGGCACCAGGCCATCAGAAACGCGATAATCAGGCGCACAGCAACGTCCTTCTACTATTAGGTTTCTTTCTTATCGTCGACCAGCGGACTGGCGTCGTGTTCAGCTTTAATCTCTTCTTCTGGCAGAGGTGCAGGCTCGGCATCGACTGGCGTAACGAACGTCTCTGTGGAGATCGCCAGCGGCTGACCAATTTTGGTTACGGAAAGACTTTCAAGCTGCTCGACCAGATTCACTTTACCTGGCGCAAACAGGTTGATTACCGTGGAACCCAGCTTGAAACGGCCCATTTCCTGACCCTTCAACAACGCCACGGAGCCTTCGCTTTCTCCGGCAGGCCAGGTCCAGCGTTTGATCACGCCCTCGCGCGGCGGCGTTATGGTTCCCGCCCAGACGGTTTCGATACTGCCAACAATCGTAGCACCGACCAGAATTTGCGCCATTGGGCCGAACTCAGTATCGAACAGGCAGATAACACGCTCGTTACGGGCAAACAGGTTCGGGACGTTCTGAGCCGTCAGATGATTGACCGAGAACAGATCGCCCGGAACATAAATCATCTCACGCAGGATCCCATTACACGGCATATGCACGCGGTGGTAATCACGCGGGGAAAGATAGGTGGTCACGAACGAACCGTTACGGAAAAGATCCGCCATCAGGTAGTTACCTGCCAACAGCGCTTCAAGGCTGTAGTTATGGCCTTTGGCCTGCAGGATCTTATCTTCTTCGATATCACCTAACTGGCTAATCACGCCGTCAGCCGGCATGACCAGCACGTTCGGATCGGTATTCAGCGGGCGAACGTCGTCACGCAGTGGGCGGACAAAGAAATCATTGAATGAGCGGTAGCTGGCGGTATCCGGCTTCTGCGCTTCTTTCATATCGACCTTGTAGTACTTCACGAACAGATCGATAACCAGTTTAGTCAGCCATCCTGCTCGTTTGCTCGCGCCCCAACCCGCCAGGCGAGTGAGCCATAGTTTCGGCAGAATGTACTGTAGCGAAAGTTTAAATGAGTTTAACAAGGTAGCCTCCAGGCTATTGTTTTGTCGTTCCTGACCCGGCGTTCTCACCGGATCCTGAAAAAGGAGGACGATTCTAGCGATGCTTAGCTTAGTTGTCAGTCATCGGTATCAGAAAAGTTTTTACGCGTTTTTACTTGCGACATGCTTTCGAGAATACGGTGATAATTTTCGAAACGGGTTTCCGCAATTTTCCCGTCTTCAACCGCCTGACGGATGGCGCAGCCTGGGTCGGCGTCATGCTTACAGTCACGATATTTACACAGTCCAAGATAGTCATGAAATTCGACAAAACCGTGGGTGATTTGTTCCGGTTCCAGGTGCCACAGGCCGAATTCGCGCACGCCAGGGGAATCAATGACATCGCCGCCGTGCGGGAAGTGATAGAGGCGCGCTGCGGTGGTGGTGTGCTGTCCCAGACCGGAGTTGTCAGAGACATCATTGGTCAAAATGGCTTCCTGCAGACCGAGCAATGCGTTAAGCAGGCTGGATTTTCCGACGCCGGACTGACCGGCAAAGATGCTGATGCGCCCGGTTAGTGCGTCTTCTAACGGCTTCAGGCCATCCTGAGTATGGCTGGAGACCATCAATACGCGATAACCAATATTGCGGTAGATATCCATCTGCTCATTCACAAAAGCCATGCTTTCGTCATCCAGCAGGTCGATTTTGTTAAGCACAATGATCGGTTCCACCTGCAGCGTCTCGCAGGCCACCAGATACCTGTCGATAATATTGAGCGACAGCTCCGGTAAGATGGCGGAGACAATGACAATCTGGTCGATATTGGCGGCGATCGGTTTTACGCCATCGTAAAAATCCGGGCGCGTCAGTACCGAGGTACGTTCATGCACCGCCTCGACGATGCCTTTGACGTTGACCCCTTCCGCCGCCGCTTTGCCGGGACGCCAGACCACGCGGTCACCGGTCACCAGTGAGCGAATCGTCCGACGAATGTTGCAGCGATGAATTTCACCGTCCGCAGATTCGACGTCGGCATGCATGCCAAAACGACTGATGACGATACCTTCAGCGGTCTCGCCAAACAGGTTGTCATCGTAGTCTGGCTTCTCCTTAGACGTTTTAAGACGACGCTGGTGATTAGCGTTCACGCGGCGCTGTTGGCCTTTGGAGAGTTTATTTTTACTCAATCGTACTGGCTCCTGGTCGCCCATAGTGGGCAAAACATCTATGATACACACAATTCTGTATGAGAGTAGTCACACTGAATGTGACGCATGAGGGGTGAAAAATAGCATGAGTGCCAATGAAAACAACCTGATTTGGATTGATCTTGAGATGACCGGTCTGGATCCCGAGCGCGATCGCATAATTGAAATCGCCACGCTGGTCACCGATGCCAACCTGAATATTCTGGCGGAAGGGCCGACCATCGCGGTTCATCAATCCGATGAACAACTGGCGCTGATGGATGACTGGAACGTGCGTACCCATACCGGTAGCGGGTTGGTGGAGCGTGTGAAGGCGAGCACGATGGGCGATCGCGAAGCGGAACTGGCGACGCTTGAATTTCTGAAAGAGTGGGTTCCGCCGGGTAAATCGCCGATCTGCGGAAACAGCATTGGCCAGGATCGCCGCTTTCTGTTTAAGTACATGCCGGAACTGGAGGCGTATTTCCATTACCGCTACCTGGATGTCAGCACGCTGAAAGAGCTGGCGCGTCGCTGGAAGCCAGAGATTCTGGACGGTTTCACCAAGCAAGGGACGCATCAGGCGATGGACGATATCCGCGAGTCGGTGGCGGAACTGGCTTACTATCGTGAGAATTTTATTAAGCTTTAAAGGTGGCTAT
The DNA here is from genome assembly GCF_047467925.1 of Citrobacter sp. ANG330. Classification (NCBI taxonomy): domain Bacteria; kingdom Pseudomonadati; phylum Pseudomonadota; class Gammaproteobacteria; order Enterobacterales; family Enterobacteriaceae; genus Citrobacter; species Citrobacter sp. ANG330. Next base: position 100,193 of record NZ_JASJUI010000012.1, on the reverse strand, counting down.
GCCGGGTGGCGGCTTTACCTTACCCGGCCTACAGTTTACATCCGGGAAGCTTGCGTATACCGAAGATTGCCGCTAAATTACTCGCTTTGCTGATAAAATCGTCACTCAAACGAAATTCACAAAAAATTGCGTTTGAAGGGGTTGCAGGAGAAAGGATTTCTCGTATAATGCGCCTCCCGTAACGACAGAGAATTATGCGTTACGGCAGCAACAAATTTGCGGGAATAGCTCAGTTGGTAGAGCACGACCTTGCCAAGGTCGGGGTCGCGAGTTCGAGTCTCGTTTCCCGCTCCAAAATTTGAAAGTGCTTTTTAGCACGGACCACCCAATCGCAGAATTTCGAAGTGCGACAGCAGTTTGAAAGACGAAGATTAAGCGGGAATAGCTCAGTTGGTAGAGCACGACCTTGCCAAGGTCGGGGTCGCGAGTTCGAGTCTCGTTTCCCGCTCCAAAATTTGAAAGTGCTTTTTAGCACGGACCACCCAATCGCAGAATTTCGAAGTGCGACAGCAGTTTGAAAGACGAAGATTAAGCGGGAATAGCTCAGTTGGTAGAGCACGACCTTGCCAAGGTCGGGGTCGCGAGTTCGAGTCTCGTTTCCCGCTCCAAATTCTTATCTCCAGAAAATCAACCACAGTGCATTTTTGTATTGGGGTCGTTGTGTTTTGTCTCTGTCACACTATTGTGAACAGAGTTATCCACAGCCTCAGATTTTTCTACGGAATATCCAGATACTTCGAAAAGTAAATGGTTTCCTTGTAACTCTTTGAAATTGCTGGGAAAGAGAATATTTCAATTTGTTAATTCGATCACTTGACGATTTTCTCGTTCTTGAATAGCAATGTGTTTTTATTTTTATGCACAGCCTGTGGAAGATTCAGGCATCCCGTGGTAGTCCCTTTTCGATAGCATTCACCAGTCGCCTTTGCTTTGGTGATTGCACCTCGATCACGTCGGCGTTTCGCTTCGCGATCTGCTGCGCGATGGCCCATTCAATATGCTCATCAAGAAGTGGGTGCTCACCCCGGCGGCTTTCCAGCGCGGAAAGGACGGCGTCACTCCAGGGGGCGTTGCCGAGTGCTACCGCAATATTACGCAGCCAGCGCAAATGACCAATACGACGAATGGCTGACCCTTCGGTAATTTTTAAAAATGTGGCTTCACTCCAGGCGAACAGTTCTATCAACTCGGGCGCATGCAGTGCCTTGCGTGGGCTGAAGTCGTCTTCGTTAGTCAGTTGTGAATAGCGGTTCCATGGACAGATCAACTGGCAGTCATCACAACCGTAGATCCGGTTGCCCATAAGTGGCCGGAGTGCTTCAGGGATTGCGCCTTCCAGTTCGATAGTGAGATAGGAGATGCAGCGACGCGCATCCACCGTGTAAGGGGCGACAATCGCGCCGGTTGGGCAGGTGGTGATACAGGCGACGCATTTTCCGCATCCTTCCTCCACGGGAGCGTCAACCGGCAGGGGCAAATTAATCAGCAACTCACCAAGAAAGAAAAACGACCCGGCCTCACGGTTGAGGATTAGTGAGTGCTTACCCGTCCATCCAAGACCGGCTTTTTCTGCCAGCGGGCGCTCAAGTATGGGCGCAGAATCGACAAAAGGTCTAAAATTCAGCGAGACACAATGCTGTTGAATCATCTCGCCGAGCTTTTTGAGGCGGTTACGTAAAAGTTTATGGTAGTCGCGGCCAAGCGCATAGCGGCTGACGTAACCCAGCGTGGGATTTTTCAGCGTACGGGCAAACGCGGCGTGGGCAGGAAGATAGTTCATGCGCACACTGATGACGCGAAGCGTGCCGGGCAGTAGCTCATGAGGACGCGCACGCATCATACCGTGGCGCGCCATCCAGCCCATTTCCCCGTGGTATTGTTTGTCCAGCCACGCCTGCAGTTTGGGTTCGGACTCGCTCAGGTCGGTATCGGTAATACCAACCTGCTGAAAGCCCAGTTCCAGCCCCCACTGTTTAATTTTTAGCGCTAACTGATTGAGATCGAGGGGCTCTGACATGACGGACCATACAATGAAGAAAAACCCCATCAGTATACCACACTCCATCTGGCCCGCCGACGACATCAAACGGCTGGAGCGAGAAGCCGCTGACACGCTGGGGCTCACGCTGTTCGAACTGATGTTGCGCGCGGGCGAGGCGGTGTTTGACGTGGCACGCGAGTCCCGGCCTTATGCCCGGCGCTGGTTGGTGCTCTGTGGTCACGGTAATAACGGTGGCGATGGCTATGTGGTGGCGAGACTGGCGAAGGCAGCCGGGATTCTGGTCACCTTGATAGCGCAGGAGAGCGATAAACCGCTGCCCGAGGAGGCCGCACAGGCGCGTGAGGCCTGGCTGAATGCAGGGGGCGTAATTCACTCCCCGGCGATCGCCTGGCCGGAAAACATCGACCTGATTATTGATGCGCTGCTGGGGACCGGGTTAACCCAGGCGCCGCGCGAACCGCTGTCTACGTTAATCGAACAGGCAAACGCTCACCCTGCACCTGTTGTTTCGATAGATATCCCGTCCGGATTGCTGGCGCAAACGGGGGCGACACCCGGTGCGGTCATCAGGGCCGAACGCACGGTCACCTTTATCGTCCTGAAACCGGGCCTGCTGACGGGGAAAGCCCGTGATGTCACCGGGCGCATCCATTTTAATTCACTGGGTCTGGATGACTGGCTGGTAGGGCAAGCGGCACCGATAGAGCGCCTGGGACGTGCCCAGCTTGCGCACTGGCTTACGCCTCGCCGGGCAACGTCGCATAAAGGGGATCATGGTCGGCTGGTGGTGATCGGCGGCGATCACGGCACCGCAGGGGCGATTCGGCTGGCCGGTGAAGCGGCGCTGCGCGCCGGAGCGGGGCTGGTGCGCGTGCTGACGCGCAGTGAGAATATCGCGCCACTGTTGACCGCGCGTCCTGAACTGATGGTGCATGAACTGACGCCGCAATCCCTTGACGAAAGCCTCGCATGGGCGGATGTCATCATTATCGGTCCAGGTCTTGGCCAGGCGGAGTGGGGCAAGAAAGCGCTACAAAAAGTCGAGAATTTTCGTAAACCGATGGTCTGGGACGCTGACGCGTTGAACCTGCTGGCAATCAATCCCGATAAACGTCACAATCGCGTCATCACACCGCATCCGGGAGAAGCCGCGCGGTTACTGGGGTGTTCTGTTGCAGAAATTGAAAGTGATCGCTTACATTCTGCACAGCGTCTGGTAAAACGTTACGGAGGCGTTGCGGTGTTGAAAGGGGCGGGAACGGTGGTTGCCGCACAACCGGAGGCATTGGGAATTGTCGATGTCGGAAACGCGGGCATGGCCAGCGGCGGCATGGGCGATGTGCTTTCCGGTATTATTGGTGCATTGCTCGGACAGAAGCTTACCCCGTATGATGCAGCTTGTGCTGGCTGCGTGGCTCACGGCGCGGCGGCCGATGTTCTGGCGGCGCGTGCTGGTATGCGCGGCATGTTGGCAACCGATCTTTTTTCCACGCTACAGCGTATTGTTAACCCTGATGTGATTGACGTTTATCATGATGAATCGAGTAATTCCGCTACCTGACGAACAGGCAACATTAGACCTGGGACAACGGGTAGCCAAGGCCTGCAACGGCGCGACCGTTATCTATCTGTACGGTGATTTAGGCGCGGGTAAAACCACCTTCAGTCGGGGATTCCTGCAGGCGTTAGGCCACTGCGGTAATGTAAAAAGTCCAACCTATACGCTGGTCGAACCCTATTCTCTCGATAACCTGATGGTCTATCACTTTGACCTGTATCGTCTTGCCGATCCCGAGGAGCTCGAATTTATGGGGATCCGCGATTATTTTGCCAACGATGCCATTTGCCTGGTGGAATGGCCGCAACAGGGTAAAGGTGTACTCCCGGACCCGGATGTCGAAATACACATTGATTACCAGGCGCAAGGTCGTGAGGCACGCATCAGTGCGGTCTCCGCATCAGGTGATTCGCTGCTGGCGCGTTTAGCCGGTTAACCTTAAAGGTGGCGGGATGATTTATCGCATCAGAAAGGGGTTGGTAGCCATGCTGGTTCTGCTGTGCGCGCAGGCCGGAGCCGCCAGCCTCTCCGATATACAAGTCTCCAACGGTGAGCGTCAGGCGCGTATTACGCTCAGTTTTATGGGCGATCCGGATTATGCTTTCTCCCATGAGAGCAAACGAACCGTGGCGCTGGATATTAAGCAAACGGGGGTTATTCAGGGACTTCCGCTGATATTCAGCGGTAACAACCTGGTGAAGACCATTCGTTCCGGCACGGCGAAAGATCCCCAGTCGTTACGCCTGCTGGTGGATTTAACCGAAAACGGCAAAACCGAGGCGGTAAAACGGCAGAATGGCGGAAACTACACTGTCGTCTTTACCATTAACGCCGATACGCCTCCGCCACCACCACCCGCTCCAGTCGTCGCTAAACGCGTCGAAACGCCGGTGGTGACGCCGCGTCCGACTGAACCTGCACGAAATCCGTTTAAAACCAGCAACGATCGCACCACCGCCGTGATCAGCAGCAATACGGCGACGCGCCCTGCGGCCAGAGCGACATCCAGCAATGGTGACAAAGTGGTGATCGCCATTGATGCCGGGCACGGCGGGCAGGATCCCGGCGCGATCGGCCCTGGCGGTACGCGAGAGAAAAATGTCACCATCGCGGTCGCCCGTAAGCTGCGCACGTTACTGAATGACGATCCGATGTTTAAAGGCGTATTAACCCGTGACGGGGATTATTTTATCTCCGTGATGGGGCGCTCCGATGTGGCGCGTAAGCAAAACGCCAACTTCCTGGTGTCTATTCACGCCGATGCCGCACCCAACCGCAGCGCCACCGGAGCCTCCGTGTGGGTGCTGTCGAACCGGCGTGCCAACAGTGAAATGGCGAACTGGCTTGAAGAACATGAAAAACAGTCGGAGCTGTTGGGCGGCGCGGGTGATGTGCTGGCAAACAGCCAGGCCGATCCGTACCTAAGCCAGGCGGTGCTGGATTTGCAGTTCGGCCATTCCCAACGCGTAGGGTATGATGTGGCAACCAACATGTTAGGCCAGCTCGAACGGATTGGGTCACTGCATAAACGGCGGCCTGAACATGCCAGCCTGGGCGTTCTGCGCTCGCCGGATATTCCGTCGGTGCTGGTGGAAACCGGGTTTATCAGTAATCACAGTGAAGAACGTCTGTTGGCGAGCGATGCGTATCAGCAACAACTGGCCGATGCGATTTACAAAGGACTGCGTAACTACTTCCAGGCGCATCCGATGCAGTCGGCCCCGCAGGGAAGTGCGGCGCAAACCGCGAGCGCCGCTACGCCAGGTGAGTCGTTGATCAACTAAGGAATTTGCATGCCGATTCAGGTGTTACCGCCACAACTGGCGAACCAGATTGCCGCAGGTGAGGTGGTTGAGCGACCTGCATCGGTGGTCAAAGAGCTGGTGGAAAACAGCCTTGATGCCGGGGCAACGCGTATTGATATTGATATCGAGCGCGGCGGCGCAAAGCTGATCCGTATCCGTGACAATGGCTGCGGGATCAAGAAAGACGAACTGGCGCTGGCGCTGGCGCGGCACGCCACCAGCAAAATCGCCTCGCTTGACGATCTGGAAGCGATCATTAGCCTCGGGTTTCGCGGCGAAGCGCTGGCGAGTATCAGCTCGGTATCTCGCCTGACCCTCACGTCACGCACCGCAGAGCAACAGGAAGCCTGGCAAGCCTACGCCGAAGGGCGTGACATGGATGTGACGGTCAAACCGGCCGCGCATCCGGTGGGCACCACGCTGGAAGTCCTCGATCTGTTCTACAACACTCCCGCCCGGCGCAAGTTTATGCGCACCGAGAAAACCGAATTCAATCATATTGATGAGATCATCCGGCGCATAGCGCTGGCGCGTTTTGATGTGACGATCAATTTGTCGCACAACGGTAAAATGGTACGTCAGTACCGCGCGGTGGCGAAAGACGGGCCGCAGGAGCGTCGTCTGGGCGCCATTTGCGGTACGCCGTTTCTTGAGCATGCGCTGGCGATTGAGTGGCAGCATGGCGATCTCACCTTACGCGGCTGGGTCGCCGATCCCCATCACACCACGACGGCGCTGGCGGAAATTCAGTACTGCTACGTCAATGGACGCATGATGCGCGACAGGCTGATCAACCACGCGATTCGTCAGGCCTGTGAAGATAAGCTGGGCGCCGACCAGCAGCCCGCGTTTGTCCTGTACCTTGAGATTGACCCGCATCAGGTGGATGTCAACGTGCATCCGGCTAAGCATGAAGTGCGTTTTCACCAGTCGCGCCTGGTGCATGACTTTATCTACCAGGGCGTTCTGAGCGTGCTGCAACAACAGCTTGAATCGCCCTTGCCGCTGGAAGCTGAAGGCGAACCTGCGCCCCGGCACGTTCCGGAAAACCGCGTGGCCGCCGGGCGCAACCATTTTGCTGAACCAGCGCAGGCCCGCGAACCCGCGGCTCCGCGCTACGCCTCCGCGCCGTCAGCGGGCAGCAGCGCGCCGCGTCCGGCAGCGGCAAGCTGGCCGCATGCCCAGCCGGGCTACCAGAAACAGCAGGGCGAAGTGTATCGCCAGCTCCTGCAAACGCCGACACCTGCGACAAAATCGCCTTCGGCGGAACCTACTGCATCGGCGCTCGCGGGGCACAGTCAGAGCTTTGGCCGTGTGCTCACTATTGTGGGCAATGACTGCGCGCTGCTGGAACGCGAGGGGAACATTCTCCTGCTGGCGCTGCCCGTTGCAGAACGCTGGCTGCGTCAGGCGCAGCTTTCGCCGGGTGAGGGAAAGGTCTGCGCCCAGCCGTTGTTGATCCCACTGCGGCTAAAAGTTTCGGCGGATGAAAAGGTCGCGCTGGAAAATGCGCAGAGTGCGCTGGTGGAATTGGGGATTGAATTTCAGTCAGATGCCCATCATGTGACCATTCGGGCAGTGCCTTTACCCTTACGCCAACAAAATTTACAAATCTTGATTCCTGAACTGATAGGCTACCTGACGCAACAGTCAGCAAGTGAACCTGGCAATCTGGCGCAGTGGATTGCGCGTAATCTGATGAGTGAGCATGCGCAGTGGACAATGGCTCAGGCCATTACGCTGTTGGCTGATGTGGAGCGGCTTTGCCCGCAGCTCGTGAAGGCTCCGCCGGGTGGTCTGTTACAACCTGTTGATTTACATACGGCGATGAATGCCCTGAAACATGAGTGATATCAGTAAGGCGAGCCTGCCAAAGGCAATTTTTTTGATGGGGCCTACGGCCTCGGGCAAAACGGCGCTAGCGATTGAATTGCGTAAAGTTTTGCCAGTAGAGTTGATAAGCGTCGATTCCGCCCTTATTTACAAAGGGATGGATATCGGGACGGCGAAGCCGGACGCTGAAGAGCTAAAGGTGGCTCCGCACCGATTGCTGGACATTCGCGATCCGTCGCAGGCGTATTCTGCCGCGGATTTCCGCCGCGATGCGCTGGCGGAGATGAGCGAGATCACTGCGGCGGGGCGTATTCCGCTGTTAGTGGGTGGTACGATGTTGTATTTCAAGGCATTGCTGGAAGGTCTTTCGCCGTTACCGTCGGCAGACCCGCAGGTCAGGGCCAGAATTGAACAACAGGCGGCAGAGCAAGGGTGGGATGCATTACACCAGCAGCTTCAGACCATCGATCCGGTTGCGGCTGAGCGTATTCATCCAAATGATCCGCAAAGACTTTCCCGGGCACTGGAAGTTTTTTTCATTTCGGGTAAAACTTTAACGGAACTGACGCAAACGTCAGGTGATGCTTTGCCGTACCAGGTGCATCAGTTTGCTATCGCCCCGGCGAGCCGTGAGCTGTTGCATCAACGCATCGAACAGCGTTTTCATCAGATGTTGGCTTCAGGATTTGAAGCTGAAGTTCGGGCGCTTTTTGCCCGTGGAGATTTGCATACGGACTTGCCTTCCATTCGTTGTGTGGGATACCGCCAGATGTGGTCCTATCTTGAAGGCGAAATTTCATACGATGAAATGGTTTATAGAGGTGTTTGCGCCACGAGGCAGTTGGCAAAGCGCCAGGTAACCTGGTTACGCGGTTGGGAAGGAGTGCACTGGCTTGACAGTGAGAAACCTGAGCAGGCGCGCAACGAAGTATTACAGGTTGTTGGTGCTATCGCGAACTGAATGTGTACAATTAAGGCGTATCGTGCGCAATTTTCAGAATCGAAAGATTCAAAGTACAAATAAGCATATAAGGAAAAGAGAGAATGGCTAAGGGGCAATCTTTACAAGATCCGTTCCTGAACGCACTGCGTCGGGAACGTGTTCCAGTTTCTATTTATTTGGTGAATGGTATTAAGCTGCAAGGTCAAATCGAGTCTTTTGATCAGTTTGTGATCCTGTTGAAAAACACGGTCAGTCAGATGGTTTATAAGCACGCGATTTCTACTGTTGTCCCGTCTCGCCCGGTTTCTCATCACAGTAACAATGCCGGTGGCGGTACCAGCAGTAACTATCATCACGGTAGCGGCGCGCAGGGTTCTGCGGCGCAACAGGACAGCGAAGAGACCGAATAAGGTTTTTGGCTGTTTTACACACGGGGAGCCAGAATTTCTGCGTTCCCCGCTGATCTATATCGAGGGGTTGACGCTTGTTTGACCGTTATGACGCCGGTGAGCAGGCGGTACTGGTACACATCTATTTTTCGCAAGACAAAGATATGGAAGACCTCCAGGAGTTTGAATCTCTGGTCTCTTCCGCCGGTGTCGAAGCAATGCAGGTGATTACCGGTAGCCGTAAAGCACCGCACCCGAAGTACTTTGTTGGTGAAGGTAAAGCCGTTGAAATAGCGGAAGCCGTAAAAGCGACAGGCGCTGCCGTCGTACTCTTTGATCATGCGTTGAGCCCGGCCCAGGAGCGTAACCTGGAGCGCCTGTGTGAGTGTCGTGTTATCGATCGCACCGGCCTTATCTTAGATATTTTTGCGCAACGTGCACGCACCCATGAGGGGAAATTGCAGGTTGAGCTGGCGCAGTTGCGCCATCTGGCTACGCGTCTTGTCCGTGGCTGGACCCACCTTGAAAGACAAAAAGGCGGGATTGGTTTGCGCGGTCCGGGTGAAACCCAGCTCGAAACCGACCGTCGTTTATTGCGAAACCGTATATTGCAGATCCAGTCGCGCCTGGAAAAAGTTGAAAAGCAACGTGAGCAGGGGCGACAGTCGCGCATTAAGGCGGATGTCCCGACCGTCTCGCTGGTGGGATATACCAACGCCGGAAAATCTACCCTTTTCAACCAGATAACCGAAGCCAGGGTCTATGCGGCAGATCAACTGTTTGCGACCCTGGATCCGACGCTACGTCGTATTGACGTGGCGGATGTCGGGGAAACCGTGCTGGCGGATACCGTTGGGTTTATCCGTCATCTTCCGCACGATCTGGTCGCGGCGTTTAAAGCGACCCTCCAGGAAACGCGTCAGGCGACACTGCTGCTGCATGTGGTTGATGCAGCAGATGTGCGCGTGCAGGAAAACATCGACGCAGTGGATACGGTTCTCGAAGAGATTGATGCTCATGAGATCCCGTCCCTGATGGTGATGAACAAGATCGATATGCTGGATGACTTTGAACCGCGTATCGACAGAGATGAAGAGAACAAACCGATCCGCGTCTGGCTTTCTGCGCAGACAGGGGTTGGGATACCACAGCTTTTTCAGGCTTTGACGGAGCGGCTTTCCGGCGAGGTGGCGCAACACACGTTGCGTTTGCCACCGCAGGAAGGGCGTCTGAGAAGCCGTTTTTATCAGCTTCAGGCAATAGAAAAAGAGTGGATGGAGGATGACGGTAGCGTAAGTCTGCAAGTTCGCCTGCCGATCGTTGACTGGCGTCGCCTCTGTAAACAAGAACCGGCTTTGGAAGACTATGTTGTCTGATCTGACGGATATGGCCTGAAGATTTTTTCGCCTCTGTACCTTGTGAATGTTGTGCCGCAGGAAGGCGGCACGTCCTGAAAGCCCCCAGACACATGGTCAACGATGTGACGGGTGTTGAGAGACGTAGCCAACGCATCTGCAGCGCAAAAGACACAGGTATAGCATCGCATAACAAATATGGAGCACAAACATGGCGTGGAATCAGCCCGGTAACAACGGACAAGACCGCGACCCGTGGGGAAGCAGCAAACCAGGCGGCAACTCTGAGGGAAATGGAAACAAAGGTGGTCGCGAGCAGGGGCCACCTGATCTCGATGACATCTTTCGCAAACTGAGTAAAAAACTCGGTGGTCTGGGAGGCGGTAAAGGTACTGGCTCTGGCGGCGGAAGCTCATCGCAAGGCCCGCGCCCGCATCTGGGTGGACGTGTCGTCTCCATCGCGGCGGCAGCTATCGTCATTATCTGGGCGGCGAGTGGTTTCTATACCATCAAAGAAGCAGAGCGCGGCGTGGTGACACGCTTTGGTAAGTTCAGCCATCTGGTTGAACCGGGCCTGAACTGGAAGCCGACGTTTATTGACGAGGTGACGCCGGTGAACGTGGAAGCCGTCCGCGAACTGGCCGCTTCCGGTGTAATGCTGACGTCGGATGAGAACGTGGTGCGCGTGGAGATGAACGTGCAGTACCGCATCACCGATCCGCAGAAATATCTGTTTAGCGTGACCAGTGCGGATGACAGCCTGCGTCAGGCGACCGACAGCGCCCTGCGCGGCGTGATTGGTAAATACACCATGGACCGTATCCTGACCGAAGGACGTACCGTTATTCGTAGCGATACTCAGCGTGAACTGGAAGAGACCATTCGTCCGTACAACATGGGTATCACCCTGCTGGACGTCAACTTCCAGGCCGCGCGTCCGCCGGAAGAGGTGAAAGCGGCATTTGACGATGCAATTGCTGCCCGTGAAAACGAACAGCAGTACATCCGTGAAGCGGAAGCGTATACCAACGAAGTTCAGCCGCGTGCGAACGGTCAGGCACAGCGTATCCTCGAAGAGGCGCGTGCTTACAGAACGCAAACCATCCTGGAAGCGCAGGGTGAAGTGGCACGCTTTGCTAAGATCCTGCCGGAATATAAAGCCGCGCCAGAGATTACCCGTGAGCGTCTGTATATCGAGACGATGGAAAAAGTGTTGAGCCATACCCGCAAAGTGTTGGTTAACGACAAAGGTGGCAATCTGATGGTTCTGCCGTTGGATCAGATGCTGAAAGGCGCAAGCACGCCTGCGGCAAAGAGCGATAGCGGCTCTAACCTGCTGCGTCTGCCTTCCACGTCTTCTTCCGGCAGCAGCGGAGCAAGCAACACCTCGTCCACCAGTCAGGGCGATATTATGGACCAACGCCGCGCTAACGCGCAGCGTAACGACTACCAGCGTCAGGGGGAATAACGATGCGTAAGTCAGTTATTGCGATTATCATCATCGTGCTGGTAGTGCTGTACACCTCTATTTTCGTGGTGAAAGAAGGCGAGCGCGGAATTAAGTTCCAGTTCAGCAGCGTCGTGCGTGATGCCGACAAAAAACCGTTGATTTACGAGCCAGGTCTGCACTTTAAGGTTCCGTTTATTCAGTCGGTGAAAATGCTCGACGCCCGTATTCAGACGATGGATAACCAGGCCGATCGCTTTGTCACCAAAGAGAAGAAAGACCTGATTGTCGACTCTTACATCAAATGGCGCATCAGCGATTTCAGCCGTTACTTCCTGGCGACGGGCGGCGGCGATATTTCTCAGGCTGAAGTTCTGTTGAAACGTAAATTCTCTGACCGTTTGCGTTCTGAAATTGGTCGTCTGGATGTGAAAGACATCGTCACCGACTCCCGTGGTCGTCTGACCCTGGAAGTGCGCGACGCGCTGAACTCCGGTTCCGCCGGCACCGAAGACGAAGTGGCGACCCCGGCAGCGGATAACGCGATTGCCGAAGCGGCTGAACGTGTTCAGGCTGAAACCAACGGCAATGTGCCGGTGATCAACCCGAACAGTATGGCCGCGCTGGGTATCGAAGTCGTCGATGTGCGGATCAAGCAGATCAACCTGCCGACCGAAGTGTCCGAAGCGATCTACAATCGTATGCGCGCTGAGCGTGAAGCGGTAGCGCGTCGTCACCGTTCACAAGGTCAGGAAGAAGCGGAAAAACTGCGCGCGACTGCCGACTATGAAGTGACCAAAACGCTGGCGGAAGCTGAGCGTCAGGGTCGCATCATGCGCGGTGAAGGGGATGCAGAAGCGGCGAAGCTGTTTGCCGACGCGTTCAGCCAGGATCCTGACTTCTACGCCTTTATCCGTAGCCTGCGCGCTTACGAGAAGAGCTTCGAAGGCAATCAGGATGTCATGGTCATGAGCCCGGACAGCGATTTCTTCCGCTACATGAAGACACCGAATACCGCAACGCGATAATATCGTCGCATCGGTTTTAGGTTAGACGCATAAAACCACCGGCATCTTCAGGGATGCGGTGGTTTTCTTTTTATAAGGACGTCCGATGAACTCAACAATCTGGCTGGCGCTAGCGCTGGTGTTAGTGCTTGAAGGTTTAGGTCCGATGCTTTATCCGCGAGCATGGAAAAAGATGATTTCCGCTATGACGCAGTTACCTGAAAATACTTTACGCCGTTTTGGCGGAGGACTTGTGGTTGCGGGCATTGTGGTCTACTACATGTTGAGGAAAACGATTGGCTGATCAAAAAGTGTGCGAAATTAGCTGATTTTTGCATGCAAAAAGTGCTGTATATCTGAAAAAGCGATGGTAGAATCCATTTTTAAGCAAACGGTGATTTTGAAAAATGGGTAACAACGTCGTCGTACTGGGCACCCAATGGGGTGACGAAGGTAAAGGAAAGATCGTCGATCTTCTGACTGAACGGGCTAAATATGTTGTACGCTACCAGGGCGGTCACAACGCAGGCCATACTCTCGTAATCAACGGTGAAAAAACCGTCCTCCATCTTATTCCATCAGGTATTCTCCGCGAGAACGTCATCAGCATCATCGGTAACGGTGTTGTGTTGTCTCCGAGCGCGCTGATGAAAGAGATGAAAGGACTGGAAGATCGTGGTGTTCCTGTTCGCGAGCGTCTGCTGCTGTCTGAAGCATGCCCGCTGATTCTGGACTACCACGTTGCGCTGGATAACGCGCGTGAGAAAGCACGTGGCGCGAAAGCGATCGGCACAACCGGTCGTGGTATCGGTCCGGCTTACGAAGACAAAGTTGCACGTCGCGGTTTACGCGTTGGCGACCTGTTCGACAAAGCCACCTTCGCTGAAAAACTGAAAGAAGTGATGGAATATCACAACTTCCAGCTGGTTAACTTCTACAAAGTGGAAGCGGTTGACTACCAGAAAGTGCTGGATGATGTGATGGCGATTGCCGACATCCTGACCTCTATGGTTGTTGATGTCTCCGATCTGCTCGACCAGGCGCGTAAGCGTGGCGATTTCGTCATGTTTGAGGGTGCGCAGGGTACGCTGCTGGATATCGACCACGGTACTTATCCGTACGTAACCTCCTCTAACACCACCGCTGGTGGCGTGGCAACCGGCTCTGGCCTCGGTCCGCGTTATGTGGATTACGTTCTGGGTATCATCAAAGCTTACTCCACTCGCGTGGGTGCGGGTCCGTTCCCGACCGAGCTGTTTGATGACACTGGTGAGTTCCTGTGCAAACAGGGTAACGAATACGGCGCCACTACTGGTCGTCGTCGTCGTACTGGCTGGCTGGACTCCGTTGCTGTGCGTCGTGCAGTACAGATCAACTCCCTGTCGGGCTTCTGCCTGACCAAACTGGACGTACTGGACGGTTTGAAAGAGGTGAAAATCTGTGTCGCTTATCGTATGCCGGATGGCCGTGAAGTCACTACGACACCGCTGGCGGCTGATGACTGGAAAGGTATCGAGCCGATTTACGAAACCATGCCGGGCTGGTCTGAGTCCACTTTCGGCGTGAAAGAGCGTAGCGGTTTGCCACAGGCAGCGCTGAACTACATTAAGCGTATCGAAGAACTGACCGGTGTGCCGATTGATATTATTTCGACTGGCCCGGATCGTACTGAGACCATGATTCTGCGTGACCCGTTCGACGCATAATTTTGGTTCGTGGCGCAGTGCCTTTTGGCGCTGCGCTTATCAGGCCTACAAAGTGTAGTTGGCCGGACAAGATGCAAAGTGTCGTCATCCGGCTTAATCGTGCGTAAATCCTCGCTTTTTTCCTTCGCAAGTGAAATAAATTAGCGGCCCGACTGGTGGCTGGTTTATCATCAATATATAAGATGTATCCCGTTCCCCCCTTTCTTGAGGTTGATGTGCAGTTAACGAGTTTCACCGATTACGGACTACGAGCGCTAATCTATATGGCATCACTCCCGGAAGGTCGCATGACCAGTATTTCGGAGGTGACGGACGTCTACGGCGTTTCCCGTAATCATATGGTCAAAATAATCAATCAACTTAGCCGGGCGGGCTTCGTAACTGCTATTCGAGGAAAAAATGGCGGGATCCGTTTAGGCAAAGCCGCGAATACCATTCGAATTGGGGATGTCGTGCGCGAACTCGAACCGCTGTCGCTGGTGAACTGTAGCAGTGAGTTTTGCCACATCACCCCTGCCTGTCGACTCAAACAGGCGCTTTCTAAGGCCGTGCAAAGTTTTCTAACGGAGCTGGATAACTACACGCTGGCCGATTTGGTTGAACAAAATCAACCGCTTTATAAATTATTGCTGGTGGAATAGTGAAGTCCAACGTATTTCGCGTCGTATCGCGGCGGCAACTGAGTGACAAATTCGTCAGGAACGAATTTGAACAGCCGCAGGCTGGCCTTTGGTGAGAAACAGTGATGTCTCTCATAAATCTCCAGGAGCTTACAAAAGTAAGCGACTGGAGAGCAAAGGCAGCCAACTGAGAGACGGCGTGAAAGACGACGGAATTCCACCGGAGCTGACAATGGAGGAACCTCAATGTCACATGATCCTTTCCAGGAACGCGAAGCTGAAAAATACGCGAACCCCATCCCCAGCCGCGAGTTCATCATTGAACACTTAACCAAACGCGAAAAACCCGCTAATCGTGAAGAACTTGCCGCTGAATTAAACATTTCTGGTGAAGAGCAAATTGAAGCTCTGCGCCGCCGTCTGCGCGCCATGGAGCGTGACGGACAGTTAGTATTCACCCGCCGCCAGTGCTATGCGCTGCCGGAACGCCTCGATCTGCTGAAAGGTACCGTTATTGGCCACCGTGATGGCTACGGCTTTCTGCGCGTTGAAGGGCGAAAAGATGATTTGTATCTCTCCAGCGAGCAGATGAAAACCTGTATTCATGGCGATCAGGTGCTGGCGCAACCGCTGGGCGCGGATCGTAAAGGCCGCCGTGAAGCGCGTATTGTGCGCGTTCTGGTGCCAAAAACCAGCCAGATTGTCGGTCGTTACTTTACCGAAGCAGGCGTGGGTTTTGTGGTTCCTGACGACAGTCGTCTGAGCTTCGATATCCTGATCCCGCCTGAAGATATCATGGGCGCGCGCATGGGTTTTGTGGTGGTGGTTGAACTCACCCAACGCCCGACCCGCCGCACCAAAGCAGTCGGGAAAATCGTCGAAGTGCTGGGCGATAATATGGGCACTGGTATGGCCGTCGATATGGCGCTGCGTACTCATGAAATTCCGTACATCTGGCCTGCCGCCGTTGAAAAACAGGTTGCCGGCCTGAAAGAAGAAGTGCCTGAAGAGGCCAAAGCCGGTCGTGTGGATTTACGCGATTTGCCGCTGGTCACTATCGACGGCGAAGATGCCCGTGACTTTGACGATGCGGTCTATTGCGAGAAGAAACGCGGTGGTGGCTGGCGTTTGTGGGTGGCGATTGCTGACGTGAGCTATTACGTGCGTCCGCCGACGCCGCTGGACCAGGAAGCGCGTAATCGTGGGACGTCCGTGTACTTCCCGTCTCAGGTGGTACCGATGCTGCCGGAAGTCCTTTCCAACGGTTTGTGCTCCCTGAACCCGCAGGTTGACCGCCTGTGCATGGTCTGCGAAATGACCATCTCAACCAAAGGCCGTCTGACGGGATATAAGTTCTACGAAGCGGTAATGAGTTCCCATGCGCGTCTGACCTATACCAAGGTCTGGCACATGCTGCAGGGCGATCAGGAATTGCGCGAGCAGTATGCGCCGCTGGTTAAGCATATCGAAGAGCTGCACAACCTCTACAAAGTGCTGGATAAAGCCCGTGAAGAACGTGGCGGCATTTCGTTTGAGAGCGAAGAGGCGAAGTTCATTTTCAACGCGGAGCGCCGTATTGAGCGAATTGAGCAAACCCAGCGTAACGATGCGCACAAGCTGATCGAAGAGTGCATGATTCTGGCGAATATCTCGGCGGCGCGTTTTGTTGAGAAGGCGCAGGAGCCTGCGCTGTTTCGTATTCACGACAAGCCGACGACAGAGGCGATCACCTCTTTCCGTTCCGTTCTGGCGGAGCTGGGTCTGGAACTGCCTGGCGGTAATAAGCCGGAGCCGCGCGATTACGCGGAACTGCTGGAATCGGTCGCCGATCGTCCTGACGCCGAAATGCTACAAACGATGCTGCTGCGTTCGATGAAGCAGGCGATTTACGATCCGGAAAACCGCGGTCACTTTGGTCTGGCGTTGCAGTCGTATGCACACTTTACCTCGCCAATCCGTCGTTACCCGGATCTCTCCCTGCACCGCGCCATTAAATATCTGTTGGCGAAAGAGCAGGGCCATAAAGGTAACACCACCGAAACGGGCGGTTACCACTATTCGATGGAAGAGATGCTGCAACTGGGCCAGCACTGTTCGATGGCTGAACGCCGGGCGGATGAAGCAACCCGTGACGTCGCTGACTGGCTGAAGTGCGACTTCATGCTGGATCAGGTCGGCAACGTCTTTAAAGGCGTGATTGCCAGCGTCACGGGCTTTGGCTTCTTTGTGCGTCTTGACGAGCTGTTCATTGATGGTCTGGTCCACGTCTCTTCGCTCGACAACGACTATTACCGTTTTGACCAGGTGGGACAGCGCCTGACCGGTGAATCCAGCGGTCAGACGTACCGTCTTGGCGATCGCGTGGAAGTGAAGGTTGAAGCCGTCAATATGGATGAGCGCAAGATTGATTTCAGCCTGATCTCCAGCGAGCGTGCGCCGCGTAACGAAGGTAAAACGGCGCGTGAAAGAGCGAAGAAAGGCGATGCGGGTAAAAAAACCGGCCGTCGTCGTCAGGTGGGTAAGAAAGCCAATTTCGAGCCTGATAGCGCTTTCCGTGGCGAGAAGAAACAAAAGCCAAAGGCGGCGAAGAAAGAGGCCAGAAAAGCGAAAAAGCCTTCTGAGAAAACGCAAAAAATAGCGGCGGCGACAAAAGCAAAGCGTGCCGCTAAAAAGAAACCCGCGTAATAATAGCTTCTGATAACCCCTTCCATGCGAAGGGGTTATTCTTTTTTGCTGTAAGTCATTCCACAATAGAATAGCTAATGCCTGCATTACCCCTTTCTTGTTGCTTATTCATTTTTCAGTAATCGTTATTTATTCTTTTTGATTAGCCCTCTTCGGCAGATGTGTATAGTGAATTTCACTTTTTGAAAATCATTAATAGCAAGGAGCACTTATGCATCTGGCTCGTTTTCCAAGAGTTTCTCTTGGCCATTTTCCCACGCCGCTGGAGCCGCTGAGTCATTTAAGTAAATTATTAGGTGGCCCAAATATATGGATTAAACGCGACGACGCGACCGGTCTGGCAAGTGGCGGGAATAAAACCCGCAAGCTGGAATTCCTTCTGGCCGATGCTCTGGAGAAAAAAGCGGATGTGGTCATCACCCAGGGGGCGACGCAATCAAACCATGTCCGTCAGACCATCGCAGGTGCTGCAAAGCTTGGGTTAAAAGCGAAAGCGCTGTTAGAAAAACGCGTGACTGATTTTGGCGAAGATTATCAGCGTTCGGGCAATGTATTACTCGATAACTTGCTGGGAGGGGAAATCGTTGCTCACCTGCCCGGTGGCACGGATATGCAGCAGGCAATGGAAGAGTATGCCGCAACGTTGCGTGAGCAAGGGTACAACCCTTATATCATTCCGGGGGGCGGTTCGAACCCGACGGGGGCGCTGGGTTATGTCGCCTGTGCAGAAGAGTTGCTGTATCAGTCATCTGAACGCCGACTGCGCATTGATCACGTCGTTCATGCCACGGGCAGTACCGGTACTCAGGCGGGATTAGTGGCGGGCTTTACGGCAACCCACAGCCATGTTCCTGTGCTGGGTATCAGCGTGCGGGCACCTAAAGCAAAACAGGAAGAGAATGTGTGGAATCTGGCTTCCCGGACGCTGGAACGGCTTGGTGTACCGGGAGAATTGTCGCGACATGCGGTAGTGGCGAACAGTGATTATGTTGGCGAGGGATACGGTTTGCCAACGGAAGGGACACTGGAGGCGCTGAGATTACTGGCTCGCCATGAAGGTATTTTGCTGGATCCCGTTTATTCCGCAAAAGGGATGGCGGGGTTGATTGACCTTATTCGTAAAGGTCACTTCCGCCGGGATGAGAACATTGTCTTTATCCATACCGGAGGATCGGCGGGGCTGTTTGGTTACCGGCAGGTGCTGGAGCATGGCTAAACCCTTCTTGCTTGGCGTGTTGGGAGGAATGGGCCCCCTGGCGACGCTGGATTTTCAGCGTCGCCTGCTGGAGGCAACGCCTGCGCAAAGCGATCAGCAGCAGATCCCCATGGTCGTCTGGAATGTGCCGCAAATCGCGGATCGCCAGCAAGCGCTGGCAGGAACGGGACCGTCACCTCTACCACAACTGCTACACGGTATCAGGACGCTAAATCAGGCGGGAGCAAGCCATATTGCAATCCCTTGTAATACGGCACACCACTGGTTTAACGCGCTCAGTGAAGTGAGTAATGCGCCCATCTTGCATATCGTTGACGCCACGCTGGAGGCATTGGCTCAGTCTGATGACAAACCTTCGCGAGTGGGCATTATCGCGACAAAAGGTACGCTGGATGCGGGCTGGTATCAGCAGAGGCTGGCTGCGCAGGGCATTAAGGTGCTGGAGCCAACAGCAGAGGAGCTGACACAGTGGTTCGTACCCGGTTGTTATGCCGTCAAACGCGGCGCGCTGGCTGAAGGGGGGGCGTTGTTAGCACGACAGGCTAATGCGCTGTTTGAGCGCGGGGCGCAAAAGCTGGTGCTGGCGTGTACAGAAGTACCTGTCGCACTGGCGGCGATCAATACTCCATTTCAGCATCTGACATATGACCCGGCTCAGGCACTGGCAGAGCGATGTTCGCAGTTATGGCAAATTAACTAACGTCTTAAATATAGGCACAGTCCGTTACGATGTCGGACTCAATATTCGGATTCCTCAAAGGATAAATAAAATGAAAAGAAGTCTCTTATTATTAATGGCCGTGGGTGGTTTGTGGGCAAATAGTAGTTTTGCTGAGACGCCAACTGAAGTTCGGGTGGCATATAGCGGTGGCTCTCAGGTATTAATGTTGGCAAAAGCGGATGGTTCTCTGGATAAAGCCTTAAACACGAAAGTGAAATGGGTGCAGTTTGCTTCAGGCGCTGATGCGCTAAATTATTTCGCCAGCAATGCGATTGATATTGCCAATTTTGGTTCCAGTCCGGCGACGGCAGGTATTGTCCGTAAATTACCGGTCGAGATTATTGGTATTTCAGGGGTGATAGCCAGCTATGAGCGTCTGATTGGAAAAGACGGCATAGTCAACATCAAGGACATCGAGGGTAAACGCGTCGGTTATCCACCAAATTCGACGGCGCAGTATGCCCTTGAAGCCGCGATCAGCGTGAACAAACTGGATCGTAGCAAAATCACGCTGTTACCGCTGCGCCCTGCTGAGATGGTAGCGGCCTGGAAACGTGGTGATATTGATGCTGGTTATGTCTGGGCGCCGTTTGCTCAGGAACTGGAGGCTTCGGGTGGGCATCAGGTTTTTGCGACTAAAGATCTGCAAAAAGATGGCTATCTGATCTACAACAACTATGTGGTGCGTAAAGCCTTTGCTGAGCAGTATCCGCAAGCGGTTACCGCTTTCCTGCGTGTGCATCAGCAGAAAGTGGATGAGTTCAAAAACGATCCGGAACGTGCTGCCGGGATTGTCGCCAAAGAGGTCGGTGCGCCCGTCACCACGGCTGCAAATACCCTGGGCGGACTGGAATATCCCACGCTTTCTCAGCAAGGAACCGCTGACTGGTTGGGGAATGGCACCGAAACCACTGACAGCGGTATTGGCAAAGCATTAAGTAAAACCTCTCATTTCCTTGCCGGTATTGGTGAGATTCGTAAGCGTGATATTCCGGCAAATTGGGATACGGCGATTAATTCCCGTTACATTCGGGAAGCGGCGGCACAATGAGATTAAGTCACCATATCGCCATCAGTGTGTTGTCGGTGGTGGTTTTCTTTATCGTCTGGCAGCTGGCGGCGACACGGCAGTGGGTTGACCCACTGCTGTTACCGTCTCTCACCGATATTGGCCTGACAACGGAAGAACTGATGGCCGATGGCTACCGTCAGGTGCCGCTGTGGGAACATATTGCGGTCAGCCTGGCGCGTGCGCTAAGTGCGTTTGCGGTGGCGATTGCTATCGGTATTCCTCTGGGTCTGTTGATGGGGATGTCGGATGGCCTGGCGGCAGTGCTCAATCCTTTTGTTCAGTTTCTTCGTCCTTTGCCAAAAATTGCGCTGATCCCGCTGGCAGTGGTCTGGTTGGGAATCGGTGAGGCATCGAAGTTTTTCCTGATCTTTATTGCCACGTTTTTGAGCGTGGTGGTCGGTGCTTCGGCGGCTGTTGATCGCATTGGGCGTTCGCGGATTCGCGTGGCACAAACGCTTGGCGCTTCACGCAAGCAGATCTTTATGCGTGTGGTATTGCCCGACGCGTTACCCGAACTCTTCACGACAGTCAGACTCTCCATTGGTATTGGCTGGACGTCGTTGATTGCCGCAGAGATGGTTGCGGCCAGTTCAGGTCTGGGCTGGATGGTGATCAACGCCAGCTCTTATTTGCGCACTGATATCGTCATGCTGGGAATTTTACTTCTGGGCGGGATTGGATACGTGCTGGATTTGTTGTTGCTGGGGTTACAGCGTCTGACTGTACCCTGGGCGGGGAAAGAATAATGAGTGCGATTACCCTGGAAAATGTTTCGCTCTCCTTTGCGGCAAAACCGCAGCCGTTTACGGTACTGGAAGACATTAATCTGTCGTTAAACACCGGCGAGTTTGTGGTACTGCTTGGACCCTCTGGTTGTGGGAAGTCCACTATCCTGAACCTGGTCGCTGGATTTAATCAACCGGATCGGGGACGAGTGGTTGCGGGGGGAAAAGCGGTAAAACAGCCTGGTCCGGATCGTGGGATGATCTTCCAGCAGCCCAATCTTTTCCCCTGGCTATCGGTGCTGGAAAACGTCACCTTTGGCCCCCGTTTGGGCAAACATCGCAAAGATGAGACCAATGCCCAGGCGCAGTTATGGCTGGAACGCGTAGGGTTGAAGGGCTTTGAACATCATGCGCCCTGGCAGCTTTCTGGGGGGATGAAACAACGCGTGGCGCTGGCCCGTGCCTGGCTTCCTGGCCCGGAAGTGCTCCTGCTTGATGAACCCTTTGGTGCACTGGATGCGCAAACCCGACTGATGATGCAAGAGCTATTGCGTGAGGCCTGGCTGTCTACGGGCACCACATTACTGTTCGTCACCCACGACGTGGAGGAGGCGCTCTTTCTGGCAGACCGCATTCTGATTATGTCGGCAAAACCGGGAAAAATCGTCGACGAAATTAGTCTGCCGTTCGGGCGGGAACGGGATATTGAAACCCTTGCTGAACACCCCTTGTATAGCGAGATCAAGCATCATGTCCTGCATCGGGTTCGTCAGGAGGCGAAGCGTCACTTACGTTAATAGGCGGTTTAAATGACGACGTCAGCCAGTGGTTAAGGCTGACAGGGTCGATTTGAAGGCCGGGTCGGTTATAATGGGGGCATGTGAGTTTTCTCACGGCTAATTTAACCCGGCGCACACCGCCCAAAACGAGTAAGTTTAATGAGTGAAATGATTTATGGCATCCATGCGGTGCAGGCCCTGCTGGAGCGCGCTCCTGAACGTTTTCAGGATGTCTTTATTCTCAAAGGCCGTGAAGATAAACGCCTGCTGCCGCTGATCCATGCTCTTGAAGCACAGGGCGTGGTCATCCAGCTGGCAAACCGTCAGTTTCTGGATGAGAAAAGCGAAGGGGCCGTACATCAGGGTATCATCGCCCGCGTGAAGCCAGGCCGTCAGTATCAGGAAAACGATCTACCCGATCTGATCGCTTCGCTGGATCAACCTTTCCTGCTGATCCTTGATGGCGTTACCGATCCGCATAATCTCGGCGCCTGTTTGCGTAGCGCTGATGCCGCAGGCGTTAATGCGGTGATCGTGCCGAAAGATCGTTCCGCGCAGCTGAATGCGACGGCGAAGAAAGTCGCCTGCGGCGCAGCGGAAAGTGTTCCGTTGATCCGGGTGACCAACCTGGCGCGTACCATGCGTATGTTGCAGGAAGAGAATATCTGGATTGTCGGCACGGCAGGTGAAGCGGACCATACTCTCTTTCAGAGCAAAATGACCGGCCCTATGGCGCTGGTGATGGGGGCGGAAGGTGAGGGGATGCGCCGTCTGACGCGTGAACATTGCGATGAGCTGATCAGCATTCCAATGGCCGGCAGCGTCTCATCACTCAACGTTTCTGTTGCGACGGGTATCTGCCTGTTTGAAGCCGTGCGGCAGCGAAGCTAATCGACTATTCCCGAAGCCATCCAACCGGATGGCTTTTTTGTGATCCTCTTTCCAGGCATTCTCCGCTCAGTCTGACCATACTTATGGTAATGCCATTGAAGGAGGGAGACACAATGCACTGGCAAACTCACACCGTTTTTAATCAGCCCTTACCTCTGAATAACAGCAATCTGTTCCTGTCTGATGGCGCGCTCTGCGAGGCCGTCGTGCGTGAGGGAGCGGGCTGGGACAGTGAACTTCTCGCCAGTATCGGTCAACAACTTGGCACCGCCGAATCGCTTGAACTGGGACGACTGGCGAATGCCTGGCCGCCGGAGCTGCTGCGCTACGACTCCCGGGGGCAGCGGCTGGATGACGTTCGCTTCCATCCCGCCTGGCATTTGCTGATGCAAGGACTGTGCACCAACCGCGTGCATAACCTGCCCTGGGAGGAGGAGGCGCGTGCCGGATCGTTTGTCGCCCGGGCGGCACGCTTTGTCCTGCATGCGCAGGTGGAGGCCGGGACGCTCTGTCCCATCACCATGACCTTTGCCGCGACACCGCTATTGCAACAAATGTTGCCCGCCGTATTTGCCGACTGGCAAACACCGCTACACAGCGATCGCTATGATTCGCATCTTGTGCCGGGAGGTCAGAAACGTGGCCTGCTGATCGGCATGGGGATGACGGAGAAGCAGGGTGGGTCTGATGTGTTGAGCAACACCACCCGCGCCGAGCGTCTGGCGGATGGGGCATACCGGTTGGTGGGGCATAAATGGTTTTTCTCTGTGCCGCAAAGTGATGCCCATTTGGTATTAGCACAGACGCCAGGCGGCCTCTCCTGCTTCTTCGTTCCGCGCTTTTTACCTGACGGCACGCGTAATGCTATCCGCCTTGAACGCCTGAAAGACAAGCTGGGGAATCGCTCTAACGCCAGCGCAGAAGTCGAGTTTCAGGATGCCATCGGTTGGCTGATTGGGGATGAGGGCGAGGGCGTTCGTCATATTCTGAAGATGGGGGGCCTGACGCGTTTTGACTGTGCGCTCGGTAGCCACGGACTGATGCGTCGCGCCTTCTCGGTGGCGATTTACCACGCGCACCAGCGTCAGGTATCCGGCAAGCCGCTGCTCGAGCAACCGATGATGCGCCAGGTGCTTAGTCGTATGGCGCTGCAACTGGAAGGGCAAACCGCGATGCTTTTTCGTCTGGCCCATGCCTGGGATCGGCGTAGCGATGCAAAAGAGCGACTCTGGGCGCGTCTGTTCACGCCTGCGGCAAAATTTGCCGTCTGTAAAGGCGGCATTCCGTTTGTGGCGGAGGCGATGGAAGTGCTTGGCGGCGTAGGCTATTGCGAAGAGAGCGAACTGCCGCGGTTGTACCGGGAAATGCCGGTTAACAGCATCTGGGAAGGCTCCGGCAATGTCATGTGTCTTGATGTCCTGCGCGTCATCAGTAAACAAACTGGTGTCGATGAGATGCTGAGCGAGGCGTTCTCGGATGTCAGAGGGCAGGACAGACATTTTGATCGTGCAGTACGACAGCTTTTGCAACGACTGCGTAAGCCTTCAGAGGCGTTGGGACGCGATATCACTCAGCAGATTTTCCTGCTGGGATGCGGAACGGAAATGTTGCAGCATGCGTCACCGCCTGTTGCCCAGGCCTGGTGCCAGATGATGCTGGATCCGCGCGGCGGGATGTTGTTATCAGAACGGGTTCAGGACGCATTATTACTGCGGGCGACGGGGGGATTACGCTGATACGTTGCCGGATGCGGCTGTGCCATCCGGCAATCTGTTACGCGTACAGAATGGCCTGTACGCGCCAGTTATCGGGTTGCTGCTCTTCGTACATCTGAACGATGCGATACCATGACGCACCTTGTTCATCGGCTTTTAACGCGACAATACGCTCCACATCCTGTGGGTTTCCGGAAATATTACTGACAGAGATCAGGCCAATTTCATTGAGGCCAGTCACACAATCCGCACTCGCGAATTCGGCAGACTGCGCCGTCGTACTCACCAGTCCGGCAGTTAACAGCAGTGAGGATAAGGCAAGAGATTGTTTCATCGTCAGCTCCATTTTACGTTTCCCCGCAATGCGCAGGACATTCCATCGCCGAAATAAACGTCCAGCCTCCTGCTGTCGGTTTATTGTGCACAGGTAAACGTATAGAGGCGTAAAGCTACGTGAAACTGGATTAAATTCCATCAATGATTATTTACGATATAAGATGGCCTGCGAATACCACTGTCCCGTCACGATGGTTTCATCAACCAGGACAATAACGTAATAATCGGCTTTCGCTGCGGCGGCTTTCGCTTTGACTTCGTCGACTGCATCATCCGGAGAGCCTCTGACCAGAGAGGTCACCGTTCCCATTCGCTGCAATCCTTGTGTTTGATCGCGACGAATTTCCTGCGGATGATCGGCGACGGGCGGTGCTGGCTGCGGCGTTCCCTGAAGAATGCTACATCCACTTAACAGCATCACCAACATCAAAGAGGTTAACCAACGCATCACTCTATCTCGTTTCCTGATAGCCATAGTGTAGTGCCTTATTCATTTCCCTTTGGGGGAATGTTCCCAAAATGTTACCTTCCACGCGATTTTCGAATGAAAATGTCGTGAAAGCGTAATCCAGTTCTCAACATTATGAATCGTTGTTGAACACGTCACCTTGTTTAATAATGTGACGGGTGGCATACCAGAGCCAAAAGAGGTCGCAAATGATTGAAATTGAAACTCGTCAACTGGCAGAGCATCACCTGCTTCACGCTTTTCCTTCGGGCCAAAGCAACATGCCTTTGCCGTGTATTGTTTTCTACCACGGGTTTACCTCTTCCAGCCTGGTCTACAGCTACTTTGCCGTTGCGCTGGCGCAGGCCGGGTTTCGGGTCATTATGCCAGACGCCGCCGGGCATGGGGCGCGTTTCAACGGTGACGAACAGGCGAGAATGGGCCATTTCTGGCAGATTTTGCTGCAAAACATGCAGGAATTTACGGCGTTACGTGCGGCTCTGCGCGCAGAAAACTGGCTGCTGGATGAGCGTCTTGCGGTTGGAGGGGCATCGATGGGAGCTATGACCGCGCTTGGGATCATGACTCAGCATCCGGAAGTCAAATGTGTCGCCAGCCTGATGGGGTCGGGCTATTTCACCTGTCTGGCGCGAACGCTGTTTCCCCCCTGCGCCCTCGATACGCCTGCCCGACAGGAGGCTTTTGCCCGCATCATCGCCCCGCTGGCGAAATGGGACGTGTCGCAACAACTTGACCGACTGGCCGACAGACCGTTGCTATTGTGGCATGGGCAGGAGGATGATGTGGTGCCAGCGACGGAAAGTTTCCGTTTACAGCAGGCGATGATTCAGGCCGGGCTTGACCATAATCTGACTTGCCAGTGGCAAGCGGGTGTGCGCCATCGCATCACACCCGAAGCGCTGACCACAACGGTGTCGTTTTTCCGTCAGCATCTCTAAACACGAATAATGCTAACGCCTTGATCCTCAAGTTGATTTAAAATAGCAGGATTCGCGTTTTTGCCGGTTATCAGCATATCGATCTGATCCGCGCGGCTGAACAACATACCCGCGCGCTCGCCCACCTTACTGCTGTCTACCAGTACGACCAGTTTTCCTACGACATTGAGCATTTTCTGTTCAGCCATAGCGGTGAGCATATCCGTTTTATACAGGCCATCAGCGGTTAATCCTTTGCCGCTGGTAAACATCCAGTGGCCTGCATAGAGACTGTTTTCACTGCCTTGTGGACTCAGGGTGATCGACTGGCTCTTGTTATACTGACCGCCCATGATAATTACGCTTTCGTGCTCCTGATCGATCAGGTAGTTTGCCAGCGGCAGATAGTTAGTAATGATTTGCACCGGCTTGCCACACATTTCACGCCCCAACAGGAAGGCGGTTGAGCCGCAGTTGATCACTACGCTTTCACCTGGATTAACCAGGTGGGAAGCGGCTTTGGCGATGCGTACCTTTTCGTCGTGGTTCTGGGCCTGATGCAGATTCATTGGGGTCCAACGTGGTCGTTGTTGAGTAATGGCTTCTGCGCCATTACGGACCTTCTTAAGCTTGCCGTACTCGTCGAGTTTGTTGATATCTCGTCTTGCCGTCGCGGGGGAAATCTTCAATCTTTCGACGACATTCTCAACCGTGACAAAGCCCAACTGTGCCAGCATATCCAGTAAGATTTGATGTCTTTGCGCTTCAGTCATGAGCTATTCCGATACAAAATGATTTTTAAAGATAATATTTGAAATAGCCTGAAAATACTAAAGTAAATAGAGGAAATGCCGGGAAAATCCCGGCATTTTTTGTATTACAGAAAAGATTTAAACGGCAGATCGGGCTCGAGGGTGAAGCAGTCGTCAAAGCCGCGCGGATAATGATATTCAACGTTATCTTTATCCAGCGGCCAGGTGAACTTGCCGCCAACCTGCCAGATGAACGGCTTGAAGCCATATTTCAGACGATTTTTTTTCATCTCCCACAGCACCCGAATCTCCTGAGGATCGGCCTGAAAGTTTGACCAGATATCGTGGTGGAATGGGATAACGACTTTGGCGTTCAGGGCTTCCGCCATACGCAGTATGTCGGCGCTGGTCATTTTGTCGGTAATGCCACGCGGGTTTTCACCATAAGAACCGAGCGCAACATCAATCTGATGTTCATTGCCGTGCTTCGCGTAATAGTTTGAGTAATGGGAATCGCCGCTGTGATACAAGGTTCCGCCCGGCGTTTTAAACAGATAGTTAACTGCGCGTGCGTCCATGCCATCCGGCAGGACGCCACTGGCTTTCTGTTCGGCCGGTAAGGTGATTAATGCCGTACGGTCAAATGCATCAAGAGCGTGAATTTCAATGTCTTTTACTTTTACGATGTCGCCAGGTTTGACTACGATGCAACGTTCTTTTGGTACACCCCATCCCATCCACAGATCGACACACGTTTGAGGCCCGATAAACGGTACGTCTTCGGCACAGTTTTGCATGACGGCGGCAGCGACGTTGACGTCAATGTGATCGTTATGATCATGGGTAGCCAGTACGGCATCTATTTGACGAATTGCGAAGGGATCGAGAACAAACGGTGTTGTGCGCAGGTTAGGTTGTAACTTCTTTACGCCCGCCATTCGTTGCATCTGATGTCCGGCTTTCATCAGTGGATTTCCATGAGTTTGCTTACCCGTACCGCACCAGAAGTCTACACACACATGGGTGCTGCCTTCGGATTTCAGCCAGATTCCCGTACAACCAAGCCACCACATGGCGAAAGTGCCGGGCGCGACTTGCTCTTGTTCAATCTCTTCATTCAGCCAGCTTCCCCATTCCGGAAAAGTACTCAGGATCCATGATTCACGTGTGATGCTTTTCACTTTACTCATCGCCATTTACCTTCATTTTCTTCATATGTAATCAATTAATGATTTGTTTTGATTTAAGATGACACTTTTTTCTCACGTTGGCAATGGCCTGCTTCCTGAGTCAACGGCGAAAACAGAGCGGTAGCCTGATGGCTTTAAGCGGCTCTGTATTTTTTGATCTTGCATATCTTTTTGTTTTTATTGGTTTTATTTGTTGGTTTTATCCTAAGGGGATAATCCTTTTAAAGTGGGTGGGAATTATTTGCGTGTCGTGTCACATTTAATCAAATTCAATCTTGTTGTGATTATTTTTGAAAACTAAAGTGAGTGCTCAATATTCGGGATTGGTATCGCACCCGGCCACTTCGTCAACTGGAGATCGTTATGGAGATCCTCTACAACATCTTTACTGTGTTCTTTAACCAGGTAATGACTAATGCCCCGCTATTGCTGGGTATAGTGACCTGTCTTGGCTATACCCTGTTGCGTAAAAGTGTCAGCGTTATTATTAAAGGCACAATCAAAACGATTATCGGTTTCATGTTGTTGCAGGCAGGCTCGGGTATTTTGACCAGCACCTTCAAACCGGTGGTGGCGAAGATGTCCGAGGTTTACGGCATTAACGGCGCGATTTCTGATACTTACGCCTCCATGATGGCCACCATAGAACGGATGGGAGACGCGTACAGTTGGGTCGGATATGCCGTGCTGTTGGCGCTGGCGTTGAATATTGGCTACGTCCTGCTGCGGCGTATCACGGGGATCCGCACCATCATGCTGACCGGACACATCATGTTTCAGCAGGCGGGATTGATTGCCGTTTCTCTCTATATTTTTGGCTATTCGATGTGGACCACTATCATCTGCACGGCAGTGCTGGTCTCCCTGTACTGGGGTATTACCTCAAATATGATGTATAAGCCGACCCAGGAAGTGACCGACGGCTGCGGTTTCTCAATTGGTCATCAGCAGCAGTTCGCTTCCTGGATTGCGTATAAAATCGCGCCCTATTTAGGTAAAAAAGAAGAGAGTGTTGAGGCACTTAAGCTGCCTGGTTGGCTGAATATTTTCCATGACAACATCGTCTCCACGGCGATTGTGATGACGATTTTCTTTGGCGCGATCCTGCTCTCTTTCGGTATTGATACCATCCAGGTGATGGCGGGCAAGACTCACTGGACGGTTTACATTCTGCAAACCGGTTTCTCGTTTGCTGTCGCGATTTTCATCATTACCCAGGGCGTACGCATGTTCGTCGCCGAACTCTCTGAAGCCTTTAACGGCATTTCCCAGCGTTTGATTCCCGGTGCCGTGCTGGCGATTGACTGCGCTGCAATTTATAGCTTTGCGCCTAACGCGGTGGTCTGGGGCTTTATGTGGGGCACCATTGGTCAATTAATTGCGGTGGGTATCCTGGTCGGTTTCGGTTCTTCCATTTTGATTATCCCGGGCTTTATCCCGATGTTCTTCTCGAATGCCACCATCGGCGTCTTTGCTAACCACTTTGGTGGCTGGCGCGCGGCGCTGAAGATTTGTCTGGTGATGGGCATGATTGAGATCTTTGGTTGTGTCTGGGCGG
Organism: Citrobacter sp. ANG330; assembly: GCF_047467925.1. NCBI lineage: Bacteria > Pseudomonadati > Pseudomonadota > Gammaproteobacteria > Enterobacterales > Enterobacteriaceae > Citrobacter > Citrobacter sp. ANG330. The sequence continues at coordinate 70,502 of NZ_JASJUI010000012.1, read as the reverse complement.
TAAAACTCACGGGGATGAGTGCCTGGATGGGCATGGCCGACTGGTCGATTCTGGCACCGCCAATGATGCAGGGCTTCGCTTCTATCGGCATTGCATTTATGGCCGTGATGTTAATTATCGCGTTGGCTTACATGTTCTTCGCAGGACGCGCATTGCGTGCTGAAGAAGATGCACAAGAACAACTGGCAGAACACTCTGCTTAATAAGGAGTTTTGATTATGACGGTACGTATTCTGGCTGTCTGCGGCAACGGGCAAGGAAGTTCCATGATCATGAAAATGAAAGTGGACCAGTTTCTGACCCAATCCAATATCGATCATACGGTAAACAGTTGTGCTGTGGGCGAATACAAAAGTGAGCTGGCTGGTGCAGACATCATTGTCGCTTCCACACATATCGCCGGGGAGATCAGCGTAACGGGCAATAAATATGTGGTAGGCGTACGCAACATGCTGTCCCCGGCTGACTTTGGACCAAAGCTGCTGGAAGTGATCAATGCTCATTTCCCACAAGACGTGAAGTAAGGACGCCATATGAAATTACGTGATTCTTTGGCGCAAAACCATTCCATCCGGTTACAGGCGGAAGCCGATACCTGGCAGGATGCGGTGAAAATTGGCGTCGATCTGTTGGTTGCGGCTGATGTGGTTGAGCCGCGGTACTACCAGTCCATTATTGATGGCGTTGAACAGTTTGGCCCCTGGTTTGTTATCGCGCCTGGACTGGCGATGCCGCATGGTCGCCCGGAAGAAGGGGTGAAGAAAACAGGGTTTGCGTTGGTCACGCTGAAAAAGCCACTGGCCTTTAATCACGAAGATAATGACCCGGTCGATATTCTGATCACGATGGCGGCAGTCGATGCTAATACGCATCAGGAAGTGGGCATCATGCAGATCGTGAATTTGTTTGAAGACGAATCCAATTTCGACCGTTTACGTGCCTGCCGTACTGAGCAGGACGTCCTGGATTTAATTGATCACGCCACTGCGGCGGCTATTTAGAAGGAACAGTAAAATGTCATTACCCATGCTGCAGGTCGCACTGGATAACCAAACGCTCTCTCATGCTTATGAGACCACGCGCCTGATTGCTGAAGAAGTCGATATCATTGAAGTCGGCACGATACTGTGTGTTGGTGAAGGTGTACGAGCCGTCCGTGACCTGAAAGCGCTTTACCCGCACAAGATCGTGCTGGCTGACGCCAAAATTGCCGATGCGGGCAAAATTCTCTCTCGTATGTGCTTTGAAGCCAATGCTGACTGGGTGACCGTGATCTGCTGTGCGGATATCAATACCGCTAAAGGTGCGCTGGAGGTGGCGAAAGCGTTTAACGGCGATGTACAGATCGAGTTGACCGGTTACTGGACCTGGGAGCAGGCGCAGGAGTGGCGTGACGCGGGTATTCAGCAGGTTGTGTATCACCGCAGTCGAGATGCGCAGGCAGCAGGCGTAGCCTGGGGGGAAACGGATATCAGCGCTATCAAACGTCTGTCTGATATGGGGTTTAAAGTGACCGTCACAGGCGGCCTGGCGCTGGATGATTTGCCCTTATTCGCCGGTATTCCGATTCACGTTTTTATTGCGGGTCGCAGCATTCGCGATGCAGCTTCTCCGGTTGAGGCGGCGCGGCAGTTCAAACGCGCTATTGCCCAATTATGGGGATAAGGAACGGATATGCTGTCGAAACAGAATCCGCTGGGCATCTATGAAAAGGCGCTCCCCGCCGGGGAGTGCTGGCTGGAACGTCTGCGGATGGCAAATGCGCTGGGTTTTGATTTTGTGGAAATGTCGGTGGATGAGACCGATGCCCGTCTTGCACGATTAGACTGGAACCGTGAGCAGCGATTAGCGCTGGTAAGCGCTGTTGCAGAGACCGGTGTTCGGATACCGTCAATGTGCCTGAGCGCCCATCGACGCTTTCCATTGGGCAGCGAAGATGATGCGGTGCGAGCCCAGGGACTGGACATTATGCGTAAGGCCATTCAGTTCGCTCAGGATATTGGCATTCGCGTCATCCAACTGGCGGGTTATGACGTTTATTATCAGAAGGCAAATGACGAAACGCGTCGACGCTTTCGTGATGGGCTGAAAGAGAGCGTGGAAATGGCGAGTCGTGCGCAGGTCACACTGGCGATGGAGATCATGGATTACCCACTTATGAACTCGATCAGTAAGGCCTTAGGCTATGCGCATTATCTGAATAACCCCTGGTTCCAGCTTTACCCTGATATCGGCAATCTTTCTGCATGGGATAACGATGTTCAGATGGAGCTTCAGGCTGGTATAGGACATATCGTGGCGGTTCATATTAAAGATACCAGACCCGGTGTGTTTAAAAATGTGCCGTTTGGTGAAGGTGTCGTCGATTTTGAACGCTGTTTTGAGACGCTCAGACAGGGCGGATACTGCGGACCATATCTGATTGAAATGTGGAGTGAAACGGCAGACGATCCGGCGTTGGAAGTTGCGAAGGCGCGTGACTGGGTAACAGCGCGCATGGTCAAGGCGGGTCTGGTGGAGGCGGCATAATGCAAAAGTTAAAGCAGCAGGTTTGTGATGCTAACTGAGATTTGCCGCACTATGGCTTAGTGACCTTTGACCTGGGGAAACGTCAGCGCGACCGATCTTCTTCATACACAAGCAGGGTTCTGACGCCGGGTACGGACAGAAGTAAAAAAAAGCCCCCTGAACAGGGGGCAAGTCAAACTATGGCTTTCTTTTCGTTGGACTTTCCTGGTGCTAGCGATAAATGTCCGCGCTGGCGTGGATGTTGCCGTTACTACCGGGTTCCCGCATCAGGATCACGTGGTAGTACGTTGCGCCCTGCGCGTCGGTCTCTTCATTCAGTGCCCTTTCTGCATCACTTTCAGTAGCGAAGTTATGATTGATGTAAATGACGCCTAAGCTCTGCACATCATCCATGTTTCGGGCTTGCTGGTGGTCTATTTCAATGGCGGCGAACGTATTTGCACTGAGCAACAGTCCCGCCAGAAGGGTGACAAAACGGATTCGCATACCTACCTCCTCAACAGCAGACTCTGGTTAGCGATTTCTCCTGTAAGTCGATAACGTCTGATTTAATTTTAATCGCTACTTTGTCGGTCAATCGCGACCATTTCTGATGCAGTTGTTCAAAAAATTACCGCGATCCGTGCTTTCTGAACGTAAACAACCGGCTAGCCCGTTTCGTTGTGGCAAAAATTCCTGTTTTTCTGGCAAGAACACTTACCGAATCGTCAATATCGCTGCCGACCATCGCCGCTTATAGTGAGTCGAAACATAAAGTTAACTTTATGATAATAAGGCAAAAAGAAATGGATACTTCATTCATGGATTTCAGCTACTTTGCCATTATGTTCATGGTGGCGCTGATAGCAGGTTTTATTAATGTGGTTTCAGGCGGTGGGGGGTTCTTGTCGATTGGTGCGCTGTTGATCTCAGGCTTACCTCCTGCCAACGCACTGGCGACCAACAAGATTCAGGCGCTGGGCAGTTCACTGACGTCGGGGATTTACTTTCTGCGCCACGGCCATATCAACGTCCAGGAGCATAAATATGTCTTTATCGCCGCGTTCGTGGGGTCTGCGCTGGGGACGACGTTGATCCAGTTTATTGAACCTGAATTGCTGAGAAAGTTGTTGCCAGTACTCATCATCGCGGTGGCGCTCTACTTTATTTTCGCCCCCAATCTCACCGAGCCGAAAAAGAAGCAGCAGGTGTCACTGTTTCTCTTTTCTCTGATTGGGGGAGGGTGTGTCGGTTTTTATGACGGATTTCTCGGTGCTGGCGCTGGTTCCTTTTATACCTTGAGCTACATACTGTTGTGGGGCTACAGCATCGATAAAGCGCAAATTCACTCTAATTTCATCAATCTTGCTTCCAATATCGCCTCTATTCTTTTTTTCATTTTTGGCGGGAAAATGATCTGGTCGCTGGGACTGGTGATGTTCGTCGGACAAGCGGTTGGCGCACGCCTGGGGGCGTCGGTAGTCCTCACTCGCGGCAAGAAAGTCATCAGGCCGATGATCGTGATTGTCTCCATCTGCATCAGCGGCAAAATGTTGTTGGATATGTATTAAGGGCGTCCTGACAAATATTCCAGGAATCACCTTGAGTTTGCCGCCTGACACCAGTATTATGACGCGTCAATTTTTCAGCCGACCTTTAACACGTTCCTTGCCTCCATGGGCCGCGGCTGACCCAGACAGGAGGCTGAATAATCCGTAAGGAGCAATTCGATGCGTCATTACGAAATCGTTTTTATGGTCCATCCTGACCAGAGCGAACAGGTTCCGGGTATGATCGAGCGTTACTCTGCTGCCATCACTGGTGCAGAAGGCAAGATCCACCGTCTGGAAGACTGGGGCCGCCGTCAGCTGGCTTACCCGATCAACAAACTGCACAAAGCACACTACGTTCTGCTGAACGTTGAAGCTCCGCAGGAAGTGATCGATGAGCTGGAAACAACTTTCCGCTTCAACGACGCCGTTATCCGCAGCATGGTAATGCGTACTAAGCACGCTGTTACCGAAGCATCTCCGATGGTTAAAGCGAAAGACGAGCGCCGTGAGCGTCGCGATGATTTCGCAAACGAAACCGCAGATGATGCTGAAGCTGGGGATTCTGAAGAGTAATTTCTGATGACCAACCGTCTGGTGTTGTCCGGCACCGTGTGCAGGACCCCCCTTCGAAAGGTCAGTCCATCAGGAATTCCGCACTGCCAGTTCGTGCTTGAGCATCGTTCTGTGCAGGAGGAAGCCGGATTTCACCGGCAGGCGTGGTGCCAAATGCCCGTGATTGTTAGCGGACACGAAAACCAGGCCATTACTCACAGTATAACGGTCGGTAGCGCAGTAACGGTTCAGGGGTTCATTTCTTGCCACAAGGCAAAGAACGGCCTGAGCAAAATGGTTCTGCATGCCGAGCAGATTGAATTGATAGATTCTGGAGACTAGCCATATGGCACGTTATTTCCGTCGTCGCAAGTTCTGCCGTTTCACCGCGGAAGGCGTTCAAGAGATCGACTATAAAGATATCGCTACGCTGAAAAACTACATCACCGAAAGCGGTAAGATTGTCCCAAGCCGTATCACCGGTACCCGTGCAAAATACCAGCGTCAGCTGGCTCGCGCTATCAAACGCGCTCGCTACCTGTCTCTGCTGCCGTACACTGATCGTCATCAGTAATCGGTCACGGTCCATTAATACGACTTTGAGAGGATAAGGTAATGCAAGTTATTCTGCTTGATAAAGTAGCAAACCTGGGTAGCCTGGGTGATCAGGTTAACGTTAAAGCGGGCTATGCTCGTAACTTCCTGGTACCACAGGGTAAAGCTGTTCCTGCTACCAAGAAAAACGTTGAATACTTCGAAGCACGTCGCGCTGAACTGGAAGCTAAACTGGCTGACGTTCTGGCTGCTGCAAATGCACGCGCAGAGAAAATCAACGCACTGGAAACCGTTACTATCGCGTCTAAAGCAGGCGACGAAGGTAAACTGTTCGGTTCCATCGGTACCCGTGACATCGCTGATGCAGTAACTGCAGCTGGCGTTGAAGTGGCTAAGAGCGAAGTTCGTCTGCCGAACGGCGTTCTGCGTACCACTGGTGAGCACGAAGTGAACTTCCAGGTTCACAGCGAAGTCTTCGCTAAGCTGACCATTAACGTTGTTGCAGAATAAGTTTTTATTCTGACAATCTCGTACGAAACGCCGGCCTTGTGTCGGCGTTTTGCTTTTCTGCTCCCCTCATTATTCGTGCTGGCTATTCTTTATCCTTTTCGGGATAATCACTAAAAATAAAACATAATTTCAATCTGGTGATGAATGGATACTCCGCACCCGCAACCGCTGTTTGCGCGTAAAAATGTCGTCTGGCTGAGCGCGGCGTTTTGTTGTCTGCTCTGGGGCAGTGCCTATCCGGCCATAAAGAGCGGTTATGAGATCTTCCAGATCGCCGCTGACGATATCCCTTCGAAAATTGTTTTCGCCGGATACCGCTTCCTGTTTGCAGGCCTGCTGTTACTTCTGCTGGCGATGGCGCAGCGTAAGCCGATTGGTCGCCTGAGTTCCCGGCAGTTCAGACAACTGACGCTGCTGGGGGTAACGCAAACCTCGCTGCAATACATCTTCTTTTACATCGGCCTTGCGTTCACGACCGGTGTGAAAGGATCGATCATGAATGCCACAGGCACCTTCTTCAGCGTGCTATTGGCGCATTTCATCTATCAGAACGACAAGCTCAGCTACAACAAAACGCTGGGCTGTATTCTTGGTTTTGCCGGCGTGATGGTGGTGAACTTCAACAGCGGACTGCTGGATTTTAGTTTTACCCTGGCGGGCGATGGCTCGATTGTACTGGCGGCATTTATTCTCTCCGCCGCGACGCTTTACGGTAAGCGACTCTCTCAGACCGTGGATCCCACGGTGATGACGGGTTACCAGTTAGGGATTGGCGGTCTGGTTCTGGTGATTGGTGGTTATGTCTTTGGCGGCACACTGGCAGTTCACGGACTCGCATCGGTGGCGATTCTCGGTTATCTGACGTTGCTCTCTTCGGTGGCTTTTGCGCTATGGAGTATCTTGCTCAAGTACAACCGCGTGGGGATGATTGCGCCGTTTAACTTCCTGATCCCGGTCTCCGGCGCGTTGCTGTCCGCGATTTTCCTTGGCGAGAATATCCTGGAGTGGAAATACGCGATTGCGCTGGTGCTGGTGTGCTCGGGGATCTGGTGGGTCAACAAGGTGAAGCGGTAACACCGCCAATGCCATTATAGGCCGGATAAGGCAAAAGCCGCTATCCGGCACTGCGCTGATGTGCCTGATGGCGCTACGCGTATCAGGCCTGGCAGGCTATGGCGCGATGAATTAACGTGCGCGAATAAAACTGCCGTCAGGCTGACGGGTAAACAGTACCTGCTGGTTGTTGCCGGTATCGATAGTCAGCCCGGTCACCACGCCATTCGCATTCTGGCGAATTTGCACCATCTGTCCGTTTTGCAGATTGCTGAGCGGCTTGCCGGCACCTTCAACCTGCGCCATCGCATATACGTCTGTTGGCGGCAGTCCGTGGTCGCGGAACAGTTGTGCCATGGTTTTACCGGGCTCGACGCGATAGGAGCGCCATTGTTGCTCAATGCCGTTATCCTGCTGGAAAGGCTGGGTTTGCGGTTGCTGTGACTGAGGTTGCTCTTCCGGTTGTCCTTCCTGAATGGGCTCCGGCGCGACGGGAGCAACCTGTCCCGGATCGTTTTGCGGGGCAACAATCTGGGCCTGAAGCTGCGCTTCGGTCGGTGGTTGCGACGTCGACTGGAGATCCAGTTGCGCGTTACGGGTTACCGATGGCGTATCGTTCGTGTCATTTGAGGGGAGCAGAAAACCGACGACCAGCACAATCGCCGCAATAATGATGCCGCGGCGGTGCATAGGCGGAAGCGGGTCCATAATGCGAAAATTGTCCGGTGCATGCCAGATTTTCGCCAGGGTTGGTTTTAATTCAAAGCGCCCGGGCATGGCTTTCCTCCTGCTCCGCGTCTCAGTCCTCAATCATAGAGTATAGACAGCTAACGCTATGATGTTCGTGATATTCCCCGTTTTTGATACATCTCCAGGGGAATATCCCTATTGTTTCTTTTTCGTCGTGATTTGTCATCCTCCCCGAGACAACATTTTACCGGAGGAGGTGTGGCTGTTATGCTGCCCGCTACTTTATATCCGATGAAAGGAAATACGATGGCAACCCCGACTTTTGACACTATCGAAGCGCAAGCAAGCTACGGCATTGGTTTGCAGGTAGGACAGCAACTGAGCGAATCCGGACTGGAAGGGCTGTTGCCTGAAGCGCTGGTTGCCGGTATCGCTGATGCGCTGGAAGGCAAGCAGCCAGCCGTGCCGGTTGATGTGGTGCATCGCGCGCTGCGTGAAATTCATGAACGTGCGGATGCCGTACGTCGCGAACGCTTCCAGGCGATGGCCGCAGATGGCGTGAAATATCTGGAAGAGAACCGTGAGAAAGAGGGCGTGAACAGCACGGAGTCTGGTCTGCAATTCCGCGTGCTGACCCAGGGCGAAGGCGCTATCCCGGCGCGTACTGACCGCGTTCGCGTGCACTACACCGGCAAACTGATCGACGGTACCGTGTTTGACAGCTCCGTTGCCCGCGGCGAACCGGCAGAATTCCCGGTTAATGGCGTGATCCCAGGCTGGATTGAAGCGCTGACCCTGATGCCGGTTGGCTCTAAATGGGAACTGACCATTCCGCAGGAACTGGCTTACGGCGAACGTGGCGCCGGTGCGTCGATCCCGCCATTCAGCACCCTGGTGTTTGACGTCGAGCTGCTGGAAATCCTGTAAGTAGTCACTTCTGTTCCCCTCCGCTCTGGAGGGGACGAAAATACGCAATAACGCTGCCTGTTTGCCAGACATCGGAATTTTATCTTGCAAATGCATCAGTTGCGTGTATTTTTGTGAGCTAATTCGCGTTACCAGAGTGATATGACACTCACTTTAAACATATAATTAACATAATATTTAAATCTTAGTATTCATCCCGCCGATTCTTACCTAATATCGATAAGTCCTGAAAATAGGATCGTCGTATCATAGATGCACAACAGACGCACTAAAGGCCGCAGAGCCCGCACAACACAGACAGGTACAGGAAGAATAAAACATGGTAGATCAGGTAAAAGTCGCCGCCGACGAACAGGCTCCGACTGAACAGTCGCTACGGCGCAATCTCACAAACCGACATATTCAGCTTATTGCCATTGGCGGCGCCATTGGTACAGGCCTGTTTATGGGCTCGGGTAAAACCATCAGTCTCGCCGGGCCGTCGATCATTTTTGTTTATATGATCATTGGCTTTATGCTCTTTTTCGTGATGCGCGCAATGGGAGAATTGCTGCTCTCGAATCTGGAATACAAATCGTTTAGCGACTTTGCTTCGGATCTGCTGGGACCGTGGGCAGGCTATTTCACCGGCTGGACCTACTGGTTCTGCTGGGTGGTGACCGGGATGGCGGATGTCGTCGCTATTACCGCCTACGCGCAGTTCTGGTTCCCCGGTCTTTCCGACTGGGTCGCCTCGCTGGCGGTGGTGATCCTGCTGCTGAGCCTTAACCTTGCCACCGTGAAAATGTTCGGTGAGATGGAGTTCTGGTTCGCGATGATCAAAATCGTCGCCATCGTGTCGCTGATTATTGTCGGCCTGGTGATGATTGCCATGCACTTCCAGTCACCAACCGGTGTGGAAGCGTCGTTTGCTCACCTGTGGAATGATGGCGGCTGGTTCCCGAAAGGCATTAGCGGCTTCTTTGCCGGCTTCCAGATTGCGGTGTTCGCCTTTGTCGGGATCGAACTGGTCGGGACGACGGCGGCGGAGACGAAAGATCCGGAGAAATCCCTGCCGCGCGCCATCAACTCGATTCCGATTCGTATCATCATGTTCTACGTTTTTGCGCTGATCGTCATTATGTCGGTCACGCCGTGGAGTTCCGTGGTGCCGGATAAGAGCCCGTTCGTTGAGCTGTTCGTTCTGGTGGGTCTGCCTGCGGCTGCCAGCGTCATTAACTTTGTGGTTCTGACGTCTGCGGCCTCCTCGGCTAACAGCGGCGTCTTCTCTACCAGTCGTATGCTGTTCGGCCTGGCACAGGAAGGCGTGGCGCCGAAAGCGTTTGCTAAACTCTCTAAGCGCGCAGTACCGGCGAAAGGGCTGACCTTCTCCTGCATCTGCCTGCTGGGCGGCGTGGTCATGCTGTACGTTAATCCAAGCGTGATTGGCGCGTTCACCATGATCACCACGGTGTCGGCAATCCTGTTTATGTTCGTCTGGACCATTATCCTTTGTTCATACCTGGTGTATCGCAAACAGCGTCCGCACCTGCATGAGAAGTCGATCTACAAAATGCCGCTTGGCAAGCTGATGTGCTGGGTGTGTATGGCGTTCTTCGTCTTCGTTGTGGTGCTGTTGACGCTGGAAGATGATACCCGTCAGGCGCTGCTCGTCACGCCGCTGTGGTTCATTGCGCTGGGTCTGGGCTGGTGGCTGATTGGTAAGAAGCGGATGGCAGGCGTTCGTTAATGGCAATGCCCGGTGGCGCTAGCGCTTACCGGGCCTACAGTTAAGCATGGTTTGTAGGCCGGATAAGGCGCAGCCGCCATCCGGCAAAGTGTTATTCCCCCGCTAATGCCCGCGGGAACAACACATTATTTTCCAGACTGATGTGTTCCATCAGGTCATCAATCATCTCATTGATGCCGTTGTACATCGCTTTCCAGGTGGTGCACGCTTCTGGCGGGATCGTCACGTTCTGGGTGGTGTGTTTAATCACTTCCAGCAGCTCGCCCGCTTCATCATGCTCGCTTTCCATCACGCTGATCGGCCCCATCGCCTGGCTGCCCATGCCCTGTTTGATCATCGGGAACAGGATCTGCTCCTCTTTCATCATATGGCTGGAGAGTTCCTGATGCAGCATCGTCAGGTATTTCGCCAGACCTTTCGGCACATTTGGCTTATCGGCGTGAACGCGCTCTACTTTGGTAGCCTGCAGGATCAGTTCCGGCAGTTGCTCGCGGTGTCTGTCGTGATAGCGCACAATGATGTGGTCGATAATTTCGGCCAATGGCGCGGTACGCCAGTCTTTATCGATCGGCTGTTCAGCCAGTTGTGCGAGTTGCGCTTCGATAGCATCAACGTCCAGCTCTTTACGGGCAGCAGCACGCGCCAGCGTCTGCTTACCGCCGCAGCAATAATCCATATCGTACTTACGAAACAGTGCCGACGCGCGAGGGATAGAGAGCGCCAGTTCACCTAAAGGTTGATCGCGATAAGCCATAGCCGTTACCTCATTCTCAATAATATAAGATGCATTTTAAATGCATCTTATATTGTGCGCTATAACCCTTTCGGGGGAAGGATTAACGGCCTGGCTCTGAAAGCGGAATGACGCGTGGTTTTTCCGGTTTTGCTCTGACCGCCACCACCACGCCGATAGCCAGCAAGGCGATACCGCTGAGGGTCAGAATGGGGGGAAGCGCCTGACGCAGAATGAAGGTATACAGCAAGCCCGCCAGCGTTTCGAACACGATCAACGGGCCGAGGATCACCGTCGGTAAGCGCTGGCTGGCAATGTTCCAGCACAACGCGCCCACCCATGAGCACAGGACCGCAATCACTACCATTAGACCTACAAACACCGCCGGTCGTGGGCCAAACGGCAGGGAGAAGTCAGGCGTTTGCCCATGCAGCCAAATGCAGGCGACGAGGTAGCCCAGCAGCGACACGGGCAATGTCACCAGTGCCTGCGCCGTCGCCCACATCATCGGGTGTTTCTCCGGGTTCTCCCGCAGCCAGCGGGCGTTTCGCAGCGCATACCACGCCCAGCACACCACCGACACTATCGCCAGAGCAATACCGGAACCGTAGCGCCAGCCGCTAAAATCAGGCAAGCCCTGGTTGAGTTCCGCAATGTTCACGCACAGCAACCCGATGCCTATCAGCACCAGTGCTGGGGCCAGCCGTCGCCAGGAAAGCCTGCCATCGCGATGGCTGTACAGCAGGTTAGCAAATACCGGAATGACGACCGGCAGCGTGCCGATGATCATTGTAGAGACCGGCGCGCCGGTCCGTTGAATGGCGCTGGCAAGGCAGACGTAATAAATCAGGTTGCCCATCATGGTCAGCGCCAGCGCGGTCAGCCAGTCTTTCGCCGAAAGCTGTCGCAGGCGTACGCGTCCGAGCCATGCCAGCGGCAGGGCAATCAGACCTAACGCCAGATAGCGACCCATCGACTGCAGCACCGCCGGATATTCTGGCACGATTAACGGTCCGACAAAAATCAGTCCCCACATCAACCCTGCCAGCAGGGCGTACAACACACCGCTAATCATGCTTTACATCCACATCGTTAAACATGACGAAAAGTGTAGGCAGGGAAACGGAGCGCGTATTGTATGAGCTTGCGCATTAGCGCGAATAAACCTGCTTTTGATAACGCACGGGAGTGATGCCGTAGCGATGGGTAAAGGCGCGGGTGAGATGGGATTGATCGGTCAGGCCGGTCGCGGCGGCAACGTCTGCCGCGGGCATGCCTAGCGTCAGAAAGCCTTTGGCGCGCCACAGGCGGATCGCCATCAGCATCTGGTGCGGCGTCACGTGGAAATGGGCTTTGAACTGACGTTGAAAGTGCCAGGGGCTAAGCGAGGCAACGCGTGCCAGTTCATCGAGGGTGACCGGGCGCATGTAGTTGTCATGCAAATAGTCGCGTACGCGCTCAAAGCGATGCGTGCCTTCCTTCGGCACCGGGGCATGACGTGCCAGCGGCTGGAAGGTGTCGATCAGATCCAGCAGCAACCCTTTTTGCGCCAAAGGATCATCGGTGTGCCACAGACCGTGGATCAGCGAACTAATCTGACGCGAGCGGCGCGGATCGTGACGCGTGACGTCGTGAAACCACCAGTATCGGACGCCGGTCACCTCTTCCAGCAGGTCAGGCTCCAGATAGATCATCCGGTAGCGCCAGCCGTCGGCGGTTTCGGCCTCGCCGGTATGCAGCTCGTCCGGGTTCATCGTCACGACCGAGTGGGCAGGGGCAACATATTGCGTGCCACGATAGCGAAAGCGCTCGGCGCCGGCTTCTATTGCGCCAATACCGAACGCTTCGTGGGTATGTGGCTCAAAGGCGTAGCGTGAGATATGCGCGTGATATAACTCAACGCCCGGTAGCTGCGCCAGATGGCGAAAGCGGGCGCTGTCTTTTTCATCGCTAAACTGCTCGGGTACACCTTGCACGTTGTATCTCCTCACGCATCATTCCGTCATTATCAGAGAGGATGCGTGGGGATGCCACCATAATTAACCGATTTTTAACACTTACAGGAGCGTGTTGATGCATTCGGTCTGCGCAAGGCTGAATCTCTGGCTATCAGTAAGGTAATGCCGCTTTGTCAGTTTTTGCTTTCAATTCGCTGGAGAGACTTTTTGCCAGTTCTACACTGATATAAATGATGCATTCTTTTTTATCAAAGATAAGTGGAATACACGGGTAGTCCTGAGGGCTTTCATCGCTAAGCAATGCTAAAACATCCGTGTCGGGAAACATGCTCAAATCATAAAGCTCCACGTACCATTTCTCAAAATCATCTGCGTTATTCAGGACAACGATGTTGTGCTCGGTCACTAATTCATTACATAACTTATTATAATAACAGGACCCCATGATTTTCCCTTATGACATGATTTTCTTTGAAATAAAATACTGACCTCTTATGAAGTATTTTATTGATTTTTCTATGTCAGAGCGCTGGAGAACCAGTCATATGACATAATGATTAAGCATAATGCTACTTTACAATCCCGTTTTTTTCTTCTGTTAAATTATCCATTAATAGACATGTCCTCAAATCTCCTGTCCCCGCACGGAGCGATAAATGCAGGAACGAGTGCTATACTATTAGTTATCAAGATATTGCATACAGAGTCCAGTTATGGACGTTTCTGATCTTGTGGTCTGCGAACAACTATTTTAAACTTTCAGCTCAACGCAAAATATTCAAATATTTCGGTAAGTAAATAAAACAATGTTAACCTTATTTAAAAATCCGCAAGCATCTTTGCGCGCGCTTATGCTTTGCCTGGTATTTTATTACGTTGTTATGTTGTGCTGTTACTTTCCTAATATGGGCGGAGACGGCATGAGGTTACCGCAGAATATAATCTGTTGGTTCGCTATGTCGTTGGTGATCCTTTTCGCCGGTATTATTATCTGTTTCAGAAGATCGTTAAGCTGGAACAGGCCTTTGGTATTTTTTATTTTTGGAAGTCTCCTGATTTGTTTACCTTTAATCTGGGGGAATCCGGAAATTGAGATATATGCCCTCCCCAGATTTGCCGGCCTGTGGGGAGGAATGTTGTTTTATCTGGCATTGCTGCAGTTTCCGATGTCGCTGCGGGTCAAAAAAATCCTTCTGCTTATTCTCATTGTCAGCGCTCTTCTTCAAACTATTATTGGCTTCTGGCAGCTTTCTCTTCACTCCGAAGACAATCTTCAGGAATTTATGCCTGGAACTCGACCCTATGGCATTTTTCAGCAGGTTAACGTTCTTGCGAGTTTTGTTGCTACAGGTTATGCCTGCACGCTGTGGTTACTTTTCAAAGCAGAGAACTGGAAGGTTCGCTCACTGTTGTTGGCCATTATTGCGTTGTTTACCATTAATCTTGATTTACTACAGTCTCGCGCTGGGATCTTTGGCTGTGTTCTTTATGTCATTTTTATTTTGCTTATGGGTAACCGGCCTCGTGCAAAAGGAGTCATTCCCGCCTTTTTCTGTGTGGTCATTATTTCCATCGCCGTTATCCATCTGATGAAAGCTTTTGGCATCCATTATTTTCAATTGCTGGATACGGTCAATAAAGAGGGTTCGAATACCCATCGCTGGTTAATAATTCAGGCGACTATTGCGATGATAAAGGAACATCCGTTGCTGGGGTGGGGGTATGGCAGCTACGAATTCCAGGCTGAGCGAATATCACTGAGTCTTCTGAACCGGTATTTTGGAGAGCATGTTTCCCATGCTCACAACGAATTTTTATTTGAATGGGCTGAAGGTGGCCTCCTGGCTGTCTTCGGTATGCTGGCTTTTTTGGTAGGGTACTTCTTCCTGATGTTCCGTTCCACTCGAGAGCATATGGCTCTCTGGGGACTTGCTTTGCCAATAGGGTTCCATTTAATGGTGGAATATCCACTAATTTTGTCCACGCCACACTGGATGACGTTGTTACTCATTTGTCGTATCGCGACACAAGAACAAAAAATATATGAAGCTCAGGGGGTTTTCCGGGGTGTGGGTATGACGGTAAGCGCAACGGCAGGATTATGGTTTCTTGCGACTGGTTTTCAGACAGGGACAGTGCTTACAAGGTTTGAACGTGAGGGGATGAGAGATTTTTCTGCGGCTTCTGCGCTGGTCAACCCCTGGATTCAGTGGGAACGCTGGCTGTATGATAAGCACAATGCCATGTTGATCACATACAGACGGACCCCTGACAAAGAACTTCTAAAGCAATATGCTTTATGGGGACAACAATTCTTGCAGTATCGCAATGATCCACAGGTCTTCATGAATCTGGTTCGCATCAATGAGGTGATTCCTGATGACACCCGCAGCCGTTGGCTACGAAAGCAATGGGATGAGTACTATAGCGTTGCCGATAAAACAGTACCACCCGATCGGCAGCGGCCAGGTTAACCCTTTTTAATTTCCCAGCCTGAAATGTGCAGGCCGGGAAATATAGAATCGCTAATAATGTTCAGGGAGTTTTACAATTTCAATAAGTTTTCCTTTATCAATCTTTATATAACCACCTTCTGTCAGTGAACTGAGATAATTATAAACCAGACTACGTGAAAGGTGCGTGGTGCTGAGGATATAGGCGGCTATACCTGTTTGGTCGAGCTCATTAAGGTCTTTTTTATTTAGGTATTCTACTAACTTAGCACGAATGATGTTGTAGGAATCTTTACTGACCAGATGTTCATCGCGATAACACATCATCTGTACAACGTAACCCAGCACCTCGGAAACGTCTTTCCAGAGATTCAGATCATTTATCACAGAATGCGCCAGGGGTAAGCTCAGTGACGCCACTTTTGCCCCCCTGGAAGCCCGGTATACGTGACGGTCAAAAGGTGAAAAGAGTGTGGCCAGGCCTGCAACTACCGGCGCAGGAGAAATAGCGATCTTAAGATCGTCGTAGCGGCGAAAATACGACAAATTCCCGCTCGAAACCAGCCAGATGCAGTTTTGTTCACCAGGAACTTTAAGCACATGCCGGTTAGAACGCACTTCGACAGGGCTGGCATAGGGTAGCAAGGCATCATGGATCCTGCGCATGGCCTGTTCCGGACGTTGAATTTGATCCAGTGACAAAAAGATTTTGTCCATATTGGTGCTTAAGACAAAATGCTTTTGCTCAGAGGCCTTGTTCTGCTGGATTTGTCCATTTTCGGATATTATTTTGGGGCTCCTCATGTTAGCACCATTCATTGACTTACTGATCATCAAAGTATCCATTGATTGTAGCAGCGGATTTCATATATGTTGCAGCAATTTTTTAACACACAGTCCAGAAATGCATATCTTTTGTGTTAGAACTTACGACCGATGTTTAATATTATACTCATGGTTTGGTGGCTACCGCTACTAAACATATTAAATAATATTAAACAAACTTCCTTCCTTTATATTGATCTTCTGGCGAAATAATATATTCGTTAGGATGGTTGCTTGGTCCCGAAGCAATATAAATGTGCCTGGTTTGTTTTAATGCAAATATATAGAGAACAGGATGTAATTTATGAATAAGCTTTTAATGACCATTGCACTCTCATCTGTATTGGTTGCAGGTGCAAATGCAGCAGATGATCAGGGCCACGGCAAAATAACCTTTAAAGGTTCCATTATTGATGCACCATGCTCCATTGATGCTAAAAGCCTGGACCAGACTATTCAACTGGGTGCTATTTCTAAAAACCAGTTGGCTGGTGGCGGTAAATCCACACCAGTTCCTCTCAACATTCAACTTCACGATTGTGACGCGGCTACGGCAAACAAGGCTTCTATCACCTTTAGCGGTATTGCTGGTGACTCGGCTGCGGGTCTCGACGGCAGCTTCGCTGTTACGGGCCAGGGTGCTGGCGTGGGTGTTGTGATCGCTGACCTGGGCGGCAATGTAATCAAACCGGAAATCAAAACCTCCCTGCCTGCGCTGAGCAGTGGCAACAACGAACTGGAATTCCAGGCGTATGTCCAGGGCAGCAGCGCGTCTAACGCGGTTACCCCAGGTAACTTCGCATCCGTGGCTAACTTCATGATGACTTACGAATAAGCCCCTGTTGCCTCCCTTCACGGGGAGGCACATTTTTGCAAAGAGGACCTATGTTGACAGCCGTAGCGATCCGCCATTTTTTTGCTGTCATGCTGACGATTTTCTTGCTGGAACAGGCGGCAACAGGAGCTGTGCTGAAGGGGCGTGTCGGCATGGAGGGAAGCATCCTGGATAGCACCTGTTCGATTGCTACATCACAGGAATATCAGCTGGTCACGATGAAACCAGTCTCTGTGGGGCAAATTTTGCGTGACGGAGAAGGTGAATCGACCTCGCTGAGTATCTTGCTAATCGGGTGCGAGGCGCTGACTGAAGGGGACCGATTTCGGGTGACGTTCTATGGTGCGCAGGGAAGCACAAATACTTTTGTTCTCTCCGGAAAGACGAAAGGAATCGGCGTGAGAATCGTTGATGCGTTGGGTAATGAGGTTCATCCCGGAATACCGATGAAGGTTGCGCAGCAGGAAACCCAGGCAAACACACTGGATTACACCCTGACGCTGAAAGGTAATGGTGAAGTGCTTCAGCCTGGGGCTTATCAGACCACGCTACGTTTGAAACTGGAGTATTACTGACTGAGGAATAGTGATGTTGAAGTATAAAGTACAGCTATTCCGCAGGTCAGTGATTGCGAGTTTGCTGTTAACCGTGCTTGCCGGACATACCTCTACGGTATGGGCCGGAGAAAAAAACGTTGAGTTTAATACCGATGTGCTGGACGTTCAGGATCGCAGCCATATTGATTTAAGTCAGTTCTCCCGTGCCGGGTACGTTATGCCCGGTACCTATACCATGGCGATACAGGTTAATAAAAGTTCATTACCCGAGCAGCCGGTGCAATTTATTGCTCCTGATAACGATCCTGACGGGAGTGAAGCTTGTCTGACAACGGACATAGTTACGCGTCTGGGGCTTACCACCAAATCCAGCAAACAATTGAGTTGGTGGCATAACGGAGAATGTCTGGATCCCCAGTCGCTTCCAGGTATGGCAGTCCGCGGTGATTTGGGCAATGGCGCGCTCTTTATCAGCCTGCCGCAAGCGTACCTTGAGTACGTGTCGGATAACTGGGATCCCCCGTCACGCTGGGATAACGGCGTAGCGGGCATGATGTTCGACTATAACATCAACGGTCAGGCGACCCGTCAAAAGACATCTGGTGAAGAAAGTGACAACAAGACGCTCAGCGGAAACGGTACGGCCGGATTAAACATGGGTGCATGGCGCTTACGTGCTGACTGGCAGGGTCAGATGGTGCAACAGTCAGGCAATACGTCAAGTAATGCGCAATCGCTGGACTGGAATCGTTTTTATCTTTACCGGGCGCTGCCGTCTATACGGGCGAAAATGACGCTGGGTGAAGATTATTTGTCTTCAGATATGTTCGACAGCTTTCGTTTTACCGGTACCAGCCTGGTCTCTAGTGACAGCATGCTGCCGCCTAATTTGCGCGGTTATGCGCCGGAAGTCACCGGCATAGCGAAAACCAACGCTAAAGTGACGGTTAGCCAGCAGGGGCGGGTGTTATACGAAACGACCGTTGCTGCAGGGCCGTTTCGTATTCAGGATCTGAATAATGCGGTGCTGGGAACACTGGATGTGAAAGTGACCGAACAGGACGGAAGCGTTCAAACGTATCAGATGAACACTTCAAACGTGCCGTATCTGACGCGTCCGGGGATGGTGCGGTACAAAGTTGCCGCAGGGCGTCCCTCTGACTTTGACCACCATGTAAATGGGCCGGTATTCGGAACGGGTGAGTTTTCCTGGGGGGTGAACAACGGCTGGTCATTGTATGGCGGCGTATTGGCTGCAGGGGATTACAACGCAGCTGCGCTGGGTATTGGACGAGATTTGTTAGTCCTCGGTGCTCTTTCGTTTGACGTGACACAATCCCGCGCCACGCTGCCAAATGCAGGAACGAAACAGGGCGGATCGTACCGTGTGAGTTATTCCAAGCGGTTCGACAGCACGGACAGCCAGGTGACTTTCGCAGGGTATCGCTTCTCCGAACGTGACTTTATGAGTATGTCGCAGTACCTCGATGCGCGTTATCACAACAACGACAGCGGCGGCAGCGGTAAAGAGATGTATACCATCTCGTTTAACCAGCAAATCCGTCCGCTCAATATGAGTGTGTATCTGAACTACAGTAGGCAGACGTACTGGGATCAACCCACCAGCACGACCTATAACCTGTCGATATCCCGCTATTTCGATCTGGGCCGGTTTAAAAACATCAGCATGAACTTGTCCGCCTTCCGTACGCAGAGTACGGACAGCCAGGATAAAGGGGTGTACGTCAGCCTGTCGCTGCCGTGGGGGGAGTCCGGCTCGCTGAGCTACGACAGTCAGTTTGGTCAGGCAGGCGTTGGTCATTCGCTTTCGTACAGCGACAAAATTAACGCAAACAATGACTACCATATAAGCGTCAGTCGGGACCAAAACGGTGCGACGGGTGGCAGTGGTTACCTGACGCATGAAGGGGATATTGCTGAGGTCACGGCGACTGCCGCACAGCAGGGTAATCAGTACAGCTCAGTGGGGATGTCAATTCGCGGCGGCATGACGGCCACCGCCCACGGTGCAGCCCTGCACCGGATGTCCGTACCGGGCGGTACGCGAATGATGGTCGATACCGCAGGCGTCAGCGACGTACCGGTAAAAGGAGCAGGCAACAACACCCGCTCAAATATGTTCGGTAAAGCCGTCGTGGGAGATGTGAGCAGCTACTACCGAAATAGCGTGAACATTGACATGGATGCGTTAGGAGATGATGTCGATACCAACCGTTCCGTGGTGGAAGGAACCCTCACCGAAGGCGCGATTGGTTACCGTAAATTCGGCATCATCGCCGGTAAAAAGGCCATGGCGATAATCCGTCTGGCGGATGGCACTGTCCCGCCGTTTGGCGCAACAGTGATCAATCAGGATAAGGAACAGACCGGGCTCATCGGCGAAGACGGCGAAGTCTGGCTGACGGGGATTAAGCCTGGTGAGGTGATGGGCGTGAACTGGGAAGGAACAGACCAGTGCACAATTACCCTACCGACACGGTTACCTGTGGATCTGGAAAGCCAAAAAATGCTTCTGCCTTGCTTACCTGCTGGCAGCAAATAACTGACTTATGACGATGAGAACGTACGATGTTTCAACATTCTAAAAAACAACTGATGAGCCTTTTCCTGTTAACGGCGACTGGGTTGACCGTGGCGCAGAGCGCCGATGCTGCTCTGGCGCTGGATCGCACGCGAGTTGTGCTCAATGGTGGTGACAAATCCGTAAGCCTGGGGGTTACCAACCAGAACCGCGAGCTGCCGTTCCTGGCGCAGGCGTGGGTTGAGGATGCGCAGGGTAAAAAGCTGACCGATCCGCTGACTGCTTTGCCACCCGTGCAACGTATCGAACCCGGTAGTAAAACCCAGGTGAAAGTCCAGACCACGCCGGCCATGAACCTGCTGGCGCAGGATAAAGAAACCCTGTTCTACTTCAACCTGCGCGAAATCCCGCCAAAAACGGATAAACCTAACACGCTGCAAATTGCCCTGCAGACGCGTATCAAGCTCTTTTATCGTCCGGCGGGGCTCGCTGTTAACCCGTCCGACAAACCGTGGCAGGAGCAGATGACCTTAACCCGCCAGGGCGATCATTACGTGGCAAACAACCCTACGGCCTATTACATCTCCATCGTCGAGGTATCGCCTTCGCTGAAAGGGGCGGCGATTAAATCCTTTAAGCCTGTGCTGGTTGCGCCTAAGAGTAGCGCGCCGCTGGGAAGCAGCGCGAACGAGATGGGCAACAATCCGGTCGTGACCTATATCAACGACTTCGGCGGACGTCCGAAGCTGGTTTATCGCTGTGGTGGCAACAACTGCACTGTGCAGTCCACCCAGGCGGGCTAAAACCGATGAACTCCGGTAACGCAAAGCGAGCGGTCTGCGGCATGGCTCTGGTGTTGTTCAGTACGCTGGCGCAGGCAGGCAGCGATACACTGAACATCGAAGTGCGCGGCATGATGACCGAAGGTGCCTGTATGCTTGACCTGACCTCATCCTGGCAGCAGGTTGATCTGGGCGACATCTCGAGCGCGTTACTGGCAAAACCGGGCGATCGCGGAATGCCCATTCCTGTTGTGATGCACTTTAAATACTGTATCCGCATGCGCGGCAACAGCCTGAACGTTAAAACCGGAACCCGTAGCTGGGATCCGGTTCAGCCCGTATTGACGGTCCGTTTTATCGCCTCGGGCGATGCAGACAACTCACAACTCGTTAAGGTGACCGGGGCCAGCGGGTTCGGGCTACGCATCACTGATGCGCAGCAGAATGACATCAGCCTGGGGCAGCGCGGTAGACCGCAGTTTGCCATGCCGCCGAGCGATGAGCTGATCTGGTATGTCACACCCGAACGCACAAGCGCGCCGCTGGTAAAAGGGGCGTATCAGGCGTCCGTGAACTTTTTCCTGGAATATGACTGATGAAACGCCTGTTTTATTACCTGGCACTGACAATGCTGATGCCGTCTGCGTTCGCAATAGAAAATAATGTGCAAATCTCAGGTCAATTAGTTGCAGAGCCCTGCACGCTGAGTACCGACTCATCCGCCATCACCCTCGATTTCGGCAACCTGGTAAGCAAGTATTTTTACCAGACCAGCCGCACGCCCGGCGAGCCGTTTGCGATTGTGTTGACCGAGTGCGATACCTCATTAGGCAATAGCGCGACGGTGACCTTTAAAGGAACGGAAAGCGTTGCTTTACCGGGGTTACTGGTTCCGGACGACGGCGATACACACGGCATCGCGTTTGGCATTGAAACGGACGAAGGCAGTCCGCAACCGCTGGCGCTGAACCAGCCCAGCCCTGTATTTGCGTTAGCAAATGGCACCAATACCCTGGCGTTACGCGGCTATGTTCAGGCTGAGCCAGATGCGATTGCTGCGCAAAGTCTGACTGCCGGGCCATTTATTGCGACGGCAACGTTTCAAATCGATTATCCCTGAGAGGCGGAAATGCGTATCTGGAAACATGTTGTGCTGCTATTGAGCCTTATGGTTGGGGGGTACAGTGCCTTTGCGGACGACTCGGTTAATATCAATATTAATATTAGCGGTACGGTCGTGGCCAATGGGGCCTGTACCTTTAACAATGGTGATTCAGCCACCGTTGATTTTAGTGAAGTGGATTTTGAGCCGGCCGATGGTGGAACGGTGCTCTCTGGCTCGTACCTGGAAACAGTTCCTGCAACGATGAGTTGTACCGGGGACGCAGGTGGCAAAGCGCAAATGACCTTCAGTCCGGTCGGGGGGGTAACGCTCGATTATAACGGGCATAAGTTATTGCCTGTCAGCATTAATGACAGCAACCCGGGCCAGGAGCTGGGTATACGTCTGCTGGTTAACGGTCTGGTACAGGATGTGAACGCGCCATTTGCCGTGGATATGCTGACGCAGCAGCCTGCCATTCAGGCGGAACTGGTACTGGTGGGGCAGGGCGACGGATTAATCAATGGCGCGAGAATCAGTGCCAGCGCGACGCTGATAATGGAGTTTGTGTAATGAAACGGAACGGCCGCGTCCTGATTTTGACTATTTTTCTTGCCGGGTTTCAGGTGCCTGAACTTTTTGCGGCGCAAACTGGCGACAGCATAGATATTTCTTTTACCGGTCATCTCATGGGGCGAAAAGCCTGCACGGTGAATAACAATCAGGTGATTAACGTGGTGTTCGGTAATGTTGCGGTGAATAAGGTGGCAACCGGGACGATAACGCAACCCGTCAACTATTCTCTTAATTGTTCCGGCGCAACTGAGAGCAACAGCGTGGAAATGACGATCAAGGCAACGCCTGTGGCAGGGCATAGCGCCACGATGGCGGCCAGCCAGCCGGGGCTGTGGGTGACCTTTCTTAATGAAGGCCTGGAACAAACGCTGAATACGCCTTTCTCCGTGGCTGATTGGCATAACCCGCCGAAACTGGATATCAGGCTGGATCAGGATCCTGACAGCGAACTACAGGCGGCAACGTTTACAGCAACGGCAACGTTAATGGCGGAGTATTTTTGATGATTTTGATTCACAGTTATAAAAAAGTAATGATCAACACCCTGTTTTTACTTTTTTTTTCTTTAATAAGCATTGAGGCTTCGGCGGCCTGGACGGGGGTTCCCGGTGTGCAAGGAAATTGCCCTGTCTCACGTGATACACCCATGACCGGTTTATATCTCAACGAATATATAGGGGGTTATTGTACGTTAAATATTGGTAAAGGGAATACGGTGCCCGCATCTGGCTATTATGGTGTTGCATTATATCAAACAAACTCCCCCGATTCATATTATCCTTCCAACGGCGATACCTTTGCTTATGAGCACTATTATATAGCTGCCGGGCAAGATTTAAGTACGCTTCAGTTTACATTTTCTGCCTCGAGTAAAATTGTCGAAACCCCAAAAAAGTATATGTGCTATGTGCTGTTTGAGGCGACAGATTACGTGAACCATCAGTTTCTGTTTAATAATACTCCGCAAGGCTGTTTAGGTGGTGGTAAACCCCCCCTCCCTCCTGCCCCTGTACTCATTACATGTACATTTAATAATGGCAATGCTCTGGATGTCTCTCTGGGCGACATCGACCGCAGTATTATCGGTACAATTGCTGGCACGACGCCTGCCACAGATAAACTGCTGGATGTCACGTGCACTGGCACAGGCACTGCAACGTATTCAATTAAGTTTCAGTATACGCCAGGGTCAACTGACGGAAATCAATATATCCATTCATCAGCGAACGGTCTTTCTATTGCGATGTCGCTGAATGATACCGTGGTGGATACCGGCACAACCTACACCCGAACCTATAATGTGGGTACACAAACCGAAAAGTTAAGTTTTGAACCAGTACGTGATCCCAGTGTGGCATACACCGATATTCCGACCGGCGCGTTCACCGCCAGCGCAGTGATGATTGCCACCCTGGAATAACGATAAGACGCGAAATACGCCTTTTTCATCACTAAACTGCTCGGGTACAGCCTGCACGTTTTTCCCCACGCATCATCCCGTCATTATCAGAGAGGATGCGCGGGGATGCCACCGTAATTAACTGATTTTTAATAGTTACAGAAACGCGTTGATGCTCTCTGCCAGCGACGTGGTCGGGCGGCCGATCAGTTTGCTCAGCGTGTGGCTGTCATCGAACAGACCGCCTTTGGATGCGCCGGTGTCTGAATCGGCGAGCATCTCCGCCAGACCGGCGGGTAGACCCACGCTTTTCAGCGCGGCGGCAAAATCGGCCTCGCTCAGGTTCTGATAAACGACAGGTTTGCCACTCTGTTTACTCAGTTCTGCGGCCAGTTGGCTCAGCGTCCAGGATTCATCACCCGCCAGTTCATACACCTTACCGGCATGGCCTTCGGTGCTGATGACCTGTGCGGCGGCCGCAGCGTAATCCGCACGCGTCGCAGAGGCAATTCGGCCCTCGCCCGCCGCGCCGATAAACACGCCATGCTCCAGCGCAGCAGGCGCGCTGGCAAGATAGTTTTCGGTATACCAGCCGTTACGCAACAGCGCGTAGGCAATACCGGAGTCAGCCAGCATCTTCTCGGTGTCGACGTGTTCAACGTGCAAAGCGAGAGGAGAGCGGTCGGCATGCAACAGGCTGGTGTAGGCAATAAATTTCACTTTCGCGGTCTTCGCCGCATTAATGACATTACGGTGCTGGGCGGCACGCTGCCCCACTTCACTGGAAGAGATCAACAGCAGCTTATCAACACCCTGCAACGCCTGGGTGAATGCGGTTTCGTCGCTGTAATCCGCCTGACGTACGGTGATGCCCTGTTGGCTTAACGCGGTAGCCTTCGCCGGGTTGCGCACTATCGCCACAATCTGGCTGGCAGGTACGGTTTTCAGCAGGTTCTCAATAACGTGTTGGCCCAGTTGGCCCGTCGCGCCGGTAACTGCAATCATGGGGTGACTCCTTAATGTGTCGCTTGTGTTTTATAAAGCTAGCACTTAAACTTACTTTTAGTAAGTACGCACAAAAAGGTAAGTATAAGATGAGTGCACCGACACTTTCTCAACAACTGCGTGACGGCAATTTGTTTGCCGAACAGTGCCCGTCGCGTGAGGTGTTAAAGCATGTGACCAGTCGCTGGGGCGTGTTGATCCTGGTGGCGCTACGCGACGGCACACATCGCTTCAGCGATTTGCGGCGTAAAATGGGGGGCGTAAGCGAGAAGATGCTGGCGCAGTCGTTGCAGGCGCTGGAGCAGGATGGGTTCATCAACCGGGTTTCGTATCCGGTTGTGCCGCCGCACGTGGAATACAGTTTGACCCCGCTGGGCGAGCAGGTCAGTGATAAAGTCGCCGCGCTGGCAGACTGGATTGAGCTGAATCTGCCGCAGGTGTTAGCAGAACGGGAAGCGCGGGCGGCGTAAAACGTTGCCGGATGGCGGGGTGCCACCCGGCAATCACGCTACTTGCTTAAATCCAACTGATAAATTGCGAAACCGATCTCATCGGTTGCCACTTTTTGCATCGGGTACTGGCCTTTCTCTTTGATAAACGCGGCGGCTTTATCCCCTGGCGAGGTTTCGAAGCGGATATCCAGTTTCTTCTCGCTGTGAATCGGCGCCAGACGCCAGTTGTTATCAGCCGCCGGATGAATTTCCCCGGCGCGTTTAGATTCCGCGCCAATCCATGCCGCCAGCACCGAGCGGTTTTCATCCGGTGATGCAAAGGCAATATGGCTGTCGCCGGTTCCGGCAAACTTACCGCCATAAGCGCGATAGTTATTGGTGGCGACCAGGAAAGTGGCATTCGGATCAATCGGCTTGCCGTTGAAGGTCAGATTTTTAATCCTTTCTGCTTTTGGGTTTACCGTCTGGCATTCACCGTCATAGCGTGCGGGCTGTGAGACATCAATCTGGTATTCCACGCCATCGATCACATCGAAGTTATAGGTGCGAAAACCGTCCCAGTTGATGAGCGACTGCGGTTTGCTGCTGGTGATATCGATCTGATTAAACTGTCCGGCGGAGCACTCCAGCCACTCTTTCACCTCTTTGCCGCTGGCTTTAACGACGACCAGCGTGTTCGGGTACAGATAAAGGTCAGCGGCATTACGGAAGGTTAACTGACCTTTTTCCACTTCGACAAAACTGGCCGGATCGTTTTTACGCCCACCGACTTTAAACGGCGCGGCGGCGGAAAGGACCGGCAGTTTCGCCAGATCCGGATCGCCCTGAATGAAATGTTCGACATAGGCTTTCTGCGCGTTATTAACCACCTGAACGGTCGGATCGTCCTGCACCAACGCCAGATAGCTGTACATGTTATCAGCGGATTTACCGATCGGCTTGCTGACAAATTCGCGCGTCGCGTCGTGGTCAGCTTTCAGAATCTCCACCAGTTTGCTGTCTTCGGCAGCGAGTGATTTCTTCTCAGCGGCGTCGTAAATGGGGCGCGCTTCGGCTTTGGCCTGCGTCACCTGCCATTTGCCGCTGTCGTTACTGAGCACCAGATCCACCACGCCCAGATGATCGCCCCACATGCCTGGCATCACCGCCGGCACGCCGTTCAGCGTCCCTTTTGCGATATCCGCGCCTTTGATGTTGGCAAAGTCTTTACCGGGGAAGACGGCGTGAGCATGACCAAACAGGATTGCGTCCACGCCGGGCACTTCACTGAGATAATAAACCGAGTTTTCCGCCATGCTCTGGTATGGGTCGGCAGAGAGTCCCGAGTGCGCGACCACCACCACCACATCGGCCCCTTTTTCACGCATTTCCGGCACATATTGACGTGCGGTTTCGGTAATGTCGTTAACCGTCACTTTGCCGCTCAGGTTGGCTTTATCCCAGGTCATGATCTGCGGTGGAACAAACCCGATATAGCCGATTTTCAGCGTCTGCTTATGGCCTTCCTGATCGACGACATCCGTCTCTTTAATAAGATAAGGTGTAAACAACGGCTTTTGGGTCTTAACGTCGATGATATTGGCGTTAACATAGGGGAACTTCGCTCCAGCGAGCGCGTTTTGCAGATACGCCAGTCCGTAGTTGAACTCATGGTTACCGAGGTTTCCCACCGCGTAATCCAGCGTATTCAGCGCCTTATACACCGGATGGACATCGCCTTTTTTCAGTCCCTTTGCCGCCATATAGTCGCCCAGCGGACTGCCCTGAATCAGATCGCCATTGTCGACCAGCACGCTGTTTTTGGCTTCATTACGTGCGGCGTTAATCAGGCTTGCAGTGCGTACCAGTCCGAATTTTTCGGTTGCGGTATCTTTGTAATAATCGAAATCCATCATGTTGCTATGCAAATCAGTGGTTTCCATTATCCGCAGATCGACGGTCGCGGCATTCACACTGGCCGCGATCAGCGTGGCCAGAAGCGTTGCACTAAACTTAATCATCAGAGGGCATCCTTTTAAGATCTAAGCCACAAAAGAAAATGTATATAAATCTTCTTGCTTACAGAACTGTGAATCATGCATCAGTTTAGCAAGCAAAACCGCAGTCGCTATCACAGTTGGCGGATTCGCCTCTGATCGGGTATAAGTAAAACAATGAGTTAAGACCACTGCAACAAACGAGGTGGAG
This sequence comes from Citrobacter sp. ANG330, assembly GCF_047467925.1. Classification (NCBI taxonomy): domain Bacteria; kingdom Pseudomonadati; phylum Pseudomonadota; class Gammaproteobacteria; order Enterobacterales; family Enterobacteriaceae; genus Citrobacter; species Citrobacter sp. ANG330. The sequence goes on along the minus strand of NZ_JASJUI010000012.1, from coordinate 43,019 downwards.
AATGTTAGAACACGTATGCCAGCTTGCACGGAACGCGGGCGATGCCATTATGCAGGTCTATGATGGAGTCAAACCGATGGAGATTGCCAGCAAGCAGGACGATTCTCCGGTAACCGCGGCGGATATCGCCGCTCACGCGGTGATTCTCGAAGGCTTAACGCAACTGACGCCGGATATTCCCGTCCTCTCCGAAGAGGACCCGCCGGCCTGGGAAGTGCGCCAGCACTGGCAGCGATACTGGCTGGTTGACCCGCTGGATGGCACCAAAGAGTTCATCAAACGCAACGGTGAGTTCACCGTCAACATTGCGCTTATCGAGAAGGGCAAACCGGTACTGGGCGTGGTCTATGCGCCGGTGATGAAAGTGATGTACAGCGCGGCGGAAGGCAAAGCCTGGAAAGAAGAGTGCAACGTGCGCAAGCAGATTCAGGTACGCGACGCGCGTCCGCCGCTGGTGGTGATTAGCCGCTCCCACGCAGACAACGAACTGAAAGAATATTTACAGCAGCTGGGTGAACACCAGACGACGTCGATTGGTTCGTCGCTGAAGTTCTGCCTGGTGGCGGAGGGGCAGGCGCAGTTGTACCCGCGCTTCGGGCCGACCAACGTCTGGGATACCGCTGCGGGCCATGCCGTCGCGGCAGCAGCCGGGGCGCACGTTCACGACTGGCAGGGTAAACCGCTGGATTACACCCCGCGTGAATCGTTCCTCAACCCCGGCTTTCGGGTCTCTATTTATTGAGTAGCTTATGCAGCAGGGCAATCACCTGCTGCACCTCTTCCTGAGTTAGCGCCCCGTCTTTTGCCCACTGTACGCGACCCTCTTTATCAAGCACCGCGACAGCAGAGCTCTCTTCATCCAGTTGCCAGGCTTTACGGGCCACGCCGTTACTGTCGACGATAAACTGCGACCACGGGTAGAGCTTCTTATTGCTCTCAAGGCTGCTGCGCACAAACATACCGGAGCCTGGAATCGCGTCGTCAGTGTTGACGATCGTCGTGGTCTGGTAAACGTCATGGGGCAGTTTTGCCGCTTTGATCGCTTCAATCAGCGTCGCATTTTTTTCTTTAGCGGAGGTGCGTCCGGCGATGTGCTGAAGGAGACGCACCTTCCCGGGCAACTGTGCGCTGTTCCAGCTTTTATAGCTGAACTTATCATTTTCAAGAATCAATTCGCCGCGATCGGCAATCCCGACCGGCGGGACGCGCTGGCCCGTTTCGAAGCTATGCGCGGAGGCCATCATTGGCGCTAACAGGCACGCCAGCGCCAGAATCTTACGTAAGGTCATGGTATTTCCTTCTTATTGTTTGCAGGTGATCCGACCACTTGGGTCTGATTTTTAATCATATGTGCGAATGATGCTTTTTCCCGCAAGAGCGATGCCAGTTTGCGGACGGGCGCACAAATCCTGCGAAAAACGAAGGCTTATACTGAGGACCGCACCCTGATTCAGAGATGATTCTGATTAACTGTAATGAAAAGGTAAATAAACTTATACGCGCTGGAAACATCGCCCAGATAGTCTATAGTCAAATGGCATTAAAATTTGCGCCTTATAACGGTTGGACCGATTGTGGTACCACAGGGGCGTAACACTTAAGCAGGAGATAACAATGAAAATTTTCCAACGGTACAACCCACTGCAAGTGGCGAAGTACGTGAAAATCCTGTTCCGTGGACGGTTATATATCAAGGATGTTGGCGCTTTTGAGTTTGATAAGGGTAAGATTCTTATCCCAAAAGTGAAGGATAAACAGCACTTGTCTGTGATGTCCGAAGTCAACCGTCAGGTTCTGCGTCTGCAAACTGAGATGGCTTAACCAACGTGCTATGCAGTAGTTTAAAGAACGGCTCCCTTCGGGAGCCGTTGATGTTTCTGAGGCAGGAAGAGCCAGCGAAACTACGCTTTCACGTCTTCTTTCGCGTCCGGCAGTTTCGGCACCAGTACGCTCGGTTTACTGTCCAGGCGCGTTACCAGCAGCTGATCGATACGGTAGTTATCGATATCCACCACTTCGAATTTGTAGCCTGAGAATTTCACGGAATCGGTCCGTTTCGGGATTTTACGCAGCATGAACATCATAAAGCCGCCAATCGTTTCGTAGTTACCTGATTGCGGGAACTCATCGATATCCAGTACGCGCATCACGTCATCGATCGGCGTACCGCCGTCAATCAGCCAGGAGTTCTCGTCGCGCGCCACAATCTGCTCTTCCAGACCCTGGCCGACCAGATCGCCCATCAGCGTGGTCATCACATCATTCAGCGTGATGATACCGACCACCAGCGCGTATTCGTTCATGATCACCGCGAAATCTTCACCGGCGGTTTTAAAGCTTTCCAGCGCTTCCGAAAGGGTCAGCGTATCCGGAACAATCAGGGTGTTGCGGATCTGCACGCCGCTGTTCAGCGCCATGCTCTGATTCGCCAGAACACGATTCAGTAAATCTTTCGAGTCAACGTAACCAATGATGTGGTCAATATCTTCGTTACAGACGAGGAACTTGGAGTGCGGATGTTCCGCCACTTTGTTTTTCAGGCTCTGCTCGTCTTCATGCAGATCGAACCAGATGACGTTTTCACGCGGCGTCATGGATGATGGCACGGTGCGTGATTCCAGCTCGAATACGTTTTCAATCAGCTCGTGTTCCTGTTTACGCAACACGCCCGCGAGCGCGCCAGCTTCCACCACGGCATAAATATCATCAGAGGTGATGTCATCCTTGCGCACCATCGGCAATTTGAAGATGCGGAAGATCACGTTCGCCAACCCGTTGAAGAACCACACCAGCGGCGTGAACACAAACAGACAGAAGCGCATCGGGTTGATGATACGCAAAGCCACAGCTTCTGGCGCAATCATACCGATGCGTTTCGGGGTTAAGTCCGCGAAGAGGATAAACATACCGGTGACCAGCGAGAAGGAGAGAATAAAGCTCAACTGCTCAGAGAGTTCTGGCGACAGATATTGAGAGAACAGGGAGTAAAAGGCCGGCGAGAAAGCCGCGTCGCCCACGATACCGCCAAGAATGGCAACCGCGTTCAGACCGATTTGCACGACGGTAAAGAACATCCCAGGGTTTTCCTGCATTTTCAACACGCGTTGCGCATTGAGATTGCCTTCATCGGCCAGCAGTTTGAGCTTAATTTTACGTGAAGCAGCAAGTGAGATCTCGGATATCGAGAAGAACGCACTCACAGCGATCAGGCAAAGAATAATGAAAATACTGTTTAACATATCTTATCCGACCGTTCAGGTCAGATCCTCGGAAGGGAAGTTGATAAATCCATGTGGTAACGCTTGATGAAAACCGGCTCGTAGAGGTGAGCCGGTAAGTTCAGCGGCTAGTATAGCGTAAGGGACTGTAAAGCCGCCAGAGGCTTAATTTTCAGCAGTGATGGTCAGAATTATGACGCATCAGGGGGTAAGCAGACGCCAATCCCGCCGATACCGCAGTAGCCATACGGGTTTTTGTGCAGATACTGCTGGTGGTCGTCCTCAGCGTAATAGAACGGCGTCGCGTTGCTGATTTCGGTGGTGATGCGGCGATCGTCCCCCGCTGCGTGCATGGCGGTCTGGAAGCGCTCGAGACTGGCGCGTGCGGCGCTGTCCTGTTCCGGCGTCAGCGGATAGATAGCCGAACGATACTGGGTGCCGTGGTCGTTGCCCTGTTGCATGCCCTGTGCCGGATCGTGGTTTTCCCAGAACACCTGCAACAGTTGCTCATAACTGATGACCGTCGGGTCGTACACTACGCGAACCGCCTCGGCGTGGCCCGTTTCACCGGAACAGACTTCCCGATAGGTGGGATTCGGCGTGTAACCACCGGTATACCCCGCCGCCGTACTGTAAACGCCAGGCAGTTGCCAGAACAACCGCTCCACGCCCCAGAAACAGCCCATGGCGAAAATCGCGATTTCCATCCCTTCGGGAACATTGGTCATTGAGTGTTGATTGACGGCATGTAATGTCGCCACCGGCATCGGGGTATTGCGTCCAGGTAGGGCATCTGACGGCGAAATCAGATGCTTTTTATCAAATAAACTCATGGTGCCGTTCTCCCGAAAATCAGTAATTGGGGTTAAGGTTGTAACAAGACGCGTATTTGCACACAATATCCGTTACGAATACGTCTACAGTAAACATAAGAAATATTTGGGTTGTCGTCTGTTTTTCAACCCCAATTGTTGGGTTTTTGTTAAGCCGTGGATCGGCGTTATGATTGTTTTCCAGGGGTGGAAATAAGGGATATTCAGGAGAAAAAGTGCCACATATCCGTCAGTTATGTTGGGTGAGCCTGCTGTGTTTGAGCAGTTCTGCCTTTGCCGCGAACGTCCGTCTACAGGTCGAGGGGCTATCAGGTGAACTGGAGAAAAACGTCCGCGCACAGCTCTCAACCATCCAGAGTGATGAAGTGACGCCGGACCGTCGCTTTCGTGCGCGCGTGGATGATGCCATTCGCGAAGGGTTAAAGGCGCTCGGCTATTACGAACCGACCATTGATTTCGATCTGCGTCCGCCGCCGGCGAAAGGGCGCCAGGTGCTGGTGGCCAAAGTGACCCCCGGTGAACCGGTGCGTATTGGCGGAACAGAAGTCATTTTACGTGGCGGCGCGCGTACCGACAGAGATTACCTGGATCTGCTGAAAACGCGTCCGGCAATCGGTACGGTGCTTAATCATGGGGACTATGACAGCTTCAAAAAGTCCCTCACCAGCGTGGCGCTACGTAAGGGATATTTCGACAGCGAATTTAATAAGAGCCAACTTGGCATTGCGCTGGATCGCCACCAGGCATTCTGGGATATCGATTACAACAGCGGCGAACGCTATCGTTTCGGGCATGTGACGTTTGAAGGATCGCAGATCCGCGAGGAATATCTGCAGCATCTGGTCCCTTTTAAAGAAGGCGATGAGTACGAGTCGAAAGAGCTCGGTGAACTGAACCGCCGTCTCTCCGCGACCGGCTGGTTTAACTCCGTCGTCGTGGCGCCTGAGTTTGATAAGGCGCGTAAAACCAAAGTGCTGCCGCTAAAAGGTGTCGTTTCACCGCGTACGGAAAACACCATTGAGACCGGGGTGGGCTATTCCACCGACGTCGGCCCGCGCGTAAAGGCAACGTGGAAAAAACCGTGGATGAACTCTTACGGTCATAGCCTGACGACCAGCGCCAGCATCTCGTCACCTGAACAACAGCTGGATTTCAGCTACAAAATGCCGCTGCTGAAAAATCCGCTGGAGCAGTACTATCTGGTGCAGGGCGGTTTTAAGCGTACCGATCTTAACGATACCGAACAGGACTCCACCACGCTTGCGGTTTCCCGCTATTGGGATCTGTCCAGCGGCTGGCAGCGCGCCATCAATCTGCGCTGGAGCCTTGACCACTTTACCCAGGGTGAAGTCACTGACACCACCATGCTGCTTTACCCGGGCGTCATGATCAGCCGCACTCGGTCACGCGGCGGACTGATGCCCGTCTGGGGCGATTCGCAGCGCTATTCCATCGATTACTCCAATACGGCCTGGGGCTCTGACGTAGATTTCTCCGTTTTCCAGGCGCAAAACGTCTGGATCCGTACTCTCTACGATCGCCATCGTTTCGTCACGCGTGGCAACCTGGGCTGGATCGAAACCGGTGATTTCGACAAGGTGCCACCGGACCTGCGTTTCTTCGCCGGGGGGGACCGCAGTATTCGTGGCTACAAATACAAATCGATTTCACCGAAGTACAGCAACGGCGATCTGAAAGGGGCCTCGAAGCTGGTGACCGGATCGCTGGAGTATCAGTACAACGTGACCGGTAAATGGTGGGGGGCGATGTTCGTTGACAGCGGCGAAGCGGTGAGCGACATCCGTAAAAGCGACTTCAAAACCGGCGCCGGTGTGGGCGTGCGCTGGCAGTCTCCGGTTGGGCCAATTAAGCTCGACTTTGCCGTTCCGGTCGGCGACAAAGAGGAACACGGTTTACAGTTTTACATCGGTCTGGGGCCTGAATTATGAGTTTATGGAAGAAGATAAGCCTCGGCGTACTGATTTTTATCCTGCTGTTGCTGGGAACGGTGGCGTTTCTGGTGGGCACGACAACCGGTCTGCATCTGATCTTCAATGCGGCGAATCGCTGGGTACCGGGGCTGGAAATTGGTCAGGTCACCGGCGGCTGGCGTGATTTGTCGCTGAAAAATATTCGCTATGACCAGCCCGGCGTGGCGGTTAACGCCGGGGAAGTGCATCTGGCGGTGGGGCTAAATTGCCTGTGGAACAGCAGCTTGTGTGTGAACGATCTGTCACTCAAAGACATTAATGTGGCGATCGACAGTAAAAAAATGCCGCCTTCTGAACAGGTCGAGGAAGAAGAGGACAGCGGCCCGCTGAATCTTTCTACGCCATATCCGATCACGCTTTCTCGCGTGGCGCTCAATAACGTCAACATTAAAATCGACGACACGACCGTCTCGGTGATGGATTTCACCTCCGGCCTGCACTGGCAGGAGAAAAACCTGACCCTGAAGCCGACGTCGCTACAGGGGCTGCTGATCGCGCTGCCGAAAGTGGCAGAGGTCGCACAGGAAGAGGTGGTCGAGCCGAAGATCCAGAACCCGCAGCCGGATGAAAAACCGCTTGGCGAGACGCTAAAAGATCTGTTCTCAAAACCGGTGCTGCCGGAAATGACGGACGTGCATCTGCCGCTCAATCTCAATATTGAAGCGTTCAAAGGCGAACAACTGCGTATCACCGGCGACACTGACCTGACGGTGCATAACCTGCTGCTGAAAGTGAGTAGCATCGACGGCAACATGAAGCTGGATACGCTGGATATCGACTCCAGTCAAGGGACGGTGAACGCCACGGGGACGGCGCAATTAACCGATAACTGGCCGGTAGACATTACCCTGAACAGCACGCTGAACGTCGATCCGCTGAAGGGCGAGAAGATCAAACTGAAGGTGGGCGGCGCGCTGCGCGAACAACTGGAAATGGGCGTGAACCTTTCCGGTCCGGTGGATATGGACCTGCGTGCCCAGACGCGTCTGGCGCAAGCCGGGCTACCCATTAATCTGGAAGTGGTCAGCAAGCAGGTGTACTGGCCGTTTACCGGCGACAAACAGTTCCAGGCTGATGATATCAAGCTCAAACTCACCGGCAAGATGACGGACTACACGCTGTCGATGCGTACGGCGGTGAAAGGGCGGGATATTCCCCCGGCAACCATTACCCTCGATGCGAAAGGCAACGAACAGCAAATTAATCTCGATAAACTCAGCGTGGCGGCGCTGGAAGGGAAAACCGAGCTGAAGGCGCTGGTGGACTGGCAACAGGCGATCAGCTGGCGAGGCGAGATGACGCTGGACGGCATCAATACGGCGAAAGAGATCCCGGACTGGCCATCAAAGCTCAATGGGCTGATCAAAACCCGCGGTAGCCTGTATGGCGGCACCTGGCAGATGGAAGTGCCTGAGCTGAAGCTGACCGGGAACGTTAAGCAGAACAAGGTTAACGTTAAAGGATCGCTGAAAGGTAACAGCTATTTGCAGTGGATCATTCCCGGCCTGCATCTGGAACTGGGGCCAAACAGCGCCGATGTGAAAGGCGAACTGGGCGTGAAAGATCTCAATCTGGATGCGACTATCGACGCGCCGGGACTGGATAACGCGCTGCCGGGACTCGGTGGTACGGCAAAAGGGTTGGTCAAGGTGCGCGGTACAGTCGACGCTCCGCAACTGCTGGCGGATATCACTGCCCGTGGGCTGCGCTGGCAGGAACTGTCCGTTGCGCAGGTGCGCGTGGAAGGCGATATTAAATCGACGGATCAGATTGCCGGTAACCTCAACGTTCGTGTTGAGCGAATTACGCAGCCCGACGTGAACATCAACCTTGTGACCCTGAACGCCAAAGGCAGTGAGAAGCAGCACGAGTTGCAATTACGTGTCCAGGGCGAACCGGTCTCCGGCCAGCTCGATCTGGCGGGAAGTTTTGATCGTAAAGAAGAGCGCTGGAAAGGCTCGCTGAGCAATACCCGCTTCCAGACGCCGGTGGGCCCGCTGACCCTGACGCGCCCCATCGCGCTGGATTATCGCAACCAGGAGCAGAAAATCAGCATCGGACCACACTGCTGGGCTAATCCGAATGCCGAGCTGTGTGTACCGCAAACCATCGATGCCGGTGCCGAAGGGCGGGCGGTGGTGAATCTCAATCGCTTTGACCTGGCGATGCTGAAACCGTTTATGCCAGAGACTACCCAGGCCAGCGGTGTGTTCACGGGTAAAGCCGACGTCTCCTGGGATACCACCAAAGAAGGGCTGCCTCAGGGTAATGTCACACTCTCCGGACGTAACGTGAAGGTGACGCAGACGGTTAACGATGCGCCGCTGCCGCTGGCGTTCGATACCCTGAACGTGACGGCCGATCTGCGCAACAATCGTGCAGAACTGGGCTGGCTGATTCGCCTGACCAATAACGGTCAGCTTGACGGACAGGTGCAGGTAACCGATCCGCAGGGACGGCGTAATCTGGGCGGCAACGTCAACATTCGCAACGTGAATCTGGCGATGGTGAACCCGATCTTCGCGCGCGGCGAAAAGGCGGCGGGGATGCTGAGCGCCAACCTGCGTCTGGGGGGGGATGCGCAGAGCCCGCAGATGTTTGGGCAACTGCAACTGAGCGGGCTGGATATCGACGGTAACTTTATGCCGTTTGATATGCAACCGAGCCAGCTGGCGATGAATTTCAACGGTACGCGCTCAACGCTTGCCGGGGAGATTCGCACCCAACAAGGGCAAATCAACCTGAGCGGTGATGCGGACTGGAGCCAGATAGACAACTGGCGCGCCCGTGTGGCGGCGAAAGGGAGCCGGGTACGTATCACCGTGCCGCCGATGGTGCGACTGGATGTTTCACCGGACGTGGTATTTGAAGCGACGCCAAGCCTGTTTACGCTGGACGGTCGGGTGGACGTGCCGTGGGCGCGGATTGTGGTACACGACCTGCCAGAGAGCGCGGTGGGCGTTTCCAGCGACGAAGTCATGCTTAACAACGATCTGCAGCCTGAGAAGCCGCAAACCGCCGCGATCCCCATCAACAGCAATCTGACTGTTCATGTGGGGAATAACGTGCGAATGGATGCATTCGGCCTGAAAGCCCGACTGACGGGCGATTTGAAAGTCGCGCAGGATAAGCAAGGGCTGGGGCTGAACGGACAGATCAACATTCCGGAAGGCCGCTTCCACGCCTACGGTCAGGATCTGATTGTGCGTAAAGGCGAGCTGTTGTTCTCTGGACCGCCGGACCAACCGTTGCTGAATATCGAAGCTATTCGCAACCCGGATGCCACTGAAGATGACGTGATCGCTGGCGTTCGCGTCACCGGAACGGCAGATGAACCGAAGGCTGAGATCTTCTCTGACCCGGCGATGTCGCAACAGATGGCGCTTTCCTACCTGTTACGTGGACAGGGGCTGGACAGTGAGCAGAGCGACAGTGCGGCGATGACCTCAATGCTTATTGGCCTGGGGGTTGCACAAAGTGGTCAGGTTGTGGGTAAAATCGGGGAGACATTTGGCGTAAGCAATCTGGCACTGGATACTCAGGGGGTGGGCGACTCCTCCCAGGTCGTCGTCAGCGGATACGTACTGCCAGGTCTGCAGGTGAAATATGGCGTGGGTATATTTGACTCACTGGCGACACTCACGTTACGTTATCGCCTGATGCCTAAGCTATATCTGGAAGCCGTGTCTGGCGTAGATCAGGCACTGGATTTGCTCTATCAGTTTGAGTTTTAGCAATGCGAATATTTGTCTACGGCAGTTTACGAACCAAACAAGGCAACAGCCACTGGATGACCAACGCCCAGTTGCTGGGCGATTACAGTATCGATAACTACCAGTTGTATAGCCTGGGCCACTATCCAGGCGCAGTTCCGGGGAACGGAACGGTACACGGTGAGGTTTATCGTATTGATAACGCCACTCTGGCCGAGCTGGATGCGTTGCGCACCCGCGGTGGTGAATACGCACGCCAGTTGATCCAGACGCCATACGGCAGTGCATGGATGTACGTGTACCAACGTCCGGTTGAGGGATTAACGCTGATCGAAAGCGGTAACTGGTTAGACAGAGACCAGTACTGAGTCGTGTGCAGGGCAGGCCTGATAAGCGTAGCGTCATCAGGCATTTTCTTGTTTGCCCGCACTTTTACCACGCCACCTTCGGGTGGCGTCGTTTTTTGCGTCTGTGACTCGCGTTTACGGACACAAAAAAGCCCCGACATGCGGGGCTTCGCTCGACAGGACGAATTACTTCTTCGCCGCACGCTCGAAGGAGGCAACGATTTCAGCTTTCGCCGCTTCAGCGTTGTCCCAACCGTCGACTTTCACCCACTTGCCTTTTTCGAGGTCTTTGTAGTGCTCGAAGAAGTGCGTGATCTGCGCTTTCAGCAGTTCCGGCAGGTCGTTCACATCCTTGATATGATCGTACTCTTTGCTCAGCTTGGTGTGCGGTACAGCAACCAGTTTCGCATCTTCACCGGATTCGTCGGTCATTTTCAGCACGCCAACCGGACGGCAGCGGATCACTGCGCCTGGCTGCAGCGGATACGGGGTCGGCACCAGCACGTCAACCGGGTCACCGTCCAGTGACAGGGTGTGGTTGATGTAGCCGTAGTTGCACGGATAGAACATCGCGGTGGACATGAAGCGGTCAACGAACAGTGCGCCGCTCTCTTTGTCGACTTCGTATTTGATCGGATCGGCGTTAGCCGGGATCTCGATAACAACGTAGATATCTTCCGGCAGGTCTTTACCCGCAGGGACGTTGAGTAAGCTCATGTCTGTTTCCTTTAACTGTGTCGTAAACAAGTGGCGAGTATTATAGCTATCTCGCGCCGAATGTCTCCGCCTGATTTCGTTTTCACTCCTCCCCCGCTGGCCTTTTCAGACCACTCGCATGACAGAAAAATCCATATCTTCAGCCGCTTTTTTCATAGGTAAATGAAAGCGATTACAAACTTGTGATTAACGTTCTATTTACTTTTTTGAAGTGTGATGTAACGCAATCCGTTACATGTTCGATTGTCTATAGTTTTTTCGCGACTGTTTCTTAACCAACAATAAACCTACCCTACGAGGACACAGTTATGTGGAAGCGCTTACTTTTAGTCACAGCAGTTTCGGCAGCCATGTCGTCTATGGCCCTGGCCGCCCCATTAACCGTAGGATTTTCGCAGGTCGGCTCTGAATCCGGCTGGCGCGCCGCAGAGACCAACGTGGCGAAAAGCGAGGCCGAGAAGCGCGGCATCACGCTGAAAATCGCTGACGGTCAGCAAAAACAAGAAAACCAGATTAAAGCCGTGCGTTCGTTTGTGGCACAGGGCGTTGATGCCATCTTTATTGCGCCCGTGGTGGCAACAGGATGGGAGCCAGTGCTGAAGGAAGCGAAAGATGCCGAGATCCCGGTCTTCTTGCTCGATCGTTCCATCGATGTCAAAGACAAATCTCTCTATATGACCACCGTCACCGCTAACAACGTGCTGGAGGGTCAATTGATCGGCGACTGGCTGATCAAAGAGGTGAACGGTAAGCCGTGTAATGTGGTTGAGCTGCAGGGCACCGTCGGCGCCAGCGTGGCGATTGACCGGAAGAAAGGGTTTGCTGAAGCCATCGCCAAAGCGCCAAACATCAAAATCATCCGCTCTCAGTCCGGTGACTTCACCCGCAGTAAGGGGAAAGAAGTGATGGAGAGCTTTATCAAAGCCGAGAACAACGGCAAGAACATCTGCATGGTTTACGCCCATAACGATGACATGGTGATCGGCGCTATCCAGGCGATCAAAGAAGCGGGGCTGAAACCGGGCAAAGATATTCTGACCGGTTCTATTGACGGCGTACCGGATATTTATAAAGCGATGATCGACGGTGAAGCGAATGCCAGCGTGGAACTGACGCCGAATATGGCGGGGCCGGCCTTCGACGCGCTCGAGAAATTCAAGAAAGACGGCACGATGCCTGAGAAGGTCACGATCACCAAGTCCACGCTGTATCTGCCGGATACCGCGAAAGAAGAGTTAGAGAAGAAGAAAAACATGGGCTACTAAGTTCGGGTTCTCTGTAGGCCTGATACGCCATCAGGCGTTGGGGTGCCGGATGGCGACGCACAGCGTCTTATCCGGCCTACAAACTCGCACCGTAGGCCTGATAAGCGCAGCGCCATCAGGCGTTGGGGTGCCGGATGACGGCGCACAGCGTCTTATCCGGCCTACAAACTACGCACCGTAGGCCTGATAAGCGCAGCGCCATCAGGCGTTGGGGTGCCGGATGGCGACGCAGAGCGTCTTATCCGGCCTACAAACTCGCACCGTAGGCCTGATAAGCGCAGCGCCATCAGGTGTTGGGGGGCCGGATGACGACGCAGAGCGTCTTATCCGGCCTACAGACTCGCACCGTAGGCCTGATAAGCGCAGCGCCATCAGGCGTTGGGGTGCCGGATGGCGACGCAGAGCGTCTTATCCGGCCTACAAACCAGCACCGTAGGCCTGATAAGCGTAGCGCCATCAGGCAAATGTTCTGCCGGATGGCGACGCAGAGCGTCTTATCCGGCCTACGAACTCGCACCGTAGGCCTGATAAGTGCAGCGCCATCAGGCGTTGGGGTGCCGGATGGCGACGCAGAGCGTCTTATCCGGCCTACAAACACGCACCGTAGGCCTGATAAGCGCAGCGCCATCAGGCAAATGTTCTGCCGGATGGCGACGCACAGCGTCTTATCCGGCCTACAAACACGCACCGTAGGCCTGATAAGCGTAGCGCCATCAGGCGTTGGGGTGCCGGATGGCGACGCACAGCGTCTTATCCGGCCTACAGACTCGCACTGTAGGCCTGATAAGCGTAGCGCCATCAGGCGTTGGGGTGCCGGATGGCGACGCAGAGCGTCTTATCCGGCCTACAAACTCGCACCGTAGGCCTGATAAGCGCAGCGCCATCAGGCGTTGGGGTGCCGGATGGCGACGCACAGCGTCTTATCCGGCCTACAAACTCGCACTGTAGGCCTGATAAGCGTAGCGCCATCAGGCGTTGGGGGGCCGGATGGCGACGCACAGCATCTTATCCGGCCTACAAACTCGCACTGTAGGCCTGATAAGCGTAGCGCCATCAGGCGTTGGGGTGCCGGATGGCGACGCAGAGCGTCTTATCCGGCCTACAAACTCGCACCGTAGGCCTGATAAGCGTAGCGCCATCAGGCGTTGGGGTGCCGGATGGCGACGCAGAGCGTCTTATCCGGCCTACAAACCAGCACTGTAGGCCTGATAAGCGCAGCGCCATCAGGCGTTGGGGTGCCGGATGGCGACGCACAGCGTTTTATCCGGCCTACAAACTACGCACTGTAGGCCTGATAAGCGTAGCGCCATCAGGCAAATGTTCTGCCGGATGACGGCGTAACCGCCTTATCCGGCCTACGGGCCTCCAGAGCCACACTCTTGTCGCGGAGGGCAATTATGATCGCGGAACAACACCAGGAGATCCTCCGTACAGAGGGATTAAGTAAATTCTTTCCTGGCGTCAAAGCGCTGGATAACGTCGATTTCAGTCTGCGTCGCGGCGAAATTATGGCGCTGCTCGGTGAAAACGGCGCCGGAAAATCCACGCTCATCAAAGCGCTGACCGGCGTCTATCATGCCGATCGCGGGACTATCTGGCTGGAAGGCAGTGCCATCTCCCCCAGAAATACCGCACATGCCCAACAGCTGGGCATTGGCACGGTCTATCAGGAAGTGAACCTGCTACCGAATATGTCGGTGGCGGATAACCTGTTTATTGGTCGTGAACCGCGTCGATTTGGCCTGCTACGGCGCAAAGAGATGGAAAAGCGCGCCACGGCGCTGATGGCGTCTTATGGCTTTTCTCTCGACGTGCGTGAACCGCTGAACCGCTTTTCCGTGGCGATGCAGCAGATCGTGGCGATCTGTCGGGCGATCGATCTCTCGGCGAAGGTGTTGATCCTTGATGAACCCACCGCCAGTCTCGATACGCAAGAAGTGGAGATGCTGTTCGGCCTGATGCGCCATCTGCGCGATCGCGGCGTGAGTCTGATCTTCGTCACCCATTTCCTCGATCAGGTCTATCAGGTCAGCGATCGGATCACCGTCCTGCGTAACGGCAGTTTTGTCGGCTGCCGGGAAACCCGCGAGCTGCCGCAGATTGAACTGGTCAAAATGATGCTGGGACGCGAGCTGGATACCCATGCACTACAGCGCGCGGGACGAACCCTGCTGAGCGACAAACCCGTCGCGGCCTTTAAAAACTTTGGCAAGAAGGGAACGATCGCCCCGTTCGATCTTGAAGTCCGACCTGGTGAGATCGTCGGTCTGGCGGGACTGCTTGGATCCGGACGCACCGAAACAGCTGAAGTGATCTTCGGTATCAAACCGGCGGACAGCGGCAGCGCGCTGATCAAAGGCAAACCGCAGACGCTGCGATCCCCTCATCAGGCGTCATGCCTTGGCATCGGCTTCTGCCCGGAGGACAGAAAAACGGACGGTATTATTGCTGCCGCCTCGGTGCGCGAAAACATTATCCTGGCATTACAGGCCCAGCGCGGCTGGCTGCGGCCGATTGCGCGCAAAGAGCAAAACGACATTGCCGAGCGCTTTATCCGCCAGCTTGGCATTCGCACCCCCAGCGCAGAGCAGCCGATCGAATTTCTCTCCGGCGGCAATCAGCAAAAAGTGCTGCTGTCGCGCTGGTTGCTCACCAAACCACAGTTTCTGATCCTCGATGAGCCAACGCGTGGGATCGACGTTGGCGCGCATGCCGAGATCATCCGCCTGATCGAAACGCTGTGCGCCGATGGTCTGGCGCTACTGGTGATCTCCTCGGAGCTGGAGGAACTGGTGGGGTATGCGGACAGGGTGATCATCATGCGCGATCGCAAACAGGTGGCGGAGATCCCGCTGGCTGAACTGTCCGTTCCGGCGATCATGAACGCCATCGCGGCGTAAGGAGACTCTTGTGATGCCTCAATCTCTCCCGCAAACCACGCCGCCGAAGCGACGCTTTCGCTGGCCGACCGGCATGCCGCAGCTGATTGCGCTGCTGCTGGTACTGCTGGTGGACAGCCTCGTTGCCCCGCACTTTTACCAGATTGTGTTGCAGGACGGGCGTCTGTTCGGCAGCCCAATCGATATTCTTAATCGCGCCGCTCCCGTCGCGCTGCTGGCTATCGGGATGACGCTGGTGATTGCCACCGGCGGCATTGACCTTTCTGTTGGCGCAGTGATGGCGATTGCCGGAGCCACGACCGCCGCGATGACCGTCGCCGGACACAGTCTGCCGGTGGTGCTGCTCGCCGCGTTAGGCACCGGTGTTCTGGCTGGATTATGGAACGGCATACTGGTGGCGATCCTCAAAATTCAGCCGTTTGTCGCCACGCTGATCCTGATGGTCGCGGGACGCGGGGTGGCGCAACTGATCACCTCCGGGCAAATCGTCACCTTCAACTCGCCCACGCTCTCCTGGTTCGGCAGCGGATCGCTGCTGCTGTTTCCGACGCCGGTAATTATCGCGCTGATCACGCTGCTGCTGTTCTGGCTGTTGACCCGGCGAACGGCGCTCGGGATGTTTATTGAAGCCGTGGGGATTAACATCCGGGCGGCGAAAAATGCCGGGGTGAACACACGAGTCATCGTTATGCTCACCTATGTGTTGAGCGGGCTGTGCGCGGCGATTGCCGGGATCATCGTCACGGCGGATATTCGCGGCGCCGATGCTAACAACGCCGGATTGTGGCTGGAGCTGGACGCTATTCTGGCGGTGGTGATTGGCGGCGGATCTCTGATGGGCGGGCGCTTTAATCTGCTGTTGTCGGTGGTGGGCGCGCTGATTATTCAGGGGATGAACACCGGGATCCTGCTTTCCGGCTTCCCGCCGGAGATGAACCAGGTGGTCAAAGCCATCGTGGTGCTGTGCGTACTGATTGTGCAGTCACAGCGCTTTATCAGCCTGCTAAAAGGAGTGCGTGGTCGTGATAAAACGTAATTTACCGTTAATGATCACCCTCGGGGTTTTCGTGCTGGGTTATCTCTACTGTCTGACGCAGTTTCCCGGCTTTGCCTCCACGCGCGTGATCTGCAACATTCTGACCGATAACGCCTTCCTGGGGATCATTGCCGTGGGGATGACCTTTGTGATCCTCTCCGGCGGGATCGATCTCTCCGTGGGCTCGGTGATCGCCTTTACCGGGGTATTTCTCGCCAAAGCGATTGGCTATTGGGGGATTTCGCCGCTGCTGGCGTTTCCGTTGGTGCTGGCGATGGGCTGCGCGTTTGGCGCGTTCATGGGGTTACTGATCGATGCGCTGAAGATCCCGGCCTTTATCATCACGCTTGCGGGGATGTTTTTTCTGCGCGGGGTCAGTTACCTGGTATCGGAAGAGTCGATCCCGATTAACCATCCCATTTACGACACGCTCTCCAGCCTGGCGTGGAAAATCCCCGGCGGCGGACGTCTGAGCGCGATGGGATTGTTGATGCTGGCGGTGGTGGTTATTGGGATTTTCCTCGCGCATCGCACCCGGTTTGGTAATCAGGTGTATGCCATTGGCGGGAATGCGACGTCGGCGAACCTGATGGGGATTTCCACCCGCAGCACGACGATCCGCATTTATATGCTGTCGACCGGGCTGGCGACGCTCGCCGGGATTGTCTTCTCTGTCTACACCCAGGCCGGTTATGCGTTGGCCGGAGTGGGCGTAGAGCTGGATGCTATCGCTTCAGTGGTGATTGGCGGTACGTTGCTCAGCGGTGGGGTCGGTACAGTTCTTGGAACGCTGTTTGGCGTGGCGATCCAGGGGCTGATCCAGACCTACATTAACTTTGACGGTACGCTCAGTTCGTGGTGGACGAAAATTGCCATTGGCGTTTTGTTATTTGTTTTCATTGCGTTGCAGCGTGGTCTGACGGTGCTGTGGGAAAATCGTCAGAGTTCGCCAGTCACGCGAGTCGGCCCGGCAACGACGCCGAAGTGAGACGCGGATTTTAGTTAAACACCTAAACTTTTTCCGGTTGTTGTCGATAGTTTCTGTATATCCTTCAACCGGAAAATAACAATGCCAACATCTCTCTCCCTACGAAAGACTCTCCTGGTTTTATTGTCGCTGATTACCTTGCTACTGCTGTTAACCGGCGGCATGGGGATTTACGCTTCCACGCGAATCATCACCTCATGGATCTATTACGGGGTGATGACCGCCACGACGCTGACGGCCATCGCTCTGCTGGCGGTGGTCTGGCTGTTATTGCGTAATAAGCTCCTGAAACCGCTCGACAATGTCGTTGAACAGCTCGAACGCCTGGCGACGGGGGATTTGTCGGCGGCACAAAGCCGCTATGCCAGCGCCGGGTTCAATCGCCTGCAGGCTGCGCTCGAAGGGATGCGCGTGGCGCTGAGCGAGTCCGTCAAACGCGTCCGCGACGCCAGTTCACAGATAGACACCGGCAGTCGTGAACTGACGGCAGGCAACATTCATCTGGCGACGCGTACCGAATCAACCGCCACCTCGCTGGAACAGACCGCTGCCAGTATGGAAGAACTGACGGCAACGGTGAAACAGAATGCGGAAAACGCCGATCAGGCGCATCAACTGGCGAAATCGGTCTCTGATACTGCCGATCGCGGCAGTGAAATGGTTTGCTATGTCATTGAAAAAATGCGCGACATTTCTGGCAGTTCCAACCGTATTGCCGACATTCTTGGCGTGATCGACGGCATTGCGTTCCAGACCAATATTCTGGCGCTGAACGCCTCTGTTGAAGCCGCACGGGCGGGAGAGCAGGGGCGTGGATTTGCCGTTGTGGCGGGGGAGGTGCGTAACCTGGCGAGCCGCAGCGCGGAAGCGGCAAAAGAGATCCGTACGCTGATTGGCGACTCGCAGTCGCAGGTAGGTGAGGGCAGCGATCTGGCGATGCAGGCGGGCGAAACGATGGATGAAATCGCCAGCGAAGTGATGCGGATGACGAAGCTGATGCGCGAGATCGCCAGCGCGTCGCAGGAGCAGAGTCGCGGCATAGAGCAGGTCAATATCGCGGTGAGTCAGATGGATGAAACGGCGCAGCAGAACGCGGCGTTAGTGCAACAATCTTCTGCAGCGACCCGTTCGCTGGAAGAACAGTCCCACGCGCTGATTGAAGCGATGGCGTCGTTTAAATTGCAGTCGGCCTGATGTGAAATACTGATGTTTTATCCGGCCTACGCAGCGATTGTAGGCCGGATAAGCGTTAGCGGGGAAATTACGCGTCCGGGAATTCCCGGATAAAGCGTTCTACATCTTCAACCATATGGTTGTTGCCGACAAAGAACGAACGGCGCTGGTGCAGGCTTTCCGGGGTGATATCCAGAATGCGCTCTTTACCATCGCTCGCCTTACCGCCCGCTTGCTCCGCAAGGAACGCCATTGGGTTGCACTCGTACAGCAGACGCAGTTTCCCTTCCGGGTGGCTGGCGGTGCTTGGGTAAAGGTAGATCCCGCCTTTCAGCAGGTTACGATGGAAGTCAGCAACCAGTGAGCCGATGTAGCGCGAGGTATACGGGCGCTGGGTGGATTTATCCTCTTCCTGGCAGAATTTAATGTACTTCTTCACGCCGTTCGGGAAGCGGATGTAGTTGCCTTCGTTGATGGAGTAGGTGTTGCCTTTCTCCGGGAAGCGCATACGTTCCTGGCTCAGACAGAACACGCCAAGCGACGGATCGTAAGTAAAGGCGTGGACGCCGCAGCCGGTGGTGTAAACCAGCATGGTGGAGGAGCCGTAAACCACGTAACCCGCAGCGACCTGCTTGTTGCCTGGTTGCAGGAAATCTTCTTCGGTGACCGGGGTGCCAACTGGCGTCACGCGACGGTAGATAGAGAAGATGGTCCCGACTGAGACGTTAACATCGATGTTGGACGACCCATCCAGTGGATCCATCAGCACCACGTACTTCGCATGTTCACAGCCTTCGAAAACGACAATTTCATCTTCTTCTTCAGAGGCAATGCCCGCGACGATATCGCGCGCCTTGAGTGCAGCTTTCAGTTTTTCGTTCGCAAACAGGTCGAGTTTCTGCTGAACCTCTCCCTGCACGTTCTCAGCACCGCTGGCACCCAGGATATCGACCAGACCGGCCTTGTTGATATCGCGGTGGATGATCTTGGCGCCCAGCTTTATTGCCGACAACAACGCAGTGAGCTCACCTGTAGCATGAGAGAACTCGTGCTGCTTCTCGACAATAAATTCACCTAACGTTTTCATAACACTTTCCCTGCAATTAATATGGAGTAAAGCGACCGTAACAATCTTAACAAATATTTCAGTGCCTGCGCTCAGGTGAATCGCGCCAGCAAACTACGGATAATCCTGAAATGCGTTTCTCACTTGCCTGACATATGCGTAAAATGCCCCCTGGGTTAAATTAGGATAGTGACGTATGCGCATTCATATTTTGGGAATTTGTGGCACGTTCATGGGCGGTCTGGCGATGCTGGCACGCTCGCTCGGTCATGAAGTAACGGGTTCGGACGCCAATGTGTATCCGCCGATGAGCACCTTGCTTGAGAATCAGGGCATTGATTTGATTCAGGGTTATGACCCCAGTCAGCTTGAACCGCAGCCGGATCTGGTGATCATTGGCAATGCCATGACCCGTGGAAATCCGTGCGTTGAGGCGGTGCTGGAGAAGAACATTCCGTTCATGTCCGGTCCGCAGTGGCTGCATGACTTTGTGCTGCGCGATCGTTGGGTGCTGGCCGTTGCGGGAACGCACGGTAAAACCACGACGGCTGGCATGGCGACCTGGATTCTGGAAGCCTGCGGCTACAAACCCGGTTTTGTGATTGGCGGCGTACCGGGGAACTTTGACGTTTCTGCGCGTCTGGGTGAAAGCGACTTCTTCGTGATTGAAGCGGATGAGTACGATTGCGCCTTCTTCGATAAACGCTCTAAGTTTGTACACTACTGCCCGCGCACGCTGATCCTCAACAACCTTGAGTTTGATCATGCGGATATCTTTGACGATCTGAAAGCGATCCAAAAGCAGTTCCACCATCTGGTCCGTATTGTGCCGGGGCAGGGACGTATTATCTGGCCGGAACACGACATCAACCTGAAGCAGACGCTGGCAATGGGTTGCTGGAGCGAACAGGAGCTGGTGGGCGAACAGGGCCACTGGCAGGCGAAAAAGCTGAATATCGATGCTTCGGAATGGGAAGTGTGGCTGGACGGGGAAAAGGTCGGCGACGTGAAGTGGTCGCTGGTCGGCGAGCACAACATGCACAATGGTCTGATGGCCATTGCCGCGGCCCGTCACGTTGGCGTACAACCGGCAGATGCCGCTCAGGCGTTGGGGTCATTCATTAATGCCCGTCGCCGTCTGGAACTGCGCGGTGAAGCAAACGGCGTCACGGTTTATGACGATTTTGCCCATCACCCGACGGCGATTCTGGCGACGCTTGCAGCGCTTCGCGGCAAAGTAGGCGGCACGGCGCGTATCATCGCCGTGCTGGAGCCGCGTTCTAACACCATGAAGATGGGACTGTGCAAAGACGATCTGGCACCGTCATTGGGCCGTGCGGATGAAGTCTATCTGCTGCAGCCGCCGCATATTCCGTGGCAAGTCGCGGAAGTGGCGGAAGCCTGCATCCAGCCTGCTCACTGGAGTGGCGATGTCGATACGCTGGCAGAAATGATCGTGAAAACGGCGCAGCCAGGCGATCACATTCTGGTGATGAGTAACGGTGGGTTTGGTGGAATTCACCAGAAACTGCTGGACGGTCTGGCGAAGAAAGCCGAAGCACAAGCTGAAGAGTAAGAAAAATGCCCGGTGACGCTGACGCTTACCGGGCCTACGGGCTTGTAGGCCGGATAAGACGTTTTACGTCGCCATCCGGCATATCCAGCGTACGGGATTACTGTTCGTTTTCCGCCAGTTCACGCAGATACTGGAAAATCTGCCGTGCCGATTTCGGCGGCTTATTCCCTTCTTTCTCTTTCTTCGCATTGCGGATCAGCGAGCGCAACTGCTGGCGATCGGCGTGCGGCCACAGATTCAGCACCTCTTCTACCGCGTCATCACCTTCATCGATCAGACGATCGCGCAGATGCTCAAGCTTGTGAAACAACACCACCTGTTGGTTGTGGCGGTTTTTCAGTTTATCCAGCGCCTGGCGGATGGGATCCACCTCGCGTTGGCGCAGCATTTTACCAATCAGCTGCAACTGGCGGCGGCGGCCTTCCATCTTGATACGCTGCGCCAGCTCAATGGCGGCACGCAGGTCTGCATCAAGCGGGATTTTGTCCAGCGCGTTTTTCCCCAGATCCACCAGTTCCGCGCCCAGGCGTTTTAGCTCCTCGGCATCGCGTTTAATTTCACTTTTGCTGACCCAGATAATTTCATCGTCTTCGTCTTCGATGTCATCACCGGGAACGTCGTCGAGCCAGTCTTCGGGCTGCTTTGTCATTTCAGGCTCCTTAAAAAAAGAGGCTAATGTTACCAGTTAAGATGCGCACTGAAAAACGGTTCTCTGTTAGACTTCAAAAAACTCTCTCTACATTATGGCATTTGCGATGAAAGTAATCTCACAAGTTGAAGCGCAGCGTAAGATTCTGGAAGAAGCAGTTTCGACAGCGCTGGAGTTAGCCTCAGGCAAATCGGACGGGGCGGAAGTCGCCGTAAGCAAAACGACCGGCATTAGCGTTAGCACCCGTTATGGTGAAGTGGAGAATGTCGAATTCAATAGCGATGGTGCGCTGGGGATTACCGTTTACCATCAGAACCGCAAAGGCAGCGCCTCATCGACCGATTTAAGCCCGCAGGCGATTGCCCGTACCGTCCAGGCGGCGCTGGATATCGCGCGCTATACCTCGCCGGATCCGTGTACTGGCGTGGCCGATAAAGAATTACTGGCTTTTGACGCGCCGGATCTGGACTTGTTTCACCCGGCTGAGATTTCTCCGGATGAGGCCATCGAACTGGCGGCGCGGGCTGAGCAGGCCGCTTTGCAGGCCGATAAGCGCATCACCAATACCGAAGGCGGCAGCTTTAACAGCCACTACGGCATCAAAGTGTTCGGCAACAGCCACGGCATGTTGCAGGGTTATTGTTCCACCCGCCATTCGCTTTCCAGCTGCGTCATTGCCGAAGAAAACGGCGATATGGAGCGCGATTACGCCTACAGCATTGGTCGTGCGATGGGCGATCTGCAAACGCCGGAATGGGTGGGCGCAGACTGCGCTCGTCGCACGTTGTCCCGCCTCTCGCCGCGTAAACTCTCGACCATGAAAGCGCCCGTGATTTTTGCCAACGAAGTGGCGACCGGGCTGTTTGGTCATCTGGTTGGCGCGATTGCGGGCGGTTCGGTATATCGTAAATCGACATTCCTGCTGGATTCGCTGGGCAAACAAATTCTGCCGGAATGGCTGACCATTGAAGAACACCCGCACCTGCTGAAAGGACTGGCTTCTTCGCCGTTCGACAGCGAAGGCGTGCGCACGGAACGTCGTGACATTGTGAAAAATGGCGTGTTGACCCAATGGCTGCTGACCAACTATTCCGCCCGTAAGCTGGGGCTGAAAAGCACCGGTCATGCTGGCGGCATTCATAACTGGCGCATTGCCGGTCAGGGGCTGAACTTTGAGCAGTTGCTTAAAGAGATGGGCACCGGGCTGGTGGTCACCGAACTGATGGGCCAGGGCGTGAGCGGTATCACCGGGGATTACTCCCGTGGCGCAGCCGGTTTCTGGGTTGAAAACGGGGAAATTCAGTACCCTGTGAGCGAAATCACCATCGCCGGAAACTTAAAAGAGATGTGGCGCAATATTGTGACAGTTGGTAACGATATTGAAACGCGTAGCAATATACAGTGTGGTTCAGTACTGTTGCCGGAGATGAAAATCGCCGGGCAGTAATCCTCTGTGGCGCGACCTGCCGCGCCATAACAATAAAAAAAAGGAAGTGAGCAATGCGTAAACATCTGTTAGCAATCGTCGCAGCTTCAACGTTAGTTTTGGGCTCTTCCGTGTTCGCCGCCGATCTGGAAGATAATATGGAAATCCTTAACGATAACCTGAAGGTGATCGAGAAGGCGGATAACGCCACGCAAGTGAAAGACGCGTTAACCCATATGCGTGCCGCTGCGCTGGACGCGCAAAAAGCGACGCCGCCAAAACTGGAAGATAAAGCAGCGGACAGCCCGGAAATGAAAGATTTCCGTCATGGTTTCGACGTTCTGGTCGGCCAGATCGACGGCGCGCTGAAGCTGGCAAATGAAGGTAAAGTCAAAGAAGCTCAGGCCGCGGCGGAAGAATTCAAAACCACCCGCAACGCCTATCATAAGAAGTATCGTTAATTCTCTTTTTCACCTGATGTCTCAGTGGGACATCAGGTGAACCATCACAGGAAAATTTGCGGATGTTTAATTCCGCAGGCTCTGGCGTAACGAGCGATCGTTTCAAGACTGGCCTTGATAATATTCGCTTCCATTCTGGAGACTGTCGGCGGCGTTACCCCCATTCTTTCTGCAACCTGCGCCCGAGTTAATCCTGCGTGATTACGCCATTGTGCGAGCATAGCTTGTAGACGAGCCTTTCGATCTTCTGCTTCCATTGCCGCTTGTACTTCAGGATCGGACATCAGGTCCGCTCTGACTTCTTCCCAGGCGACACTTTTAGCTTTCCTGGTCATTGAGCATCTCCTCCAGCCTTTTGAAGGCCAACATCATTTCTTGTCTGGGCGTTTTCTTCATGAATACGCGTAACAGGTAAATGGTTTTGTTTTTCTGATAGACATAAAGACCACGGCCTGTTTCGGTTCCCATAGTGCGAATCTCAAACAGACCTGCGCCAAGAGGTTTGCTGTCGGGTTCACGTAGTGCTGTCGCATTAATTTTTAACTTATCGATTAAGCGAATCATTTTCGCCCTGACGATGGGCGGCAATCCGGCCAGTTCACTGGCAACGTCGACATGCAGCATGACGGTAAACACGGCATCTTTCCCTGATTAAATATTAACATAAAAGCTAAATTAGCTTATAGGCTAATTTAGGAAGGTCCTCTTTTTAAAGAGAGGACTGAAAATGGCGGTATCTTCCTGCAATGACGCGTTTCACACCAGAATGAGACACAGTCTCTGCGGCGTGCCTCGCAGAGATCCGTCATAAGTTTTTTGGATACAACGGTTGAAAATCGCTCCTTACTCACAGTTTCAGACTTTCATCTCTGCTGGCGTCGCAGCGAAACGCCGTTGATATCTGTGAATAAAATCACACTTCTCCAGCGATAAATCAGCAAAACCGCCTTTTCTGTGGAACAGATCACTATCGCCACTCGCCTTTCCACTTCGAAGTGGAAAACAACTCGCTACAAACTTTTTACCTCCACCGTTAGTTTTAACTCAGAGCCATTAACGGGGTATGACGAGTGAATAACGGAGCAGTAGTGAACGATATGGGGGAACAGGTGACGCAGCCTGGTGAACTGGCCGATCGCATGTTGGCGCAAGTGTATGCCTTGCTGCGTGACCATCACATCATTCCCAACGCCGTACAGGAACAAATGCTGACGTCTCATGTTCGCGCCATGGCGCACCGGTCAGTGACCGGAGAGCCTTTGCCGGAAGTGGAAGCCAGTTTATTTGATGAAATATCAGCCGATTCAATGGCGCTTGCCCGCGAAGTAGTTGCTGCATTTGGCAATCTTCCAGAGGAAGAAGCCTGGCTGCTGTCGGTCCACTTTGAAGTCGCAAAAGACAACCTTTAAGGAGCAACAACATGGAACAGATTACAGTCGTGATTGGCGATCGTCTGGGTAAAGGCCAGAAAGTGGCAGCGGGCGTTGAGAAAGCCGGTGGCCGTGCGGTGGTGGTGCCAGGCGTCGCCGCGGATATGAAACTAGGTGACGTGATGAAAGCGGAAAACGCCACGTTCGGCATCTCTTTTTGCGGCAGCGGCGGCGCGGGCGCCATCACTGCACAGAACAAATACGGCTACAAAGCCAAATATGGGATGCGCTCGGTGGATGAAGGCGTAACGGCGATTAACGAAGGCTGCAACGTGCTGGGGTTCGGCTTTATGGATAAAGAAGAACTTGGCGAACGTCTGGTACAGGCGTGGCAGAAAAAATACGGCGCCTGAGTATGAAAGAACAGTTCACCACAACGGTGAGAGTCACCGGTAAAGGCGAAGCCAAAGCGCGCGCCTTTGCCGATGCCCTGAACCACGTTCAGGCCGCGGTCATGAAGGCATCGCCGCATATTTTACTGCGTATTGAGCCACAGGATGTGCAGGTTGTTCAAGCGCGTGAAGCGGTGCGCAAAGAAGCGTTTTTGTTCTTCTTTCTGCGCCGGGAACGACGCACGTACAGCGTGGAGCTGGATGTGACCGTCAACGTGACAGCCATCAATCTGGACAAGGTGGATTTTGTCTCGCAACGCTGATTCTTGTTAAGAAGGCATAATTATGTTCCTGATAATTTTAATAAAATCGCTCATTATCGGCGCTCTTGTCGGCGTAGGTGTGGGTGCCGGGGCTGCACGCATGTTTCATGCGCCTACCACACAGGGGATGGGTGCGTTTCGAACTCTGGGGGAACTGAATTCCTGCGAAGGGGATCCGGCTTCTCACTTCTCGTTTGGGCTGGGCTTTTTCTTCAACGCCTGGGCCTCATCCGTTGCGGCGGGCTCGTTCACACAGGACGTGGATCACCGCATCATTCCTAACTGGGGCGCGGCAGCGCTGATGATCAAAAACCGTAACGTCGGTGAAACGCTGCATGACCCGAAAAAAATGGCGATTGCCTGCGGCGTCATCGGCATGATCGTCGTCACCTTCCTCAACCTCACAGCTTCTTCCGTACCGGAAGCGTTGCAGGTGACCGCCGTTAAGGTACTGGTGCCTGCGGCAAACCTGCTGGTTAACACCGTGATGCCGGTGATCTTCTGGCTGGCGGCGATCGATGCCGGTAAGAAATCAGGCTTCTGGGCAACCGTTTTCGGCGGCGCGGCGCAGTTGATCATGGGTAACGCCGTACCGGGTCTGGTGCTGGGCATCCTGATCGGTAAAGGCGTTGAAGAGAGCGGCTGGAACCATGTCACCAAAGTGATGATGGCGGCCATCGTGCTGCTGTTCGTGCTGAGCGGCTTCTTCCGTGGCTTCGACATGAAGATGATCGAATCCTTCCACATGACCGTGCCGAACTGGCTCGAACTGATCCACAACTCGCTTAGCGGCAAATAACGGAGGCCACAATGGAACAGAATAAAGGTTTTTGGTTTGCCGACTGGTCGTTCCCGATCTTCGTTGGCCTGCTCTCCTCTGGCGTATTTGCCGGGACGCACATGTACTACCTGTACGGGATTGGCGCGTTTAACGAAGTGGCGTTCGTGGCGATGCTGAAAGCGGGGATTGATACCGGATCGTACGGCGCAGTGGCGGCGTTTGGCGCCAGCTTCCTGTTCGCCCGCATTATCGAAGGCTCCCTGGTGGGGATTCTGGATATCGGCGGCGCGATTCAGACCGGCGTCGGGCTTGGCGTTCCGGCGTTACTGCTGGGGGCGGGCATTATGTTCCCGGTTGAGAACTTTATCGCTTCTCTGGCAACGGGGCTGGCGATTGGTCTGGCAATTGGATACGTCATTATTCTGGCGCGTAAGTTCACCATCAATCAGAGCGATTCGACCTACGGGGCAGACGTGATGATGGGGGCCGGTAACGCCTCGGGCCGTTTCCTCGGACCCTTGATTATCCTCAGCGCGATGACGGCGTCGATCCCTATCGGCGTGGGTTCTCTGGTCGGCGCACTGCTGTTTTACATCTGGCAGAAACCGATCACCGGTGGCGCGATCCTTGGCGCTATGATTTTAGGTTCGATCTTCCCGATTGCGATTAGCTAATTGCCTGATGGCGCTGTGCTTATCAGGCCTACGGATAAGCGCGTATTTGTAAGCCGGGTGGCGGTGATGCCGCCATCCGGCAAAAGGAGAGAGACATGTTTGATTTACTCCTGCGCCGTGCGCGTCTGGTTGACGATACGGTCTGTGACATCGCCCTGAAGGACGGCAAAATCGCCGCATTAGGCGAGATAAACGACCCGGCGGTGAAAACCGTTGAGCTCAACGGCGAGTGCTACGTCAGCGCCGGATGGATTGATTCCCACGTTCACTGTTATCCAAATTCCCCGATCTATCACGACGAACCAGACAGCGTAGGCATTGCCACCGGTGTGACAACCGTGGTGGATGCGGGCAGTACCGGTGCCGATGATATTGATGATTTCTATACCCTCACACGCAATGCTGCGACGGAAGTTTACGCGCTGCTGAACATCTCCCGCGTCGGACTGATTGCCCAAAACGAGCTGGCGAATATGGCTAACATCGACGCCGACGCGGTGAAGCAGGCGGTCAAACGCTATCCCGATTTTATCGTTGGCCTGAAGGCGCGTATGAGCAGCAGCGTGGTGGGCGAGAATGGCATCACGCCGCTGGAACGCGCTAAAGCGATGCAGCAAGAGAACGGTGATTTACCCCTGATGGTCCACATCGGCAATAACCCGCCGGATCTGGATGAGATCGCGGATCGCCTGACGGCGGGCGATATCATCACCCATTGTTACAACGGAAAACCCAATCGTATTTTGACGCCAGAGGGTGAACTGCGCGCCTCGGTGACCCGCGCCATTCAGCGCGGCGTACGCCTCGACGTTGGACACGGTAGCGCCAGCCTGAGCTTTGCGGTGGCGAAACGCGCCATCCACTTAGGCATTCTGCCGCACACCATCAGTTCTGATATCTATTGCCGCAACCGTATCAGCGGCCCGGTGCATTCGCTGGCGAAGGTGATGTCGAAATTCCTCGCCATCGGGATGTCTCTGCCTCAGGTGATCAACTGTGTGACGGCGAATGCTGCCGACGGCTTGCGCCTGACATCGAAAGGTCGCCTCCAGCCAGGTCTGGATGCTGACTTAACCCTCTTTACGCTAAAGCATCAGCCAACCGTGCTGATGGATGCCGAGAATGACAGCTTACAGGCTGAGAAGCTGCTGGTGCCGCTTGCCGCAATACGTGCGGGCAAGGGCTATATGACCGAACAAGGGAGCGCGGAACATGCCTTCGATTTTTGAGAAATACCATTTAAAGCAAGTCATTAATACCTCCGGCCGGATGACGGCGCTGGGCGTTTCCACGCCGCGCCCGGAAGTGGTGGACGCGGCGATGGCCGGCATGAATCAGTATTTTGAGATGAAAGATCTGGTGAACAAGACCGGGGAATACATTGCAAAACTGCTGGATGTGGAAGGCGCGACAGTAGTCTCCTGCGCGTCTGCAGGCATTGCCCAGTCGGTGGCTGCCGTACTGGTGCGGGACAGCGACTGGCTGCTGGAAAACCTGCATGTCACGCCAATTGAAAACAACGAGATTGTGCTGCCGAAAGGCCACAACGTTAACTTTGGCGCGCCGGTGGGCACGATGGTGGCGCTGGGAGGCGGTAAGCTGGTGGAAGCCGGCTATGCCAATGAATGTTCTGCCGCACAACTGGCGGCGGCGATCACCCCGCGCACGGCGGCGATTCTTTACATCAAATCTCACCACTGCGTGCAGAAAAGCATGCTCAGCGTTGAGCAGGCCGTGGTGGTGGCGCGTAAGCACAATCTGCCGCTGATTGTCGACGCGGCGGCGGAAGAAGATCTGCAGTGCTATTACCGTGCGGGCGCGGATCTGGTGATCTACAGCGGCGCGAAGGCCATCGAAGGGCCGACCAGCGGTCTGGTCATCGGCAAAACCCAGTACGTTGAGTGGGTGAAACGCCAGACGGCGGGTATTGGCCGGGCGATGAAAGTCGGCAAAGAGGGGATTCTCGGCCTGACTTGTGCCATTGAACTCTATCTGAATGCGCAGAAAGAGAGCGGCGCTGAGATGGTGGAAAAAATGACGCCGTTTATTGATGCGCTGAACGCCCTTAACGGGGTGACCGCTCGCGTGGTGTGGGACAGCGCCGGACGCGACATCGCCCGTGCAGAAATTAAGTTTGATGAAGCTGTCACCGGCATTGCGACAGGCGAACTGGTGGAAGCCCTCAAACAGGGCGAATACGCGATTTACTTCCGTGGTTACAAAGCCAATGAAGGGATTATTGAAGCTGATGTGCGCAGTGTTGACCGTGCACAGCTGGACATTGTGGCGCGCCGTATTGGCGAGGTGATTTCTCAGGAGAAACAAGCATGAAACTGACCCCGAACTTTTACCGCGATCGCGTCTGCCTGAATGTGCTGGCCGGTTCGAAAGAGAACGCGCGTGACATTTATGACGCGGCGGAAGGTCATGTGCTGGTCGGCGTGCTCTCCAAAAATTACCCGGATGTCGAAAGCGCAGTGGCGGATATGCGCGACTACGCGGCGCTTATCGACAATGCGCTTTCTGTGGGCCTCGGCGCGGGCGATCCGAACCAGTCGGCGATGGTCAGTGAAATCTCCCGCCAGGTGCAGCCGCAGCACGTCAATCAGGTGTTCACCGGCGTTGCAACCAGTCGCGCCCTGCTCGGGCAGCGTGAGACGGTGGTTAACGGTCTGGTATCGCCAACCGGTACGCCGGGTCTGGTCAAAATTTCCACCGGGCCGCTGAGCAGCAAAGAGGCGGACGGCATTGTCCCGGTCGAAACGGCGATCGCGCTGCTGAAGGATATGGGGGGTAGCTCAATCAAATACTTCCCGATGGGGGGTCTGAAATGCCGTGACGAATTTAAAGCGGTGGCGCAAGCCTGTGCGCGTCATGATTTCTGGCTGGAACCGACCGGTGGCATTGATCTGGAAAACTACGCGGAGATTTTGCACATCGCCCTCGACGCTGGCGTCAGTAAAATCATTCCTCACATTTATAGTTCTATTATTGATAAGGTAAGTGGAAACACCCGTCCGGACGATGTGCGCCAGTTGCTGGCGCTCACCCGGCAGTGCGTAGGTTAAAATAACGAGGAGAGTGACGTGCGATTCCCCAACCAACGTTTGGCGCAACTGTTTACGATGTTGCAAAACGAGACGCTGCCGCAGGATGAGCTGGCGCAGCGGTTGTCGGTCTCCACGCGTACTGTCCGTGCCGATATTACTGCGCTCAACGCCCTGCTGACTCAGCACGGTGCGCAGTTTATCCTCAGCCGGGGCAACGGTTATCAGCTCATCATCGATGACCCGGCAAGTTTTCAGACCTTACAAACTCAGCAGCCCAGCATGCTGCGGATCCCGCGAACCAGTCAGGAACGCGTACACTATCTGATGGTGCGTTTTCTGACATCCGCCTTTTCTCTCAAACTCGAAGATTTAGCTGATGAATGGTTTGTCAGTCGGGCGACGCTACAAAACGACATGGCGGAAGTGCGTGAATGGTTGCAACGCTATCATTTGACGCTGGAAACGCGCCCGCGCCATGGCATGAAACTGTTCGGCAGTGAGATGGCGATCCGCGCCTGCCTGACCGATCTGTTGTGGACGCTGGCGCAGCAGGATCCCTCAAACCCACTGGTGACCGAAGAGGCACTGTATGCCGGAGTGCCATCGCAGCTTCAACCGATCCTTGAGGAGATCTTTAACCGCTTCCATATTCGTCTTACCGACGAAGGCGAGCTGTTTTTACGCCTGTACTGCGCGGTGGCGGTACGTCGTATCAGCGAAGGGTACCCATTGTCAGAGTTTGCCACCGAAGAGGTGGAAGAAAATATCTGTCTGGCTGCGCGCGAGATCGCCGCTGTGGTGCAACATCTGGCCAATCATCCGCTCTCGGCATCGGAAGAGAACTGGCTGAAAGCGCATATTGCTGCACGGCAGGTACAGGAGATCGCGCCCAGCGCGATCAATGCCGACGATGAAGAAGCGCTGGTCAATTACATCCTGCGGTTTATCAACAGCCAGTATAACTATAACTTACTGAATGATAAGCAGCTTCATGCCGATTTACTCACCCATATTAAAACGATGATCACCCGGGTGCGTTATCAGATCATGATCCCGAACCCGCTGCTGGAGAACATTAAGCAGCACTATCCGATGGCGTGGGACATGACCCTGGCGGCGGTATCAAGCTGGGGCAAATACACCCCCTATGCGATCAGCGAA
Source organism: Citrobacter sp. ANG330 (assembly GCF_047467925.1). Classification (NCBI taxonomy): domain Bacteria; kingdom Pseudomonadati; phylum Pseudomonadota; class Gammaproteobacteria; order Enterobacterales; family Enterobacteriaceae; genus Citrobacter; species Citrobacter sp. ANG330. The sequence goes on along the minus strand of NZ_JASJUI010000012.1, from coordinate 11,909 downwards.
AATGAGATCGGTTTTCTGGTTCTGCATATCGGCGTTGGGCTTGAGCGTAGTTACAACATCGGTTACCAACGGCAGCCTAAAGTTCTGCTGGTTTGTGATGCGGGCAACGCGATGGTGCGGATGATCGAAGCGGTACTGGCGCGCAAATACCCACAAATTGAGATCGTGAATACGCTGACGCTGCGCGATTACGAACAGCGCGAGAGTATCGCGGAGGACTTTGTGATCGCCACCGCGCGGATCGGTGAGAAAGATAAACCGGTGGTGCAAATCGCCCCGTTCCCTACCGACTATCAGCTGGAGCAGATCGGTAAGTTAGTGCTGGTGGACAGAACCCGTCCGTGGATGTTGAACAAATACTTCGATGCCGCGCATTTTCGTATTATCGAAGGCGAGATGGATCAGCAGACGTTGTTCAAAACCTTGTGCGATCAGTTGCACCGCGAAGGGTTCGTCGATGCTGAATTCCTCGATTCAGTTGTCGAGCGTGAGGCGATTGTCAGCACGATGCTCGGTGACAGCATTGCGCTGCCGCATGCCCTTGGACTGCTCGCGAAAAAAACGGTGGTCTATACGGTTCTCGCCCCGCAGGGCATCGCCTGGGGGGATGAAACCGCGCACGTAATCTTCTTACTCGCCATCAGTAAAAGCGAGTACGAAGAGGCGATGGCTATCTACGATATCTTCGTGACTTTCCTGCGTGAACGCGCCATGACGCGACTGTGCGGCTGCGCAAATTTTGCCGAGTTTAAAACGGTGGCAATGGAGTGTGTGAGTCGTTTTTGAGAGGCCCTTTCCAGAAGTGAATGTAATGCAGATGTAATGCTATAATGCATTACATCTTTTTCTTGCTCTGGAGGCATAATGGCCACATTGAACGTCCGTCTGGATGATAAACTCAAAAACGAGGCATATGCCGTGCTGGATAAACTCAACATTACGCCTACGGAAGCCGTAAGACTGCTGTTTCAGTACGTCGCTGAAAATGGGCGAATGCCGGTGAAAACGGTCACGATTAGTGACAGCGAAGAGGCGCTACTTCAGACCGTTCGGGAACGACTGGCTAACCCGCAAAAGGGCATTAAGGTTCAGTTGGATGAACTATGAACTGGCGTTTGATCCGCGGGCGCTGAAGGAATGGCAAAAATTAGGTGAAACAGTGAAAAACCAGTTCAGGAAGAAACTGGCTGAGGTGCTTTCACACCCGCGTATCCCCTCCGCCCGGCGTCATGACTTTCCTGATTGCTACAAGATAAAACTCAAGGCGTCTGGCTTCAGGCTGGTCTATCAGGTGAAGGACGCACAGGTTCTGGTACTGGTGATCGCGATTGGCAAACGGGAAAAATCGACCGTTTATCAGGATGCTGACAAACGGCTTTGATGGGGATGTTAACGCAAATGATGAACAACCTGATTGCTGCTGCCGCGCCAGATCAGCGCAGGGTCTTTCAGATCCTGCACAAATTTGCCGTCCACCAGCACGTTAATGAGATCCACAACCTGCATTTGCTCGGCGTTGAGTTCACCTAACGTATAGCCGGTCCACACCCAGATATCTTTGCCTGCACATTCAGCACGAATGCGCTGCACCAGCTTCAGGATATCCGGTACGTTTTGCGGATGCAGGGGATCGCCGCCGGAAAGGGAGATCCCCTGGCGGTGGATCCGCGTATCGTTCAGATCGCGGATGATCTGGTCTTCCATTGCTTTTGTGAACGGCTGACCGGAATTTAGCCGCCAGGTGCTTTTGTTATAGCAGCCAGGGCACTCGTGCACGCACCCCGAAACAAACAGGGTGCAGCGGGTACCGGGGCCGTTAACAATGTCGACGGGGTAATACTGGTGGTATTGCATAACGTATAACCATGCCGGTTGGCGCTACGCTTACCCGGCCTACAATAACAATAAGAAAGTGACCCGTAGGCCGGATAAGGTGCTTGCACCGCCATCCGGCAACATTGTGATGCCTGATGGCGACACGATTGCGTCTTATCAGGCCTACGGCCTTTGCAAACGGAAATTAACCGATCTGCCCATTCCCTAAATGTTTAACGCGGCGCTTCACTTCTTCCTGCTTACCGGCGTTAAACGGGCGGGCGTCCGGGCTGCCCAGATAGCCGCACACGCGGCGGGTCACCGACACGCGGGACGCATCGTGGTTGCCGCATTTCGGGCAGGTGAAACCTTTGCTGGTACACTCGAACTCACCGGTAAAGCCGCACTCGTAGCATTCATCAATTGGCGTATTGGTGCCGTAATACGGCACATGCTGATAGCTGTAGTCCCAGACATCTTCCAGCGCTTTCAGGTTGTGCTGGATGTTCGGGTATTCGCCATAGCAAATGAAGCCACCACTCGCCAGCGGCGGGTAAGGCGCTTCGAAATCGATTTTGTCGTATGGGTTAACTTTCTTTTCCACATCGAGGTGGAAACTGTTGGTGTAGTAACCTTTATCGGTGACGCCAGGCACGACGCCAAACTCGGCGGTATCCAGACGGCAGAAGCGGTCGCACAGGTTTTCACTTGGCGTGCTGTACAGGCTGAAACCGTAGCCGGTCTCTTCTTTCCACTGATCGACGGCCTGACGCAGGCGTTCAACGATGGCGATACCTTTCGCGCGCAGCGCTTCGCTGTCGTAGACATGCGTATCGCCAAACAGCGCGTTAATGGTTTCGTGGATACCAATGTAGCCCAGCGAAATGGATGCACGTCCGTTTTTGAAGATTTCCGCGACGTCATCATCGGCTTTCAGACGCACGCCACAGGCGCCTTCCATATACAGGATTGGCGCGACGCGGGCCTTCACGCCTTCCAGACGGGCGATACGGGTCATCAAGGCTTTACGTGCCAGCACCAGACGATCGTCCAGCAGTTTCCAGAACGTCGGCTCATCACCGCCGGCTTCCAGCGCGATACGCGGCAGGTTAAGGCTGATCACGCCGAGGTTGTTGCGACCATCATGAACCTGTTCGCCGTTCTCGTTTTCCCACACGCCGAGGAAGCTGCGACAACCCATCGGGGTTTTGAACGAACCGGTAACTTTCACGACCTGATCGTAGTTCAGAATGTCCGGATACATGCGCTTGCTCGCGCACTCCAGCGCCAGTTGTTTGATGTCGTAGTTCGGATCGCCAAATTTGTGGTTCAGGCCGTCGCGGATGGCAAATACCAGTTTCGGGAATACCGCAGTTTTGCGATTTTTACCGAGACCCGCGATGCGGTTACGCAAAATGGACTGCTGAATCAGGCGCGATTCCCAACTGGTGCCGAGGCCGAAACCAAAGGTGACGAACGGCGTCTGGCCGTTGGCGGTATGCAGCGTATTAACTTCATACTCCAGAGACTGGAAGGCGTCGTAGCACTCTTTTTCGGTACGGGAATGCGCATAGCCGTCGGCATCCGGAATTTGCCACTCTTCTGCGGTCTTACGGTGCTTTTTGAAACTGGCGGTCACGAACGGCGCCAGCACTTCATCGATCCGGTTAATGGTGGTGCCGCCGTAAATATGGCTGGCGACCTGCGCAATGATTTGCGCAGTCACGGCAGTGGCGGTAGAGATGGATTTTGGCGGCTCGATCTCGGCGTTACCCATCTTAAAGCCCTGCGTCAGCATTCCTTTCAGATCGATCAGCATGCAGTTGAACATCGGGAAGAACGGGGAATAGTCGAGATCGTGATAGTGGATATCACCGCGCTCGTGCGCCTGCACCACATCACGCGGCAGCAGATGCTGGCGGGCGTAGTGTTTGGCGACAATACCGGCCAGCAGATCGCGCTGGGTTGGAATGACTTTACTGTCTTTGTTGGCGTTTTCATTGAGCAACGCGGAGTTGGTTTGCTCCACCAGACCGCGAATTTCCTGGTTCAGGCGACCACGTTTCTCACGCTGAATATCACGGTCATGACGATATTCAATGTAGGCGCGCGCGAGTTGCTTGTACGGGCCAGACATCAGCTGATTCTCAACCGCTGTCTGGATCTCGTTAATATCAACCTGGCTACGCGCGTTCATTTGGTTGCTTACGATTTCTGCGACGGTGGCGCAGTAATCTGCGTCATCGACTCCCGCTGCTTTAGCTGCACGCAGAATGGCTTCTTTGATGCGCTCTGATTTAAACGGCACTTTACAGCCATCTCGTTTCATCACATGCGGTGTCATGATCACTCCATAATATGTAAGAACAGGTTATCCACAGAGGCTGGGGAAGCATTGATGTGTTTATTCATCTCTTTGGTCAATCACTTCCCGCAATCCAGACCCACGTTATCCACAATTTCGCCCGTATTGGGTGTTTTGTTGTTGTAGCAATTCTAGATGATTAATACAACATATTGGGCCGGGCTGCATTTTAAGTTCTATATATAGTGATTTGCATCAAAAGTGTTTGCGATTTTTTTGATATAGCGCAAGGTAAAAAGCAGAGCGTACAGTTGGCGGGCGTTATAGCGATTGTAAATTGTGATATAGAAAAATCTGATTATTTATTCAACAAAAACAGTAAGCTAAAGCGGGGTGACTATTTTGCCCGGCAAATTCTCGATTCCGGGCAAAATGTGTTCAGTTTATGACTTCTGCAGCCACCAGATCGCTTCGAAAGGACGCAGCGTCATTGCCGTCGGCTGGGGTGAAACTTCATCGTAGTTGTGCAGCAAAACGTGCCAGTTTCCGCGGCTTATCTCCGGATGCCAGGACTGGCATTCATCGCTCAGGTTAGCAACCACCAGCAGCGTTTGCCCTTGCCATTCACGGCGATAACACCAGAGATGCGGGCTTTCCGGCAGCAGATCCTGATAATCGCCCCAGGTCAGCACCGGTTCGGATTTACGTAGCGCTATCAGCCGTTGATAGGTGTAAAACACCGAGGCGTTGTCGCCAAGCGCGTGCTCCACGTTGATGTCACTGTAGTTATCGCAGAGGTCAATCCACGGTTCGCCGGTGGTGAATCCGGCGTTTTTGCTGCTATTCCACTGCATCGGCGTTCGGCCATTGTCGCGTGATTTACTCGCCAGGATCGCCAGCAGTTCATTGGCATCGCGACCTTCAGCCCGCAGCTGCGCGAACATGTTATGGCTTTCCACGTCACGGTAGTCGGTGATCCGGGTAAAGTGCGGATTGGTCATGCCGATCTCTTCACCCTGATAGATGTACGGCGTCCCCTGCATACCGTGCAGCACCATCGCCAGCATTTTCGCTGCCGGTATCCGATATTCCCCTTCGTCGCCAAAGCGCGACACGATGCGTGGCTGATCGTGGTTACACCAGAACAGCGCATTCCACGCGACGTTATGCATCCCTTGCTGCCAGTGGCGGAACAGGGTTTTTAACGCGACATAATCGGGCTTTGCCAGCGTCCACTTCTCTCCGCCAGGATAATCGACCTTCAGGTGATGAAAATTGAAGGTCATCGACAGTTCGCTTCCGTCCAGCGCGGCATAGCGCTGGCAATGCTCCAGCGTGGTGGACGACATTTCGCCGACCGTCATCAGCTTGCGCGGCGTAAAGACCTCACGGTTCATCTCATGCAAAAACTCATGCGCTCGCGGGCCGTCGGTATAAAAACGGCGACCGTCGCCGTCAAGATCGTTGGGAAAGGTCTGGTCTTTGGAGATCAGATTGACGACGTCCAGGCGCAGGCCATCCACGTCGCGATCGGCCCAGAACTCACAGACTTTTTTCAGCTCAGCGCGAACGGCAGGGTTTTCCCAGTTCAGATCAGCCTGTTCCGGCGCAAAGAGGTGCAGATAATATTGTTCGCTTTGCGCATGCCATTGCCAGGCGTTGCCGCCAAACTTGGAGCGCCAGTTGTTGGGCTGCACATCGGGCGTGCCGTCACGCCAGATGTAAAACTCGCGATACGGACTGTTTTTATCGAGCGCCTCGTGAAACCAGGCATGCTGCGTGGAGGTGTGATTAAACACCATATCGAGAATAATGCGGATACCGCGCGCTTTCGCCTGGGCGACCAGCTCGTCAAAGTCATCCAGCGTCCCGTAAGCAGGGTCGATTGCCGTGTAATTGGCGACATCGTAGCCATTATCAATCTGTGGCGAAATATAGAACGGCGTCAGCCAGAGGGCATCCACGCCCAGTTTATGCAGATAATCGAGACGCTGCGTCACGCCACGTAAATCGCCGGTACCGCTGCCGGTCGTGTCCTGAAAACTCTTAGGATAGATCTGGTAGATGACACCGTTTTGCCACCAGTGAGGAAGGGTATTCATAATCAATTCCTGGTTATGCGAGGGGCGCAAATGCGCCCCGAATAAGTTCAGACAATCTGTAACGTGCCCTGACGGTATTTACGTTGATAGACGAACGAGGTCAGCACGACGGGAACGACAATGGCGATCGCCATCGCAACGGCATATACCTGCCAGTAAGTCGGTTGGATAGAGAGGATGCCCGGCAAGCCGCCGACACCGATACCGTTCGCCATCACGCCGTACAGGCCGCAGAGCAGACCGGCAAGGCCAGAGCCGATCATTGCGCAGAGCATCGGGAAACGGTATTTCAGGTTGATACCGTACATAGCCGGTTCCGTGACGCCCAGATAGGCGGAGATCGCGGCAGGAACGGAGATCTCGCGTTCGTTCTGTTTACGGCTGGCGATAATAATCCCGACCACCGCAGACGCCTGCGCGATGTTGGAAAGGGCAATCAGCGGCCATACCGGCGTTCCGCCCATGCTCTGGATCATCTGCATGTCGATAGCGAGCGTGGTCTGATGCACGCCGGTAATCACCAGCGGAGCATACAGGAAGCCAAACAGCGCGGCACCAATCGGGGCGAAACTGCCGGTCATCAGATGACGAACCGCAAAGGCCACACCATCGCCAATCAGGCGGCCAAACGGACCGATCAGCGCATGAGCGAGGAAGACGGCAAGGATCAGCGAACACACCGGCACCACCACGAGATACAGGTAATCCGGTACGATGCGCTTCAGGCGCGTTTCAATCACGCCCAACGCCAGGCCAGCGAGTAAAGCCGGAATAACCTGTGCCTGATAGCCCACTTTTGCGATGGTGAACAGGCCGAAGTTCCATACTTCCGGCACCTGCTGACCCAGCAGATAGGCGTTCATTAACTGCGGTGACACCAGCGTAACGCCAAGCACGATGCCGAGGATCGGCGTGCCGCCCATTTTCTTGACTGCCGACCAGCAGATGCCCACCGGGAGGTAGAAGAAGATGGCTTCGCCAATCAGCCACAGAAAGTCATAAATCGTTTTCAGCGCCGGATACATCTGCGCCAGCGTCTGGCCGTTGCTCATCGGCAGGTCGCCAATGACGTTACGAAAACCTAAAATCAAGCCTCCGCTGATCAGCGCCGGCAATAGCGGGAAGAAGATCTCAGCGAAGTGGGAGATGAGTTGCTCATGCCACTTCATGTTCTGCCGTGCCGCTTTTTTTGCCTGCTCTTTATCGGCGTGCGCCTGCCCGGTGGTGGCCAGCAGCGCTTTGTAGTAATCGCCAACTTCGGTGCCAATCACTACCTGGAACTGACCGGCGTTGGTAAAGCAGCCTTTGACCATCGGTAAGGCTTCGATTTCTTTCGGTCTGGCATTTGCTGGCTGATTCAGCACAAAACGCAGGCGCGTTATGCAGTGACTCACGGTGGCGATGTTTTCTCGCCCGCCCACTAACTCTATAAGCCGATCAATATCCGCTTGTTTTACTTTGCTCATCATGAAGCCTCGTGGCGATGACTGTGAAAAGGGGATGACTGGAATGGCGACAGAGTATATCCGGGCTAAAAAATTAAAAATGGGAACGTTCCCGAAACGCAGCGAAGATCACAAATTATCGTTCAGAAAGCGATCAGCCCTGATTCAGGAAAGGGTGGAAGGAATGACGATTTGGCGCAGATCGCAGCGTCCGTTGATCTGCTCGATCAACTGGGCAGCCGCCTGTCGTCCGGCTTCGGCATAGCCGGGATCAACCGTAACGATCTCCGGATGCAGGAATTTCATCAGCGGCGTATTACCGACGCTCGCCAGTTGCAGGTTCTCGACCCGCTGTTCCTGCAAATACTTACTGGCGCCGAGCGCGAGGGTATCTGTGGCGCAGACCAGCGCGGTGGTGTCCGGCGTAATCACGCTCGCGGCATGCTCATAGCCTTGCTTCATCGCAAGCCCTGGCAGGGCCGCGACAGGGTGGAGCTTATGTTGTTTACAGAAGGCGAGATAGGCGTCATGGCGGCGCTTTCCGGTGGTGACGTCACTGTGCGGCACACCGAGAAAGCTGATGCTGCGATGCCCCTGATCGTACAGGCGCTGCATCAGGATTTTAATGGCCCCATCGTCGTCATAGCAGACGGAGGCAAAGCCTTTCGCATCCCGTGCCAGCAGCACCAGCGATGCCTGCCACGGGGCTATCATCGCGTCCGTGATGCCGGTAAAGCCAAACAGCACCACGCCATCGATGTTGCGGCGTTTCAGCATGCCCAGGTGCTCTTCCACTTTGTCCGAAGAGAACTGACTTTCCATCATGATGGGATCGTAACCCTGCTCATAAAACACCGGCAGCATCGTCTGTACGGCTAGATTTTCTGACAATGAATCGAGACGGGTCACAATGATGGCGACCACTTTATCGCTTTGGCCGCGCATGGCGCGGGCTGAACGAGAGGGGGAAAATCCATGCTGATTCATCACGGCTTCGACGCGCTCACGAGTGCGCTCGCTGACACCACTTTCGTTATTCAGCACACGGGAAACGGTGGATTTCCCCACGCCGCTTAAGCGCGCGATGTCTTTGATAGTCAGCCGATTTTGCATCCTGTTTTCCCGTGGTATGTAGCAAAGTAAGTAAGAGAGTAACTTTACGTGTTGAAACCTCAATGGGCAAAGTCTGGTTTATTATTGGTTTAATCACTGGCGGTTATTATATCGTCATAAGTGCCACAAATATTATGATCTACAACTGATAATCTGCGGCTTAAATCATTCACTTACCGGAGGCTTTATGGATCCCGATCCCACCCCTCTCCCAAAACGGAGAACTCTCGCTTTCCGGTAAGTCTGCCTTTCGCTGTCTTACCGGTGCTGTAAGACAGTGACGCCTTAACGTCCCTGTTTGGAAAATCATGTTACCTGTCAGGTAAGGCTTTGCCACGCCTGAAGGATATTTCTGCGCCCGTATTATTGGCGCGGAGGGACTGCTTATGTTTAAAAATCTCACTCGCCAGCTTTTTTCCCGGCTTGGCCGCCATCTGCCCCATCGCCTGGTGCATCGCGATCCGTTACCGAATGCCCGGTCGATCGCCAGTGCCCCCATTCCTGCGTCACTGAGCGAACACTGCCTGAAAGTGGCCGTGATGGATGAAAAGACGCTATGGAAAACGTTTAATGCGCATCCGGAAGGACTCAATGCGGCAGAGGTGAATGCCGCCCGCCAACAACACGGTGAAAACCTTCTGCCGACCCAGAAACCGTCACCGTGGTGGAAGCATCTGTGGGTCTGTTATCGCAACCCGTTCAATATCTTGCTGACTCTTCTTGGGGCTATTTCGTATGCCACGGAAGATCTGTTCGCCGCCGGGGTGATCGCCCTGATGGTGGTGATTTCCACGCTGCTTAACTTTGTGCAGGAAGCGCGTTCCACCAAAGCGGCAGATGCGCTGAAAGCGATGGTCAGCAATACCGCGACGGTGTTGCGGGTGATCAATGAGAAAGGGGAAAACGGCTGGGTTGAGCTGCCTCTTGATCAACTGGTGCCCGGTGACATTATCAAGCTGTCGGCGGGAGACATGATCCCCGCCGATTTGCGGGTGATTCAGGCGCGGGATCTCTTTGTCGCACAGGCGTCGTTGACCGGCGAATCGCTGCCGGTGGAGAAAGTGGCGCGTACACGCGAAGTCAGCCAAAGCAACCCACTTGAATGCGACACCTTGTGCTTTATGGGCACTAACGTGGTGAGCGGTACGGCGCAGGCGATGGTCATCGCCACCGGCGCTAATACCTGGTTTGGTCAACTGGCAGGGCGCGTCAGCGAACAGGAAAGTGAGCAGAACGCCTTTCAGAAGGGGATCAGTCGCGTCAGTATGCTGTTGATTCGCTTTATGCTGGTGATGGCGCCAGTGGTATTGCTCATCAACGGTTATACCAAAGGTGACTGGTGGGAAGCGGCGCTGTTTGCGCTCTCCGTCGCCGTGGGCCTGACGCCGGAAATGCTGCCGATGATTGTCACCTCGACGCTGGCGCGCGGGGCGGTGAAACTGTCGAAGCAAAAAGTGATCGTCAAACATCTGGATGCGATTCAGAACTTCGGCGCGATGGATGTGCTGTGCACCGATAAAACCGGCACGCTGACTCAGGACAAAATCGTGCTGGAAAATCATACGGATATCTCCGGTAAGCCCAGCGAGCGTGTGCTGCACGCCGCGTGGCTGAACAGCCATTACCAGACCGGACTGAAAAACCTGTTGGATACCGCCGTGCTGGAAGGTGTTGATGAATCTTCCGCGCGCGAATTGTCTACCCGCTGGCAGAAAATTGATGAGATCCCGTTTGATTTTGAGCGCCGTCGGATGTCGGTAGTGGTGGCAGAAGAGACGGATGTACATCAGCTGGTATGTAAAGGTGCGCTGCAGGAGATCCTCGGCGTCTGTACGCAGGTGCGCCATAACGGCGAAATTGTACCGCTGGATGACAACATGCTGCGTCGGGTGAAGCGCGTGACCGATACGCTGAATCGTCAGGGGCTGCGCGTCGTCGCCGTGGCGACCAAATACCTGCCGGCGCGGGAAGGTGATTACCAGCGTATAGATGAATCCGATCTGATCCTCGAAGGCTACATCGCCTTCCTCGATCCACCGAAGGAGACCACCGCGCCGGCCCTGAAGGCGCTGAAAGCCAGTGGCATCACCGTGAAGATCCTGACCGGCGACAGCGAACTGGTGGCCGCGAAGGTGTGCCATGAGGTGGGCCTGGACGCCGGCGAGGTGGTTGTCGGAAATGAGATAGAAGGTATGAGCGACGACGCGCTGGCCGCGCTGGCTCAGCGTACCACGCTGTTCGCACGCCTGACGCCGATGCATAAAGAGCGGATCGTCCGGCTGCTCAAACGTGAAGGCCACGTGGTGGGCTTTATGGGAGACGGTATTAATGACGCACCGGCGCTGCGGACGGCAGATATTGGTATTTCCGTTGATGGCGCGGTGGATATCGCCCGTGAAGCGGCAGATATCATCCTGCTGGAAAAGAGCCTGATGGTACTGGAAGAAGGCGTAATTGAAGGGCGCCGTACGTTCTCCAATATGCTGAAGTACATCAAAATGACCGCCAGTTCTAACTTTGGCAACGTCTTTAGCGTGCTGGTGGCGAGCGCCTTTTTGCCATTCCTGCCGATGTTGCCGCTGCACTTGCTGATCCAGAACCTGTTGTACGATGTATCCCAGGTGGCGATCCCGTTTGATAATGTTGATGATGAGCAAATCCAGAAACCGCAGCGCTGGAACCCCACAGATTTAGGCCGTTTCATGCTCTTCTTCGGCCCGATCAGCTCCATCTTCGACATTCTGACGTTCTGCCTGATGTGGTGGGTCTTCCACGCCAATGTGCCGGAAGCGCAAACGCTGTTTCAGTCCGGCTGGTTTGTGGTGGGGCTGCTGTCACAAACGCTGATTGTGCATATGATTCGTACGCGCCGCGTGCCGTTCATTCAGAGTCGCGCCGCCTGGCCGCTGATGCTGATGACGCTGGTGGTGATGGTCGTGGGAATTGCGCTGCCGTTCTCACCGCTGGCAGGTTATCTGCAATTGCAGGCATTACCGCTGAGTTATTTCCCCTGGTTAGTGGCGATTCTGGCGGGATATATGACGTTAACGCAACTGGTAAAAGGATTCTATAGCCGCCGCTACGGCTGGCAGTAAACGAAAAGAATGGCTGCGTCGGCAGCCATTTTTC